>DATMNZ010000073.1:0-73903 GCA_035568495.1 Saccharimonadales bacterium (SeqCode) | reverse complement strand
CGGCGGATCATCAAGGTTGTTGGACGGAAGGAAGCTGAACAGTTCACGCACCATGGAGAGGCACTCCGCGTCATCGCGGGCCACGAAGTGGGCCACGCCCGATGTCTCGTTGTGGGTCATGGCGCCCCCCAACTGCTCCTTGGTGACCTCTTCATGGGTAACGGTCTTGATTACGTCCGGCCCGGTGACGAACATGTACGAAGTCTGGTCCACCATCAGGATGAAATCCGTGATCGCCGGTGAATACACCGCGCCCCCGGCGCACGGACCCATGATGGCTGAGATCTGCGGGACCACTCCACTGGCCAGCGTATTGCGGAGGAAAATATCGGCATAGCCCGCCAGCGACATTACGCCTTCCTGGATGCGGGCCCCGCCGGAGTCATTCAGTCCGATGACCGGCGCGCCTACTTTCATGGCCATATCCATGATCTTGACGATCTTGGCGGCGTTGACCTCGGAAAGCGATCCGCCAAATACGGTGAAATCCTGGGCAAAAACGAACACCAGACGGCCCTCGATGCGTCCATAGCCGGTGATGAAGCCGTCACCGTAAACCTTCTGTTCGTCCATGCCGAAATCGACACAGCGATGGGTGGCCATCTTGTCGAATTCTTCGAAGCTGCCCTCATCGAGCAGGAATTCGATGCGCTCCCGGGCCGGCATCTTGCCTTCCTGGTGCTGGCGCGCGCGCCGCTCCTGCCCTCCGCCGGCCTCAGCCAGCCCGTCACGGCGTTTCAACTCTGCAAGCTTTTGTTCAATGTTCATGCAGGAAGGATTATAGCTTTCCGGTCATCACAGAAACAGCAAGAGCAAGAACACACCACGGAGGCACGGAGAAAAACAAAGACAGGGGTATTTGGTAATCGGTATTTGGTGATCGGTACTTGGTATTTGGTCTCAAGAAAATGCGAGTCTTCCCGAATTCGGCTCTGCCGCGATCAACCACAAATACCAACTACCGAATACCAACTACCAGATTCTGGCTTTTCTCCGCGCCTCCGTGGTGAGCTTTTCATTCCGGCGTTCCGCCCGGCTGCCAACGCCACCGCTTTCTCTTCTCTTCCCAAAACACCGCGGAATCCAGCACTTGTGTTTCCCGTGCTTTGATCACGAAGATCGGCGGCTTATTTTTTTTGATTAGCATGCGGCCCACTTCGATGGTGTCGAAAGGCAGGTTGACCATGACAAACTTCGCTTTGGGGACCGGAGCGTGCCAGCCTTCGGCGCCTGCGCCGAAAATCACCAGCAATTGATGCTTGTGCTTGGGATCGGAGGTGCTGAACGCCGTTGTAATCGAGGGGTCGCCCATTCCAAAAAAGCCATTGAATGGATCCACGACCCTGTACTTGTACTCGAAAGAATCGGGAATCGGTTCTTTACTGAACGCCACGATGGCAACATCCTCTACGCCGTCGCCGTCGAAATCGGCGGTAATCAGCGGTGTGGGAAAGCCGGCAGGTAGAGTAAAGGTCTTGCCAAACTGCTTCTGCACCAGCGCCGTAAGCTCCTCATTGGGCGATGGGGACGGGGCCTTGGCTGCGGGCTGTGACTGCGCCCAGACCATTCCGAGAAACATGGCCGTAGCCAAGCCGGCAAAGGAAATGTTTTTGTAGCTCATGAGCAGAGTCTACGCTTTTCTAAGGGCACATTCTTCAGGAATCGCCGCCTTCGTATCGGTATGGTCAACACCAGCAAGGCTGTACAGAGAGATGGACAAACCTCAAAGCAGGGCCTGCGTCATTTGGTTGCGACTTCCAACTGCACGTTGACCACTTTGTTGACCTGGTCCACCTGCTCGCGGGCCTTCCATTCCCAGCGCGCGCCGCTGGGCACCAATTTCTTAAGCTGATCGAGGATGTGCAGGAAATAGGTGTTATCGTAAGCGGCGCCTTCCTGCAGCTTCCACAGCTCCGTTACTTTCGGCTTGTACAGATCGGGCGCCACGATCTCAAGCTTGCCCATGCGATAAAGCTCGCCTTCAGATACTTGCAGGGTGTAGCGCACGGTGTCGCCGGTAAAGGCGGCCACGGGCTGGATGCGGGTGTCCTCACGTCCGAATTTCCAGAACAGCCGGGTCGCACTGGCCAGATCATTTTCGAGCTTGACGCTGTTGGCCGGTTGCCCCTCTTTCAGGCCCAGGTGTTTTGAGAGTTCCTCACTGGGAAGGACCGTGTTGCCGGTCCAGGAAAAACCGGCCACACGGTATTGGGTCCCTTCCTGGATTTCAAGGTCTACGGAGACGACGCTATTCTCACCCAGACTTGGTTTGACCTCAACGGACGCTTGCAGATACCCGTTCTGCCGGTAGAGAGTGGCGACCTTCGATTTCACCCAGCCCTCGACGATGCTGTAGAGAAAATCAGAGCCTTTGAGCGGGGCCACCGCCTGGGCCACCAGCGCGGGATCCATACGGGCCACACCCGCGAAATTGAATGCTGCAACCTTCAGTCCCGCGTGCTCGACCTTGAAAAGATATGCGCGCAGCGGCTTGCCGGTTTCGCCTTCCAGCAGGTAAGAAACCTCGCTGGGCAGCTTTCTGGCGGCCAGCATACTGGTCAGGGCGGCGGCCACCTCGTCGGGCAGGCTGCCACTCAACGGCAACTCACCGATATAAAGCGGCAGTGCGTTATGCAGGGCGACCTGCATGTCTTCGAGTGGAAACCACAGGAAGTTATCAAACTTCGCCGGCAGAAACTTTGGGGCGTCGGTAAGATCAAAATCGGCTTCCACGCCGGTCAGCGCGCCGGCGACCGGCTTAAACAGATACTGGACCGTGGAAAAAACGCCGGTGCTGTTCAAACGCTGGGCGGCATCTTGCAGGTCGGCCGCCGTGACCTGCGAATCGATTTTCAGTCCGGTGGCCCGCAACAGGTCGGTCCCGGAATAGCGCTTCGATCCACGCAGCACCACGCGCGCCAACTGATAATGATCGGCGGCCTCGGCATTGATAAATGAGGCCAGCAACAAGAAAGCAAATACCGGGCTGGAGCAACGCATCGCAAAGGATGTTAGCGCAAATCAGTCGTCTGGCAAAAACATATTCACCGCAAAGTACGCGAAGGGGCAAAGGAAAAACAAGACAGGCACTAGCTTTTGGTTCTCTCTGCGTCCTTGGAGTTTACCCAGAGGTCTAGCTGAAGGAATCTCCGCGCCTTTTGCATTGCTATCCATCGGAATCTTCGCGGCTCGCGACGATTTCGGGGCCGCCTCACAACCCCAAAATCCTCTGCTTCCTCTGTGTTTCAAAGGTCCTCGTTGCAACTCGTTGCGCTGTGTTTTAAAGATTTTGGTTGTGGCTACGTCGCGCCGAGGTTCAGTCTTTTGTTTTCCTTTGCGTCCTTCGCGTACTTTGCGGTGGATTGTTTCTTTGTTGCCGCTACATCGGGCTTCTCGGGTTGTCCGGCGGCGCCGGGCTTGCATTCCACATTTCCCGGGCCAGCTTCCATGACCCGCCGGGGACCCGCCGGAAGATGTGGATTCCTTTGCCGTGGGCCAGAGTGGGGGCGCCGCCGGCTTTGCGGGTCACGCGCCAGCTATAGGCGTAGGTATGAAAGGCCAAATCACCTGCCACCACGGTTTCGATTGAAACCCAGTCCAGCCATTCCACCTGGAAACGTTCGACGAAGTCACGCATCCAGCCGCGAAGCTCGGTGCCCTTTTTGGCGCCGCTACCCGGAGGCATCAGGACCGCGTCATCCGCGAGGATGGCAAAGAAATCCTCAGGGGCACCGCCGGTCAAGGCTTGCAGTTCCTGCTCCACCAGGGCGACGATTTGCTGCTGATCTGTTTGCGAGTTCGAACCGATCACCGTTCCCTCCGCCCACTTGGCGCTGCTAGAGAAGTTCAGTCAAGCTATTCCGCAATCTGCTTCCGCTGCCAGCCTTCCAGGGCCTTGCGGATGGCGTCTGGGGCCAGGTTGCTGCACACCATTTTGTATTCAGGAATGCCGCCTAGCGCATCGGCCACACCCCGCTTGCTGATCTGCATGGCCTCTTCCACGCTCTTGCCCATCACCATCTCCGTGGCCATGGAAGAGCAGGCGATGGCAACCGCGCATCCCATGCATTTGAACCGGACATCGGCAATCACGTTGCCCTCAATACGCAGGGTGATCAGGACGGTGTCGCTATCTACCGGACTGCGCAGAATGGCCTCCGCCGATGGATCAATGATCCGTCCGGTGTTGCGCGGACTGGTGTAGTGACTCCGGATCTGATCGCTATACACTGCGGCGGCTCCGTACTTCATTGAATTGCCGTTGCTCTAAAGAATATGATACGCCTTGGGACACATGCCCTCTGACCTTTACTCCAAAGCGGTTGAACTTACGTCACTGCGCCGCGCCTTTGCCATCGCCACGGTGGTGCGCGTGGAAGGCTCGTCTTCCGCCAAACGTGGGTCCAAGGCCCTGATCAGCAGTGACGGCCGGGTCATCATGGGCTGGGTGGGCGGAGGATGCGCGGAAAGCGCCGTCCGCGCCCAGGCCCTGCAGTGCATTGAGAATGGAAATCCGGAGCTGATCACACTCGACATGCAGGATGAACTTCTGGGTGTGGGAATGCCCTGTGGAGGCATGATGGATGTCTATATCGAACCCGTCGTACCCGGGCCCGAGCTGCTGATTGTCGGCCACGGACGCATTGCCGAAACCCTGGCTGAACTCGGCCACCTGATGAATTTCTCAGTCACGGTCAGCGACCCGGCGGCCACCAGGGAATCATTCCCACATGCCGAGCGGATTGTGAATGAAGACTTCGACCGCACGCAGACCGCCATCGATGGGCGGACGCACGTCGTCATCGCCACCCTGCACAAGCAAGACCACCTGTGGCTGCAGAAGGCCCTCGAAGGCCAGGCCGCCTACGTGGCCCTTATCGCCAGCGCCCACCGCTCGAAGCTGGTGCTCGACTATCTGAGGTTGGAACGCGTCGCGCCGGAAAAAATCGACCAGGTATGGGCGCCCGCCGGCCTCGACCTGGGCGCAGCCACCCCGGAGGAAATTGCCCTCAGCATCATGGGCCAGATTGTCTCCCTCAGACGAGGAAGCGGAATCACGCCCTTGAAACGCGATGCCGCCCCGGAAATTGCGGTGGATTCCGGGGCGGCGCCGTCGAAAGTCGTAATCCGCAAGTGTGACGTCTAGGGTTTGTTGATCACATGCAGTTGCTGGTCCAGCGCTTTTGCATAGTGCTGGAAGTCATTGTCATGTACGGCCCTGAATACTTCACGCCCGCCAACACTTTGAATGATCACCAGAGAAGTGATGGCCTGGTTCTCTTTGAAAAACTGCTCCAGGCCCAGGCTGCGGGCCAGCGTCTTCGACTTCGCCGTGGTCGCCGAATCGGTGACATCCAGCCGCACAAAACGGATACGGCCCTTGTATTCTTCATTGATCCTGGCCAGCGTGGGCTTCAGGGCCTGGCACAGGGGACACCAGTCGGCGTATACCACTACTACCAGCGGCTTGTTTTCATCTTTGTCCTGCGCCAGCGCTCCGCCAAAACCGGGCAGAACGCACAAAGACAGCATAATTAACATGACTGAGCCAATGATATTTCGAGAAAGTCTGAGCATCGCAAATTCCTCTTTCCAGCGTTTAGCCTTGAATAGTCGATCACTTGCAGACAAAGTTGCGCCTAGCAGAGGGCTTGCTGACTTGGGGGAGCGCTCTAAGACCCGGTCCTGGTGCTTTCCTGGCGGACACAGATGCAAAAACCCTGCCCGGCAACCGTACCGTGAAAACCACTTGAACTCGGGAACAGAACAACAAGCTGAAGCAGGATAACATAACGGGCACTAAAGATAAAGAGAATCCACCCGAATAGCTTCTAATGTCTCAGGGGAGCGTGGATTCGTGTCGCAAGAAAGCTCTGCCCGAGACATAGCTTGCTGCGCTTAAAAAAGCCGGCGGTCTTGAACAGTCTGGCGGCCTCTAGCTAGCGCCATGACCACTAAAATTGTTGAATGTAGGCAAAACGACGGGCGTGCATTTCCGATGTCCCGATGTCCCAATCCGCGATGATTACTGAATCTGCCGGTCACAGGACTAGCGCTTCCGGGGTGGTCGCGCCGCAACCATTTCCGCCATGATGCTCAACGCAATCTCCTCCGGACTCTCCGCGCCGATTTCCAGGCCCGCAGGAGCGCGCACCTGCGCCAGTTTTTCCTGTGGAATGCCCTTGGCGCGCAGGTGGCGCTGAATTTCCTGGCCGCGCTTCCGGTTGGCGACCAGCGCGACATACGCAGCGCCGCAGGCCAGGGCCTGCTCCAGCGCATCTTCATCAAACTGGCCCCGGCTGGCAACGACCACATGACGCTCAGCGGCAGCCGGAAGTTTTGAGAAATCGAGAACATGCAGAAGACAATCGGCTTCGGGAAATTCCTCCGGCGCCAGTAGCGGATCAACCACGGTCACGGCATACCGCAGCAGGCGGGCCATCGCCGCCAGCGCATGGGCAAAGCTGTCACGGCCTACGATCACGAGTTCCTGCTGGCCGCCTGCGGCGTTGCGTGGGCCGCCGGCAAACTCCAGCAGAGGCCTTTCGGCGGGTCCGCCTGCCGACAGCTTTTTTAAGTCATATTGACTGTCGACATCCAGCAGGATACCTACGTCGTCCACTTCGGCCATTAGAATGCTTTCCGTATGATCGCCAAAGATGGCGCGGCAGCCGGTCTCTCCGGTGAGGGCCGACAGTTCGGGAAAAACTGAGCGGTCGAGCAGCACGGGATTTCCGCGAAAACCCCGATACACCGGGATGACAATCTGCGGGTTCAGTTCGCGATGCCGTTCGATGAGAATGTCGAGCGTCGCCGGGCGAACCAAGGGTTGGTCGGCGAGCACGATCATCGCCCCCCGCGATTCCGGCGCGATGGCGGAAAGGCCCATTCGCAACGATACGCCCATGCCTTCCTGATAGTTCGGATTGACGATGACTTTAACGTTGTCTAAGGGCATCTGCTGCCGGATGGCTTCCGCTTCATGGCCGAGCACCAGGATGATTTCCTGCGCGCGCGACTGGCGCACGTTATTCAATGCATGTTCCAAAAGGGTGGCTCCAGCCAGCCTAAGTAGTTGTTTGGGCGCGCCCATGCGCTTCGACATGCCGGCGGCGAGAATGATGGCGGAGATGCCGGGGCTGGAGTCTGTCATTTGTTCTCGAGCGGCTGCCCCGCCCCTTCGAACATCGTAGTCACGGTCGTGCGTCCGATCCCATAGATCACGAAGCTTTTCTGGTCAAAGCCGTATTCGCAAAACAGCAAATCGCCCAGACCGTCGCCATCCGCATCCACCACGTCGATAAACTCCAGGCGCGGGGCGACATCGAGCCGCGAAGAGTCGGTCACATTGGCCGATAGTTTTAACAGAGTCCCTTCAAAACTCAGCCGCGCGATGACGGCGATATAGCGGGTAACGGGCTTGGCAGGCGGCTGCGCTCCTTTGGCCATGGGCGCCGGATTCCCTCCAGGGACTTCCGCGGTCAGCACCATCACCGCATCATTCGAAAGATCAAGATCGAAGGAGCGGATGACCACCTTGGCCAGTTCCGGCGGCGGTCCTTTGCGGGATCCAGCCGGAAGCTGGGCCAGGGCGAGCTTGCGCATCTGGGCTTCGGCCTTCTGCAGTTCGCCGGCCGTCCAGATGTATTCATAAGACCGAGGCTGGTTTGGTTCAGTGTCGGAGACAGCCACCAGCCTCTGCACTCCCTGGGCTGGCTTGGGCGCCGCGGGCGAAGCGACTGGCACGGGATCGGCCTTGTGCCTGATGATTGGCCGGTCAGGATCGGCGGGATCAGATTTGACTGGCGTTGGCGCTGGCGGCGGTGTTGGCGCAGTCGCAACCGGAGGCGGCTGTGCCTCTCCGCTTCCCGGCCGCCGCAGAATCGGCCGGTCGCTTCCCGGCGCTGGAAGGGCCACCGGCGTACTGGGCTTGGGCGGCGCTACCTCTGAAGGCAGTTGCCACGTTCCCTGGACGATCCATTGGTCCTGTTTTCTCTGGGCCCCGACCACCGTTGCATAGCCAACCGGCAGTCCCGTCTTCTGCGCTTCATAGACCACGCCGTCGGCGATGGCCATCGGCCGGGGACGGGACTCATAGATCGACGCATCGTGAAAACGCTTGTTGTCGAGGATCGTGATGGGCGTAAGGTGCGCACTGGTGGTTCCGCTAAAGTCGGTCGAGACTTCCAGCAGCGCAATGGCCCGCAGCTTATGGGGCGCATGGCGCTGAAACGCAGCCACCGAGACCGCGACTGCCAGGCAGACACACAGAACCGCTATACTGAGGAAGCCATTTTTCTGGCTAAAATTCACTTTACGATGGACCTGAGTTGAAATCATGGAATTAAATGCCAAAGCCCCGGATTTCTCCCTGCCCGATGAAGCGGGGAATACTGTCTCCTTAAGAGATTATCGCGGAAAGCGCCTGGTTTTGTTTTTTTATCCGAAGGCCAACACCTCGGGTTGAACCGCGGAGGCGTCCGGGTTCCGTGACGCACACCAGAAGTTCGCGCGTGCTTCCGCCGTGGTCGTGGGCATCTCTCCCGATAAACCCTCGGCCCTGAAAAAGTTCAAGGAAGCATTTAAATTTCCGTTCAGCCTGCTCTCGGATGAAGAGAAGTCGGTCGCCAAACAATTCGGCGTCCTTAAAGAGAAGAGCATGTACGGCAGGAAGTATATGGGAATCGAGCGGACCACGTTCGTGATCGATGCGGAAGGTAAAATCGAAGCCATCATCGACGGCATCAAGTCCGATGAACACGCGGAAGCGGCGCTGGCAGCGGTGAAAAGCGGCAAATAGCAGATGGCAATTGGCACTTAGCCATTAGCCTTTAGCACTTAGCCAAAAAATCTTTGCCCCGAACCGGCGCGAATATAACGCGCATTGGCGGGAAGATAATTCTGCCTGTTCAAGAACTCAGAGGGGAGCCAGCCAGGCTCCCCTCTCATCTCTTTCAAGACCCAAAGAAATTCACGCAATCCGCAGCTAGCGGGTTTGGCTAAGAGCTAATTGCTAATTGCCAACTGCTAATTGCTTCTCTACTTCGACCCCGTAATCGTAAATGTCAGCACACTCTCGCCGGCGATCACTGCTTCCCGCTTGCCGGTGGCTGCGGCCGCGCCGGTGCCCGCGCCAGCGCCCACCCCTGCGCCGATGGCTGCGCCCTTACCGCCACCCAGCAGGCCGCCGATGATCGCGCCGCCGGCTGCGCCGCCGCCGATCTTGGCGGTGTTGCTCTTGGCGTGGCCAACACCTTTTTTACTCACGGCCGTAGAGTAGACAGTCTCGCCGTTGATCGAAGACAGGCGTACGGTGATCTGACCCGGAGCATGCAGGCGTCCACTGGGTTTCACATACGTGACCTTCCCTTTGACCGAATCGCCGGCCTTGGCAATGGTCTTGCCTCCGGAGGTGATATCGCTGGTGAGGACGCCGTTCCAGCCCTGGTCTTTGTGGGCGCTGCCTGAACTCAGCGCCTGGTTGATGCGCACCGTCGCGTGCGCCCCCGCCGGAATCGTGCCTGCGCCGGCCAGCAGCGCCGAACCCAGCAGCGTGAGAAACACAGAAAATCTCCGGATTGTCATAATCTAATATCTCCTTTGGGCCGGTTTCATCAACCGGGCATGACGTTTGCCAGAAATTAATTCTACCTCGTAGCGTCCTGGGATCAATGCCTGGTTTTGACACGGAGGTGAATGTGCGCTGGTGTCTGGGGCTGTTTATCTTTTGTTCTTGTTTGACCTTCGCCTTCACCCTTACGTAAGCTTTCATGCATTGGAGTTTGCCATGAATGCTCGCTTCTGCGCTTTTGTTGCCTGCCTGACTCTCTTATCTCCCGGTTTGTTCGCCGACGACGATCACCACCATGGCGCGACGGAAAAACTGGGGGCCGTGAACTTCCCGACTTCCTGCGCCACCGTAGTGCAGAAGCCCTTCGAGCGCGGTGTGGCCCTGCTGCATTCTTTCGAATATGAGCAGGCCGAGAACCAGTTCAAGGAAATCTCCGCCAAAGATCCGCAATGTGCGATCGCCTACTGGGGCGAGGCCATGAGCTTGTATCACCAGCTATGGCAGAGGCCGGCGAAGGACGTTTTGCAGCACGGGCACGAACTGGTGGAAAAAGGCCGGGCCTTGCAGCCCAAGACCGCCCGCGAGCGCGATTACCTTGACGCCCTGGCCGCTTTCTACAACGAGCCCGGCAAGCTTGGCCACGAAGAGCGCGCCGCGGCCTACGCACAGGCCATGGAAGGCGCCTACCAGCGGAATCCGCAGGACCGTGAAGCAGCCGTATTCTATGCCCTGGCGTTGCTCTCTTCCGGCAACGAAGAGGATCCGACGCTGGCCAACGCGAAGAAAGCGGTAGGCATCCTGCAGAAACAGTTTGATTTGCAGCCTGACCATCCCGGCATTGCCCACTACATCATTCATAGCTGTGACAACCCGGCCATGGCGGGCCTTGGACTGGCGGCCGCCCGCAAGTATGCGAGCATTGCGCCTTCGTCTGCGCACGCCGTACACATGCCTTCGCATATCTTTGCCCGCCTGGGGTTGTGGCAGGATGACATTCAATCCAATACCTTGGCCATTCAGGCCGCCGACAAGATGAGCGCCATGCACTTCCACACCATGCACCACCGCATGCATTCGCTGGACTTCATGCACTATGCCTACATGCAGATCGGCGACGACGAGAAAGCCCGCGCCACCATGGACCAACTCGCGCACATTTCGAAAAAAGACATCGAAGACGACTATCAGAATTATTATGACGAGCGCTCAGCCGATTTTGCCGCCCGTTATGCCACCGAACGCCGCCAGTGGAAAGAAGCCTTGACCCTGCAGCCGGTCAGTGGCGCGCTGCCTCATATCCAGGCCACCACGTACTGGGCGCAGGCTGTGGCCGCCGGACATCTACTCGATGCCGCCGCCGCGCAGGCTGCGCTCGACAAATACGATGCAGCGGTGGATGCAACACGCAAAGGCCCCAAACCTCACCTGGCGACCCGCATGAAAAACGGACGCGACGAAGCCCAGGCATGGGCGTTCTATGCCCAGGAGAGGAAAGACAAGAAAGACGAAGCCCTGAAACTGATGCGCGCCGTCGCCGACCGCCAGGACAAAATCGGCAAAGGCGAGACCGAGATGCCGGCCCGTGAAATGCTGGCCGATATGATGCTCGCGATGGGCAAGCCGCAGGAAGCGCTAGGAGAATACGAGACCTCGCTGCGCACCGATCCCAACCGCTTCAACGGACTCTTCGGCGCAGCCCAAGCCGCCGAGCAGGCCCAGCAGAAGCAGAAAGCTGCGCGTTACTACGCGCAGTTGCTTGCCAACTGCCAGGGCGCACAGTCAGACCGCCCGGAGCTGGAGAAAGCTAAGACGCTGGTGGCGGCGAAGTGATTGTGGCTCTTTTCAGGAGCTGTCGATGGAACGCTCTTGTGTAGCGCTCCGTGGGCCGCAAAGGATATAGAAAAACTCGGGTCATCCCGTGCTGTAGGGAGCGCGCGCTTTCTTCAGCGCGCGAGTAGGGCCTGCCCTGAGCTTGCCGAAGGGCGCGAGGGACCTTGAGTTCGGGGGTGAGCTTCTGCTCCAAGCGAGTTGTTGTGTCCTTTGTTGGCGCCTACTTTGCGACATAGACCGAGATGGTCTTCTCGCGCACAACTTCGCCCGACAAGTCTTTCGCTGTAAATGTGACATTGAAGGGGCCATAACGGCGACCGGCTTCCCGCCACTTCCAGGAAGAAAAGTCTACTGACGCTTCCTTGTGCCGCATGTCGGTGCTGTCATTGGCCATCGAATTCAGTTTCCCGCCGTCGACGCTCCAGTACATCTGATACGCATCGACCGGCACATTGGCCAGACGGGCCTTGAATGGCTGTGTGCCCGCGAGAACAGCCTTCGCCTTCGGCCACCAGATATTCAACACGGCCTCGCCCAGAGTGTTCTTGACCGTGGCGGAAAAGCCGGTGGTTTCCAGGCCCGCACCACCCTTCCATAATTCGAAGCCCGCCTCTATGGAAATCAGATACCACTCAGAGCGCAGGTAGCCCCTACCCATCGCGTCCCGCAGAAGGGCCTTGAGATCCAGATTACTCACAGAAGCAATGGGCCGGGTGCGGACATAGGCGATGTAATTCCCGCTGTCTCCGCGACGCTCCCACAGGTCATAGGCGGCGCCGCCGATTCTTACGCCGGAAGCGGTCTTCTCTCCTGCGGGTCTCATCCCTGGCGTGTGGTTGAGCCAGACCATCAACTCGGCCGCGTCGGGCCGTCCGCTGGTTGCCGGCGTGGTGTTGAACCAGATGTCGTAGGCAGTCACGTAGTCGCCGGATTCCGGCTGCCGTGTGCTCCAATTGCTGCGCAAGCTGCTCAGTGTACTCACCTGGACCGGCAGGCCGCTATTCAATGTGCATTTGCCCCAGTGACATCCCTTGTAGATGAGAGGATAGGCGCCGGGTCCGCCACTCGAAATCGCCGATTCGGTGACGGCGAAGCCCACGCCATTCACGCGAATGCATTCGCGAGCACGGGAATTGAATTCATTGCTTTGTACGTTATAGGCGCCATCGCCGACCGGGACCGCAGGCTGCCTTCCGCAGAGAGTGGTCTGGGCCAAGGAAAGCGGCTGAAACCAACCGCAGACCGCCAAAGCGAACAGAATGAGGCTGGCGATTGATTGAATGCCGCGCTCCTTGAAATCTCCTATCCCCGTTACGATGAAGGCAATGCCATTCACGCAAACACGCTCTCAGAGCTGGAACTGAATTAGACAACAATAAGGCGATGAAACGGGCTACCTTTACCAATGGCATTCAACGCCTTAAAAACCAAATCTCCAAACTGATTAGCTGTGTCTCGGTACTGAGCACTTTTTGCTTTGTCGAGAAAGCGTTCGATGAGCTCCGATTCGGAAGCGTCCGTAAAGGCAAGAAAATCCTCATACACCTTAAGAAGCTGCTCTATAGTCGTGCGGGCATCGGCCAGTTCTGTCTGCTCCAGAAGCCACTCGAGACGTGCTGTGGGCGTCAACGAAATCATATGTATCGTATTGCCAGGGCTGACCGTTCCGTTCTTCGAATATATGGCGAGCAGATAAAGAAGTGCTGAATAACAGGTTAATAGACGGCTGTGCTTGAGTTTGTAATTCTTGATTTTCCGCTTCGCTTTCTTCTCTTCGGGCTCCTTCTGGGTCCGAGCTTCATAGTTGACACAAAATGTCCGCCACATTCGCAAAATATCATTGGCCAGAAAGGCAGGCATGAATCTGGTCTTGTGGTCTTCGTAGTCTCCCCAATAGGCAGCTATAACAGCCTTCGTAATGTCTTGATACACTGGGATGCCAAGGAGCGGCGAACTTTCGAGCAACAACAGAAGCCGTGCCGTAAACGTGTTAACTACATCATCCTCTGGAGTGCCAAGCCTTTCTGCGAGTTCTGCGACAGTGTGATGCTTTAGATACTCGCCATCTCCTGAGAAATCCGGGAAATTCTGCTTTCTCGTTGCTTCTATGAGATCGGCTTTAATCAGGATTTCGTCAAGTCCGCTCAACGCCGGTTTTGCCTTTGTACCCTTCCCCACGATGAAAATATCCAGATCACTGTGTAAGCTAGCCTCACCTCGCCCGAATGACCCTGTAGCATACACACACGCTGCATCGGAGCATGTGTGCTCCGCTTCGATCAGTTCCTGTCTGAGCTTTTCTGTTCGCTCGGCTGTCTCTAGCCGGCGCCGATTAAGAAATGCGCCCACCTTTAACCTCCCATTGGAAGATATTTGCGAATATTTCCGCTTGCTCGATCGCATCTTCAAGGGCGTGGTGGCTATGCTCACGATTTGGCCGCAACGAATCAAGAAGCTTGGAGCGCGCCGCATCCGCTATTGGAATAGAGTTTTTGACCGCGTATGCAGTCTTGATATCAAAGCACCGAGAATGTCCGAAAGGTGAGCCTTCAGCGGAGAAACGAATAAAATACCAATAGAGCCATGACCAATCAAAGCTGAGCGGGTATGCTACCAAGACGGGCTTGCGGGTTCCAGCAATTTCGTTCACCCACTGGCAGGCTTCTGTCATAACCGATTGAGGCTCTCGCCCTTCTCTGCAGAGTCTTTCCCTGTCGAGACCATTGACTCGCAAAGCCTCCTGTTCATAGCGGTCTGATATCGGCTTGAGCTCTGCATAAAACGTCTGCTTGTAGCTCTCAGGTCGTGTGAAATGATGGCCATCAAAGGACCCCGCACAGACTAGGGCAAAGGAGAGGACCGAAAATGGCCCGGGAATTGGCCCGTCAGTCTCAACATCAGCCGAGAAATAGACATCTGTCATATGCTCATTGCGTCCGTTTTTGTGTTGTCGGCCCTCGAGAATCCGGTTTGGTTTGCGCTGTGCAGTTGGCATTTCGACTATCTTAGCAAGCGTTCTGTCGAGACGTCTAAGAAAAATGCGCAGCTTGAAGATGCAGGACTGTATTCTCTTGAAACTACGCGCCTAAAACCCTTGCGACCCTCGCGAGGATCATGATCACGGCCTTATTTTACCCTGGTTTTCCACACACCCACGCCGACACTCTTGCCACACAACTCTTGCAGATTACACGCTGGATGCGGGTTAAAATCTCGGTTTTCAATAGGGATGATCGGATATCCGGTCAAGCGAATATGTTATGAATCGAACGCCCATCCAGGATTCCATCCGGCTCCGCGGCCACAGCGTCTGGCTGCCCCGGTCCTTCGTCAACCGCGACCCGCGCAAGGTCGCGCGCGAGTTGCTGGGCAAGCTGATCGTTCGCAAATGCGGCCGCAAAACCATCGCCGGACGCATTGTGGAAGTCGAAGCCTACCTCGGCCAAAACGACTTGGCCGCCCATGCCGCCGCGGGACGCACCGCCCGCAACCAGGTCCTGTTCGGCCCACCCGGGCACGCCTATGTCTACTTCATCTATGGCATGTACTTCTGCCTGAACATCTCATGCCAACCCGAAGGCCAGCCAGGATGCGTCCTCATTCGCGCCCTGGAACCGGTTAGCGGCATCGAACAGATGGCCGAAGCGCGAGGCTTACTTGAGAACATTGGCCTTGATTTCAGCCGCCCGGCCAACCTTCGCCGTCTTACCAGCGGCCCCGGAAGGCTCTGCGAAGCTCTGGGCATCACCCGTGACCGCGATAACGGCAAAGATCTGCTCTCGTCCGGCTCCGACCTGCACGTCCTCGACGACGGCTACCGGGCCGCCAAGATTGTGGCCTCCCCACGTATTGGAATTACAAAGTCCGCAGAACTGGCGCTGCGGTATGTGATCGCGGGAAATGAGTTTATCAGCTAGGAGCCGTTAGCCATTAGCAGTTAGCAATTGGCAAGAACAACTTCTTCACTTCCGAAGCCACCGGCCTCTTTTGTAAAAGCATGATTCAGGACAAACGGCAAAGCACTAAGGCTTAAGCCCCAAGCGCCATGGACCGATTACTCACTACAGGAAGTTTTTTCTTTCTTCCTTCCCTGCTTGCCTTTCTTGCAACTTAACGTCCAATAGAGACGTATATCCAAAGCAGGCAGCCCCGGACGCTCGGCTGCTTTGAGGGCCCCGATGTTGCTTTTTGCAGTTTTGCTTGTTTTTTTACCTTTATTTCAGGAGCCATTGCCGCCTCCGCCGGCAGCCGCCCAGAAGCCAGCGGCCGGGCCGGATACGCTCATCAACATCCCGCGTATTGCCCGTCCGCCGAAGATCGAAGAATTCGAACGCCCTGAAGTATCGCGCACCGACCTGCTCAAGCTGAATGCGTTTGTTCAGCGCTCGCCCAAGGATGGCGCACGGCCTTCACAGCGCACTGAAATCTATCTGGGCTACGACCGCGAAAATCTGTATGTGGTCTGGATGTGCTACGACAAGGAGCCCCAGAAGATCCGGGCGCACATGGGCCGCCGTGAGAACGTCTTTGACGACGATTTCGTGGAGATGATGCTCGATACCTTCCACGACCAGCGCCGGGCCTTCGTTTTCAGCGTGAATCCCCTGGGCATCCAGGCGGACGGGCTATTCACCGAGAACGGGGGCGGCAACGATACCTCTTGGGACACGGTCTGGGGGTCCTGGGGCCGGCTCACGCCCTTCGGCTATGTGGTGCTGGAATCGGTTCCTTTTCGCAGCCTGCGCTTCAAGCCCAGTGATGCCTCTACGGTGTGGGGCGTGACCTTCATGCGCTCCATTCCCCGCTCCGACGAGAGCGATTTTCTGCCGGCGGTTTCGCAGAAGCAGGCCGGGGTCCTGAGCCAGGAAGGCGCGATGGCCGGTTTTGAAGGCATTCATCCCGGCCGCAACATGCAGTTCAATCCTTATTTCTCAGGCAGCACCTTCCGCTCCATCAACCAGGATGTGCCCACTAGCCCGGTGCTGGCTAGAAAGACCTTCGACGGCAAAGCCGGCCTCGATTCCAAATTTGTCTTCAAAGACAGCCTAGTGCTCGATGCCACCATCGAACCCGATTTCTCGCAGGTGGAATCCGACCAGCCGCAGAATACGGTCAATCAGCGCTTCGAAGTGTTCTTCCCGGAGAAGCGTCCATTCTTTCTCGAGAACGCAAACATATTCGAGACCTTGAGCGGCTTTCAGGCCGACCGTCTGCTGTTCACGCGTAGAATCGCTGATCCGCAGTTCGGCGCGCGGCTTACCGGCAAACAAGGGCCGTGGACCCTGGGTTTCTTCGTCGCCGACGACCGCTCACCCGGCCGTCAGGTGCCGACCGGCGATCCGCTGCGCGACCGCCGCGCACACTTCGCCATTGGACGCGTGGCTTATGACGTAGGCAAAAACAGCAACATCGGCCTGATCTATACCGACCGTGAATTCGACGGCGACTTTAACCGCGTGGGCGGATTCGATGCGCACTTCAAGCTGGGAACGAACTGGAATTTTACATGGCGCAGCGTGGTCAGCTCTACCCGGACCGGCGCCGCCAATCATTCGTTCGGAAGCGATCACGACGGAGGATTTCAAGGCGGAGGGCAGCACTTTGCTTTTTTTGGCCAATACCAGGATATTACTCCGGGGTTTCACACCGACACCGGTTTCATTCGCCGCGCGGACATCCGCCGCCTGAATGGCTACTACCATTATTTCTGGCGGCCTAAAAAAGGCGCCCTGCTGTTCCATGGCCCGGAATTGAACGGCGATCGCACCTATGATCACTCGGGGTTGGGCGTTGAATACAGCGTGAACTTCGATTGGGCCTTTGCCTTGCACGGCAATACGGTCATCGCCCCGATCATCGGAATGCAGAGCGACACGTTGCGTCCAGTGGATTTCGGCGGCCTGGCCTTCAACCGCAAGTTTGCTGAAGACTTCGGGGGCCTGATTTTCCGCAGCAGCCCTCTGCGCCAGCTTTCGTGGAACATCGCGGCCATCCGCCAGGGCGCGGTCAACGTGGTCGTGCCCAACGGCCAGTTGCCCAACGAGGGTGACGAAACCTCGATCAACGCCGGCATCACCTACAAGCCCTTCAACGGACTGCAGATCGACAACTCCTACATTCTTGACCGGGTCAAGCACAACAATCTCGGCCACGCGGTGTTCAATAACCACATTATCCGGTCGAAGTGGAATTACCAGTTCACGCCCAAGTTCTCATTGCGCGCCATCACCCAATACAACGGCCTCCTGGCCAATCCGGCGTTTTCCAGCCTCACCACCACCAAGAATGTGAACTTTGATTTTCTGCTGACTTACCTGGTGCATCCAGGGACTGCGATCTACGCCGGCTATAACAGCAATCTCGAAAACATCGATCCGGGACTGTGCATTCGCGTGGGAGGCGTTTGCGATCCCAACGGCGCCGGGCTGCTGCATCGCCCCGGCGGTCCGTTCCTAAATGATGGCCGGCGGGTGTTTGTGAAGATCAGTTATTTGTGGAGGCCGTGAGAGAAGCAATTGGCAAATAGCAATTAGCAATTAGCAATTAGCAATTAGCAATTAGCAATTAGCAATTAGCAATTAGCAATTAGCAATTAGCAATTAGCAAAAACTTATTGGCCACGAATCAACACGAATTGCCACGAATAAAAATACGAAATTCACGAACTCATTGTGTGATTTGGTTTTGGCTAATAGCTAATGGCTAAGTGCTAAGTGCTAATGGCTGTTCTCCGGTTTTGCCAATTGCCAATTGCTATTTGCTATTTGCTATTTGCTAATTGCTAATTGCTTACCTCAATCATGGGCTTCGTCGGCGCGACCACTTCGCCAATCGTGACCGCCGGAAGTCCGGCAGCTTGGAGGGCGGCCAGCAGTTTTTGAGCATCCGGCTGGGCGACTGAGAGCAACAACCCGCCTGCGGTCTGGGGATCATAGAGAATGGCCTTTAACGCCTCGGGAATTCCCGGCCCGTAGCCTACTGCGCATTCGGCAAACTCCCGGTTGGCCTTGAGCCCACCGGGAATGAAGCCCGCGTGAATGCATTCCATGGCGCCTTCGAGCAGCGGCACGCTCGCGGCCCGCAGGCGGATACTCACTCCGCTGCCGGCGGCCACCTCTCGCAGATGGCCGATGAGTCCGAAGCCGGTGATATCGGTCGCGGCGTGAACGTGAAAACCGTTGTCTGTAGCGATTTCCGCCGCGGTAGAATTCAGCGTGGTCATGGCGCGGGTTGCGGCTTCGATCCACGCGGTTTTCGCCGCGCCTTTCTTGATCGCCGTGGAAATCACGCCGGTACCGATAGGCTTGGTGAGAATCAGAGCGTCACCCACCCGGGCGGCGGCGTTGGCCAGCACCCGCCCCGGATGGACCAGGCCGGTCACTGCATATCCAAATTTGATTTCCGGATCGCGCACACTATGGCCGCCAATCACCGTGCAGCGGGCTTCCATCATCTTTGCCAGACCACCTGCTAGTATCTGCCCAAGAATTGAAATATCGCCCTGATCGGGGAAGCAGACGATGGCCAGCGCGCTGATGGGCTTTCCACCCATGGCGTATACATCGCTGAGCGAATTGGTGGCCGCAATCTGGCCAAAGGTAAACGGGTCATCGACGACCGGGGTAAAGAAATCCACGGTCTGTACCAGGGCCAGATCGTCGGAAATCTTATACACTCCGGCGTCGTCGGACTTGTCAAAGCCGACCAGCACATTCGCGTCTTGTTGCCGGGCTAATTTCCCAAGCACCGTGTCCAGCACCGCCGGACTCAGTTTGCTCGCTCAACCCGCGGCTTTCACGTGTTCTGTGAGACGAACTGTCTTTGTATCCATAGAGAAGCACCCAGTTCTTAGCATTCAGCGCTCAGCACTTAGCATTCAGCACTGTAGCCCTTTCATTCCCTTGCGTCTTCTACATTACTATCCATCAGAATCTCTTGCGGTACACCGCGATTCCGGCGCCAACAACCCAACTCTTATTCGCGTTGATTCGCGTTCATTCGCGGCTAATCGCTTTTGCTAGCCTCCGGTGTTCACGCTCACGACTCTCGCCTGTGGCAGTTGCCCATCCCATTCGATGGTGATGTGTTCAATCGTCAGGCGGAAATCACGCGCCTGTCCGGGCGCCAGCGGAGCCAGATCGAGGGGGCCGTAGTCCAGATACGGGATATTGGGCTGCACCACCATGACTGGAAGCGCATCCTTCTGCGCAATCTGGCCGAGTGTGTCCTTAAATAGGATTTCGATGCGCGCGCCCGTAATCCTCTTATCGCCATGGTTGGCCATTCGGCCTTCGATATAGGTGACCGTGCCGCCGGCAAAATTTTCAGCCGTCGCCATATGTAAACCGGCAACCTCAACCTTGCTGATATACGGATTCGCGGGCACAGACCGGCCTGAACCTGCACTGTAATGGCCGGCCACGACGACTACAACCACCAGCCCAACCACTACCAGGACCCCCATGACCCACGGCGCTGAGGATGGTCCGTCTTCCTCTGCCGTAGCGGCGGCCTGATATTGTTCCGAATCACCCATGTGCGAATTCTACTAAAGGCCTGGGGGAAAGATCATCCGGCCCTATTCTCCGGCGATGGTCATGCCTTCGATGCGCAGCGTCGGCGCCGCGGTGGAGCTCCGAAACTCCAGATCGTCGCCAACTTCCGCAATGTTGTGGAGCATGTCTTTGAGGTTGCCGGCCACCGTGATTTCTTCCACCGGGTAGGCGAGTTCACCATTTTCGATCCACAGGCCGCCAGCGCCCTGGGAAAAATCGCCGGTCACCAGGTTCACACCGTGCCCGAGCATTTCAGTTACGTAAAGCCCCTGCTTCACCCCGGCAATGATCTGCGCGGGCGGGCACGCGCCCTTTTCAAAAAAGAAATTGCCGCGTCCGGTCACAGGGTTGCCGGTAATTCCGCGCGAAGCATTCCCTGTGGTCTTCAGCCCCAGCTTGCGGGCCGTGTAGGAATTGAGCAGGTAAGATTTCAAAATGCCCTTTTCAATGACCACCGTGCGCTGGGTGGGCACGCCTTCATCATCAAAAGGAGAGCTGCCGAAACCGCCGGGCAGAGTGCCGTCGTCAATCACAGTAACATTTTCACCGGCAACCTTCTTACCCAGCATGCCTTGAAGAAATGAAGCGCCCCGGTATATGGAATCGCCGCTCACTGCTTCGAAAATATTGCCAAGTAAAGAGCGGGCCATCTGCGGATCAAAAATCAACGGTACACGCGTGGAGGCGATCTTGCGGGCACCCAGGCGGCGCAGCGCGCGCTGGGCGGCGGTCCGGCCAACTTCTTCCGGAGACGTCAGCTCACTCAGGGTGCGGGCCGAGGAGTACCAATAGTCGCTCTGCATGGAGCCGTCGTCGGCTTTCGCGATGGGCATGGCGACGATGGAGCAATGGGAGCGGCCATATTCGCCCACGAACCCGTGGGAATTGGCCAGCACGTATTGGCCGATGGCGGCTTCAAACGACCCGCCATCCGAATTCTTGATGCGCGGATCAAAATCGAGAGCGGCCCTCTCTGCCCGGCGCGCGTATTCAATCCGCTCTTCCGGCGCCAGAGAATAAACATCGTCGTAGTAAAGTTTGAGATCTCCCGGAAAGGAACCTAGCTGGTCCGGCGACGGTATCCCGGCATGGGGATCTTCAGAAGTCACGCGCGCCAATTCCAACGCGCCCCTGACCATTCGTTCGATGCCGTCCCCGGTGAGGTCGCTGGTATATGTACTTCCGGCCCGCTGGCCGGAAAAGGCGCGCACCCCCAGAGACCGGGAGCCCGATTCTTTCAGGACCTCGACCTGGCCCATGCGCACGTTGACTGAAAATTCCGCGCCTTCGCGGGCGATAGCTTCGGCGCTGGTGGCCCCGTAGCGCATGGCGCGGGCCACTACATCGGCTGCAATCTCGCGCAGGTCCGTCTTCATGCCGATGACAGGCTCGGTGCTGGCTGCCATCCTGATTACCTCGCCGTTCCGCCCACCGTCATGCTGTCGAGCTTGATCGTGGGTATACCTACACACACCGGGACGGACTGGCCATCTTTCCCGCAGGTGCCTATGCCTTCATCGAGCATCAAATCATTGCCCACCATGGAAACTTTGGTGAGGGCATCGGGGCCATTGCCGACCAGGGTGCAGTTCTTCAGCGGCGCGGTAATTCTGCCGTTTTCAATGAGATAGGCCTCGGAAGCGGAGAACACGAATTTTCCGTTGGTGATATCCACCTGGCCGCCGCCAAAGTTGGCGGCGAATACCCCGCGGTTCACCGACCGGATAATATCTTCGGGGTTGTCATTGCCTGAGAGCATGTATGTATTGGTCATGCGGGGCATGGGAATATGGGCGTAGCTCTCGCGGCGTCCGTTGCCGGTGTCGGGCATACCCATGAGGCGGGAAGATAGCTTGTCGCTCAAGTAGCCCTTGAGAATTCCTTTTTCAATCAACACCGTTTCCTGTGTGGGTGAGCCTTCATCATCCACGTTGATGGATCCCCGGCGCGAAGGCAGAGTTCCGTTGTCCACTACCGTGCATTTCTCCGAGGCCACGCGACGGCCGAGCATCCCTGTAAATGCCGATGTGCCTTTGCGATTGAAATCCGCTTCCAGCCCGTGGCCGATGGCTTCGTGCAACAACACACCTGGCCAGCCCGGACCGAGCACCACTTCCATCTCGCCCGCCGGGGCCTCCCGCGCATCCAACTGTATGATCGCCTGCCGCGCCGCTTCCTGGGCAAAACTTGCCGGGGGCTTGTCTTTCACGAAATATTCGATGCCGACCCTTCCGCCTCCGCCGGCGGAGCCGCGCGACGAGTTTTCGCCGGACTTGGCGATACACATCACCGAAAAACGGGCCAACGGCTGAACGTCTGTGGCAAAGGTGCCGTCAGAGCCGACAATCATGATCTGCCGCAGCTCGTCGGCGAAGCTGGCGCGCACCTGCACGATGCGCGCATCATAGGCGCGCGCGGCCGAATCCGCGCGCATGACCAGATCGACCTTGGCGGCAATATCGGCATCCACCGATGGGGATGGCACCTGGTAAAGCTGGTGGGCATGGCCCTCATGGAATCCCTGGACCAGTTGCTGCGCCGGACCACGGGCAATCAGGGCCGCGGTGCGCGCTGCCCGCATGATCTTCTCCGGAGCGAGGTCATCGCTATAGGCGTAGCCGGTCCGCTCTCCCGCCAGCACCCGCACGCCACAGCCGGCCGAAATACCCTGGGAGGCCGACTTGATCATCGATTCATCCACCGCGATCGACGACGAGGTTTGATATTCAAAATAGAGATCAGCGTAATCGCCGCCCGCGGATAGGGCCTCGGTCAGGTAGCGCTGCAGGTCCTGAGGCGTAATGCCAAACTTATGAAAGAAAAGGTTTTGATTGTCGGTCATGGTTTCCTATCTCTATTTCTTAGATGCGCCACCAGACGGAATGCTCCGCGATTTCTCAAGGTCTAATTCTCGCACCGCTGGCAGGTGACTGCAAATTGCCGGGAAACCCTTCGAATACCCCTGCTTGGCTGCGTCTCGTGGTCCTTAGGTCAGGCGGCTGGGGTTAGTATGCCCTGGCAAAAATGGCCCGCTCCAAAGAAGGCTTGCCGCACAGCACACAGGCGCCAGTTTCCCGCGGTTGCTCCATAGGGATGCACCGCTGTGTGGCCTTGGTTTCTTCCTTGATGCGGCCTTCGCATTCACTGCTGCCGCACCAGTGGGCCGAAGCAAAGCCGGTTTCGACCGCTGATTTGAATTCATCATAGCTGTTGGAAACATGCGTGTGGGCCTGGCGGAAGGCCAGCGCCCGGTCATGCATCGCCTTCTGGATCTCATCCAGCAAGGCAGTGACAGCCTGGAGGAGCCCATCGAGCGCCGCCGGCGCCTTGCCTTCTCTACCCGGCCTATCGCGCCGCGCCAGCATGGCGGATTGTTTGGCTACATCCTTGGGGCCGAGTTCGATGCGCAACGGCACACCCCGCATCTCCCAGTCATTGAACTTCCAGCCGGGGCTCATGCCTTCGCGCTCATCGAGCTTCACACGAATTCCGCCTGCCGTCAGCGTGGTCTTGACCTTTCTGGCCGCTTCCAGCACCACAGTCTTCTCTTCTTCCGATTTATAGATGGGCACCACCACGACCTGAAAGGGAGCAAGCTTCGGCGGCAGCACCAGACCCTGGTCATCGCCATGCACCATGATGATGGCGCCGATAAAGCGGGTCGAGAGTCCCCAGGAAGTTGTCCAGCAGTGCTGTAGCTGTCCACCCTGGTCGAGATAGCGGACTTCAAAGGCTTCAGCGAAGTTCTGTCCCAGAAAGTGCGAGGTGCCGGCCTGCAGTGCTTTGCCATCGCCCATCATGGCCTCGATGGAATAGGTAATGTCGGCCCCGGCAAATTTTTCCGAGTCGGACTTGCGCCCCGGCACCACCGGGATAGCGGCATCATTCACCGCGAAATCGGTATAGATATCGAGCATCTGCCGCGTTTCCACCTCGGCCTCTTCGCGGGTGGCGTGGGCGGTGTGGCCTTCCTGCCAGAAGAATTCCAGGGTACGCAGAAAGAGCTTGGTGCGCATCTCCCACCGGACCACGCTGTTCCATTGGTTCATCAGCACCGGCAGGTCGCGATACGATTTGATCCACTTCGACCACATGTGGCCGACAATGGTCTCCGAGGTGGGGCGCACCACCAGCGGCTCGGCCAGCACTTCACCGCCACCGATGGTCACCACCGCCAGCTCGGGCGAGAAGCCTTCCACATGATGCTTTTCCTTGTCGATAAAGCTGCGCGGGATGAACAGCGGGAACGCAACGTTCTCATGGCCCGTGGCCTTGAAGCGGCGATCAAGCGCCTGCTGAATGTTCTCCCACAGGGCCCAGCCATAAGGGCGGACGACCATGCATCCGCGCACCGGCGCGTAGTCGGCCAGTTCGGCCCGCAAAACTAACTGGTTATACCACTCGGAAAAGTCTTCAGATCGGGATGGGAGTTTTTCGTCAGCCATGCATTAGTACGTTAACATACGCGGCGGGGTTGAATGCCGTACTTGGTACTTGGTATTTGGTACTTGGTAATTTCGGAGCCACGCCCGGTTTGTGAATGACGAGATTCGGCGCCCCCTGGCGGTTTTACCAAGTACCAAATACCAAGCACTAAATACCCCCTCGACACCCTGTCCCCGTGATAATGTGTACTTCCCCATGACCCCCGATCAATTGGCCGGCGCGTTGCAGGAATTCCTGACGGCTTCCCGCCACGGCATGATGCTCGAGGAGAATGAGGTCATCTTCGATCTGGAATCGGCCCGCTATTCCATCTCCGCCGAGCGCGGACGCTGCCTGCTACATGTATGGTCCGTGGAACGAAATGTGGTCCGGGAAGTCGTCGACATTCAGTCGCAGAAAGACGCATTGCAGCTTTCGGTGCGCAAGTTTGGCCAGGCGAAACCGCATAAGCTGCTGGTCTGCCGCGAACGCGACCAGCGCAGCCCGGCGGCCCGCAAGACCGCGCGCACGCGCTACGCCAGGGCCATCGAAAAGGCCGTGCAGCAACAGTTCCCCGGCTGGGTGACGTCAAAGCTGGCAACCAGCATGGACCTGAAGCGCAGCTTCTCACCGGTCTACGCCCGTGGCCTTCTGCGTCACGGGAATAGCGCCCAGGCAGTGCTGGGCGTCAACCACGAAGAGACCCAGGCGGCCGTCGATGCCGCGCTGACCTTCGGCCTACTGTGGCTGGAAGACTGCCGTCAACGGGCCGCCGGACGCATGACCATCGAGGGACTGCGCGTCTACGCTCCTGCGGGCCGCTCAGCCACTTTGCAATTACGCATGGCCCATCTCAACCACCAGCGCGCCCGCTTTGAACTCTGCGAATTCGATGAAACCACGAATGCGGTGACGGAAATCAACATCGAAGCCGCGACGGAGCTGGAGAGCCGCTTGTCTCCCCTTCCGGATTCCGCACAAGCGCAGCGTGATTTCGCCGATGCCATCGCCCGCATCCGGGCGCTGGCCCCGCAGGCGGAGCTGGCAATTCTTTCGCCGGGTGAGATTTCCTTCCGGCTGCACGGCCTGGAATTCGCGCGGGCCCGTGTGCCCGCTAACTCCAAACCGACGTTGCCGGAAATCATCTTCGGCCTTTCGGGGTTTGAAGCTCTTCTGACGCCCGAAACCGATGCCGCCTTCCAACGCTTCGTCACGGAGATTGCCGAAGGCCGCCGCGCCCAGGCCAACCACCGTGACCGGCTGTGGAGGATCTATCCCGAACGCTGGCTGGAATCGTCAATCGTCAAGGACATCGCGGTAATCTATTCCCATCTGCAACACACGCACGTCTACTCTCAGGTCCCGGCCTTTTCCGCCTCCGACCGTTCGTTGATCGACGTGTTGACCTGCACGCGCGCCGGACGCCTGGCGGTTCTGGAGCTGAAAGCCGATGAAGACATACATCTTCCGTTACAGGGTCTCGACTATTGGGCGCGCGTCCAGAGACGCCACGCGCGCGGCGACTTCCAGAAGAACGGCTACTTCAGCGGCGTCCATCTGTCGCCCGACCCTCCGCTGTTGTTTCTGGTGGCCCCGGCATTGAGAGTTCATCCGGCGGTTGAAACGATTTTGAGCTATCTATCACCAGATATAGAGTGGCGGCTCGCCGGCCTCGATGAGCGCTGGCGGGAGGGCATTCACGTGGTCTTTAGGAAAGCTACGGGGAAGGCGGCGATTGAATGAATGATCCCAGTGAAAGAGTGCTGACCTGGAACTACCTGCTAACCGAGACCTATCGCATTTACTGGGAGCGATTCTGGGGGGTCTTCCGGATCGCATTGCTGCCTGCGGTTATCGGTTACATTCTCACTCACGGACGGAGGCTGGCGATCCGCGCTGCGATTCATTTGCACTGGCTGAAGCCTTTCCCCAGCAATGCCTCAGACTGGGCAATCTTGACCGTTCTGGCTCTTGCCGAATCGTGTTTCTTCTGGATACTCAGCACATTCTTCTTTGCAGCGCTGGCCTCCGATATCTTGAACACATCAGGCGATCAGCCAGGTCCGCTTGCCGATGCCTATTCGACCGCCAGGAAAAGGCTGGAGGCGGTCATCGCGATAGGATTGCTTACTTGGGCAGCGTTCTTCTTGGGCCGTGGGATCATCGGTCTGCCTATAACGGTAGCCTTCTCCCGTAGCTCGTGGTTCATGAATTACTGGGCCCTGACCCTCGTGCTCGGTATACCTCTTTTGATGCTAGCCGGCATCTTGGCGAGATTTGGCCTCGCTATTCCCGAGTTAATGCAAGATCCGGCGGTCTCAGTCCGCCAGGCTTTGCGGAACAGCTTCAAGAAAACTGAGGACTGGGAGCTGTTCTTCATGACATTCCTGGCCAAGTCGGCCGCGATTGGGCTCTTGTTGTATTGGCTATACGGCTTGGCCATTGGTTTCCTGTGGCAATACGGATGGCTGAATGACCAAGCCTCGGTGTGGATTGACAGGACCGTCTACATCTCTCTGGCCGCCGTGCTGGAACCACCTTTGTTTATCGCATTCGCAATATTGTGTAGGGACTGGAAACCAGCGCCAGAGGAGCCGTATGCGCCACCGCCAATCGGATAAAGACTCCGGTTGATGAATGGACGCTGGCAGGAGGGTGCTCGTGTGGTCTCCCCAGAGGGTTTGGTCCGTGAATGCTGAGACATCATTCTAAAAACCAGCGTCCGTAAGTAATGCCGCCATGAAATGGATGTGCTGGTGGTTACGGGATAGTGAATCTCGGTTTTTCAGCCAGAAGGGCGCTTGCCGGGAGCATGTTCCCGCTGGCCATCCATAGTCTTCCACGTGGAACATGAGGGCAGAATGATGTCAGAGTGACTCCACTCAATGCTGGGTAAAAAAGCGCCCTGTGACTATCAGTCGCGCAAGGCCCCTCTTGTTTTTTAGATAAACAAATCCGCGCTGACGTGAAGAAAATCCGCAAGCTTCCGGGCTTGGGTCTTGCTGATGGATCGCTTGCCCCGGACCACCTCGGAAGTGATGCCCTTGGAGCCGAAAATCTTCCACAGGTCTTTTTGGGTAAGGTCCCTGGCCTCCATTAAATGGAGAAGCACCTGAAGCGGGCTTGCCTTGCCAATCGGATAACGGCGCTCTTCGAACTCTTCGACGAGCATGGTCAATAGCTCGGCGAGTTCCTGCTCTTCCGGGGAAAGAGAGCTGCGCTCGTCCAGGCCCAGCAACTCGGCTGTGAAGCGCTCGTATTCCTCATCTGTGTGAATGACGTGGGGCAGCGTCCGGCGCAGCAATTGTCCATAGGTTTTCTCATTCAGTTGAGTTGCGCTGGTGGTCATGCCTTCCAATCCCCTTGGTCGTATTGTGCGTGGGTAAGCACGTTCAAAATGAAGACCCGTTGTGTGCGGTAGTTCACGCGCGCGATCAGCCGGTATTTATTGCCGGAAATGTTAAATATCGTTCGGCGGCCATAAAGATCTGCGTTGGGATACACCTGCTTCATTGCAGCCGGCGTGGTCCAGTCCGCTTTGCGCACCACCGCGTACCAGGACTCGAGGCTGGATCTGGCATCCGGATGCTTTAGCCAGAATTGTTCCAAGGCCCCGCGTTTGATGACGCGCATGACAATAGGTTCTCTTTTTGAGAACCGAAAGTCAAGGGCCTCGCTGCCACTGTGTCTCGCTGCCACTGGCGTCAATACAAAATATTTCAGAAGCGCATGTAGCGGGATAGGATCATGCACGGTTCGCCCGAAGACCGAACGAGGCTGGGGCGGGAAACGTGAATCTTATGGACACAAGACCTGGACAATCCTCTGACCGCTTTTAAGACCGACGCCTTTAGACGTAACAAGTTACGTCTCTACGTTGGGCGTTTCGTTGGTATTGGGTGTTTGGTTGGTGGCTGGCATACTCTCTTTTTCATTGCGATGCACACGCTGGACTGCGTTCGCAACCTTTCTGACCGACAGGTCGCCACCCGGTTTTGCCAGCACGATCTCTCCAACTTTATGGCTACGGTAATACCAGCGCTTGAGCAAGGCCAGCTCTTCCATGAACTGCTGAGCGGAACGCGCACCGGCGGGCGCAAACTGTTCCAGGAGTCCGCGCAGGCGTTGGTCGAGTTTCACTGAATTGTCTTCCGGCTCAAGCGTAAATTGCTGCGGCCCGGCCAGTTCGCCCTTGCGAAAACGAAACAGCGTGACGGATTTCGGGTCCAAGGATGGCTGCACCACCACAGCGTCGAGCTGATCGAGCCGCCGGCAGATCTCGTCTCCTAAGGCGGCCACCGCCTTCACCTTCACGGCCCGCGCGTGTTGTTGAGCGGCGGCCTCAAAATCGAGGTCGGCCGAGAGACGGTCACGCTCGGCTTCGATCTCATGAATCAGCGACTGCCCGCCGGAATCGAACCAGGCCTGCGCGCGCGCGACCTCCACTGCGTAAGCGTCATCGGTGCATCCCTTGAAGCAGGGCGCCAGACACATCTTCATCTCGGAATAGACACAGCCGGGAAAGGCGGGATCGGGATTCAGGTCGAAAGTGCAGCGGCGCATCTTGAAGAGGTCGAGCGAGTCGTTCATGAATTTCTCCGCCACCGCCCGTGACCGAAACGGCCCGTAGTAGACGGAGCGTCCGGTCAGGCGTCCGAGACGGCTGGTGACGTAGGCGCGTGCGTACTGGTTATCGAGGTTCAGGCGGACCAGTGGCGCGGGATGAAGACGCAGGCGCTTCTGGTATGTGCCGGGAAATTCCTGGCGCAACGTCTTATACAGCAGCACGACCGATTCAAAATCCGACCCGGTGAGCGAGTATTCGACCACCGCCACGCGCTCGCGCAGGTTCAGGCGCTTTGATTGCGATTCCGGCGGGGCCAGCAGACGCTGCAGGCGTTTGCGCAGGTCCGAAGATTTGCTGACGTAGGGTTCGGCAGTGGCTTCGGCGGCGCGCAGGATGAAAACCGCGGAGGATGCCGGAAACTGGGTAAAGAAGTCCGGAGGGTACGCGGGCGAAAACGGTACGGTCAGCAAGGGACACCCTTCCACGCAAGCACAGCGTCACGTAGCCGCAACAAAAAACACGATTCACCACGGAGGCGCGGAGGCACGGAGAAGGACCACGACCTTTGAAATGCAGCGTAACGCCGGCACAAACAAAACCTTTGAAACACAGAGGAACAGAGGAAACAGAGGATTTTGGGGGTTGTGAGGCGGCGCCCAGAACCGTCTTGAGCCGCCAGGATTCTGATGGACCACAGCGATACCGAGGGACGAAGAGGGTCAAGAAACCGGGGGAAACTTCGATGTTCGGATGTCCCGATGCCCCGATGTTTCGGTGTCCCGATGTCCCGATGTCCCGATTCCGTGATGTCCCGATGTCTCGATCTTCGAAAGCCTGTCACGGCAAAAGTCTACCGGAAATTTGCGCTCTGCACTCTCTGGCGGAAATCGAGGCCTTCCATTTGCACTACGCGGCACATCTCGTGCAATCGTGAACGCATGCGTTCGCCGATACGGTCGCCCAGGGTCTCTTCGCGGGCTGCGCTGCGGGGACCGGAGACCTGGCCGGCGGGCTGGTCGGAAAAGTTGGTAGTAATGATGGTCGTCCGTTTGTCGTTGTAGCGGCTGTTGAGGATGAGGCTGACGGTATCCCATACCCACTCGCTGGGTTTCACCGCGCCCAGTTCGTCAAGCACTAGCACCTCGGCATCGAAGACCGGACGCAGAATTTCCATCTCGGTGGTCTGCACACTGGCGTTATAGGAATTCTGTATCTGCTTGAGCAGTTCACGATAGTCGCAGAACAGGCAGGGGACCCCCTTGCTGCGAATCAGTTCCTGCAGCACGCCCACCGCCAGATGGGTCTTGCCCACGCCGATGGTCCCGATCAGCAGCAGCCCAGTCTTTTCAATCGGATACTCCTCAACGAACCGCCCAGCCGCCAGGCGGGCGGCGGCCAGCGACCGGTGCGCTCCCTGAAAATGTATGTCGAACTCGGAGAGCGTGCAGTGCTGGTAGCGGTTGGGTATATTGGCCACCTGCAGAAGTCTTTCCATGCGGCTGTTCACGCGGCAATCGCAGCGCACGGCACGGCTGGCCTTGCCGGGGACCTCAATGGTCTTCCATCCGGTGCCTTCGCACAGGGGGCAGTCAATTTGCTGTTGTGGAGCGGAAGATGTAGCCATGAGTTTCAGTATAGAGAAAGTTTCACCAATCACTGGTGCATGTGCGGGCTTTTGCGTGGACTGTATACGGTTTGTACACAGCATATTCACAGAGGCTGCACCGGCTCTCGTGCAGTCCTAGCGCTTCACGCAAAAACATCAAACACGTAGTCATGCGCAGCCAGTGCGGCCGGGCTCAACGTGCCGGCCTGTACGCGCTTGACCGCTTGCTCTCGCGACAGATCGAAGATCGCCTCTAGCAATTCCTGGCGTGTCTGTTGGTTGGCCTGCCCCACGACAAACAGAACTCGGGCGCTATGCTGGATGTACAGCGGCGACTGCAACTGCTTTTCCAGAATGGCCATGATGACATCGGCTTTCCCGCGGTCAAAGCGGCCCGGGTCGCCGCGCCGGTCCAGCTCGGCGAAGAACGCCTGGGTCCATTCGTTGTGATAGTTCCACAGCTTGGCGAACAGCTCCCGTGTAAAGCGCGCGCCGGCTTTGACCGCATCGGCATTCGCCGCAGGCTCTACGCCGTCTTCGGTCAGGGCCGGGCGTTTGAGATGGCCGTCTTTCGTGATCGTCGCCTGATGGTGGAGCAGCGTCCATAACCAGGAGACATCAATCCGGTAGGTGGCCAGGTCATTCATGAAGCGGAGCTTGAGTTCGTAATCGTCGATGGCCGCGGCAAAATTCCCATTGAGGATCTGGTAGCCGTAATTGGCTGCCATATAGAAGGCGTGCTGGATATGCTCAATCGTGATATCGCCCTGAGGAACGTCATAGATGTTGTTCCAAAGCTCTTGAGAAAAAAGTTTCTCCGGGGTCTCCAGGGATTCCAGGGTGATGACCTGGGGAGTGATTTTGCCTTGCGCGTTCAGCAGGCCGCGTGACCGCAGTAGGGTGCGCTCCGCGTCATTGAGGCCGCTGGATACGGTGGGCACAGCCCGGTCTTTGACCATGTCGGTATCCTGCGGAGCATCGAGAATCGCCTGCAGCTCGCCAACCGGCGTTTGCAGCGGCACGTTGCCCGCTGCCACATAGTCAGGCTCCGGACTGGCGACCCAGCTCTGCCGGTAGCAGTCGTAGAGGCGCCCTCGCACTCGCCCGGCCAGGATCTCCTCCAAAGCCGGCCGCTGGCCTTCCGGCAATGGCTGACCGGGCACAAAGATCAGGCCCAGCATGCGTTCGCGCAGTTTATCGATCACCATGGCCCGTAGAGCGAGTGGGTTATAACGCGAGCGTCCATAGGGATCGCCGGACTGATAGATCATCACCGCCGCCATGCCGCCGATGGGAGCGGCGTTTGCCAGTTCGCCATTTTTCATTCCGGCCATCAGCATCATCAGCGCGTTGTAACGCTGATACGCAATCATGTTCGGGGACGCCATGCCAATGGTCTGCGGGTCGGGATAAACGCCCCGCCGATCGTCTTTCCAGAGTTCGATCAGGCTGCCGAGGTAGTCCCAGCGGCCGACGTTGGTCCCCATGAGCCGCCGCCGCAGGGTCCAGGCAATGGCAGGCAGGGTCCGGCCGCCGTTGCCTTCTTCATACAGCATCTTGATCTTGAAGGTTCCAGCGGGAACGCCGATCATGTTTTCCAGGCGCGCGAGCAGCCTTTCGACGACCAGCGCCTCTTCCGGCGTTTGCAGTTTAGGGATGTAGTAGTACACCCCGGCGCCGGCGCTTTTGAGACTGTCGTAGTTGTTCAACGCCCATAGGGTCGCAACCACCACGCTGGCCGGGGCTGGCTGGCCGTCAACAGTTACGTGGTCATAAGTGATGTGCAGGCCAGGCGGACGGCCAAAGCGAATCGGCCATTGCGCGGAAGGTTTGTTGATTCGGTATGAGCGTGTCCTGCCTTTTTTCGCTACTTCATACGCACGCTCGTTCCAGCGCCCCGCAAAGATTTCTTTGGCATTGTGCAGTGCCGCAAAAACTCCTACCGGCGCGTTCGAAGGTGTGCCATCAGGAAGAAAGTGGGTCGGGGAGGCATCTTCAAAATCCGGCATGTTCATGGGAGCAGGGCTGTTCAGGGCATTGAAGGCCATATCCAACGGATGCCAGGGACCGGTCAGCTCAAGGCCGGGGTTCCGCAGAGGGTGGGCATTGGCGGGGATGGGCACATCGTCGTTCAGCCGCCAGCGCCACTCGCTCTCATGACCCCGGAAATTGTCGATCATGCCCTGCACGATCTGCCGGTACGTCCAGCGGCGGCCGGTCACCGGGTCCTCGCAAGTGGCCTCCCACCGGGGCCATCCATATTTCTCGCGCACAGGGGCCGGCGACTGCAACATCTCGCGGCGAGCAGTCAACGCCGCAGCGATGGCCGGACGCAGCTCGCGGGTCAATGCAGCGATGGCGTCCTCGACATGGACGTCATGGCCATTGACCTTCTTGGCCCCGAACAGGTCCGGGAATTTCTGGAGAATATCGTTGCGAATCATCAGGGCCGCGCTCCTCACCGAATTGAGCCGAAATTCAAAATATTAATTTTACGACAATGGAAGGGCCAAAGTCCCCAACGGTGGGAAGATTACAGGGAAGAAGATTACGTGAAGAATATCGAGACGATGATTGGGAGCGGGCGAGATCAATCCGCGTCAACTTCCATTCGCGTTGATTCGCGTTAATTTGTGGCTAATTGCCTTTGGTTTTGGTTGTGGCTCCGTCACGCTGTGATTTCGAGGCATGAGTGCTGGTGGTTCCGTGGCTCCATTGCCAAAGTGTTGTTGGCCAGGGTAGCCAAGAACGCCCAAATTCCGTTAAAATAAGGCTTTAACCACGAGAGGTTCCGAAGGGTCATGAAGGCAGCCATCCATCCGGCATACAACGAAGTGCGGGTCCACTGCGCCTGTGGCAACGTGTTTACCACCCGCTCCACCCACAAGGGCGAAATCGGCCTGGAAATCTGCTCAAATTGCCATCCGTTTTTCACCGGCAAGCAGAAGCTGGTCGATACCGCTGGACGCGTCGAGCGCTTCCGCCGCAAATACGCAAAGGCCGAAGCCGCGAAAGCCGAAGCCGCCGCCAAGAAATAGCCCGCCAGAATTGGAAGAGCCTCCGCTGCGGCGGGGGCTTTTTCGCTTCTGGCTCCTGGCTTCTGGCTGCTAGTAAAATCACAGCATCGGCGGCGATTGGGTTTAGCTTTTGCCAGTAGCCAGAAGCAAGTAGCTCCACCCCCATGCGCAAATTCTGGGAAAACCCGGCCAACGAAGTCATCATGCCTGCGGGCGCGAGCGTGCCGCAGTTCGTTCAGATTGGAACGGTGCGCATTGCTCCGGCCACCATTCTGGCCCCGATGGCCGGGGTGACCGATACGGTTTTCCGGCGGTTTATCCGCAATGCCAGTTTTGTGCGGAGCGCCGCGGCGGTCATGGAAGCGCCCCAGGCACTGAACGGCCAGCCAGCCGGAGAACTCTCGCCCTCTGCGCCCGAAACCTCCGGCTGCGGATTGATTATGACGGAGTTCACCTCGGCCGACGGCCTGTTCCGCACACGGGAGAAGAAGCGCAAGCGCTATCTACATTTCTACGAAGACGAGCACCCTATTTCGGCGCAGTTGTTCGGCAGCGATGCCTATACCATGGCGGAATCGGCGAAGATCGTGGAAGACGCCGGCTTCGATATGGTCGATCTCAATCTGGGCTGTCCAGCCAAGCGGGTGGTCAAGTGCAATGGCGGCTCGGGATTGCTGAAAGACCTGCCGGTAATCCGCAAGATTTTCGAGTCGGTGCGCGCCGCGGTCAAGGTCCCCTTCACCGTGAAGTTCCGTATGGGTTGGGACGACACCAACATCGTCTGCGTGGAGCTGGCCCGCATGGCCGAAGACTGTGGACTCAACGCCGTGGCGCTGCACGCCCGCACCCGCGAACAGGGTTACAGCGGCAACGCCCGCTGGGAATGGATCGCCGCCGTGAAAGACGCTGTGAAGATCCCGGTAATCGGTAACGGTGATATCCGCACTCCTGAAGACGCCGTGGCCATGGTGGCCGGAACGCGCTGTGACGCCGTCATGATCGGGCGCACCGCCGCTTCCAATCCATGGATCTTCCGCCAGATCCGCCAGCACGCCGAGACCGGCCTCTACGACCAGCCCACGGAAAGCGATCGTTACCAGATGATCCGCACCTACTTCCAGATGCTGGTGCAGGAAAACATGCACGGCTCCGCCGGTAAGATGAAGCAGTTCGTCGCCTGGTTTACCCACGGGGTTCCCAACGGTACGGCCCTGCGGCGCGCGGTCTACGACGCCAAAGAAGGCCCGGCTATTCTGGCCAGCGTTGAAAGGTTCTTTGAGGACGGCGGTTGGCTTTCGGCTCCGGCGGTCGCGGCTGCCGAAGTGCCTTCCCATATGGCAGTCTAACCTTGGCTTGTATTATTTCTTCCGCGAAGGCGACGTCTTCCCCCGCTGCAACTCACGGTACAGCTCGCTCTTTCCCATTCCCCGCTCTTTCGCCAGCGCCTTGAGCGCGGCTTTTTCGTCAAGCTGCTGCTCGCGCATGATGGCCGCCAGGCGCGTGCGCAGGTCTTGCTCTTCGACTTCCCCGATCGTAGCTTGTTCACCGGCCTTGCCGATCAGCAATGTGATCTCGCCTTTCAGGTCACGGCCGCGCACCTGCTCCAGAACTTCGCCGGCCCCGCCCCGGATGAACTCTTCATACATTTTGGTCATCTCGCGCGCGATCACCACCGGACGATGCGGCCCCAGCAACTCGACGATGTCTTCGAGGGTCTCCATAATCCGATGGGGAGCTTCGTAGACAATCACGGTGTGTACCGTGGCGCGCAGCTCTTCAAGGGCCGTCCGGCGTTGGCCGGAGCGGGCCGGCAGAAATCCCCGGAACTCGAAGGCGTCAGTAGGCAGGCCGCTGGCGGCCAGCGCCGAAAGAGCAGCCGATGCGCCGGGAATGGGAACCACGGGAATACCCTGCTCCAGGGCCATGGTCACGACGCGATACCCAGGATCGGAAATACCCGGCATGCCGGCATCGGAAACCAACGCTACCGGGACTCCGTCTTTCAATCTCGTGATGAGTTCCTGGGCGCGGCGCAGCTCATTGTGCTCGTGATAGCTGATGGTGGGCGTTTCGATGCCGTAATGGTTCAGCAGCTTCGCGGTCTGGCGGGTATCTTCACAGGCGATCAGCCCGGCCTGCTTCAGAATGCTGACCGCGCGGAAGCTGATGTCTTCCAGGTTGCCGATGGGCGTGGCCACCAGATATAGCGTGCCCTTGCTGATTGCCTGTGTCATTTTGGCAGCAGTGTATCAGCCCGGTGCTTCATTGATACAATGGACTACGGGTAGCAATCTTCTTGCACTCCATTTCTAAAGGTTGAAACGTGCCTCTCTACGAATACCGTTGTAAAAAATGCAAGCATCATTTTGAGAAGATCCAGAAATTCTCAGACCGCTTGGTCAAGAAATGCCCTGAATGCGGCGGCCCGGTTGAACGTCCGCTGAGCGCGCCCGCGGTCCATTTCAAGGGCAGCGGCTTTTATGTCAACGACTACGCCGCGAAGAAGTCCGGCGATGGCGAGTCCCAAGGCGCCCAGGAAAAGGAAGAGAAAAAAACTGAGGCCAAAGAGACCAAAGAGAAGAACGAGGACAAGGCAAAGAAGCCGGCGGCCAAGAAATTAACCGAAAAAGACTGATTCCGCCGTTTCAATTTCCCCGAAAGAGTGCTATTCTCCGCGAATATGAAGACTATTTCTGCCGACAAGGTCAAGGACAGGGTCGAAGAATTTTGGCAGATCATGTCAGGCAAGTCCCGGGCAAGAATGGAAGAACTATACTCTGCGTCGGCCTTGGTAATCAGCGGTCGGGGCCGGAGTCCTGAGCCGGCCGCTCTGGCGATCACCCGCCGAAAGCGATCAGAGGTTGCCGCGTCCGAAGACCGCGCCGAACTGGACGTGGTGGAGGTACTGGTAGTGGGCGATGTGGCCATCGCCAGTTATGTCTATCAATTTCACCGGTCGCGCAAAGATGATCTGGGTGGCGTGGTCCAGCGCCATACACGCCACGGAAGGGCCACCCAGATTTTTCAACTGGATGAGCAGGGAGTGCTGCGCATCGTACACGAGCACCTGAGCGCTGCGACCAATCCAGAGACTCAACAGTCAGCGAAGCCTGGAAAGAGTATCCGGCCGGACCAAGGAACCTAACGGCAAGACATATCGGGGGCCCGCATGGAAGCCATAACGCCAGAGGATGTCCGCGCAGAAGTACAAAGGTTCTGGACTCAATTCACCGGAAAGTACAAGAGCAAGTTCCAGGAATTCTACAAGCCCACGGCCGCCGTCTTCTCCATCGATGGCCGGCGTAGCGAACCCGCCCGGCTCATGTGGGTGCGCCGCGAACGCGAGTTCTTTGATCCCAGGGCCGTGGCGGCGGCCAAGCTGGGAGCGATCAAGGTACAGGTCCTTCGGCCCAACCTCGCCGTTGCCACCTACGCCTTTCATTTCTCCGTGGTCCGTATCCTGCCAAACGGCAACCGCGTACAGTCGGAGATTCCCTTTAGCCGGGCCACCCAGGTTTTCCAGCGCGATGATAATGGCACGCTGCAGATCATCCATGAGCACTTGAGTTCCGGAGAACCGGTGGTTTCCAAAGAGCTACCCGAGCAGTAAGACAACGCAGCCGGGCCACAACCAAAAAGTATCCACCGCAAAGTACGCGAAGGGCGCAAAGGAAAACCAAAAACTGAGGATGTTGCCGCCTGAAGAAATTTGCCGCAAAAAACGAAGAAAACCGGGGTTAGATAGTAATACAGGCGAGGCAATACCCCTAACTCCCATTCGTGTTTATTCGCGTTAATTCGTGGCCCAATGCTCTTGTTCCAGGCCAGGTCTACGCCACGCCGTGCTTCCGCGTTGCAACCTGTTCCGGCCCCGGCGAATGGGTGGTGAAGCTCATCTGGCGCGCCGGCACATCCGCATCGATCACCACATGGTCTCCATGCAGTACCTCGCCTTCCAGGAGCTTCATCGCCAGCGGGTCTTGCACCAGCTTTTGGATGGCCCGCTTCAACGGGCGGGCGCCGTAGGCCCGGTCGTAGCCTTCCAGAAACAGCAACTCTTTGGCCGTGGAAGAAAGTTCGATGGTGATCTTGCGCTCGGCCAGCAGCTTGCGCAGATCGTCGAGCCGCAATTCAATGATGCGCGTGAGGTGCTCTTCGCCCAGCGGATTGAACACAATCATGTCGTCCACGCGGTTCAAAAACTCCGGACGGAAGTGCTGGCGCATGGCTTCCATTACGTGGCCGGTCGCTTCCATGAATGCCTCGGGGGAACTCAGGCCGTCGGCCTGCAGATAACTGGCGCCAATGTTGGAAGTCATGATGATGACCGAGTTTTTGAAATCCACGGTGCGGCCTTTGGAATCGGTCAGGCGCCCGTCGTCGAGAATCTGCAGCAGCACGTTGAACACGTCGGGATGCGCCTTCTCGATCTCATCGAACAGAATCACGCAATACGGCCGGCGGCGCACCGCTTCCGTAAGCTGCCCGCCCTCATCGTAACCGACATAGCCCGGAGGAGCGCCAATCAGGCGCGCAACGGCATGTTTTTCCATGTACTCCGACATGTCGATGCGCACCATCGAGTGTTCATCGTCAAACAGGAACTCGGCCAGCGCGCGTGCTAACTCCGTCTTGCCTACTCCTGTGGGCCCCAGAAAGATGAAAGAGCCGATAGGCTTCTTAGGGTCGCTTAACCCGGCGCGTGAACGGCGGATGGCATTGGCGACCCGCGTCAGCGCTTTGTCCTGGCCGACTACGCGCTGCCGCAGACGCTCCTCCATCCGCACCAGCTTTTTGACCTCGCCTTCCAGCATCTTGGCGATAGGAATGCCCGTCCACTTCGAAACGATTTTGGCGATGTCTTCTTCGTCAACTTCTTCGCGCAGCATACGCGACTGGCCCTTACTGCCTTCCATTTCTGCGCTGAGTTTTGCCATCTCCGTCTCGGCCTGGCGCAGCTCGCCGTAGCGAATGGACGCCACGCGCTCCAGGTTGCCCTGGCGTTCGGCCTGCTGCTCTTCGAGCTTGAGTTGCTCCACCCGCTCCTTGAGTGTGCGCAACTGCGTGATGCTTTCTTTCTCCTGTTTCCAGCGGACCTTCAAATTATTGGCCTGCTCCCGTATCTGGGCCAGCTCCTTTTCGACCACCGCCAGCCGCTCGCGCGAGTTCCTGTCATCTTCTTTCTTCAGCGCCTGCTTCTCGATTTCCAGTTGCGTCGCCCGCCGGTCAAGCTGGTCGATCTCCGTGGGCAGCGAATCAATCTGGATGCGGATCGAAGCGGCCGCTTCATCCACCAGGTCAATGGCTTTGTCAGGCAGAAAGCGGTCGGAAATATAGCGGTGCGAAAGCGTGGCCGCCGCCACAATCGCCGAATCCTTGATGCGGACTCCGTGGTGTACTTCGTAACGCTCTTTCAGCCCGCGCAGAATGGCAATCGTGTCTTCCACGTTGGGCTCACCCACGAAAACGATTTGGAAACGCCGCTCCAGGGCCGCGTCCTTTTCGATGTACTTGCGGTACTCGCTCAGGGTGGTGGCGCCGATGGCCCGCAGTTCTCCCCGGGCCAGCGCCGGCTTCAGCATGTTGCTGGCATCAATGGCCCCTTCAGCGGCGCCCGCGCCCACCAGGGTATGCAGTTCGTCGATGAAGAGAATCACACGGCCGTTGGAATCTTCTATTTCTTTGAGCACCGCCTTTAGGCGGTCTTCAAATTCGCCCCGATATTTTGCGCCGGCCAGCATCGAACCCAGATCGAGTGAGACCACCCGCTTGTTTTTAAGCAGCTCCGGAACGTCCCCGGAAATAATGCGTTGCGCCAGGCCTTCGACGATGGCGGTCTTGCCCACGCCCGGTTCCCCGATCAGGACTGGGTTGTTCTTGGTCCTGCGGGAAAGCACCTGCACCACGCGCCGCACCTCTTCATCGCGCCCGATCACCGGATCAAGCTTGCCCCGCCGCGCCAGCTCTGTGAGGTCTTTGGCATAGCGTTCCAGTGCCTGGAACTTGCCTTCCGGGTTCTGGTCGGTCACCCTCTGCGACCCGCGGACGGCAGTCAATGCCTTGAGGATGTCGTCATGGTTCACCCTCGCCGAGGTCAGAATCTGCTGCGCATCCGTGCTTTTGGCTTTTGCCAGAGCAAGCAGCAAATGCTCCGTGGAGACATATTCGTCCTTGAACTGTTCAGCTTCCTTAAATGCCTGGTCCAGCACCTTCTGCGTGGAGGCCGCAAGCTGCGCCTGTGCCCCGCCGGAAACCTTGGGAAGCTTATTGATGCGGTCCATGGCTTCGGCTTCAATGTTGGCCGGCTGCGCGCCCAGCTTGGTGAGCACCGGCGGAACGATGCCCTCGGCGTCATGCACCAGAACGGCCAGCAAGTGAATTGGCTGCACCTCGGCATTGCCGTGCTGCGTAGCCAGCTCGCTGGCCTGCTGCAGGGCCTCCTGCGACTTAACGGTAAACTTCTCCCAACGGATCGCCATGTTGCATCTCCTGCTTGGTAGCTCTGGACGCTTGGTATTTGGTACTTGGTATGTGGTATTTGGAACGCCGTTCTAAAACCGCCAAGCGATAGGCAGGTAAACGCCAATTATCAAGTACCGAATACCAAGTACCAACCAGAAACGGGAGACCCGGCTTGCATCTCCCGTTCCGTTCGATGTTCGCAGCCCGGGACCTTAGCTAGCGAGGGTCTTGGGCGTGATGCCGATCTTGATCTGCTTGGGCTTGGCCTCGGCCTTCTTGGCCAGGGTAAGCTTCAGCACTCCTTTGTCAAAGTGCGCATCCACCCGCTCCGGGTCAACTGTGCTGGGTACACGGAAGGTGCGCAGAAAAGTACCATAGCGGCGTTCGATGCGGTGGAAGTTGTCCTCTTTCTCTTCCTTTTCGAACTTCCGTTCGCCCTTCACCGTCAGGGTGTTGTTCTCCAGTTGAACGTCCAGGTCCTCTTCACTGACGCCTGGGATGTCGAGCTTCAACACCAGCGAGTGTTCGTCCTCGTAAACGTCCACCGGGGGGATGAAGGAGCCCGACTGCAATTCTGCCTTGCCGATTCCTTCGGTAAAGTTTTCGAACAGGCTTGCCAGCTCTCGGAAAGGATCAATTCGGGTAATCATCGTCATAACTTGCTTCCTCCAATACACTTGAGTGATTTTGTCGCTTTGCTGCAACCCTATGCAGATCATTAGCGTAAGTAGATAATAAAATATGAGTGTATTGTTGTCAAGCATGGGCCGAAGAAAATATGCACATTATTTTCAATAACTTAATTACTATTTTAGGAAGCCATTAGGATCACGCACTTCAGATAAAACGTCTCTGGAACGCCCAGAAGGATCGGGTGGTCCTGCGACTGGGTGCGTTTTTCCAGAATGCGCACGGAGCGGTGAGAATCCTGGGCGGCGCCGTTCAGCATCTCCAGGAAGTCAGTCTCACTGACATGATAGGAACATGAGCAGGTCACCAGCACCCCACCGGGCCGCAGCAGTTTCAGTGCCCTGAGGTTCAGCTCTTTGTATCCTCGCATTGCCGACTCTAGGTTCTTCTTTGACCGGGCAAAGGCCGGCGGATCGAGCACGATGATGTCATATTGCCGTGTGCTGCTGGCGTAGTCCTTGAGCAGGTCGAAAGCGTTGGCTTCCATCCATTCGATTTCGTTCTTGCTCGCCGCCTGATTCAGCTTTTCATTTTTATCGGCGACTTCCAGGGCCTCGCGCGACATATCGACGGCCGTCACCTTCTCGCAGACACGGGCCAGATGCAGGGCAAAGCCGCCCTGATAGGTGCAGATGTCGAGGGCCTGGCCGCGGGCATAGCGGGCCGCAGCCGCGTAGTTTTCGCGCTGGTCGAGAAAGCCTCCAGTCTTCTGTCCGCCCAGGGCATCGGCATGAAACTGCACGCCATTCAACTGGAACACCGTTGCGCTGCGGTCACCGTGGATCTGTGCGGAAGCCATCTCCGGCAACTTCTCCAGTTCACGGATACGGGCATCGGTGCGTTCCACGATATGTTCTGCCCCGGTCAGCTCCCGCAGACGGTCGATGATCTGCCGCTTGCGCTCCGGGCGGTCCCACGCCTGCGTCAGCACTTGCAAGGTATATACATCGTTATAACGGTCGACAATCAGGCCCGGCAGCCGGTCGGCTTCGCTGAACACCACGCGCCATGCATTCGCATCATGCACCACGCGCTCGCGGAAGGCCACTGCTTCTTTCAGGCGGTGGACAGCCAGTTGCATCAGTCCGTCTTCCGACGTCAGAGGCTCGCGCGCGATCAGGCGCAACGAGATTTGTGAGCTGCTGCTGTAGAGCGCTGTCCCCATTGACCGTTCGCGCGGATCGACCACCTGGACCAGCCCGCCGGGTTCAGCTTTCTGTTTCGCCGAAATGTCGGATTCATACACCCAGACGTGACCATCCCGGAGCCGGGAAGCGGCGCGGGCGCTGATATTGAATTTAGGAAGACGTGCGGGGCTGTTTGCCATGTAGTCAACAGCATATAGGAAACGCTGTGCCCCCCACCTCTAAATCTGTGTTTTACGGCCTGAATTTCGACGCTCCAATCATCCGGGGCCGAAACAGTACAATAGCGACGGTGTTCTCGTTCAATAACTTCCATGACCAGGAGTAAACTGAAGCAGAAGAAACGATTGATTTAGCCATGCTGACGCGCCTTAAAGTCTCGGGCTTCAAGAATTTGGTGGATGTAGAGGTCCATTTTGGCCCCTTTACTTGCATTGCAGGGGCAAACGGTGTGGGCAAATCGAACCTCCTGGACGCCATTGCATTCCTGAGCGATCTGGCAGAACGGCCTCTCGTGGATGCAGCCATGAGTGTGCGCGATGAGGGAAGCCGCACCGGTGACATTAGCAGCATTTTTCACAGAGTGGGCGATCTACAAGACACCTCCATGTCGTTCGAAGCCGATATGATCATCCCACAACATGGCGTGGACGATCTCGGTCAAACCGCAGAGGCAACCACGTCTTGTGGGCTTTTTCGACCTACTATTTGACTCAAGCGATAGGAGCAGGCCCGGCGGTTTCCGCAGTTTCCGCGTCGCTTTTTGGCGCTGTGGCCTTGGCTTTCTTTTTTACCGGAGCCACTGGCGGGGGAGGTTCATGCGCCGGATCGTAAAAAAAGATTCGCGCACACGAGCTGCAGATCACGATCTGGTCGTTCGCCAGAATCTCTTGCCATGTCTGAGGACGGATCCTCACGAAACACGACGTACACTTCTCTTCACGGGCTTCGGCAATCGCGGTCTTCCGCTGGCGCAACACCCGGTCATAGTGGGCGAGAGTGCTGTCGTCTACGCCGACGCGCAACCCGCCCCGCTTGCCGGTCAAAATTTCAAGTTCTTTCCGGTCTTCCGCGGTGCGCGTGTGGGCTTCGGCTTTCTCTTTCTCTACTTCAGCGCCTTCTGTCTTGAGGCTGGCTTCGGCCGCCTTGAGGGCTTTTTCCTGCGCTTCCAGGGCCACCATCAATTCCAGTATCTTGTCTTCACAGCCGCCGATCTGTTTTTCCGCGAACTCCACCTCGTGCATCAGCGCCTTGTATTCTTCATTGGTCTTCACGCCGGAAGATTGTTCGCGGTATTTAACGATCTTCTGCTGAAAGGTCTGAATTTCGGCTTCTAGTTTGCGGCGGTCGGCTTCGTTGGTCTTGAGGGCACCTTTGGCCTTTTCAACCGCAGCTTTGTGCTCAGCCAGTTGCTCTTCGATGGAAGCCACGCGTTTCGGCAGGGCTGCAACCTCATCGCTAAGGCGCGCAATTTCGCGGTCTACTTTTTCGAGTTCAATCAGCTTCTGCAGGGCGGCATTCATCGGCGTGGTTGGGCCATACGTCGATTCTAACACGCGACGACCTCGATTTCCCTTGTGCTCTAGATCAAAAACCCTTTACCGCAAAGGGTTCAAAGGAGAACCAAGAGAATGGAGCGCAGAGATCACAGGGACTAAAGAGGCGTGGGCCGTATAGGCGCACGAGCGGCCCATCCGTACCCGTCCGTCTCGTCCCGTGGAATGAAGTCTGCGAATTCCCGTCCCTGAATTCTTACTGACATTCAAGGCAGGCATCAGCAGATCAGCGTCTCTTCTTTTTTGCTTTTTTCGTCGCTGAGCGTTCCTTCGACTTCAGTTTCCGGGAGGCCTTCTCCAGCAGCACCGCCACATGAGCGATGGCGGCGTGGTCCGTACCCATGCCCTCTGGAGTCTTGGCCTTGATGCCGACCTGGGTAGGCTTGATTCCCAGCAGTTCAGCGACGCGCGCCTGAATGGTCTTGGCGTGTGGGCCGATCTTGGGTGTCGCCAGCACCAGGGTTGAATCCACGTTGCTCACCGTATATCCGGCAAGATGCACCTGCCGGAGCGCCTCCTTCACGAAAATGACGGAATCAGCGCCCTTCCATCGGGGGTCGGAAGGCGGGAAATACCCCCCGATGTCGCCGGCCGCTACCGCACCCAGCAGCGCATCGGTAATGGCATGTAAGAGCACGTCGCCATCGGAATGTCCGGAGAGCCCCTGATCATGAGGCAGATGTACGCCGCCGATCTTCAGGGGCACACCGGGCTTAAATTCGTGGGAATCCCAACCGAAACCGATTCTCATAGAACCTTACCACTGATGAACACAGATAAAAGCACTGATAACACGGATTGAATTGGAATCATTTCTCGCTACCTTTTCGATACGACCTGGCTTGTTTGCGCTCGTTGTCAAACAGCAACCGCCGAATCTGTGGCTTAGGGCCAAAGTTGAGGAGCAGGCCGAGTTCAAGGTCCGTGGAACGAAGATAATTCAGCACTTGAGCTTCATGTGCTGACACAATCGTTGCGACGGTCTTTAGTTCAAGCAGGATACATCCTTCCACGACCAGATCTGCTCTGAAATTGCCGACGTTCTCACCCCGAAAGAAAACAACGATCGGCGCCTCCGCCTGCACCGAGAGGCCTCTGCTCCTTAAAGCTAATTCCATGGAATTCCGGTATACGGACTCCAAAAAACCATACCCAAGTTCGTTGTAAACCTCGTAAAAGATACCAATGATTTTTTTGGTCAGCTCAGCATGTTTGTATGCCATCTGTGTTTATCCGTGCTCCTATCAGTGTTCATCAGTGGCAAGTTTTTTCTTTGCCAGGAAAAACTCCGCCAGCTCCATGTCCGCCGGGGTGGTGATCTTGATGTTCCGCGGCGAGCCCATGACCACCCAGACACTTTCGCCCAGGCGTTCCACCAACGAAGCTTCGTCGGTGCCGATGAAGCCGTCGGCGGCGGCGCTGTCGAAGGCCCGCTTGATCAGTGGGTAGCGGAATCCCTGCGGGGTCTGGGCCTGCACGATGCGTTCGCGGGGAATGGTCGATGTGATGATGGCCCCTTCGGCGGCCCGTTCGACCTGCTTGATGGTATCCACGGCCGGTAATCCGGCGATGGCGGCGCCGTGCTTTACCGATTCGCGCACTACGCTGGCGATGATCTCATCATCGACAAACGGCCGCACCGCGTCGTGTACCAGCACAATGTCTTCGGGGGCGGCGTGTACGGCGGCCAGCGCGTTGGCCACCGATTCCTGGCGATGCTCTCCGCCTTCCACTACCTCCACCTTGGCGGACAGTTTTTCTTTTTCCAGTTGCTGCTCAAAGCGCTGCATTTCGTTCCTACGCAGGGCGACGAGGATATGGCCCACCTGCGGATTCCGTGCGAATACACGCAGGGTGTGGACCAGGATGGGAGTTCCGTTGATCTCAAAAAACTGCTTCGATAGCTGCCCCTTCTTTCCGGGGGAAGCCATCCGGGTTCCAAAACCGGCGGCCGGGATGATTGCGAACACCTTCATAAGGGGTAAAAAAGTATAGCAACTTTGACGGGGGCCGCGTTTCCCGGCCGCGGTGTCTAATTGTGGTGTCGAGTCGTGGGGGCTAATCGTAAAGCGATAAGATGGATGCGTGGTCAACAAGGTCCTGGCCTACGTTCGCGAACGGCGGCTGACTCAGCCCGGCGACCGCATTATCGTCGCGGTCTCCGGCGGGGCTGATTCGGTGGCCTTGCTGCGCGTTCTGATCGAACTGCGCCCCGAACTGGCGATAGGGCTTTCCGTCGCCCATTTCAACCACAAGATCCGCGGCCCGGAGGCCGAGTCTGACGAGCGATTCGTGCGAGCGCTGGCCGGCAAATTCGAGTTGAAATATCACTCAGGATGCGGGGATGCACCTGCCTATGCGCGGGCGCATAAGATGAGTCTGGAAACGGCGGCGCGCGAACTGCGGCAGCAGTGGTTTACCGGCCTGCTGCGGCCGGAGCATGGAGACAAGGTCGCCACCGCCCACACTCTCGACGATCAGGCCGAGACAGTCATGATGCGTGTTCTACGGGGTGCGGGCCCACGCGGTCTTTCCGGCATCGCGCCCTGGCAGAAGGAAAAATCGCTGGTGCGTCCGATGCTGGGTGTCATGCGTAGCGAGGTGGAAACCTGGCTGAAATCTATCGGCCAGCCATGGTGTGAGGATTCCACCAACCGCGACCTTCATCACACCCGCAACCGCATCCGCCATGAGCTGTTGCCGGCCCTGCAGCGGGATTACAATCCGGCGGTGCGCCAGACCCTGGCGGACCTGGCGGAAATCGCCCGCGCGGAAGAAGACTACTGGAACGCCGAAACTGCAAATCTAACGGCCCGCCTGGTGCGTTTTGGAAAACCCAGCCGTAGCGGGCGCAGTCACGCTTCCGGCAGTAACACCACCGAAGATGAAGTTCTGGCGGTCGAATTCAAAGCACTACTTTCTTTGCCGCAGGCGCTGCAGAGACGCCTGCTGCGCACGATCGCCGGGCAACTGGGCGCGGCCCTGGAATTCCGGCACATTCACGATCTGCTGGAGTTTGCGGAACTAAAAAAGCCGGGCAAGACGCTGGTACTCCCCGGCGGGCTGGCCGCGGTGCGCACTTTGCGCGAGCTGCAATTCAGCCGGCGGCCGGAGGCCCCGGCCATTCGGGAGTATTGCTATCGGTTGAGGGTCCCCGGCGAAGTTTCGATTCCTGAATTGGGCCTGGGGTTGCGTGCCCAGATCATCAGCGCCGCCGAGCGGCTTTCGCGATATAATTCCGCCCAACATCAACTCTTGGATCGCGCCTCTCTTGCTGCGGAGCTGACTGTCAGGAGCTGGCGGGCCGGTGATCGTTATTTTCCGGCGCATACTCGCTATCCGAAGAAAGTAAAGGAACTATTGCAGCGCGGGCGCATGGGGCGCGAACTCTCATCGCCGGACCGCGCGCTCTGGCCGGTGATCGAGAGCGCCGGTGAAATCGTCTGGATGAGGGGTTTGCCCGTGTCGGGGGCGTTTGCCGCCAAGCTGGGAGAAGCAGTTCTGATTGAGGAAATTAAGATCGGCGAGGCGGAATTGTGATCAACGAAAACACGCCACAGGAATACACGCGGGTGTTGCTGTCGGCCGAGCAGATCCGGCGGCGAGTGCAGGAAATGGCCCGCAATATCTCGATGGATTTTCATGGCCACACCATTCATGTGGTGGGGGTCCTGGAGAACAGCTTCATCTTTATGGCTGATCTGGTGCGTGAATTGCGAATTCCCGTGGTATGCCAGTTCATTAAGCCGGCACTGACGGAGGCCGATTCCAAGACTGAAATCTTCTTCAGTCCCGAGGTCGATGTCCAGGGCAAGCATGTGCTTCTGGTGGAGGCACTGGTCCAGTCGGGTGTAACCAGCGAGTTCCTGATGCGCAACCTGCACGGACGGGGAGCGGCGAGCGTGAAGCTGGCGGCTTTCCTGGATAAACAATCGGTCCGCCGCATACCGCTGCAGCCCGATTACTTTGGTTTTCTGTTGAATGAGAGTTTTGTCGTAGGCTATGGTCTGGGCACCCCCCATTTTGGACGCAACCTGCCATATATTGCGGCCCGAGCCGAGGCCGCGAAGGGGTGACCACCGGGATGTCCGGGAAGGTATAATCGTAGGTGGAATGGTTAGGAGTTATTTGTGAATTCGACATTAAAGACAATTGCCCTCTGGGTCCTGATTGTGGCCGGCGCTCTGACGATCTGGCAGTTCATTAGCCACCCGCAAGGCGTAGGCAAACCCAAGGAACTTGCGTTCAGCGACTTCATGGTCGATGTAAACCAAGGCAGAGTCGCGGATGTGACTTTCAACGGGCAGGAAGCCAGCGGGAAATATAAAGACAGCAACGCGTTCCACGTTATCGTGCCCCAGAACAACCCTGACATGTACAAGACGCTGGCGGAGCACGGCGTAAAGTATTGGGTCAAAGACGGACAAGCCTCCAACTGGCCGATGATGCTGATCCAGTTCTCGCCACTGCTGCTGCTGGGCGTGCTGTGGTTCGTGATGATCCGCCAGATGCAATCCGGCGGCAATAAGGCGTTGAGTTTCGGGAAGAGCCGCGCCCGCCTGCTTTCCATGCAGCAGAAGAAGATTACGTTCAAAGACGTGGCCGGCGTGGATGAGGCCAAAGAAGAGCTGCGCGAGATTATCGAGTTCCTGCGGGAAGCCCAGAAATTCCAGAAACTCGGCGGACGCATTCCCAAGGGCGTGTTGCTGGTCGGCCATCCGGGCACCGGCAAGACCTTGCTGGCGCGGGCGGTTGCGGGCGAGGCCAACGTTCCATTCTTCAGTATTTCAGGCTCCGACTTCGTGGAGATGTTTGTCGGCGTAGGCGCCAGCCGCGTCCGTGATCTGTTTGAGCAGGGCAAGAAGAACGCTCCCTGCATCGTTTTCATCGATGAAATTGACGCTGTGGGCCGCCATCGTGGCGCAGGCCTGGGCGGCGGGCATGACGAGCGGGAGCAGACCCTGAACCAGTTGCTGGTGGAAATGGACGGCTTCGAATCCAACGAAGGCGTGATTTTGATTGCCGCCACCAACCGTCCTGACGTGCTTGACCCGGCGCTGCTGCGTCCCTGCCGCTTTGACCGCCGCGTGGTGGTGCCGCTACCCGATGTCCGCGGACGCGAAGAGATTCTGCGTGTACACACCCGCAAAATTCCGCTGGCCGACGACGTGGATCTCTCCATCCTGGGCCGGGGCACACCCGGTTTTTCGGGCGCCGAGATTTCGAACATGGTGAACGAAGCCGCGCTGAACGCCGCCCGCAATAACCGCCGCGCCGTCCTCATGTATGACTTCGAACTGGCCAAGGACAAAGTGCTCATGGGGGCCGAACGCAAGAGCATGCTCCTGACCGAAGAAGAAAAGCGGGTCACGGCCTATCATGAAGCCGGACACGCTATCGTGGCGGCCATGATGCCTCATGCCGATCCGCTGCACAAAGTCACGATCATTCCCCGGGGCATGGCGCTGGGCGTGACCATGCAGCTTCCGGAAACCGACAAGCACAATTACACCCGCGAATACCTGTCTACACAGATCGCGGTAATGATGGGCGGGCGTCTGGCCGAGGAGATATTCCTCAAGCAGATGTCCACCGGCGCCGGCAACGACATCGAACGGGCCACCGAATTGGCGCGCAAGATGGTCTGTGAATGGGGCATGAGCAGCCTTGGTCCACTGGCATTCGGCAAGAAGGAAGAGCAGATCTTTCTGGGCCGTGAACTGGCCCAGCACCGCGATTTCAGTGAAGAGACAGCCCGTGAAATTGACGCCGAGGTACGCCGCTTCGTGAATACCGGCTACGAAAACGCCAAAAACATCATTGAATCCAACAGTGACGCCATGGTGCGCATTGCCCTGTCGCTGCTGGAACGCGAAGTGCTCGATGCCGGCGAAATCAAGCTGGTCCTCGAAGGTAAGCCGCTTCCGGCGCGGGTCATTCCACAGAAAGAAGACAGTGTGCAGCAGGTGCTCAAGCCGGAGCCGGGCCGCACCCCTGGAATCCTGCCGGGCAAGACTTCGCCGGCGTAAATAAAATCAAGAGCGCACCACGGAGGCACGGAGAAAGCAAAAACAGGTAGTTAGTAATTGGTATTCGGTACTTGATTTCCGGAAGGCATCAGAAGTCGGCTCAAATTCAGCCAAGCCTTCGCGGTTCAACACAAGTACCAATTACCCATTACCAACTACCTGTTTTTGCTTTTCTCCGTGCCTCCGTATTTTCTATCGGTGTTAATCAGTGCTTCTATCAGTGTTCATCAGTGGTATGGTTCTTGATTGCTGCTGCGTCACTCATTATGCAACGCCTCCACCGGATCGAGCTGAGACGCCCGCGTGGCCGGCACGGTGCCGAAAATCACGCCTACCAGTGAGGCCACGAAGATCGCGATGATTGCTGAAAGCCCCGAGATAGGAACGCGCAAGTCCGTCAGGAACCGCACCGAGAACGGTACCGCCAGACCCAGAATGGTGCCGGCCACGCCGCCGGCCAGGGAAATCAGTACGGCTTCCGTCAGAAATTGCAGTTTGATCTCGCGGTTGGTTGCTCCGATGGCCTTGCGGATTCCGATCTCTTTGATGCGGGTACGGACGTTGGCCAGCATGATATTCATGATGCCCACGCCGCTCACGATCAGTGTGACCAGAGAGACCCCGAGCAGCACCAGCGTCAGCGCAAAGGCCGCATTTTCAGCCACGCTCAGGAGCTGGGTAAGGTTCTGGGCGTGATAGACCGAGCCGGGGCGATGGCGCGACTGAATGACCTTCTGGATCAGGGCCGTGGTCCGAGGAACATCCCCAGCGTCGGAAACGGAAAAGAAGAGCTGCTTGGCGGCGTCGTTGTCGGTGAACAACCTGCCGGTCGTGAATGGAATCAATACGGTATCGTCCTGGATTTCCGACTGGCCGAAGGTCTCGACCCGCTCGCGGAACACGCCGATGATGACAAAGGGCAGTCCGTTGACTTTCATGATCTTGCCGACGGCGGCCTCTTCACTGCCATAGGTCTTTTTCGCATACTTTTGCGTCACATCGGCTACCTTGTGCCGCGATAGAGAATCTTCTGCATCGAACATGCTTCCGGCCAGGATCTCCAGATTGCGAACGGCGGCATAGGCCGGATCGACTCCGATCACCAGGATGTCCCGCTCCTTACCGCCGCCGACGGAGATCCGGTAATTATTTTCCCGTGTCGGCGATGCCGCCCGGATTCCCGGGACCTGTTGCTGAACGGCCCGCAAATCTTCCACGGTCAGGAAATCATTGGCCCGGCCAACTTCATAATCGACGTAGATGAGATTGGCCCCGATCGCCTGGATCTGGCTCATCACATATTGCCTGCCGGTCAATCCGATGGTGACCACCACGATCAGAGACGCTGTGCCGATGACCATGCCCGTGGCAGTCAGCGCAAAGAGGACTTTGCTGGAGCGGAACGAGTCGATGGCGATGCTCACAATCTCGCTGAAGAGCATCGTCTTTCGCGCGGTCCCGGTGAACGGCCTGGTCATAGAGTTATTGTGGCACATCGTGACTGCAATCGAAATGATTTCACCGCAAAGTACGCGAAGGGCGCAAAGGAAAAACAAAAAGACTGAACCGCAGGGGGCGCAGAGAAAACCAAAGACCAGTGGCATGTTTCCCCGCTCAGAAATTTGCGCAAGAAAAGAAGAGACTCGGGTATAGTAATACGAATCTGTTGGTTTTTCTCTGCGCACCCTGCGATCTCTGCGCACCTGCGGTTCAGTCTTTTGTTTTTCCTTTGCGCCCTTCGCGTACTTTGCGGTGAATATTTTTGATCTTGGCTCCGCTATTTGCGGCTACGCTTCTTCTCCGGCAATTCCACCTTGCTGCGCGGACGGTTCTTGATCCAGATGGGCGAGCCCACAAAGCCGAATTCCTTGCGGATCTGGTTCTGGAGAAAACGCTCATAAGAGAAATGCAGCTTCACGTCCTTGTCGGTGAACAGGATGAACGTAGGCGGCGAAGCGTACGCCTGTGTCATGTAGAAGATCTTGACCTTCTGGCGGTGGGGCACCGAGGCGCGCTCGAAATCCACGGTTTCGAGGAAGCGGTTCATCTGGCCCGTGCCAATGCGTTTGCGGCGCTCGGCGGCCACCAGTTCCAGCGTCTTGAAAAGCTTGTCGATGTTTTTGCCGATGCTGGCCGAGACAAACACCATGGGGGCGTAGTCGAGGAACTTCAGGTTGTAGCGGACCTGCTTTTCAAAAACATCGCGGTCCGCCGGAGGTTTCCCGTCGGTGCGCGAGGCGCCCACCAGGTCCCATTTGTTGATTACGATGATGACCGAGCGTCCGCTCTCATGCGCATAGCCGCCAATGGTGCCGTCGAGCGCGGCCACGCCGTCGGAGGCGTCAATCATCAGCAGGGCAACGTCGGCGGCTTCCAGGTGCTTGCGCGCCATCACCACCGATAGCTTTTCAGCCATCAGCTTGGTCTTGCCTTTGCGGCGGATTCCGGCGGTGTCGATAAAACGGTAGGGAAGGCCGTTGCGTTCAATGGTTTCATCCACGGCATCGCGGGTCGTCCCGGCAATGGGCGAGACGATGGACCGTGAGCTGCCGGTCAAGACATTGAGCATCGTGGACTTGCCCACATTCGGGCGTCCGATGATGGCGACCTTGGTTTCCACGGGACCGGCTGGTTCTTCAGGTTGGGGCTCGGCTTCGAATTCAGGCTTCTCGGCTTCGACGAAGGGCGCGATGCCGGCGTGATCGGTAGCGGCATGGACGACGGCTTCCAGCAGCTCGGCGATCCCCCGGCCATGCTCGGCGGAAATCGGGAACAGCCGATCGATACCCAGAGTGCGATAGTTCTCGGCTTCAGCTTCCTGCTTGGCGGAATCCACTTTGTTGACCGCCAGAAATAGCGGCTTGTTGAGCCGGCGCATGAGCCGTGCCAGGTCCATATCCGAGGCCGTCAGTGCCGTGCGGACATCCACCACCAGGACGATGGCGTCGGCCTCTTCCAGGGCCACGCGCGCTTGGCGAAAGATCTCCGCCGGCATGAAATCCTTTTCGTCGGGGATGATCCCGCCGGTATCGACCACCTGCATCCGCTGGCCGTTCCAGGTGGTTTCACCGTAGAGCCGGTCGCGGGTGATCCCCGGCTCATCGCCCACAATCGAACGGCGCGAGCCGATCAGCCGATTGAAGATCGTGGACTTGCCCACATTGGGGCGTCCGACGATGACGAGAACGGGCGTCTTTGTTTTTTCCGGAGCTTGAGGCACAGTAGGCCAACTTCCTTGGTCCATCAACAGCTACTTCCATATTAACGGTTCGAGGGTCACAGTGCCCGGCATTTGGCGTTTCGGGATTGGTTCTGCGGTGGAACCAGGGTGGCGTTTTCTGTTTTTTGCTTCGCCGTCCTGTTTCGCGGCGGGAATTTGCTCCACCTGGAAAATATGAAGCAGAATGACGTCAGAGTGACAGCACAAGAGCTTTAGCCGCGAATGGACGCGAATCAACGCGAATGGGAATTGGATAGGCCGTCCAGAAAAACTCCAGGGCCCGCCGGAAGGCGGGCCCTGGATCAAACCGTCGATTTCTTACTCAGGGTCTCCAGGATTATTGAACAGGACCGTGAGCTTGATGCTGCCGTGCCCGAACTGTGGGAAGTGCGGTGCAGCTCGGTTTCCGGGATCGAGGTTGGAAGCCGTGTCATCCGGCGGAAATATGACGAGTGAATTGAGAAACGCCTGCAGGCTTTCCTGATCTTCGGCTTCCATGCGGGCGTAGGCATCGCGGGAGCGCTGGGCTTCGCCGCCGTGACGCAGGATGACCTCGTGCAGGTTGATGCTGCGTCCGTCATGGCCGTACGGGCTGGTCGAACCTACCCCCCACAGCGGACGGGTAAGGAACTGGGTAGTCAGCGTGCCGTCGTAATTGCGCTCGTAGAATCCGGCGCCTACATCATGACGCTTGAAGTCGCTGAAGATATTGCTCACTAGGAATGGTCCGCCGGCCGGTTTCTTGATGCTGGGGAAGCCGCTGTTGTCGTGGGTTTCGTTGATGAAGGCGGTAGCCGTGGCAAACAGGCTGTTGAGATTGCCGCGGACAGGGTCAAAGACGGTATCCAGATCGGCCACCCGCCGGTCGCGTTCGATCGTCAGATCGGCTACATGGCAGGATGCGCAGCCGGCGCGGCCGAAGTTCCTGCGTCCTTCAAAGGTCTGCCGCGTTTGCCGGTAGAGCGCAGGCTTGAAGTAATGCAGCAGGTAGAACTCTTCGTGGTCGATGATGCTGGTAGGCAACTCGTTGGTTACGCCGTCACCATCCGGATCGGCCCCCGGTTCAGGCGATGCAGGTGGTTCAATCTTGTCGAGCGATCCGTCGAGGACCATGCCCGAGGGCGTTACAACGCGTCCACCGGCGGTGGCTTTGGCCAAGTCCGGGTCCGCGGCTTGCAGGCCCATTTCATTTTTGAAGGCGCCGGCCAGGAATTCACGGATCGAGATGGTGCTGCCCTCGGCAAAGAACGGACGGATGCGCAGGTCAGGATTCACGCCATTGACTTTCGAGGTGTCGACGCTCCCGTCGGGATTCGCGGTAATCGAGCCGAAGGAAACACCTTTCGTGCGCAGACGCATGGTGACTGGCTGCTTTCTTTTCGCGGCTTCAACGATGGCCTGAGCGCGGATGTTGCGCAGATCAGATGTCATCTCGTCGCCCAGCATTTCCTTCAGGCCCAGACCAAACAGGTGGGGAGCATCGCGGCTATCGGGCCGGGTGGCCACATCGCCGCCCGCGCCGGCTGAACCGCGCGGACGCCCGTGGCATCCGGCACAACTATCCGACAGGCCGGCGCCAATGCCGAGGGTAACGTTGATATTGCCTGCGCCGTCGCCGTTGCTGGGACCCTGGCCCTGGGCGCGCGTGAACTTGCGCTGGAAAATCTGCCTTCCGCGGCGAATCGACCGGAAGGGATCGCGGTTGATGATGAAGAGCGAAGAGTCCGGGGTCATCACATCGCCCCGGCCGGCGCCAACTTCCGCCGCCAGAGATTTGTTGATTCCCGCTTTCGCGACGTTGGGCGCCAGTGTGTTGTCGACCAACTGGGCCTGAGCTACAAGTGAAGACAGCAGCAGACACACTGCTGACAGAGCAATTCTAAACCTCAAGGTTCTCATCGGGCCTTCTCCTAGTTATTCAATTGGCTTGCTTGGCTTACTGCTGTGACCGGAAGCTGGACGACCTGTGGATCCCAGACGCTCTGGGCGTGCGCCGCTGGGCAGGTGTATTCCAGGTACAGTTAGGACTGATCGGAAGTTCTGAAGCAACGTGAGTATGTGTCACCGCGCTCGCAAGGGTCAATGCTTTCACGTGGTTTATTTTTTTATTTTGCTTCAGGGAAGCGACAAGAACTGCCGTTTTTTATAAAGGCGTTTTGCAGGGATCATCTGCGTGATTTTGGAATGAAAAATCGACTTTAGTCGCAGGTTTGTGTTGCGCGGGGCTGCGGGAGTGGCGGGACGGGCACTCGCGCGCCGTTTCGTGGTCCTGGGAGCGCGGCGCGGCTGGTTCCTAAGTCCACGCCCGCGCAAAAAACGCGCGTCCGTGGCCTATCGGAATGACACCCGGAAGAGAGTGATTGCGGTGCAAATGAAGTGAGATGGATGGAAGTGGATGAGTGTGATGGGTGAAATGCGTGTATAGCCAACCTCTCTGGCCACGGCTATGATTAAAAGACCTTCCCGTGGCCACGACTCCCAATCCCGAGCCGGCGACCCAGCCAGAGCAGCGTTCGTATCCCTCGCTCTTTCAGTTTTTTGGGCCCAAGGGCATGCTGAGCCAGGCGCATCCGAATTATGAATTCCGGCGAGGACAACTACAGATGGCTGAGGCCGTGGAGCAGGCCTTGACCGAACGCCGCCACCTGATCGTGGAGGCGGGGACGGGCACAGGCAAGACCCTGGCGTATCTGCTGCCGGTGATCCGCAGCGGCAAGCGGGTGATTATTTCCACGGGCACCAAGAACCTGCAAGAGCAGCTTTTCTTTAAAGACATCCCGTTTCTTGAAAACCATCTGGGCAAGCTGCGTGTCTGCTACATGAAGGGCCGCACCAACTATCTGTGCCGGCAGAAGCTTTACGACCTTACCAGCCAGCCGGTGCTGACCGGCCTCGATGAGATCGAGCAGTACCGGCAGATCGCCGCATGGGAGCCGACCACGGAAACCGGCGACCGTTCGGAACTCAAGGAGCTGCCGGAAAACAGTCCGCTGTGGCAGAGGCTGGATGCGCGCACCGACAAGTGTATCGGCGGCAAGTGTCCTCAGTGGGAGCGCTGCTTTATCACGGAGATGCGCCGCCGGGCCCAGGAAAGCGACCTCATCATCGTCAACCATCACCTGTTCTTTGCCGATCTCTCGCTACGGCAGGCGGCGGAAGCGCCCGACGCCGGCGTGCTTCCTGAGTATTCGGCGGTGGTATTCGATGAGGCCCATGAGCTGGAAGACGTGGCCAGCAGCTACTTCGGCGTGAGCGTCAGCAACCTCCGCTTTGAAGAGCTGGCGCGGGATGTGGAAGTGGTGCTAGGCCAAAAACAGGCCATGACTGCGGCGCTGCACCAGGCGCTGGCCAGCCTGCGCGAGCGGTCGCGCTTTTTCTTCAGCCTGCTGCCCAGCGGAGAAGGCCGGTTTGCCTTCGCCGACCGTGACGGGTTTCTGGAAGAGAACGGCGACGGATACGAATCGATCATAGGCGCTCTGGGCCGGGTGTATTCCGAGCTGGAATTGATGAAAGGCAAGCCGGAAGACGTCTTCACATTTTCGCGCCGTGCGCAGGAACTGCGCGCGCAACTGGCGTTCATCCTGGAATCGCGCGACAAGAACACGGTCTTCTGGATCGACTGGCGCGGCGAAGGCCGCCGGGGCCGTGGCGGACATTCCCCCATCTTCCTGCAGGCAACGCCCATCGATGTCTCGCAGATCCTCAAGCAATCGTTATTCGAGAAGACTGAAACCGCGGTGCTGGCTTCAGCGACGCTGGCGGTGGCCGCCTCGCCCCAAGGAAGCGGGTTTGAGTACATCCGCCAGCGGGTGGGGGTTGATCATACGCGGGAGCTGGTGGTGCCCTCGCATTTCGATTATCCCAACCAGGCGATTCTCTACGTGCCGCCCGATATGCCGGAGCCGCGCTCGCCGGAGTTCGTCGAACAGGCCGCCGCAAAAATCCGGCGGGTGCTCAAGATCACACAAGGACGCGCCTTCTGCCTCTTCACCAGCTACTCGCAGATGCACCAGGTGCATGACCGGCTGCTGGGCGACCTGGAGTTCCCCATGTTGAAACAAGGGTCGGCCCCCAGGAATGCGCTGCTGGAAGAATTCCGGCGGACACCGCACGCAGTGCTGTTCGCTACTTCTTCCTTCTGGCAAGGGGTGGACGTGCAGGGCGAACAACTGAGTTGCGTGATTATCGACAAGCTGCCCTTCGCGGTGCCCAACGATCCTATCGTGGCCGCACGCGTGGCCGCCATCAACGATGCCGGCGGCAATGCTTTCTACGACTACCAGGTGCCTTCGGCGGTGATCGCCCTGAAGCAGGGTTTTGGAAGGCTGATCCGCTCGATGAAAGACCGGGGCGTACTGGTGCTGCTCGACAACCGCATCCTCAAGCAACGCTATGGAAAGACGTTTGTGGACAGCCTGCCGCCTTACCGCCGGACGAAGGACATCGCGGATGTGGAAGAGTTTTTCGAAAGGCAAACCGGGGATTCACCACGAAGGCACGGAGGCGCCAACGGCACTTAGCCGCGAATTCACGCGGACGGGTTTGGGTGGTGGTTGCTCCGGCATCGTCGTGGCCACGAATAAACCCATGGTATTTTATTAGGAGAAGAATTCAGCCTTTGCTGGCCAGTGCGAGGATTTTATGGCGCGATTTCCAAAGAGCTTAAGAGGGCGGGAAGCCACACTCAAGAAACGGGCGAAACATGGGCTTCGCGGTTATCCCATAGCTACGGTTGCGTTCTACGGTCCGACCAACCTGCTGGCCACGAAAATGGTGGTGAGCATCTTCCTCAAGGAAGAGGGAGGGCCGGACTTTATGGAGGACCGGTCCACCGATGGAGTGGACATCCGCAACGACGAGCGAATCGCCGAGGAGATGACCGCCTTGATTCAAGGTCACAATGTCAAGAGTGTGTCGATGGCCGATCGAATTATCGGATGTCCGCATGAAGAAGGGATCGATTACCCTGAAGGGCAATCCTGTTCTCAGTGTCCGTTCTGGGCGGGGCGTGACCGCTTTACGCATGAGCGGATTCAATAAACCCTCTCCTCTGGCTGCCAGCCCAAGACACGGATTACAATGGACAGAGGTGAAGGACGCGCGCCGGAGCCGCAGAGTGCGCGCCTTTCAGGGGATTTGATGTACGAAGTCACAGTCGAAGATTCGTTTGCCGCGGGCCACTACCTGCGCAATTACAAGGGGAAGTGTGAGAACCCGCACGGGCACAATTACAAAGTCCGGGTAACGTTGCGCGGCGCCGAACTTGACCGGGCCGGGCTCCTGTTGGACTTCAAAGACCTTAAAGAGGTCATGAAGCACGTGATCGACCGCCTCGACCACCAGATGCTCAACGACATTGAGCCATTCATCGAGATGAATCCCTCGGCCGAGAACCTCGCGAAATACTTCTACGATCAGGCCAATGGGCGGCTCAAGTCGGTCACCAGCGGACGCGTGGCGGTGAAAGACGTCACGATCTGGGAAACAGACGTGACCACGGCGCGGTATTCCGAGTAGGCGTCAGCGAATCGATGCAAATCACTGAAATCTACCGGTCGATCCAAGGGGAATCCTCTTTTGCGGGCTTGCCCTGCACCTTTGTCCGGTTGACCGGCTGCAATCTGCGCTGCGCGTGGTGCGACAGCGAGTACACTTTTACCGGCGGCCGGAAGATGACGCCGGAAGAAGTGGAAAACGAAACCGTGCGCCTGGCGCCCGGCGGGCTGGTGGAAATTACGGGCGGCGAGCCCATGTTGCAGGAGCGGGAACTGGTTCCCTTGATGGAACGGCTGCTGGCCCGCGGCCATACGCTGCTGCTCGAGACCAGCGGAGAGCGTTCTCTGGAGCGCGTTCCTGCGGCGGTACACAAGATCGTGGATGTAAAGTGCCCGGCATCCGGGGAAGGCGGCACTTTCCGGGAAAGCAATCTGGCGACGCTGACCGCGCATGATGAAATCAAGTTCGTTGTGGCTGACCGGAAAGATTACGAGTTCGCGCGGGAGTTTACACGCGCCCACGGGCTGGAAAAGAAAGTGGGGGCAGTCATCTTTTCTCCGGCGTTCAGCCAGCATCCGAGCACGGCGCGCGATGCATCAAACTGCGCTCTCGATCCGCGCCTGCTGGCTGAGTGGATTCTGGAAGACAAATTAGACGCGCGCTTGGGATTGCAGATGCATAAGTTCGTGTGGGAGCCGGCAACGAAGGGGGTTTAAACGGCCAATAACACAGGCTGCCGCGATTAGTTGTGGGCTTTATTTTGGCTTTGGCAGGCACCGGAAGAGGTGGATGCGTCATCTGATATAGACAGTAGTACTGAGGGAAATTGCATTGGCCCAGGAGAAGCCACGGTCGGTAGTGCTGTTAAGTGGAGGCATGGATTCCTGCGTGTGCGCGGCACTGGCGGTGCGTGACACCCGGGCCGCGGCCCTGCATGTCAGTTATGGACAGCGCACGGAAGAGCGCGAGCGCCAGGCCTTTGAGAAGATTTGCGGACGGCTGGGCATTCAGGACAGGCTGGCGCTGAGGAACGAGGCCCTTAAAGCGGTGGGCGGCTCGGCGTTGACGGACAAGACAATTGCGGTGCCACAGGTCAAGAACGAAATCGGCGCCGATGGTGTGCCGGTCACCTACGTGCCTTTTCGCAATGCTCACTTTCTTTCCGCGGCGGTGAGTTGGGCGGAAGTGCTGGGCGCCACCAGGATTTACATCGGCGCCGTCGAGCAGGATAGCTCCGGATATCCTGACTGCCGTCCAGCTTATTACCATGCCTTTAACGAAGTGATACGGACCGGAACACGCGAGGGCGCGATTACCATCGTTACCCCGCTGATCGCCATGCGCAAGGCGGAAATCGTCCGCCTGGGCGTGGAGTTGGGTGCCCCGTTGGATTTGACTTGGTCGTGCTATAGCCGCGAAGATAAAGCATGTGGGACGTGTGAGAGCTGCGCGCTACGGTTGCGCGCTTTCGAGGCCGCGGGGACGGAAGACCCGATTCCGTATGCGCTGGCGGTCCATCGTTCCTGAAGCGATTTTTTTTAGATTTAGGCACCAAGGAGGCTGGAAAGCAAATGAAGAAAAATTCAATTCTGGTCGTTTTCGCCGCCCTGCTGCTGGCGCTGGGTACGCTGCCGGCCTGGCCGCAGGCGACGCTGGCAAAGGTTGAAGGCAAGATCACCGATAACGGCAAGCCCCTTCCCGACGTGACCGTCGCCTGGACGAGCGCAGCCAACGGCAAGGTCATTAAGATGAAGACCGACAAGAACGGCGTCTACTTCGGTCTGGGCTTCGTCGTGGGCGAGTACAAGTTTGAGGTCCTCAGCGCCAACGGCGATCTCTTGTACAGGCTCAATAAGACACAGGTCACCATTGAGAACGGCGCCAACGTGGTGCTGAATGTCGATATCACGAAAGACAGTAAGGGCGGCGGGCAGCCAACGATGACCGCTGAGCAGATGGAGGCCATCAAGGCGCAGAACGCCAAGGCCAGCGACATGAATATCCTGATCACGCAGGCCCAAAACGCGCTGACCGCCAAGAACTGGCAGGAAGCAATTCCGCCGCTGAAGCAGATGGTCGAAAAAGAACCGGCGCACTGGGATTACCACCAGGCCCTGGGGAATGCCTATTTCGGGCTGGCGCAGTACCAGGAAGCCGTGGATACGTATGAAAGAGGCGTCGCAGCCGCCCAGGCCACTATCGCTGATCCTAAGGCAGACGCAGCCAAGGCCAAGATTGGCTTGGGGCAGATGTGGGCTTACCAAGGCAATGCGTATCTCAAGATGAAAAATACCGACATGGCGGTGCAATCGTTCACGAAGGCGGCCGAGATGGACCCGAACCCAGCCGTGGCCTATTTCAATATCTGCGCCACACAGTACAACATCGGCGCGATGCAGGCCGCAGCCAAGGCCTGCGACAAGGCCATTGCCGCCGATCCCAATAAGGCGGATGCCTATTTCATCAAGGGATCGGCCTTATATGGCGACGGCAAACTCGATGCCAACAACAAATACGTCGTGCCCCCCGGAACCACGGATGCCCTGAACAAGTATCTCGAACTGGCGCCGGATGGCGGACACGCGGTCGACGTAAGGGCCATGCTCGAAGCGCTGGGCGTCAAGATCGAAACCACGTTTGGAACTAGGAAGAAGAAATGAACCTAGATACCGGAGCGACGTGGCCGCAACCAAGACTTGGCCGCTGATTTCCGCTGATGAACTCTGATAAGAGTGAAGATCAAGAAAGGCGGCTTCGGGAAGCCGCCTTTTAAATTTTCTGGATTCGGTTCTTGATCGTTCTTATTTCTTCTGCAGCAGGCTCTTGGCCGCGGCGGAGTAAGCGCCGTTGGCGTCCATCTCCAGGTATTTGTTGAGCGCTTCCGCCGATCCCGGCTTACCGGCGTTCTTGAGGGCAGAGCCTTTGAAAAACCACGGATCGGCCTTCGCCGGGTTGGCGGTAATGGATTTGTCGCAGGCTGCGGCCGCGTCTTCAAACTTGCCGGTGTTGTAATAAACGGCGCACAGGTTGAAGTACGCAAGAGCGGGGTTGGGATCGGTTTCCGCCGCCTTCTGGAATAGCGCGACGGCATCGCCGGCCTTGCCCAGCTTTACGTAAGCGTTGCCCGTGGAGAACTGCATCTGGCTGATGCCAACCTTGGCGTGCGCCGGGTTGGCGTCCGGATTTCGCAAGTCTTTGGGGGCTGCCCCGGTCGCCACTGCCTGGGCGACCTCAATTCCCTTTTGGTAAGTCTGGATGGCGTCTTCCAACTTATTCGAGCGTCCCTGCGTATCTCCCAGCGCCTTGTACAGCTCCCAACGGGTGGTGGTGGGGTTCTCGGTGAGGACCTGCTTGAGGTCCTTTTCTGCTTCCGCCCAGTTTTGCGTCTGCATGGCCGTCTGCGCCTGAGTGATCATGGCGTTCATGGCTGCGACCTTGGCCTGCTCGGCCTTGATCTGCTCTTTCGTCATCTTCACGGCTTTGGCGTTGTCAGAGACTGATCGAATCTGCTTCGCACCCTCTTTGGTGATGTCGAGGACAAGCTGCGCCACGGGCTGCCCCACGAGGGCAATCTGCGGTGCCTGATACAGCGTCTCGCCGCTCTCGCTCGTAATCGTCAAGCTAAAGCCGCCAAGGGACAGTCCGACCATGGAGAATTTGCCGTCCTTCCCGGTATTGGCCTTGTAAACCTTGCCGGTGTCGCTGCTGGTAAATACAAGCTGAGCGTTGGCGAGGGGCTGGCCTTCTTGGGTGATAGTGCCGGCTACTTCCTGACCGACGTTTTGCGGCCAGGCCGCCAGAGAACCGAGCGCAAGCACGAACGAGATGAACACAGGAACGTAAAACTTCAGCTTCATTGGTTTTTCAAGCCCTCCCAGATTAAGAGACCTTTAAGGAATGGGGTGTTTCGCTCAATTATAGCCGACTTCATGACCGAAATCGGGAAATGCAGTTGCTCAGGCTGACGGCGCCCAATACCGAGCGACATGGGCGCAACCGAGATTTGGCCGCTGATTTCCGCTGATGAACGCCGATAACAACCTGGGAGCACGCATCGCGCGAATGCATCGGCCAGTGGGTAGAGAGGGTGCGTCAGGCTTTGGCTATCGGGGCCGGCGCTCCCGCTTATCGCCTATGAGCCAGTTGAGGAACATGGAAACCATGCTCAACAGCAGCGCGCCTATCAACGCCGCCCACCATGAACTGATCTCGAAGCCCGGAGTCACGGCTGCGGCCATCTTCAAGACGACAGCATTGACCACGATCAGAAAAAGGCCCAGGGTGAAGACCGTCAACGGGAAAGTAAGAAACTTGAGCACCACGCCCAGGGTGGCGTTCACGAAGCCCACCACAACGGCCGCCAGCAGGGCCGCGATGAATCCCCGCAAATGAAAGCCCTGAACAACGTGCGCCACTACCAGCAACGAGATGGCGCTGATGAGCCAGCGAAGAAGAAGCTTCATGGACAAGATTTTAAATTTAAAATTTAAAAATTTAAAATTTAAAATTTAAAATCTTTCTTCCCTTGGCTATTCATCACTGCTTCTTAAAGATTGCTTTGGGCAGCATCACGTGGACGCCCTTATTTCCATCGACCAGTTCGGTGATATCCACGTCGCCGGCCACGCTGGTAAGCATGTAAGCGTCATCGCGGCTAAGGTGTTTTTCCCGCACCAGGAAGTCGATCATCTCACGCACCGCCATTTTGGTGGCCTCGTAAAGCTCCTCGTGGAAGCCCATGCTAATGAAGTGCGTGGGCGTTTCAGCGCGGGGATAGCTGGTCTTGAGGTCTTTGCGGACGATGAATTGCAGGCGCCCGGTCAGGGAAGTTTCGAGCGCGGTGATATCCACTTCGCCGTTGCCCTGGCCCGCATGGCCGTCACCGATCTCAAATAGCGCCCCACGGGCGTGTACCGGCAGGAACAGGGTCGCGCCTTCCACGAGTTCTTTGTTGTCCATGTTGCCGGCGTGAATTCCGGGAGGGGCGCTGCTGACGCGGCCCGCGGCCTCCGGCGGGGCGATGCCCATGCTGCCAAAAAACGGATGCAACGGAATTTCGATGCCCGGAGCAAACTGGGCCACCATGCGCTGATGGTCGAGAGGAATGATTTTCATCTTGGAGTAAGGAAAATCTTCCGGGAGAAATCCACGGCCTACGCCGAAAGCGTTGTAAGCATAGGGGATGGCCAAGTCGATCTTCAGAAGGCGAATCTCTAAGGTATCGCCGGGTTCCGCGCCTTCGATATAAACAGGGCCGTTCAGTATGTGTCCGCCGGGACCGCGGTTGGTGACGGCCTTCACGATATCGCGCAGGCTCTGCTGCACCTGGTCGGGCGGAACACCGGCCTTTTCCAGGCGGTCGGGGGTGTTGGTGAGGAGCGTCTCAAAAATCACGGTATCACCGGAATGAATGCGCAGCACCGGCGGCGCGGCAGCGTCGTAGTATCCCCAGGCCACGGTGGTGGGCGTGGCATGGAGCGTGTGGGTGACCGGGCCAGCCGGGGCCGATTGACCGTAAGCGGCAACAACAGTGCAGAGCAGAAGAGTCAAGAGCGGGCGCATAATCCTCCAGGAAATTTCCATGCCATTCTAAGCTAATTGAGCGCAACCGTTGAAGGCACAGCGCAACGAGTTGCAACGAAAACCTTTGAAACACAGAGGAACAGAGGAAGCAGAGGATTTTGGGGTTTGTGAGGCGGCCCTAACTTTCCGCGAAACCGCAAGGAGTGTCATCACCACCACTGTTGATACGTAGAGAGCAAAAGAGTGCGAACTGAACTGATGGCGTTTCGACCGAGGCATCGAATCCGCCTCACAACCCCCAAAAACTCTGTTGCCTCTGTTCCTCTGTGTTTCAAAGGTTTTCGTTGCAACTCGTAACGCTGTATTTCAAATGTTTGGCTTGCTGCGCCAAAAGTCCCTACCGCCGCAGCAGCGTATGATCAGGATCCAGCACGATGGTCTTGACACCCACGGGAGCGTCGATCTCGAAGCTGGTCAGCGGTTCGTCGACGAAGACCAGGGAGAGAAACTTCAACCGCCCGTCTTTATCCTGCCCATAGAGCGGCACGGCGGTCACCAGGTCTTTGTCGGCGAAGCGTTGCCGGACCGCGCCACGGACCTTTACACGGGGGCCGGCTGGGGTCATTTTCAAGTCCTCCAGCGAGAACTCCGGGACCGAGTCGCCATTGACCCAGCCGTCGAAGAACCAGTCCAGAGACTTGTGGCCCTCAAAGGCCAGCGCCGGTGGCATGACCTGTTCGAAGGCCCGTTGGAGATCGCGGGTGGAAATCTTGCCGTTGGGCGAGCGGGCCAGCAGTCCGCTCAAGGCTTTGAAGAACAAGGCATCGTTACCGCCGTTCGCCTGGCGCAACATGGTCCGGAGCATGTGGACCAGCCAGGTACCGCGGCCATAGAGCACCGGCTCATAAGCGCCGGGAAATTTTGATGAGGTGAGGCGGTTCCCCAGGGTTACCGGCCCGGCTTCGTTCATTGCGCCATTGGGCGTAGTTTGCAGCAGTTGCTTGCGGTAGTGGTCGAGGGCAATGGTCATCTTTTGCGGGCTTGCGCGCTCCAGCATCAGCAGCGCGCTGTAATTGGCCAGGGCCTCGACAATCCATTCATCCCGGTAGGATTCCCAATCGACGGCGTCACCCCACCATTGGTGGGCGGTCTCGTGGGCCAGCATGAGTTCATCGAGCAGCAGTTCGGAAAACGGGTCGCCAATCTTCAGGGCCCGGCGCTCCTCGACGGTGAGATACGCGGTGCTGGAAAGATAGATCAGCCCGGGCCATGCCTGGCTCAGCAGGGCGGGCAGTTGGGTGATTTCAAGATGGGAATAGGGAAATGCGCCCAGCTCGCCGGAGAGAAACTTTACGGCGCTGACGGCCTGTTCTGAGATTTTTTGCACGTGGCGGGCCGGCTCAGGATGCAAGCCGGCGCGCTGCTCGAGCCGGGCCAGATCGGCTTCCACGTTTCCGGCAGCATAGGTATCGATCACGATTCCATCCACGGTGGCGGTGGCGGCGGTGAATTTACCGAGGTTGAAGCCGGCATGGACGATGGGTTTGTCGGTAAGGAAGTGGGTGGTCTGGACGCCCTCCGCGAGGGCGGAGGAGACACGCCTGCCGGTGGCCACCAAGGTCCACTCTGGCGGGTATTCGAAGGTGAGATCGAAGTTGGTAAAGAACGGTCCGGGGTTCGGATACCAGGTGCCACGGGCGCCGACATAGAGCAGGTCCCCGCCGGTATCGAACATCACCGCGCCGGAGTATTTGAGTGAAAGATGGAAGGGAACGTCCTTTTCCATGGGCGCGGGCAACACTACCGCCACCAGATCGTTACCCCGGCGGGCCAGTTCGCTGCCATCGACCGCTTCATTCTGAATGAACGGCACGGACTGGCCGCCGGCCTTGACTTCCGTGACCTTGAGATTGCGGGAGAGCTCCAGGATCAACGTGCGCTGTCCAGAGCGGCGCACGGAGAGCGTCAATTCAGCTTCGGATTGGAGCTCAGCGGGCGGATTGATCGTGGTGCGAATGCGGATATCGGACGCGCGCAGCGGTCCTCCGCGGGCCACCGGGTTCTTGCCTGCCTGGCGCACGGAGCGCATCGGAAACGATGCCCAGATGTCATAGTAAGGGGCGCCTTTCACAACCGTAGCCTGGGCGAGGCTGATCTGCTCCGTGGCGCTGGTGTTGAAGAACACATCGAAGACCCCGAGGGACGTGCCCCCAAGACGGACATGGAGAATCCTGGACGATGCCTCACCGGAATCGGTCAGCGCCTGCAGCAACTGGAAGCTATCCGAGCGGGCCAAGGACTGGACCGGCTCCTTCCAGCGCTGGATGAAATCTTGGGTGTCTTCGGCCGGGCGCATTCCGCTGCGCAGCTCCTCCACCAGCTTGTCATCCAGGAAGCGCAGATAGGCGCTATGGAATTTCTGGTCGAGCACGCCGGCGCCGGTAAACAACTCGAGCGAAGTCTTCTCCGCGCGGTCAGGCGGCCAGAGGGTGATCTCGCCTTCCCCTTCGAAGAATGCGCCGGTAACGTGGCCATCGACGGCCTGCAGCAGCCCGATCGTGCCGTCGATCAACACCACATGCAGGTCTTCGCGGTCGAAGGCCACTTGGCGAATCTGGAAGACGTTGGCGGCAGTAATCGCCGGGTTGAGCAACTGACGGTAAACGGCCACCGGGTCCGCGGCTGCCGTCTGGGCATGGACTGGGGTGACGAGACAAACGCCAAGCAACCATGGGAAACTCATCACCCAGACGCGCCGCAGTCTGGGAAACCGATACTTGCTACAATTTCTACAGTTGAGAAACAGCATCACATTCCTTTGCCTGGTTGGGCTGAGCTTAGTTCGGCTGAGCTTAGTGTGGCTAAGCCTGGTGTGGCTGAGCCTGCCCGCTCCGGCCGATGTCATCCGGCTCAAGAACGGTGGTCGCATCGTCGCCGATTCCGCGCGCGAAAGCAATGGACGGATTGAGTATACGGTTGGTGAAAACACTTTTGCCATTCCCAAATCCCTGGTTGAGAAAATAGAGGCAGGGAAGATAGACGCCCGGCCGCCGGCGAATGTTCCTGGCCCGGCCGTGGCCGCCGAAGACCTGCCGCCGGTGCAGGGCAATGACCGCTACGAAGCCAATGGCGATATTACGGCGCGCATCATCCGAGACGGGCGCATCGATGCGGCCGCCCTGCAGGCCATTGAAAAAAACGGGACGCCGCAAGCGTCGGCCATGGCGAATTATGCCGCGGGAAGTTTTGAGCTGGCCCATCATCGCCTGCCGGCGGCCGCAAATTACCTGCTGGCGGCGCTGCGGTCCACCCCGGATGAGCTCGTGCTGCTGGAGAGCTATGCGTCCGTGCTACTGCAATTGGGAAGGCCTGCAGAAGCCCTGAGCTATGCGCAGCGCGCCATCCGCCTGGATGCGCGCTCGCCGGATGCGCTCAACGTGCTGGCCTATGCCTGGTACAAAAATGACCACAGCAGCGAAGCGATTGCGGCCTGGAAGAAGTCTCTGGCGTTGCGTCCGGATGAGCGAATCGCACAGCTTCTGGCGCGGGTGGAGCGCGAAGCGAAAGCCGAGCAGGGTTTTCACGTCCAAGAAAGCAGCCACTTTGCCCTGCGCTTCGAAGGCTCGAACGACGGCGCGCAGGAAGGGCTGCGCCGGGAAATTCTCGCCGTGCTGGAGCAGCAGTACAACACCTTGTTCGGCGACCTGGGCGTAGCGCCCCAGAGAAGCATCGCGGTGGCGCTGTACACCGAGGAGGCGTTTTTCGACGTGACCCAGGCGCCCGCATGGACGGCCGCGGTCAACGATGGCACCCTACGCATTCCGGTCTCGGGCATGACGGAGATGACCCCGGCCTTGCAACGGGTGCTGCGGCATGAACTGACGCACTCCTTCGTTGCCCAGATGACCCGCGGACACGTGCCGCAATGGCTGAATGAAGGCCTGGCGCAGATCGAAGAGCCGCTATCTTCCGCAAGGATAGGGCCCCGCTTGGCTTCGCTCTATGGCAGCGGCAACCAAGTGCCGCTCAATCAACTGGAAAGCTCCTTTTTCACCCTCACCGGGCCAGAAGCCGCGGTTGTCTACGCCGAATCGCTGGCCGCGGTGGAGTTCATCCGGGTGCGATACGGGATGAGCGACCTGGCCCGCATTCTACAACGGCTGGGAGACGGCGAATCCATCGAGAGCGCCCTGCGCAGCACCATTCATGGCGGCTATGCGAACCTGGAAGCGGAGCTGGCGGATTATTTGAAGCGGACTTATGGGCAGTGAGGGTCGTAATCAAAGCGGGATCAGGAGGTAGAGTGCCATGTTGAGCAGTGAACCACAAGGTCCCTCAGCCCTACTCGCGCGCTGAAGAGAACGCGCGCTCCTGACGGGCTTCGGGATGACCTCGTTTCTCTTTTGGTCTTCTCTGCGTCTATTTTGCGTTCTCTGCGGTGAAGGGTTTGGTGCGAGCTACATCGATCTGCTCTTTTCCACCCCCAGATCACGCAGCCTCCGGATCCACAGCAAGACTGAGAGTTTCCAGCGGTGGCGCCGTTCGTAGGTTGCGATATCTTGGTCAAAGATGCTCTGCGCTTGCGCACGCGCATTGCTTCCGATGAGGGTTGCTTTTCCCGTAATCTCCTCGATGATGGCTTGGTGGGTGGCGGCCAGGGAGCGGATGGCTTCATCCTGCGCGTGGTCTGCCTCCCATAAATAGATTTTGATCAACTTGCCTTCCATTAGAACTGTCCCGGCGGTCAGGCCGAAGCTGCGCATTTCCGCCGGAATGCCCGTGAACTGATCGCCCGGAAAGCTGACGATCACCAGCCGTCCGCGCTCATTGGGGTTGGCGGAGAAAATCAATAGCCACTCCTGGTGGGCATAGCGGGCCAGCAGTTCGCCCAGATAGCGACCCTGGCTGGCGGGGCAGCCGCGCACCATGGCTGTGTTTTCGGTGCTGCCGGAGAAGATTCCCAATCCGCCTTCTACCGTCGGATGGGCGCATAGCCTGCCCGCCAGGTAGCGGGCCACGGCGAGAAAGTTCCGCTGTTCGTAGGAATCGAGAGACTGCACTGCCGATTCATCGGACATGTGTTCGCGGGTGTTGGGGCTCTCGAAGATATAGGACTGCGCGGAACATACGTGCGCGAGGAGCAAGCCAAGCACAAGCGCATAGCGAGGAAGAGTAATTGCCGCAATGGAGAACATAACGTTCAATGCATTAGTCTGCTGGGCACTAGAGCGCCCTGCAGGGGTTAAGAGCCCGGCGTTTTGCGCTTTCAGAGCAGCACGGCTGGAAGAGCTCGCGGAAAAATGCTTGCTGTCCGTATAAGAGGGCGGCTTCAGCCTAATGTCACTTACTTTACAACAGGGGTAACCCAGAAAAGAGGTCACAAAACTGAGATTTGGGTTCATTCTGGAGGGGCTCTGGAGTTTCTCCTGACATATCGAAAATGGCAGACGAACGATCTTTATTGCAGTTGTTAGCGGAGGTCCTGCCCGAGGAGCAGTGGCGGAAACTGGAAGGCCAAGGGCGGCGGAGCCAGATTTATACGTTGCGGGTGGTGGTGGGGCTGATGCTGCTGCAACGGCTGAACGACCGAGGGAGCCAGCAGGCGGTGGTGGAGCGAATGACAGCCGGGGAATGGGACGGTTGGCTGCCGGACTGCAAGCGGGTGCGTGCGGGAAAGATATCGCTGAACACCGGAGCGTATGCTCGGGCTTGTGGCCGAACCTCGCTGGAGAAGATGGAGAAAGTGTGCGATCAACTGCTGGAGGAACTGGGTAAGCGAATCGAGCCGGACCCGGAATTGAAAATTCCGCTGCTGCTATTGGACGGAAGCAGTCTGCAATTGGAGCACGCGCCGGAATTATTGGAGGACTTTCCGCCGGGTAGCAACCAACACGGCGAAGGACACTGGGGCATCATGAAGTGGGTGGCTTTGCATGACCTGCAAACTGGGGCAGCGTTGCGGCCCGCTTGGGGTGCCATGTATGGAGCCGAGGCAGTCAGCGAACAGCAACTGGCCCAGGAGGTGCTGGTCCGGGCACCCGCCGGAAGTGTGGTAGTGGGCGACGGCAATTTTGGAGTGTTCCGCTTTGCTTATACGGTGGTGCAGAGTCAACACCAAGCCTTGTTTCGCCTAACCAAGGAACGAGCCCATTCGTTAGGAGCGGCAGCCTTACTCCCGACGGGGGAACGCAGAATCGTCTGGCGACCGAGTAGCTACGAGCGTGCCAAGTATCCCGAACTACCGCCGGATGCGCAGATCGAGGGCCGGCTGATCGCCGTCACTCGTCCAGGCTTTCGTGAACCTCTATACCTGTTCACCACGCTGCCGGAGCCCTTGGAAAAGATGGTTGCCTGGTACGCCCAACGCTGGAACATGGAACTGGATCTGCGGACGCTGAAGGGCACTATGCGCTTACAGCATTTGCGCGGAAAGAGTACCGAAGCAGTGGAAAAGGAGTTGTTGATTGCCGTGGTGGCCTATGGACTGGTGCGTGCCTTGATGGCGCTGGCCGCCCGGCGAGTCGGTTTGCATCCCCGGCGACTGAGCTTCACCCGCGCCTGCAATCTGGTCAACCTAATGATCGGCAAACTGTACGTGGCTCAAGGAGAAGAACGGGAACGAGCCTATGATCGCATCCTGGAATTCATCGGCCAATCCAAGTTGCCCAACCGCTCCAAGCCTCGCACCTACCCCCGAGAAGTATGGGGCAGCGGAAAATATTTTCCCCGAAGAGGTTCTCAAAGCAAAAATACACAAAGTAAGTGACATTAGGCTTCAGCCGCCCGTAATGGAACGGAAAAGTGTGTGGCTTCAGCCACGGGTTAATGCCGGTAAGCGGCCTGGATAAACTCGACCACGTCTTTATGCAGCTTGTGGCGCTCATGGTCGTCAATGTACATCATGTGTCCGGCTTCATAGTAGGCGAAGCCCACGTTTTTCTTCAGAGAGGGATCAAGATGCATGTGGGCCACGGTGTGCTCGATGCCATTGAAAGGAGTGGCCACGTCGTAATAACCGCAGAGCACCAGCAACTTTAAGTGGGTCTGCTGGGTCATGGCCGCTCGCAGCACCTCGGCCACTTCGGTGTTGCCGGTCTGGTCCCAGGGGCGGACATTGGCGCTGACGGTGTAGTACATGTCGCTTTCCCATTTCAGGTCGCGCCGGACGTAATCCTGGAAGGTGGCGACGTATGCGCCTTCATAGGAAGCTTCGCTCGAATCGTATTCGTTGCGCTCACCGGCGGCATCCACGTCGATGCCCAGAAAACGCGAATCGAGCCTTCCGATGGTGCGCCGCTGGTCGCGCTTCAGCTCCTTGAACCAGCGGAAAGAGCTGATGCGCAGGTTGGCCTGCTCGATGTATTTGGGCGAGAGCGCGGTGAAATGGGCGATCTGCTCAACAATCTTCTGGTGTTCGGCGGGCGTCAGGCTGTCACCCTTCTGCAGGGCGGCCGCGTACTCGCCGTGGGCGAACTCGCGCGCCTTCTGCGCCACCTCTTCGATGGTCAGCTTCTGCAGGTCGGGCGCCAGCATCTTGTGATACCAGGCGGTGGCGGTATAGGTGGGCAGGAAGAATTCCGAGCGGTCATCGGCGCCGAAGTTCGAGAAAGCCACGGCTGAAAGCAGCACTACCCCGCTCATGTAGATCTGGTGGCGCTCCTGGATTACCCCTGCAAGTTCCGCGGAGCGCGTAGTGCCATAACTCTCTCCAATCAGGAACTTGGGCGAAGACCAGCGCTCATTGCGTGTGATGTACTGATAGATAAAATCGGCGAACCAGTTGGCATCGGCGATGATGCCGTGAAACTGCGCCGGATTCTCGCCCGCCGCCGGACGGCTGAAGCCGGTGGAGATGGCATCGATAAACACCAGGTCGGTGGCGTCAAGAAACGAATCTTCGTTATCGACGGTCGTATAAGGTGCGGGCATTCCGGAGCCATCGGGCAGAAGCACCGGCCGCCGGGGACCGAGCCCCATGTGGGTAAACAGCGAGGCCGAACCGGGGCCGCCATTGTAGACAAACGAAATCGGACGCTTGGCAGGATCGGTCACGCCGTCTTTCGTATAGGCGACGTAGAACATGCTGGCCTTGGGCGTGCCGTCGTCATTCTTGATGACGTACGTGGCGGCGGTGGCGGTGTATCCGATCGATTGTCCGGCGATGCGGGCAGAGTGATGGGTGACAGAGGATTTTTCCTGGGGCGCTGCGAGGCCTTTGGCCATGGCTTCCGGCGGAGGCATCTGTGCGGCGCGAGCCCGATCACGCGGCTGCTGCGACTGTTGGGCCTGGGGAACGGTGGTCTGCTCGGCGCGTCCGGCGCCCGGCTGTTGAGGGCTGGCGTGGGCGATCAAGGCACTGCCCGTCAACAATAACGTTATCACGACTCTGGAATGCAAGCTCATCGGATGGACTCCTGGTGAAGCGAAAATGATACACCACGGGCATGGCATGGTGTTGCCACAACCAAAAGCGATTAGCCGCGAATTAACGCGAATGAACACGAATGAGAGTTGGGTTGTCGTTGTTTCCGGAATTATCGTTTCCGGAATTACTGCGATCTCCGGAGATTCCCAGGAATAATAAACGGAGAAAGTAACTTTGCATCCTTGCAGCGAGCGGAGCACAATGGTCTAGACGCATCCGAGGGATTCATGAAAAGGCTTTTTTTGTTATTGTGCGCTGGGCTGCTGGCGGTGCTTCCGGCTTTTGCTCAGCCAAAGAAAGCTGGCCCAGCCGGCGGTGCGGCTACCGCTGCCGCCAAGATCTGCGCCGAACCTTACCAGGTCCGCGAAGCCGCCGATGGGGTGCCCGAGGGGCCGGTGGTCATCCTCTTCCACCGTGAGAAGAGCAAAGCGCCGTGGGCGCGCAACCTGGCCATTCGCATGCCAGGGGTCGAAGCGGCTACCCCAGCCAGTGCGCACACCGTGGTGTGCGTGGAAGAATCACGGATTGAAGCGGGCCGCTATGATTCAGGCGAACCGGCCTACTCTCCTGCCTGGGACATAACGTTAGTGCGTATCGCAGACCGCAGGGTCTTCTTCGGCCGTACGGGTTTCTACGGCGCGGCGCCGCCGGGCGTCAAGTACCATCGCGGCGCCGGGGTAGGCAAACCGCCGGTTGAGATGTTTACGCGGTGGCTACGGCTGCTGATTGACCAAAAAGTTGCGCGATTCAAGATGAAGTTTCCGGCGAAGGAATATCATGAAGCCTCATCTCTGTCATTTTCCGCGGACGGCAGCCGTCTGGCGCTGGCGCAGGAGCCGCGCAGTTCCAGCAGTGGTACTCCGCCCACGCCCATCACAGTTTTTGACTTGGCCAGCGGAAAGACCGTGACTACGCTGCACACCGACTATATCGTCCGTGCGGTTACGCTCTCGCGTACGGGAAAACTGCTGGCCACCGAACGCTACGGCCATCCTGAGATTTGGGACGTGGCAACCGGCGCCATGATCGCGAAGCTCGATGCCAGCGGCGTGGAATCGCTGGCCTTCGGGCCGGGCAGCGCCCCTGGAGATGAAGTACTGGCTACCGCCAACAAAGAAAGCACGACGCTCTGGGATGCCGGCAGTCGCCAGGCATTGCGCTCCGCCCCAGGCACACACGCGACCCTGTCGAAGGAAGGCAAATGGCTGGTGGCCAGGAAAGAAGGGAAACGCATCAATGTGCAGGAACTGGAATCGGGCCGCATTCTGGCCAACTTTCCTGATGTCAGCGCTCCGGACAAATATGTGATTTCCCGTGACGGCCTTTCCCTCGCCCGCTACTCTTCGCTCGGAGGCAGCATGTTCACGGTGTCCGTCCCTGACAGAATCGACCTGGGCCTGCCCGCTCTTGGTGTCGGAATCCTTTATGCAGTGGCGCCCACCAACGATGGTTTCGCCCTGGGCAATGGCGATGGCATCGCGGGGCTGATTTCCAGTTCGAACACTGAAGCGCGCGCCTTTGCCACGGACCACACCGCAATTCACGCGCTGGCGGTTTCACTCGACGGCAAACTGCTGGCCGTGGGTGACAGCAGCGGCAACGTCAGCGTGTGGGAGCTGCTGTAGGAGCAATTAGCAGCTAGCAGTTAGCAATTAGCATTCAGCAGCCGACTACCCCTGCGGGGTAGTCGCTAATGCCAGAAACTGTGGTCGAGCAAGGGCTGTGCATGCGAAGATTGCAGTGACGAGGAGCGGCAAGCTAAGGCCGGTTTTTGCATTGGTGCTTT
>DATMNZ010000072.1:0-11949 GCA_035568495.1 Saccharimonadales bacterium (SeqCode) | reverse complement strand
TTAGATTGTTCGAGAAGACGGAGGTTCAGTTCAGAGTTGAAGCTTTCAACCTCTTGAACCACGCCCAGCTTGGCGCTCCACAATCTAATTTCTCCGCAGGATCTTCCTTCGGGAAGATTCTTTCGACCGTGAATACGGGACCTGTCGGAACTGGGACTCCAAGACAGATTCAACTCGCCTTGAAGCTGGGTTTCTGATGCGGCAGTCTCTTTAAACAGTCGCAGGAATTTGGGGTATGAGAACCAGAGATTCGATAATGATATTTGAACACTTTGCCGCGTGATCCCGCAAGGTCATCACGAGCCGTCATGCAGCAAAGAGCGAGTCTCAGGTTCTCACACCATATTGTGCTGGCGCTATAGAAACAGTGCGGCGAGCTAGTCACAACAAAAACGCAACGGTGAAATGCCATGAAACAACCAGAGATTTCTAGCCGCGTCCCTGGTGGGAATGCGTGGTCAATGATTAGGTATTTGAATCGAGATGTCGTTCAGAAACTCAAGAAGTTGCTGAAAGATATGCAAAGCCGGTCCTTTGGACCGATCATTGCACTTCTTTTTTTAGCTCTTGAAATTTCGGCAGTTTACACAATGCTGTTCATACATTGCACCCGCTGTCCCCCGCCAAGATTGAAAGTGCATGGATTACACAGCATGGTGAAACGTGTGCATTGAAATCCAGGTGGAGTGGTGGAGTCTTCAACTGGGAGGAATCGATTCGACCTATTTCGGACACAGCCTTCCCACAGTCCGCAACACTGCTTATTTGGTATCAAATCGCCGGCTCCGTCTCACCCCGTTGGCCGGCGTGCATGAAAGCGGGAGTTGAAGAAGCTTGCGACGGGTTCGAGAAGTCCAGTACCCCGTCGTCCACCGAAGCCCACTTCAGGCTGATGATGTCGCGGAGATAGTTCTGATAAACGCGCCAGGGTGATTTCGTGCCCTGCTTGGGCCAATCCGCCAAAGCGCGTTGAATGTAGCCGGGCGTGAATTTCTCCACGAAAAGCGCCGATACCGTCTCGCCGTCGTCCTTGGGTGTGACCTGGCTCATGCCTTTGCGGTCCATGAAGTTTAAGAGCCGGCACACATAGTTGCAGATCAGGTCGGCCTTCAGCGTCCAGGAAGCATTGATGTAGCCAAAGACCGAGGCCATGTTCGGAATGCCGGACATCATCACGCCTTTGTAGGCGAAGGATTTACCAAGGTCCACGGATCGTCCGTCGACAGAAAGCTCGATTCCGCCAAAGGCCTGCATCACCAGGCCCGTCGCGGTGACAATGACGTCGGCCTCGAGCTGCTTGCCCGATTTCAGAAGGATGCCTCTTTCGGTGAATGTTTCGATCTGATCGGTGACGACACTGGCGCGCTCTGCTTTGATCGTCTCGAACATGTCGGCATCCGGAATCAGGCACATCCGCTGCTCCCAAGGTTTGTAGCGCGGAGTGAAATGGGTTTCGACGTCGAAGTCTGTCCCTAATTCCTCTTGCACCTTCTTGAGGATGCCCCTCTTTGCGAGCTTCGGAAAGAGCTGCGCGAACTGGTAGAAGTAGGTCATCAAGGTGATGTTCTTCCAGCGGCCGAGCCGATAGGCCCACATCGCGGGCAGTAGGCGCCGCAGCCAATTCGCGATCCTGTCCTGCTCCGGCGCCGAAACAATATAGGTTGGCGAGCGCTGCAACATGGTTACATGGCTGGCGGTCTTGGCCATCGCCGGCACCAGCGTTACAGCGGTGGCGCCGCTGCCGATGATGACCACGCGTTTTCCGGTATAGTCCAGATCTTCGGGCCACAATTGCGGGTGGACCATACGTCCCTCAAAGCGGCTGGCGTTGGGAAACTCCGGCGAATAGCCGGCGGAATAACGGTAATAGCCCGCGCACGAAAACAGAAAATTGCAGGTCAGCGTTACCGCCTCTTCGCGTCCGCCGGGCAATGTGCGCGCGGCTTCGACCGTCCATTTAGCTTCGGGTGAAGACCAGGAAGCGCGCTTGATCTGGTGCTGGAAGCGTATATTGCGGTCGATGTTTTCGTCCCGCGCGGTGGCGGCAATGTAGTCGCGGATGTCGTTGCCCGGAGAAATCGCCTTGGGATGGGTCCAGGGGCGGAACGAATAGCCCATGGTCAGCATGTCCGAATCGGAGCGGATGCCGGGATAGCGGAACAGGTCCCAGGTGCCGCCGATGCGCTCCCGCTGCTCCAGGATCACGTAGCTCTTGTTGGGGCAGAGTTTCTGCAGGTGGTGGGCGGCGTCGATGCCCGACAAGCCTGCCCCCATGATCAGCACGTCGAAATGTTCGGCGGTCATCGATGGCTCCAAAGTGCGATTACGAACATAACACAACAGCGGAAACTGACAAACTGCCTTTCCCGGACATCCATCAGGGCCGTGGCGATGTTGCAGTGGCTTCTACGGCATTACCCACTGGATAAAATTCCAGGAGCGGGTAGCCTTTCTCACGCCAGCCGAAAAAACCTCCGGCCAGCGGGCGCACCTGCTTGGTTCCTCTCTTTCTGAGTAGCAGCGCTGCACGAGCGCTGGAGGCCTCATTCGGTCAAGTGCAATAGAGGATTACCTCGCAGTCCCTGGGAATCTCCTCATACCTCTCTTCCAGTTCATCGGGGGAGATGCGGATGGCATCGGGCAGAACTCTAGGATCGGGAAGGAAATCCAGGGGATGACGAAGGTCCACGATCGCCATGGTTTCGCGTGCCTCGATCCGCTGCAGCAATTCTTCGGGCGTAATACGTTCCATCCAGATTTCGCGGATGAACTTGCGCCGCTGCCAGGACTTGAAAGCAATGTATCCTGCCGGAATCACCACCAGCAGCGACAGCGCGATGGCCCCCTTGAACTTTCCGATCCCCAGTGCGATGTCCGTGACTCTTTCGCGGAAGAGGTACCCGACGGCCAGGAAAGTGCCGCACCACAGAATAGATCCCAGCAGATCAAATACCAGGAATACCGGCAGCCGGACCCCGCCGCTGCCGGCCAGGGGCGCAGCCATGGCGTTCAACCCGGGAATGAACTTGGTGACCAGCAGGCTCTTGGGGCCGTGTTTCCCAATCAGTGAACTGGTGCGTCGAACGCAGGTGTCCGGCTCCAGAGAGACACGGCATAGGAATTGAATCACACGGTGGTTGCCCCTTTGACCAACGCGGAACCAGAAAAGGTCGCCGAGTGTACAACTGAACACAGTTACCACCAGCGCCAGCGAGAAGTGAAAGGGCCCCTTCGCGGACATCGCGCCCGCCGCCATCAATATCGGCGCGGCCGGTAAGGGCAGCCCAATCTGCTCGGCCAAGACCCAGCCACCAAGGACGATGTATCCATACTGCGTCAGGAATTGGATTAGAGATTCCACTGGACAATTATCACACAAGGGCTGGGTGCCCCACCCTTCGCGCCGTTTGCGAAAGGTGGGACGCGATGCGCTTTGACTTGATCTGTGTAACAACCGCACGCTCACGATATCCTCATTATGGGCCCGCACGTAAGTCGAAGCGTTCATAATGGCCGGAACTCCACCGGACGGTGAATTGATATAAAATTCTCTTGCAGGCTGAAGGAGAAAATATGCAGGCAATCACATCCGTAGTCAATGCGGCGCGCTTCGCGCAGGGTCTCAACTATGCCGATTTCGTGGCCCAGGCCACGGTCAATCAGGATAAGTTCATTGCCAACGGCGCGACCGTGCCCCTCAGCGAAGAAGACGCCTCTTTTTTCCGCAAGGCTGCTGCGCATCCGCGTGGCCCTTTCAAGATTCTGGCCCTGGCAGAGGCCTGGTGTGGGGATGTCTATCGCGAGCTGCCCACGGCCGCGCGCATCGCCGAGGTCGCGGGGATGGAGCTGCGCGTCTTCCTGCGCGACCAGAACCTCGACATCATGGACCAGTTTCTAAGTAATGATGGGAAGTCACGGGCCATTCCGGTCTTCGTGTTCTATACCAAGGATTTCGAATACCTCACCCACTGGACGGAACGCTCCGCCAGCGCCCATGCCGGACTCGCCGTGACCATGAAAGAGGCCAAGGCCAAGCTCAACCTTCCTCAGTCCGCGACCTTCGGGACCCTTCCGGATGCCGACCGCCAGGCGCTGCTCACGGAAGTCATCGCCCGTGTGCGGCCGTTCGGCGATCAGTGGCGCCGGGATGCGATCCAAGAGGTCCGTCAGCTTTTGGCCAACGCCTTGAGCATTCCCAATGCCGGCTGATAACGCCGCCATGGCCGTGCGGCCGATTGTTTACACCATTCGCGGCTGCGACTCTTGTGTCAAGCTGCTGAGTAAGTTCGAGGCAGAGCATGTGGAGTTCGAAGAGCGCCGCGTGGAGCTGAGCCAGACGGTCCTCGAAGAGGCGCGCCGCTATGGCAGCCTCGTGCCCATCGTGGTGTGGCCCGATGGCCGCGTCCAGCAGGGATTTGGCGATAGTATCGGCTGTTTTATCTGACTCATGTTTATCTAACTCATGTTTGTCTGACTCAATGACTGACGCCAACCCCCAATTCGATGAGCGCTTCATCCAGGAGTTCTCACATCTGGTCCGCTGGCGTCGCGACGTGCGCCGTTTCCGCAGCGATCCAGTGGCGGCCCAGACGCTGGAAGACATCATTAAGCTCGCCTCGTTTTCTCCTTCCGTAGGTTACAGCCAGCCTTGGCGCTTCATGTATGTCCGGGATTCAGCCGCGCGCTCTGCCGTCAAAGTCAATTTCCTGAAGTGCAATCAAGCGGCCCTTGATTCCTACGAAGGCGAGCGGGCCAACCTGTACGCCCAGCTCAAACTCGCAGGTCTGGATGAAGCGCCGGAGCACCTTGCGGTATTTTGCGACACCGAAACCAGCGCCGGCTCCGGCCTGGGACGAATGACCATGCCGGAAATGTTGGAATACTCCACGGTCATCGCATGTCATACGCTGTGGCTCGCGGCCCGGGCCCGCGGGCTGGGCGTGGGCTGGATATCAGTCCTCGATCCTGCCGGAATCAAAAAATCGCTAGACCCTCCACCGTCGTGGAAGTTCATCGCCTATCTGTGCATTGGATTCCCCCAGGAAGAACATCCAGACCCAGAGCTGGCGCGGCATGGCTGGGAGAACTACCGCGAGCCGGAAGTCCTGGTGCGGTAAGAAACCAAGAACTCAAAGAATTTGGTAAGTGGGTGACTTGGTAATTGGGTAATTGGGCGGATCGAATTTTTCCTTGTAAGACATTCCTGGCCACCTATCAAATTACCCACTTACTAAATTACCCACTTACCAAATCTTGGTGGTGCTCTCCTGGTTTATTTCCACCGCCACGATTCACCTCCCAGCGTCAACCTGATTCCAGAGCGCAGGGTGAACCGGGGCGAGGGGAAGCCGAAGGCTGCGTCATATTTCTGGTTGAGCAGGTTCTCCATCGAGGTATATAGCAGCACGTGGCGGTTTACCGCATAGCTGCCGGAAAGGTCGACCTTCTGATACGCCTTGTCGAGATTGCGGTTGGGCAGCAGGAGCGTGTTGTCAAAGTTTGCGTCCGAGAACAATAGAAACGTGGAATCGTCGCGCCGGCCGATGAATGCGCCTTGCAGCAGCGCCGACCAGCGGGAACGGTTGTAGGCAACCGAGACAAAGCCTGCATGGGGCGCCCGTCGAAAGGGACGCGCTCCCACCAAGGGCGAGAAAGCTCCGATGGGAATGCCGGGGAACAGCGGATTGATCGCCGGCGAAAGAGCATCACCCGAGAAGGACCGTTGCACACGGGCGTCCGTGTAGGTATAGCCTCCGCGGGCGAGCAGAGCGGTGGTGATCTTGTAGCTGAATTCGGTTTCAATGCCTTGGGCGCGAAAGTCCGAAGAGTTGATGGTGGCGCCGAATCCGCTGGCTGCGGCCACCGCGGGCGCTACGCCCAACTGGGTTAGCGCGTTGCTGCTGACGAACTCAATCTCGTTCGAGAACTGATTATGGAAGAAAATGGCTTTGAGCAGGGCGCGATCGGAGAACGACTGCTCGAAGCCGCCATCATAGCTGCGCGAGCGCTCCGCGCCAATCGGCTTGATTCCGAACTGCCGGATCAACTGGTCGCCATTCGGCTGCTGGCGCAGCAAATCAAACAGAGAGCTGGTCTCGTCAAAGATCGCGGGTTCCTTGACGCCTTTGCCGAAATTGAAGAGCAGCTTCGTGCCCCGAAGAAAGCCGTGATCGGGGCGGAAGGCGTAGTATGCCAGGCTGGCGCGGGGTGTGCCTTCCACGCCAAAGATCTCATTCTTTTCTATGCCGCCCCCCAGCGAGTAGAACAGCCGCTGCCACAGGTAGCCGTGGGTCTCCAGGGAGACGCCCAGATTGCGCCGGTCCACTGAGTTGCTGGAGGTAAAGGATGGTGAGTTAAAGCTCGACGTTCCGCGCTCCGCTTCATAGTGGAACCCGAAGAGCGCGGCAATCCGTGAACTGAAGGTGTAGTCGGTCTGCGCATAAACAGTATCGCGGTTGGCCGTAGAGACGCTGGTGCTGGGGCAGCAATCGCTGAAGTTGAAAATCGCCTGGCCGTTTACCGTGAAGCCGTTGGCTCCGGTAAGTGTGACCGGCGCGCCCAAGAAGGCGCCCGGCCCCAGGTCGAAAATTCCCACGGGAGATGGCTTAAGGAACTTGCTGTCGAGCCGGTAAGCGCCGTAGCGGACCAGATTATGCCATTTCGCCGAAGCTTGATTGTTCCAGGTTGCGCTGATGATGGTGTCACGTTGAATTGACTGGGCATTATCGGGAATGCCAAAAATATCGATGGAATTGGGCGCGCCGCCCCCGGTAGATATCCGCCGGACAGTCAGGCGCACGACGTCGGAAGCCGATGGAGTCCAGCCCAGGTTTCCAGCCACTGTGGCGTTGTGAAAATTGCTATTGGGAAATCCATTGCCGGTATCGAAACGCGAGAAGCTTGAAAAGTAATCGACCTGCCGCCATGCGCCACCGGTCGTGGCTTCCTGCCGATAGGCATGGAAGTTGCCGCCATCTGCCGCATAAGTAAGTTCAGGAAGCGGTGTCTTGCCCTGGCGTGTGGTAACGTCGATCACCCCGGCCAAGGCGTCGGAGCCATAGAGAACGCTGTTGGGCCCGCGAAAAACTTCGATGTGGTCAATGGAGACTGCCGACAACACGCCGAAATCGACATTGCCCCCGATATCGTTCGAAGGGACGCCATCGATCACCAGCTTATTTGCATTCGAGTTCCCGCCACGAATGAACAGGGAAGTGAGACCGCCGCGCGTGCCTGTTTGTGTGGTCTGCAAGCCCGGCGCCGAGGTCAACGGATCGAAGACATCCAGCCGGTGCAGATAGTCCTGTGGAGTGAGTACGCTCACGGAAGCCCCGACCTGTGCCTGGGGAGTGGGCACACCGGTGGCCGTCACCACCACCTGCTGGACGACATAGGGCGCGCGTAGCGTGACATCTTCGGTCTTCTTGTCGGCCTTGCCGATATAGAAAGAATCGCCACTGGAGAGAGCGAAAGTTGCGGCGGCCACCTGCAGATGAAAGCGTCCCGCGCGCGCGGTCTCGAGTTGATATCGGCCTTCGGCGTCGGTGACCGCCGTTGCAACGACCTCAGTGCCCGCGAGCAGTTTCACACTGGCCTGGGGCACGACCGCGCCCAACGGGTCCCTGACCGTGCCGCGCACTGCGCCGGCATGCAGGGAGACTGCACAGAAAGAAAAAAGAAAAATTAGTGCGAACAGCCGGAATAATGGCAGAAATCGATTCATTGCATTCATCTTCATCCTTGCGGACTGGAACTACCGTCTGCATCGAAAGCGCGCCACGCCGGACGTAGCGCTGCGCCGATTCAAAGGTGCTCAGGAGTCTGGTCTCTGCAAATAGCGCAAAGAAAATTAGAAGCCGCCCGGCTTTCCCATCGCAGCCGGAAATAGCCCAATGATTGGGATCTGGTCGGTCTCCTGACTCTCGCGTCATCGAACTTTCAGCAGCCTTCCCAGGTTTGACCCTGGTGGCGACAAACGCCTAAGTTCTACGCGATCACAGTTGCGGGGCAGTGGCGGAATTTCACCGCGCTTCCCGTACACCAGACAGTTGAATTTATATTCGGACAGAAAGGCAAAGTCAAGAGCACCGTGCGCAGCCGCAAGCAAAAACAAATCGGCCACGAATAGACACGAATGACACGAATTAAAACCGAATCTAGAAATCGAGACCCCAAGATAAAAGTCTTGTTGTTTTGTCTTAATTCGTGTTGATTCGTGTTAATTCGTGGCTGACTTTGTTTTCGCTTGCAATCACGGTACGCATCCGGGGACCAGCGTGAAAGACTGCTTCACTTCCAGCGCCCGCCCTGAAGTCCCGCGAAATCCCATCGTTACCGTAAAGCCTTGCGACACAGGCCGCTCATCGGAAGTCTGCGATGGAAACTGTGCGGTCCACAGAGGTTCCGTACCGGCGCATACGCGGTTGTTGCAGGCGCGGTATGAAGGTTGCACCGCCGAGTTGTTGGAATAATCAATCAGCGTACCGGCAGGCAGTTGGCAAGCCGTTCCATCACTACCGGGACAGACCTTCGGGTTGAAGCCCGAACTTGTGGGCTGGAAGTTTCCGCTATCGACGGTCACCGTGACCGATACCGGAAGATCGAGCGGGTTGCCGATGGAGTGAAGAGTCAAAGTTGCGGCGGCATCACCTGTACAGGACTTCCACTGGTTTGAGCCCTCGATCTGCTTGACCCGGTTGGAGTTCATGCCGGTGTCGTTGAAGTAGTTGCTGAGATTGACGGCCAGCGCCTGAACGCGGTCCATGTCGCGGCGTGAAGAAAACGAGCGGACAGCTTCTCCCTGCAGAGGCACAAGCTTCACGCTACGCACGTGTTGGCCATGAATTCCGATCACAGTGACATGCTGAAGGTCGCCGGCTTCAGGAGAGCCGTTCTTTGTGATGGCGCCGGTCGCACCCACGACGATATAACGGATGCCATCCAGCTCACCTTCATCCTGATTGTAGTGAAAGTGGCCGGCAATCACGGCCGCCACTTTGGCCTTCCGCAGCAGGTCATGGACAGCGGCCCAGTCGGCCCACTGGTACCACAAGGGTTGATGGATAAAGACAGCAGTGCCCCGCGCTTTGTCAGCGTAATGCCGTAGGTCGGCTTTCAGCCAGTCGATCTGCTCCTGAGAAATGTGCGCGCGGAAGACGACGCCCCATCGGGGGTCGGCGTTGGGAAACTCCTGCGAACTGAGGGCGATGAAGTGGTAGCCGCGGGAATTGAAGCTGTAATACAAATGCTCTCGGGCAGGAAGGTAGAGCGTCTGGAAGAGTCTGCGAATGGTGTCATTGCCAGGGCTAAAGAACGGCGGATTCACGTCGTGGTCGCCCGCCGTCAAATGCCAGGGCCGCGAAAGCCCGTTCAGGATGCCGGTTGCCGAAGCGAAGGCCGCGGTATAAGCCTCCGGACTGAGCGGGCCGGCATAGTCAGGCCCCAAGCTTTCCAGCAGGTCGCCGGTGTGCAATACCACGTCGGGATGTTCGCGATTCAGGGCGGCAACTCCCGCCCGAAGGACCTCGTACTGTTTTCCGGTGGCCGGGGCCAGAGTCTGATCGCCGACGATTCCGACCTTGATGTCTTGCGCGCAAGCCAGGTGTAACCCCAAGAAGAGACAACCGGCGCGGATTGCCAATAGATGCAGTTTCACGTTGTCCTCCAGGTCAACCAAGCCCGCACGTAAAACCTTTGAAACACAGAGGAACAGAGGCAGCAGAGGTTTTTAGGGCTGTGAGGCGGTGCAGAAATTGGCGTGAAAGAACTGAAAGGACTAAAAGAACTGTTCGCCGCCGGGTACACCAAGGTTTCCGGGCCCGCCTCACAACCCCCAAATCCTCTGCTGCCTCTGTTCCTCTGTGTTTCAAAGGTTTTCGTTGCAACTCGTCACGCTGTGTTGTAGAGATTTTTCTTTTCCTATCCATTAATCAGCCGCACCACCGGCGTTTCCCCAAAATAGTCGATCACGCTAACGGCCGCCAATGGCTGGTCGATGCGGAACGCCATCTCGTCCGTCATGCCTAATGCGTCCGCGAGGATCACCCGATTGACGCCTCCGTGGGCAACGATGGCCACGGTGCGGGCAGGGGGTTTTGCGGGCAGGGTCCCGGTAAAACTCAGTACGCGCTTTTTCAGAGCAGCGTGGCCCTCTCCTCCAGGAAAAGTAATGGCGGCGGGTTGTTCCATCCACATCTTGTATTCACCCGGATACAGCCTTTGTATCTCATCGTAGGTCCGTCCTTCGAAGGCGCCGAAGTCGATCTCCGCAAGTTCTTCCACCGGCTGTGGAGTCAACCCCAGTGCGGCGCCCACGATGCGGGCCGTCTCGACCGTACGCTTGCGCGGGCTGGTGAAGATCATCTCTGGGCTAACAAGCTTCAGAAAGGGCAGCTTGTCCTGAACCTGCCTTATGCCATGGCTGGAAAGCTCTACATCGAGCTTCCCGTAGCAAATGTCCGGCACGGCGAGGAAGGGCTCACCATGCCGCAGCAACACCAGTCGCAAAGAACATCCACTATGTAATGGAGCAAGATCATTCATACGTAGCCTCTCTCATCCAGCCTGGATGAGGACGCAGCCGGTAGCCAGCACCAACGCTTCACAGATTTCGGTGTTGGCGCCTAGGGTATCGCCGGTCATGCCTTGAATGCGACGCCGCGAGATGCGTATGTTCCACAACGTGGCCAGCACGCAGGCGATCATGCAGACGCCGCCCCGCCAGCCGCCAGTCCAGAGTGTGACGCCGAGCGCTATCACGGTGCTCACGAGCATCTGAAACAGTCCTACGCCTTCCATCAGCGTGCCCAGCCCACCTTCCCCAGCTCGCGCATAAGGTAGAAGAAATGCAATCGGAACGATGGCGCACCGTGCCAACAGCGGCGCGGCCAGCAGATACGGGAATGTCAGCTTCTGTTCGATGAGCAGGTAGACGCTTGCGGTTTTCACCGCCAGCACCAGGATGAGTGCGATTGCGCCATACGAGCCAATGGCGTGGTCGCGCATGATGCGCAGAACATCGTCGCGCGTGCGTCCGCCGCCGAAGCCGTCAGCCATGTCGGCCAGTCCATCGAGATGGAGCGCCCCGGTAATGGCCACACCTAGGGCCATCACCAGAAGCGCCAGCAAGAGCGATGGAAAAGCGTAGTGGCGGCCCGAATAGATGGTGATGCGTTCGGCAATCCATGTGACCCCGCGAGCGAAGCCCCATTGCAGCGCTCCGATTCCCAGGCCAACGATGGGAAAGAATACGGTTGCCCGGCCCAGATTCGGGGGCGCATCGGGCCTGTATCCAGGAATCGGAATGCGGGTCAGGAACAGGACCGCCGCGAACAATCGCATTAGCGATCAACCTCCTGCGTGAGCTCCTGCTTGTCGCTGACCCCGGCGGAATCGAAAGTAGCCATTTCCACGAAGGCCCGCACCGCTGCATCGACGATGTTCATCGCCAGGGCAGCGCCGGTTCCTTCGCCCAGACGCATGTTGAGGTTGAGCAGCGGCTCGTGCTGCACGATGGCCAGCAAGGGCGCGTGTCCGGGTTCGGTGGAAAGATGTCCGGCAAAGAGATAACCGGAGCAGGCGGGGCAGATCCGCACAGCCAGCGCCGCGCTGGCAGACGCGATGAACCCGTCGCAGATGATGGCAATGCGTGTAGCGGCGGCTCCCAAATAGAGGCCGGCCATGGCCGCCAGCTCCAGTCCGCCGAACGCCTGCAGAATTCCCAGGGCATCGCCGGGCGCGCAGTTGTGCAGACGCAGCGCCTCATCCACTACCTGCCGCTTGCGTGAGAGAATCTCGTCGTCGGCTCCGGTGCCCCGTCCGGTGACGGAAGCTGCGGGCAGTCCGGTAAGCGCTGCGGTGATCGCTGAGGCCGTAGTGGTGTTGCCGATACCCATCTCGCCCGCGCCCAACAGGTTCACGCCGGCATTCTTCGCGTCGATGGCCATTTCG
>DATMNZ010000071.1:0-10243 GCA_035568495.1 Saccharimonadales bacterium (SeqCode) | reverse complement strand
ATTGACAGGGGCGGGGTTTCTGCTGAACAATGAAAGCCATCCAAAGGAACGTTCGAGTTGGGAGTGAATTGTATGATTGACGATGTGCCTCAAAACGAAGGTGGAAGCTCATTAGTAAGGAACATACTTTTCGCGGCGCTGGGAGTGTTCGCCGTCGGAACCATCATCTTTCTTTTCCAGGCCTACAGCCGGATCAACGACCTGGAGCGCAAGCAGGCGCTGGTGCTGGATGGCGTTGATAAAGTAGAGAAGAAGATCAAGGATTCCGACAATGAGAATAACATCCAGATTCGGGTGTTGAGCAAACAGGTCGGTATGACCGGCCAGGAGCTGGCCAAGCGGACCGCCGCCCTGAGAAACGAATCCAAGAACCTGGAGAAGACTTTCGATTCCAAGCTGGCGGCCCAGGAAGAACAGACCAAGCAGCAGATCGGCTTGGTTTCAGGCGAAGTTACTGGAGTGAAAGGCGATGTGGGTAAGGTGAAAGAGGACGTCAACGCCACCCGCTCCGACCTGGACGCCACCAAAGCCAGGTTGGAACGCGCCGTCGGCGACATTACCAAGGAAGGCGAGATGATCGCCACCACCCATGATGAATTGGAAATCCTGAAGCACAAAGGCGACCGGAACTACTACGAGTTCACGCTGAAGAAAGGCAAAGAGCCGACCCGGCTTTCCACCGTCGCCCTGCAGCTCAAGAAGGTCGATCCCAAGAAGAGCAAGTTCACGCTGTTTGTGCTGGCGGACGACCGCAAGATCGAAAAGCGCGATCGCACCATCAACGAGCCGCTGCAGTTCTACACCGGCCGCGACCGCCACCTCTTCGAAGTAGTCGTGAATACGGTCAACAAAGACACCGTCTCCGGGTACCTGGTGACCCCCAAGAACATCGCCAGCGGTCTGCAAACGCAGTCGAAGCTAGAATAGCTGGGCGGTATTTGGCACTTGGAATTTAGTGTTTTCTTAGTGAAATGGGCGCAGCCAAAAGGCCGCGCCCATTTTGTTGCTAACTACCGTGAGCAGGCTTGGCAAGGGAACAAGAGCGAAAACAAATGGCCGCTGATTTTCACGGATTGCGCCAGATGGGAATGGACTAGAACTAGAAAATGAGAAGTTGACCTGGTAAAACAGCGGCGATTATTTTTTGCTCTTGTTTCGTTGCTTAATAAAGCGCAGATGCCTTGGCAATAGAAATTAGTATCCCCTAAGAAATATCGTAAGATTCCTCACAAACCCCGAATGTTACCTTGGTGCTCTTTAACGATTGCACTCTCAGTCCTATTCTCCAAGCATGATAGCCCATGAAGTATTGACGGAGAATGCGAAGAATACGGATACCGAAGTATTTGCCCAAATTCGGTTCAAAGATTCAAAAGCTGAACCCATGTCGCTCAAGGCGAAACTAGGCAAAGTGATCCATGCTTTTGCCGAGTTGTGCAATCGCCTTGACATGGATGAACGCTGGCTCAGACCGTAGGAATCTGGACTCCAAATTCAACCGTATTCTTGGGACCTCGCCCTCCAGGCGGAGGGGAATGCGTGCGTATCCACAACCTGGATTCGAACCGGGATACGCGCCCATGCCTCTTTGACCGGGCCTTGAGAGAGGTCCGCGCCGAAGAGACACTCCTCGCCGGTCAAGGCATGACCTCGGGGAATTGAAGGGAGAAGGAATGGCCCGAAAAAAGATCCTGCTCGTGGATGACTCCAGGACCGCGTTGATGATGGAGTGTTCCATGCTTGAGAACCGCACTCCATACCAATGCATCACGGCCAAGGACGGGGCGGAGGCGCTGGTCAAGGCACGGGAGGAAAGACCCGACCTGGTGCTGATGGACGTAGTGATGCCTCGCATGAACGGCTTTGAAGCCTGTAAGAAGATGCGGGAAGAGCCGGCGACCCGGGAAACCCCAATCATTCTGGTCACCACGCGCCAGGAAGAATCCTACACCGAAGCCGGATTTGCCAGCGGGTGCAACGACTATATCACCAAGCCCATCAACACGATGGAATTGGTGGAGTTGCTACAAAGTTATCTGGGCGAGTAATCCCTCGGCGGCCAGAAGAGCCACCGATAATCGATTTTGAGCGGCTGGGTCAGCAACATCTTCACGGGGAGACGCGATTGAAACCAACGATGAAGGCCAACAACGAAATCAGCGACCCGCAAATGGACGCGGCGCGCCGGCGGCTGCGGGAAAGCGTGGACCAGGCGGACGCCCTCGAAGGCTTCCGGGAAATCATCACCAATTTTCTGGGTTGCGAAGAGATCGGGATCTTTAAGGTCGACCGGGAACGGGAAACGCTCAAGCTCGTCTGGTCGTTTGGCATCGACCCGGACCGGCACAAAGTAGTTGATTCGCTCAACCCTCCTGATCTGCAACGCGTGATTGACGGAGAACTTCATTTTGCCGATTTCGCCGCAGCCAACGAAGGCCTTAATCCTATGGCGCCGTTCTGCGCTTTTGTCCCCTTACGCTCGCAGGGCGAGACGGTCGCGGTCCTGGGCATTCAGCGCTGGCTGCCGCAGAAAACAGCTATCGATGACTCCGATCGAAAACTTCTTCAGCTTCTATCCGATGAAGCGGGCAGGGCCTTGTTTGGCAGAAGAACCATATCCAGCAATGGCCAGGTTGGTGGTGCGCCATGAGCGTGAGCGATTCGAAATTCAATCCGGCAGTTTTGCCCCAGGACCTCGTTGAGAGTTATGCGCAGAGTTCCCCGAATGTGCATGGGCCGCGGCATTTCCTCTATCCCGGCCAGATCTTCGTTACACGGGAAGCTATGACAATCTCGACCATTTTAGGATCATGCGCCGCCGTATGTCTGTGGGACATGCGCAGGAGAATGGGGGGCATGAACCATTACCTGCTCCCCGAGGGGCCGGACGATAGTCTCAACCGGTTTCGCTACGGCAACAACGCCAATCCGGCTTTGTTGAGCGAACTCTTGGCCCTTGGATGTCAAATCAAGGACATGCAGGCCAAAGTCTTCGGAGGAGCCAGCGCCTTCTCCGCCAATCCCATCCTCGCGTTGGGGGGCAGAAATGTCGAGTTAGCAGTGCGGTTCTTGTTGGAAGCCGGCATTCCCATCATGGCCAAGGACGTATCGGGCAAGCACGGACGAAGGTTGATGTTTCATACGGGTACGGGGGCCACTGAGGTCATTAGCTACGAGAAAGTAACGTAGCCAAACGGCCACCCCCGGCCTTGTTGCAGTAGAGGAAGAATGAAGCAAATGGATTTTGATCGGGAAGCCGTTTTGGCCTCGTTCCTGGCCGAGGCCATCGAGTCCCTGGACCTGATGGAAGAGTCTGTCCTGGAGATGGAATCCGGTTCTTCGTCCCCAGAGCTGCTGCACAACATTTTCCGGTCGGCCCACACGATCAAGGGCAACGCCTCCTCGCTGGATCTGCAAACATTGGCCGGCTTTGCCCATCTGGTGGAAGACCTGCTGGACGCGCTTCGTGGACAGCAGGCCCCGTTGGACAACGAGATGACATCGCTGCTGCTGAAGGCCGTGGACGAGCTGCGCCTGATGGTCCCGGCAGCGGTCGCCGGCGCCCACGAGCTTACGCCCGAGCAAGAAATCCTTAAAAAGAGAATTGCCAGTCAGGTCCAGCGTCATGCCCAGGCTGGGACCAACTTCAATCCATGGCTTCCGGAAGTCTCTACCGCATCGGCGGGCAAGAGTGACATTATTCCCAGCATGCCCGCGCGCACCATCCGGGCCGATATTTCCAGACTCGATCGCATGGTAGACCTCACCGGCGAGATTGCCATCACGCAGGGCCGTCTGCGGAGGATGCTCGAACAACTGGAAGGCCGCGTGGCCGGAGACCTCCTGGAAGTCCAGCGGGAAGCAGAGCGGCTTTTCATGGTGCTACATGAGGAAGTTATGCGGGTGCGCATGGTCACTGTAGGCCCCATGTTCCGCCAGTTGGCGCGCTCGGTGCGCGATATTGCCAGCAGCCACGGGAAGCTGGCGCGGCTGGAGATTTCCGGGGCCAATGTCGAGGTCGATACCAAAGTACTCGAACATCTCAAGGACCCGCTGCTGCACATGATCCGCAACGCACTGGACCATGGAATTGAGACGCCGGAAGTCCGCAAAGGGCGGGGCAAAGACCCGCGCGGGTTAATTACGCTCTCGACCGTACACAGCAACGGCAGCATCGCCGTCACCCTGGAAGACGACGGGGCGGGAATCGACCGGAAGAAGATCATGGAAAGGGCCCGGCAGATGGGCCTGCTTTCCCAGGGAGAACGGATCTCAGATCAGGAACTCTACCGGCTGATTTTCAAGGCGGGATTCTCCACTGCCGATTCGGTCACCGATCTTTCCGGCCGTGGCGTAGGCATGGATGTTGTCCGGCGCAACATCGACAAGTTGCGGGGCGCGGTCGACATCAGCAGTGAAGAAGGCCAGCGCACCACCATCCGCTTCCGCTTGCCGCTGACGCTGGCCATCATCGATGGATTCTCGGTCACCGTAGGGGCCGACACTTTTGTGATTCCCATGGACTACGTGACAGAGTGCGCGGAAATTGCCCCCGAAGAACGCGGCCCGCACAGCGCCGGCGTCTTCAATCTTCGGGGCAGCGCCGTGCCGTACGTTCGCCTGCGGGGCGCCTATTACGTCCAAGGCGCACCCCCAGCGCGCGAGAATGTGGTCATCGTACAGGTAGGTGAATTCCGCGCCGGGATTGCGGTGGACCGGCTGCTGGGTGACGTGCAAGCTGTGATCAAACCCCTGGGCAAAGTGTTCCGCAAGGCCACGGGGTTTGCCGGATCGACCGTCCTGGGGGATGGGCGTGTGGGTCTGATTATCGATGTTCCAGGGCTTTTAAGTGAAATCATGCAGTCAAATCTGCAGGCCCAACCCGGCCAATAACAGTAGCGAGGTAACGATATATGAGAATCTGGCAGAATCGGAAACTTGGCACACGATTGGGTATCTTGTTCGGGGCCATTTTACTGTGGCTGACCGTTTGCGGCACCCTGGGCCTGGGCTGGCTGGGGCATTTGAACGCCCGGACCACGGCCGAGCTGGCCATGCGGTTCAACACCGTCAGGCTGACGCACGACACCATCGCCAACTCCACGGACAACGCCCGCATCACGTTGCAGCTTTTTGAGACCACCGACCCGGAAGCAGAGAGGAAGCTGAACGAACAGAATGACGCGATCAGCCATCACATCGGCGACGAAGTCAAACAGATCGAACAGGGCCTGAGTTCCACCGGGGAGCGGGAACTGTTTGAGGTTGTCACGCAAAACCGTACGGCCTACGTCGCCTCCCGGCAGAGGGCCAAGAAATTGCTGTTCGACAAGAAGCGTAACGAGGCCTTGGCCGTGTTGATGAAGGAAACGATGCCCGCGCTGGCGGTCTATCGTGCTTCCTGGATCAAATTCATCGACCTCCAGTCCACGGCTTTCCAGCAAAGCATCAAGGAGAGTGACGACGCCCGCGCTCTTGCGCGGCGCTCCACTCTGGTCCTCTTGTTGATTACCCTGCTCATGGCTGCCGGCGGGTCCTTTGCCGTCACTAGAAGCATTACTACTCCCATCGCCCAGGTGGTGGCTCATGCTCAGCGGATCGCCGCGGGCGACTTGACCCGGGAGATTACCGTTACCGGACACTCGGAAACGGGAAAACTGCAGCAAGCCATGCACGACATGAGCGCCCATCTGCTCACAATCATTCGTGACGTGCGCGAGGGCTCCACGGCAGTGGCTTCCGCGGCGGCCCAGGTTTCGGCTTCATCCCAGGGCCTGTCACAAGGCACCAGCGAGCAGGCAGCGTCGGTCGAAGAGATGAGTTCGAGCCTGGAAGAGATGAACGCCTCCATCACCCAGAACGCGCAGAACAGCCGGCGGATGGAACAGATGGCGGTCAGCGGGGCCAAAGTGGCGGAGGAGAGCGGCATTGCGGTCAAGAGCACGGTCGCCGCCATGAAACAGATCACAGAGAAAATCTCCGTGATTGAAGACATTGCCTATCAGACCAATCTGCTGGCGCTCAACGCCGCTATCGAAGCGGCCCGCGCCGGCGACCAGGGCCGGGGCTTTGCCGTAGTCGCCGTGGAGGTGCGCAAACTGGCCGAACGCAGCCAGGCTGCGGCCCAGGAAATCGGCAATCTGGCTTCCGAGAGTGTCCGCATCGCTGAACACTCTGGACATCTCTTATCGGAACTGGTGCCGGCCATCAAGAAGACCGCCGAATTGGTACAGGATGTTACCGCAGCTTCCAGTGAGCAGTCTTCAGCCGTCAACCAGATCAACAAGGCCATGCGCCAAGTCGACAGTGTGACCCAGCGCAATGCCTCGGCCGCGGAAGAGCTTTCCAGCACCTCCGCCGAGATGGCTTCGCAGTCGCAGCAGTTGCAGCAGTTAATGACATTCTTCCGGGTGCGCGGAGCGGAGCAGTTTGATCTTTCCGGGGGCAGGGGGCCGGAGGCCTTTACCAGACCTCCCTCCGGCAACAACACGTTGGTCCAATTCAAGCCTGCATCGCACACCAACGGCGCGCATGTGGAAGAGCACGACTTTACGCGGTTCTGAACGCCAGGCGAAGGAGTGGAGCATGGAGGCAATTAAAAATCCGAAACCGGGCCTGGCCCAGCCGCAGCAATACCTCACGTTCTTCACTGCCGGGGAAGAGTACGCCGTCGGCATCTTGAAGGTGAAGGAAATTGTTGAGTACAGCGCGGTCACGACCGTGCCCAACATGCCTGCCTGGATTCGCGGTGTAACCAATCTGCGCGGCAGTGTCGTGCCGGTGGTCGATCTGGCCGTGAAATTCGGGCTGCCGCCCAGCGCCATCACCAAGCTCTCATGCATCGTCATTACCGAAGTGACGTACGAGGGCGACGTGCTCACCATGGGCGTGCTCTCTGATTCCGTCAACCAGGTCATCGATTACCAGGAAGACGATATTGAAGCGCCGCCGCCTTTTGGCACCCGGGTGAAAGTTGAATACCTATTGGGCATGGGACGATCAGGCAAGAAGTTTTGCCTGATTCTCGATATCGATAAGGTGCTTTCCACCGATGAACTGCTGGCGGTGGCCGGATCTTCAGAGTCCTGCGAATCCGCCCTGCCGGTCCTTGGAACAGACGAACAGAGCAATCAGGTCCGGGCAGCCGGGCCAGGAGCTTGACCCTTGTCTCCGATGGCACCAGCGCAATGGTCCCGGTCAACGGCCTTTCCACCCGTCCGGACTTCGGATTGGGGAATGCATCAGGTGACTGTTGGCCAGGCGCTGTTCGAGGAATTTCAGCGTCTGATCTATGGCGAAACCGGCATCTGGCTGGGACATTCAAAGACATCCCTGCTATGTGGAAGGCTCTTCCGGCGGCTGCACGCACTACAGATTCCCACCCTGGCAGAGTATTACTTACTCGTCAGCGATCCGAAACAACACCAGGAACGGATGCTGATGATCGATGCCATTACCACCAACGAAACCCGCTTTTTCCGTGAACCCCAGCACTTCGAATGGCTCACCCATAAAATATTTCCGCGCTGGCAGGCCGAGGCACATCGGGGTACACGCGCGAAAAAGTTGCGCCTCTGGAGCGCCGGCTGCTCCTCCGGCGAAGAGCCCTACTCCCTCGCCATGCTGCTGGCGCAGCAGCTTCCGGCCACTGAAGGTTGGGATGCGCGAGTTCTGGGCACGGATATCTCCACCCGGATGCTGGAGCAAGCGGTGGAGGGCATATATCCCATGGACCGCGCCGCTGACATACCCAACACCTTCTTGCAACAATACATGCGCCGGGGTATCGCCACGCAGAACGGCCGCATGAAAGTGGCGCCGGAAGTCCGGGGAATCGTGCAGTTCAGCCGCCTCAATCTCAGCCGGTTTCCCTATCCCATCGAAGGGCCTCTCGACCTGATCTTCTGCCGCAACGTACTGATCTATTTCGACGCCGATTCCAAGCGGCGCGCCGTGGAGAACTTGGCCAGGTGTATCTCAGCGGAAGGGCTTTTATTCACCGGTCACACCGAGAACCTGAATGGTGTCACCTCTCTCCTGCGCAATCTTGCGCCTACCATCTACTGCAAAACAGAGAGCTATAGCCGGCTTAAAAGCAATTTTCAGGACGCGAGGCACTAAGCCTATATGGATCCCATGATGTCAGAAACCACTCCCGGCCGCAAAGACCATCTGCACGTGCTGGTGGTGGATGACTCGGCGATGGTCCGCCAGGTCATGCAGGCGATTCTCAACACTGACAGGAGAATTCGCGTCACAGTTGCCGCCGACCCCCTGATTGCCTTGACTAAGTTCCAGAAAGACCGCGCTGACGTCATCATCACAGATCTGGAAATGCCGCGCATGGACGGTCTGAGCTTTGTGCGGAAAATCATGGCGGAATCGCCGGTCCCGATGGTGGTGTGTTCCGGCCTGGCGGCCAAGGGCGCAGAGATGGCCCTGTGCGCCTTGCAAGCAGGGGCGGTGGAAGTCATCCATAAGCCAAAGCTGGGGGTCCGGGAATTCCTGCATGAATCCACGGTCAGCATTCTGGATGCCGTGTGGAGCGCCTCGCAGGTGCGCCTGCGACGCTCTCCCGAGACCTGGCCAGCGCCCCGTCTCACGGCGGATGCCATACTTCCGCTTGCACCCAGCCCGGCGATGACGGGTCAGGACCGGGACTTGGTGGTTGTAGGCGCGTCTACGGGCGGCACCGAGGCGCTGCATGTTTTCTTGACATCCATGCCGCCTGATTGTCCGCCGATCGTGGTGGTGCAACACATGCCCGAAGTGTTTACCCGGGCCTTCGCGGAAAGGCTCAACCAGGATTGCGCCATCCATGTGAAGGAAGCGGCGGACAATGACCGATTGCGTTGTGGCGAAGCCTTGATCGCTCCCGGAAATCTGCACACCCTGGTACGCAGCAGCCGCGGCGCGTACGTAATTAAGGTGACCGGCGGTCCGTTGGTGTCCCGGCATCGCCCGAGCGTCGACGTGCTGTTCCGCTCGGTGGCGCTGGCTGCCGGCGCCCGGGCCATTGGAGTAATCATGACGGGCATGGGCGACGATGGCGTCCAGGGACTCCTGGAAATGAAAGCGGCGGGCGCAGCCACCATCGCACAAAACGAGGCCACTTGCGCGGTCTTTGGAATGCCGCGTGAAGCGGTCCGTCGCGGCGCTATCGATTTCGTGCTGCCGTTGCGGGAAATTGCCGGCCGCGCTCTGGAGTTGCTTTGCGTCCAGCAAGGGCCGGGTCAACCCCCAGCTTCCAGACCCGACCGCAGCAGCCGTTCGCTAGGCTGAAGCGCCGTGACACTTCTTGAATTTCTTGCCTGAGCCACAGTGGCAGGGATCGTTCCGGCCTACCTTGGCCTTGCCCCGGACGACCTGCTGCGGCGTGTTGCCGTTGGTGGCGCCGGCCATCCGCGCCTGTTCCAGCTCTTTCTTCTTGCGGCGCTGGAACTGTTCCTCGAGTTCATCCACCGAGGTGGCCGCGCGGCGGGGGACCGCAGGCTTCTGCTCTGGGCCGTCCTCGGCCCCGGCCAGCGCCGGCGAAGACGGAGCGGGGCCGCCTTCCACCACCTGCATGTGGAACAGGTAGCGGACCGTGTCTTCCTGGAAGCGCTGCATCATTTCTTCAAACATCTGAAACGACTCGCGCTTGTATTCCACCAGCGGATCATGCTGCGCATAGCCACGCAGACCGATGCCTTCCTTCAGGTGGTCCATGCTCAGTAAGTGGTCCTTCCACAGCGTATCGAGCACGCTGAGCATGATCATGCGTTCGTGATAGCGCAGGGCGTCGGCGCCCAGCAGTTTTTCTTTTTCCGAGTAGATCCCGCCCAGCTTTTCAAAAATCGAGTCGCCTAGTTCAGCGCGGTTCAGACGCAGGGCATCGATGCCGTGGCTGCTGAACTCCAGCCCGAAGTTGTCGAACATGTATTTGCTCAACGCGTCTACGTTCCACTGGCCAGGATGGACATTGCGGGGCGCGAACTGGTCAAGCGCTTCACCCACCATCGCCGTCACGTAGTCGTCGAGGATGAGTTCCTTCTGTTCCATGCCGTCGAGCAATTGGCGGCGCAGGCTGTACACGGCCACCCGCTGCTTGTTCATCACGTCGTCGTATTCAAGAACGTGTTTGCGCGAGCCGAAGTGCTGGGCTTCCACGGACTTCTGCGCGGCCTCGATACGCCGGGAAATCATGCGCGATTCAATGGGAACGCCGTCCTCCATGCCCAGCCGCTGCAGCAGACCGGAAATC
>DATMNZ010000070.1:0-10558 GCA_035568495.1 Saccharimonadales bacterium (SeqCode) | reverse complement strand
TTCTGCGTAAGACCCAGCGCCGTGTGCCGGAGCATGAATCACTGTTGCTGCGCGGGGGAGTCGTGGGCGCCGATTTGCCGTCCATCATGGCTTCCATCGTGCCGGTAAGCTGCGGCGATGTGCTTATTTTTGCTACGGATGGCATCCGCAGCGGATTTACAAGCGATCTGAAGATGAACGGTTCTACCAAAGATGCTGCCCAACAGATTATGCAGCGCCATTGGCGTAAGACGGATGATGCTCTTGTGCTGGTTGCAAGATATGTCTACAAAGATGAATCCGCTACCCAGAGCTGATCTGGATGAAATGTATGCCAGCGCGCTGGAAGACTACTTCCGGCAGGCAGACGAGCGTTGTTTGCATCGCGCCTATGAACTGGGCCGGCAGGCGGTCCGCGAAGGCCGGTCTATTCTGGAGATGATCGAGCTGAATCGCAAGGCGCTGGTGAAGGTGCTACAGGCATCGCCGCGCCCGGCCGAGGGCGCAACGGTAGTGGAAGCGTCGATGGCTTTCTTTAAAGAGGCAATGTCGCCTTATGAGATGACCAACCGTGCTTTTGGCGAAGCCACGGCGGCGCTGGAAAACGTGGACCAGGCACTCGAGGGCGAAGCCCGGCGGATCGCGCACTTGCTCCACGACGAGGCCGGCCAACTGCTGGCGGCCGTCCACATCCGGCTGGAAGATATCGGCCGTTCTCTGCCCGCTCGCGCCCGGGAGCGGTTGCAGGAGGTCCGCCAGGTCCTGGACCAAATCGAAGACCAGCTTCGGGGGCTCGCGCACGAGCTTCACCCGCCGGCGCTGGAAGACCAGGGCCTGCTTGCGGTCCTCGAGAACCTGGCAGCCGTCGTGACCCGCAGGTCTGGACTGCGGGTGACGGTGGAAAGCGCGGAACCTCAGCGCCTGCCGCGCAAGATTGAAACCGCCATGTACCGTATTGTGCAGGAAGCATTGAAGAACGCTTCCAAACATGCGCGCGCGAATTCGGTGCATGTGCGGCTATGGTGTACAGGCGCATGCGTACACTGTTCGATAGAAGACGATGGCGTTGGTTTCGACCAGGAAGCCGTGTCATCGGGCAAAAGGCCCCATGGGCTGGGCCTGCTCGGTATCAGGGAGCGGCTGCAGGCTTTAGGTGGAAGTTTTGAGATTCGATCCGCACCCGGACAGGGCGCCAGGTTGAGCGTTCGAGTGCCTTTGGAGAGTTGATATGCCGATACAAGTGTTGCTGGCTGACGACCATCAGATTATTCGCGATGGCATGAAGATATTCCTGGAGCGCGAAGGATACAAGGTAAACGCCGAAGCCGAGAATGGCCGGGAAGCTGTCAACCTTGCGTTTCGGCTGCGCCCCAGCGTGGCCATCCTGGATATCACCATGCCCATTCTGAACGGCCTTGATGCCGCACGCGAGATCGTCCGCGACGTGCCTGGCACCAAGACCATCTTGCTCACCATGCACAATGAGAGCAGCTACGTTCTGGAGGGACTACGCTTGGGTGTGAACGGCTTCGTGACCAAGACCCACGCTGCGGAAGACCTGGTCCAGGCAATCCGTCACGCTCTTCAGGGCAAGACATATTTGAGCCCGGAGCTGTCACAGGGCGTGCTGAATGCTTTTCAGACCAAGAACGAGATTGTGGAAGATCCGCTGACGCCCCGCGAGCGGCAGGTCCTGCAACTGGTTGCGGAAGGGAAGACCACGCGGGAAAGCGCGAAACTCCTGAACATCAGCACCAGGACGGCAGAAACTCATCGCGCGCGTCTCATGGAGAAACTCAATATTCACGAAACCGCTGGGCTCGTCCGCTACGCCATCCGCAGGGGCATGATTCGCCCCTGACGGCGCCTTCCGTATTTCCCGGTAGTCCGATACAGAATTCCACCGAATGAAAATTACACAGTGCTGCGGATTGTCTACAAGCCGCGGGACGTTCTATGTTGCCATAGTTCATGGAAACGACTGGAAGGAAACGGGACATGGGACTCAGAGGGCGAAGCTGTGAGTAGCGTTTCAACATGGGATGCCGAGATGGCAGATGGCTGCGTTTCAGAATTCACGGAACAGCCTGACTGGTACGCGGTACACACGCGCGCCCGCCACGAAAAGAAAGTAGCCTCTGAGTTGCTGGAGAGCGATATCAGCGTCTATCTGCCTCTGGTGGCGCAGGTGCGGCGCTGGAGCGACCGCCGCAAGATCATTGAGATGCCGTTGTTTCCTTGCTATGTGTTTCTTCAATCTTCGCTTCCGCCGGAAGTGCGTTCCAAGGTAATTCAAGCGTGGGGAGTTCTTGGTTTTGTAGGCGCCCAGGGACATGGTCTTCCCATTCCTGGTGGAGAGATTGAAAGCATTCGAATGTTGCTGGCCAGTAAGGTGGCCATGGCGCCGTGCCCGTTCCTGAAGACCGGTCAGCGAGTGCGCGTACGGGGCGGGGCCCTCAATGGTGTCGAAGGCACCCTGGTCTCCAACGAGATGCGCCGCCTGGTGATTTCGGTCAGCGGTATCCATCAATCTCTCTCCATCAATATCGAGGGCTACGATGTTGAAGCGATTTGAGGCAGCCGGCGGCTGGGCGGAAGGAGCAACTGCTGTGAGACCACGATGCAAATCAGCTTGCCTCGTCCTGGCGCTTCTGGTGTCGGTCGGATTCTGCGCATTAGCGTCTGACAAACCCAAAATCCAAGGGCCGCTTACCCAGACAAAAGTTGCTGAATACCTAATCGGCCCTGATGACATCCTCGCTGTGCAGGTGTGGAAAGAGCCGGAAATCTCACGCAATGTGCTGGTGCGGCCCGACGGCAATATTTCTTTGCCCTTGATCGGCGATGTGCGCGCCGGTGGACGTACCCCAGTCCAACTGCAGGATGACATCAAGCAACAGCTTCGCAACTATCTTGCCAGTCCCGAAGTGGTGGTGATTGTGCAGGAGGCCAAAAGCCGCAAATTCAACATTCTGGGCCAGGTGGAGCGGCCAGGTTCTTATCCGATGAGCAGATCGATGACGGTGCTGGATGCCATTGCGGTAGCGGGTGGGTTTCGCGATTTCGCCAAAGAGGGAAAGATATACATTCTGCGCGTCAAGGCGAATGGCTCGTTTCTCCGCCTTCCGTTTAACTATAAGGAAGTGATCAGGGGACAAAGGCTTTCCCAGAATGTGGAGCTCGAGCCCCGTGACACGGTGATTGTGCCTTAAGCACTTCAGGCGCTTGCTTGTGGCCGGCTACCATTCCAGATTCGTGCCCCTCTTGTTGTTGGCGGCCGGCAGTCTATGGGCGCAAGCCGGCAGGCAACCAGGGTTAGCCGGCGAGGTCCTGCTGCCGCAGCGGGCGACTGAGACAGAGAGTTCCAGATCGAATTGGCTGGTCACAGGTGTAAGGATATCCAATGACTTCGATGACAATGCGCTTAGCGATGATCGCAACAAACAAGCTGAAATGATTTCCTCCATTGAATTACACGCGGGCTGGTTGGTGTCGCGTCCACGGTTCAACTGGATGACGGATTACCGCTTCGGAGTGTCGCGCCATCAGCAACCCAGCGCCAATACGTCGCAGTCACATTTGCTGGATACAGATCTGCAGCTCAGGCTGGCAAGGCGGCTGACTGTCCATTTGCGCAACAGCTTTCTGGAGAGCACGAATCCGTTGGACCGCCTGAACGGGAATGGACCAACGAGCAGCACCAATGTATTTGACCAGCCGAACAATTCGCTCCTGGTGACCGGCGTCCGCAGAAACAGTGAACAGGCAGCTCTCGACCTGACATATACTCCCGGCCGCCACTCGCTTACCGGCATCGGCGGGTCGTTCTTCATGGTCAATTACAGTGCGCCTGCCGGAACGAGACCGATATCGCAGGCGCTCGCGAGCACAAATTCCGTGAGCGGTCACGCTTTTTATTCTCAGCACCTCGCCCCTCGTTACTGGGCCGGCATTGAATACACTGCGCAGAAGTTCCAGGCCCAAAGCGGTCAGGCGCAGTTGCTTGTGCATAACGCTCTTTTCACCCAAACAATTTCAACGACGCCCGAACGGGTGTTGTCAGTCTTCGCTGGCCCAGAACTCTCCACTACGAGCCCAAACTTTTCATCCGTTGGGCGGCCGGGCAGAATGCTCAGCTGGAGCTGGGCCGGCGGAGTTATTTATAGCTGGAAGGGACAACGCACCAGCATGGTTGCGAATGCTTCCCGAAGAACCAGCGATGGCGGGGGGGTGCTCGGAACCGTTCGGCTCACGGGCGTCTCGATCGATCTCAAGCAGCAACTCACTCACCGCTGGAGTGCGCTGCTAGGGGCGTCCTATGGTCATAACCAGTTGCTCACCGGACCCCCAGGAACGATTTCAACGTATTCGGCCGCCACAGGGTTGGCGTTCAGGTTGAACCGGAGCACGACGTTCGATGTGCGCTACTGGAGAGGACATATACCGGCAGGCAATACGGCGGCAAATACTTTGGGCGATCATAACCGCTACTCCGTGGCGCTGGCATACGACTTCCAAAGTCCGCTGGGGAGATAAGAAACGTGGAAACTTATCAGGACCCGCCTTTGCGAACGCTGGAAGACTACTGGGCAATCATGCGCCGCCGGCGCTGGTTCTTGATCCTTCCATTGTTCCTGACCTGGACGATGGTTCTGGTTGGCAGCCGTTTCATTCCGCCGAAATACCGTTCGGAGACGGTCATCATTGTTGAGCAGCAACGCGGGCCGGAACAATACGTGCTTCCCAATCTTGTCACGGACGTGCAGGAACGGTTGCAAAGCATGACGCAACAGATCCTGAGCCGTACCCGCCTTGAGGGAATCATTCATCAATTCGGTCTCTACCGGCAGGACCGAGGCCCTACTAATTCGGAGGCCGCGGTGGAGCGAATGAGGCAGGACATCAAGCTGGATGTCATTCCGTCGCCAGGGCGGCCCTGGGAGCTCTCCGCATTTAAAGTGGCATACTCGGCGACTAACCCGGAGCTGGCGCAACAGGTGACCAACAACCTCACCTCTCTCTTCATCGCTGAGAACCTGAGCAGCAGGCAAAGGTCGTCGGAAAACACTACCGCCTTCCTGGAAAGCGAACTGCAGTTGGCCCGTCAAAATCTAGACGGACAGGAACAAAGACTGCAGGCGTTCAAGTCGCGCCATCTGGGTGAACTGCCTGAACAGCTACAGAATAGTGTTCAGACTGTTTCCGCACTCCAGACGCGTCTGCAACTGGCCCAGGAGGCGGTCGACGAGTCGAGCTGGCAGGAGTCATACCTGGAGTCCGTTGTGGCGCAGTCCACAGGTCTGGAAAGCGGCGGTGGACCTGCGGTCAGTCTGGCCTCCGTGGAAGGGGAACTCACCCGGCTGAGGGCGGAATATGCGGATTTGCTTTCCCGCTATACGGTGAAGCATCCCGATGTGCTGCGAGTGAAGGAAAAGATTCTGGCGGCGCAAAAGCTGGAGCAGCGCTTGAGTCATGAGGCTGAATCGGGCACGGCAGACGTATCGCGGGCGAGCGCGGCCGGCGCAGGGAGCTTGGCTAGCTCCAGGACGGTTCCGCTGGCGTTGCCGACGAATGGACCAATGAGGGCGAACAGGCTCAAGATCGAGCACCGGGAGCAGGAAGTGAAGAGACTTGAGAGACAGATAGAAGACTATCAGCGCCGTCTCAACGTGATGCCTTTGAGGGAACAGGAGCTGGCCGCCGTTACCCGGGACCACGACCAAGCCCGCGCGAATTATGAATCGCTTTTGGCGAAGAAAAACCAGTCTGAAATGGCGGCCGATCTTGAGAAGAACCGGCAGGGAGACCTGTTCCGAATCATTGATCCCCCCAATCTCCCGCAAAAGCCTTATTGGCCTGACCGGTTCAAATTCAGCCTCCTAGGGCTGGCGTTGGGAACTCTGCTCGCTGCCGGGGTCACGGCGCTGGCCGAAATAGTGGATGCACGCATCGATCGTGGTGAGGACGTACGCAGCCTTTTGAAGCTCCCGGTCTTGGCCGGAATTCCCATTCTGCAATCCGTAAGCGAACTGCACAAAGAGCACAGGCATCGGCGTATGGAGGCAATCGCGGCTTCACTTCTGCTGACGCTCATCTCGGTGATGACCTTCATCACTTTCTATCGGGGCTGATTTAATGGAGAAGGACCTGCTTGGACTGACGCACAATTTGCCTGCTGCATCGCCGCCGCTCCTGCGCGGACTCGAAAGTCTTCCTTCCGGCATGGAGGAGTTGACCGGGCAGCCGTTGTCATTGGCCGCCAGTCCCCGTCTGGCCGCGGTGACGGCCCCGGAAAGTGTGGGTGCGGAGAACTTCAGGGTGCTGGCCGCGCGCTTGAGATATTTCCAGGAACAGCGCAGGACCAAAAAACTGGTAGTCACCAGTTGCATCAAGGGAGAAGGTAAGAGCGTAGTTTCCGCAAATCTGGCCCTTACTCTGGCCAGAAGGCAAAGGACGCTGTTGATCGATGGCGATTTGCGCCAATCGGGGCTGGGTGATCTCTTCGGGTCGCATAGTCTTAATGGAATCACGGACTGGTGGCTCGACGAAGACGAAAACGAAATCTCAGACCTTATCTGTCCAGTAGATTCGTTGCCGCTATGGTACTTGCCTGTGGGGCAAGCCGGGATACAGCCGCTGGAAATTCTGCAATCCAAGAGAATGTCGGAGATGCTGGAAAAGATCAGCCCGTGGTTCTCATGGATTGTGATTGATTCGCCGCCTCTGGCTCCATTCGCCGACCCCAGCCTATGGGCCACGCACGCTGACGGAACGTTGCTGGTTGTCAGGCAAGGGAAGACGCCAAAAAAGTTGTTGCTGAAGACCCTGGAGGATGCAGGGGACTTGAAATTAGTGGGAGTGGTGGTGAACGCTTCAAAAGACTCAGGGCGCGAGAACTACCGGCAGTATTACAAGACCGGCGCGAAAAGCGGCCGGACGGCCAGGGCGGTGGACGAACGGCGTCTCCCCCGGCCGGGAAGTCCTTCCTTGCCGTCTTCCACCAAGTAGCGTGCGATGAGAATTCAATACTTCATGCTCAAACTGTATAGCGTCTGCGAGATAACACTATGTGCGGAATAGCCGGGATCATCGGTACTCAGCAGGATGACAGCGTCGATGCCGCCGACATCCGGCGCATGTGCATGGCGCTGGTGCATCGTGGGCCTGACGATGAAGGCGTCTACGTGCAGGGCCACATTGGCTTGGGCATGCGGCGGTTGAGCATCATCGATCTATCCACGGGACATCAACCCATCCACAACGAAGACCGCAGTGTGTGGGTGGTCTTCAACGGAGAAATCTACAATTTCAAAGAGCTGCGCCGTCACCTGGAAGCAAGGGGCCATCGCTTTTACACGAATACCGATAGCGAGGTCCTTGTTCATTTGTATGAGGACTACGGGTCCGACTGTGTGCAAAAGCTGCGCGGGATGTTTGCCTTTGCTCTTTGGGACCATCGCCGGCAGAGCCTGTTGCTGGCGCGCGACCGATTTGGCAAAAAGCCGCTTCATTATGCGCTAAAGGGCGGACGGCTGTTGTTCGGCTCTGAGATCAAGGCGCTGCTGGCTGCCGACCCGGAACTGGCCGAGGTTGATCCCCAAGGGGTGCTGAACTTTTTCTACTTCGGTTATATCCCCGATCCTCTGACTGCTTTTGCGCAGGTTCGCAAGCTGCCACCCGGCCATCTGCTGGAACTATCGGGCGGAAAACTTCATGAACGCCGCTATTGGGACCTGCCCGCTTACGGCGCTTACGAGCCTGAAAGTGAAGAGCGGTGCCTGGAGGAACTGGAGCGATGGCTCTCCGAAGCGGTGAAGAAGCGGCTCATGAGCGACGTTCCCCTGGGTGTTTTGCTCAGCGGAGGCGTGGATTCGTCCCTGGTCGTGGCCCTGATGGCCCGCAAGAGCCTGCATAAAATCAAGACGTTTTCGATCGGGTTCTCCAACCAGGATTTCAATGAAGCGCATCACGCCCGCTTGGTGGCAAAGACCTTCCGTACCGAACATCATGAATTGTTTATCGAACCCGACATCGACAATACGCTGGTCGAGTTGTCCCGCTTTTTGGAAGAGCCGTTCGGAGATTCCTCGATCATACCCACATACCATGTGTGCCGGATGGCCCGAGAACATGTCACGGTCGCCTTGGGTGGCGATGGCGGTGACGAGCTTTTTGGCGGCTATGACCGCTATCGTTCCTACCTACGGCGCCGCCAGGCGTTCTCTCCGCCTGCCGGGGCGGGTAGATGGTACCGCAAATACTTACATCCGCAGCTCCCGGCAGGAATGCCCGGACGCAGGTTCCTTTTCAACCTCACGCTTCCGTCTAGCGATCGCTACATCGATGAGGTCGCCGTACTGCCGTGTGAGCGCGAGAGTTCCATCTTTGCTCCGGAATTCAGCGACTGGGCCAGTACGCAAGAGTCGCCCTACGAGCGTTTCAAGGAAATTCTCGCCGGCGGCCCTGCTTCTGATCCATTGAGTGAAGTGATTTATCTTGATTCCAAGACTTATCTTCCGGGTGATATTTTGACAAAAGTAGACCGGATGAGCATGGCAACGTCCTTAGAGGTCCGGGCCCCGTTCCTTGACCATGATCTTGCCGAGTGGGCGGCGCGGTTGTCGCCACGCTGGAAGACCAAGTCGGGTGAGTCGAAATACATCCTCAAAAAGCTGGCTGAGCAGCTCGGAGTTCCACGTGAGGTGCTTTACCGCCCGAAGAAGGGCTTCTCGATGCCGCTGGTCCATTGGTTCCGGAAAAAGCCTCAACCGGCCTTGCTCGACATTCTTCTGGAGCCCAGGACATTGCAGCGGGGCTACTTCAGTGAGCGGGGAGTGCGGCGCAGGCTGCTTGAACACCAGCGGGGCACCAGAGACCGCGCCTGGGAACTCTGGCATCTGCTTGTTTTCGAACTCTGGCATCGTAATTTTCTGGAACCTGCAACGCAGGCGAAATCCAGAGAGCACGTCCGGAGCCATCGAAATCCTGAACATCAGGCCCAGGCTTGTCCCGGATTCATGACCGCAATCGGGTCGTCTCATTAATTGCAAACAATGAGTTGCTAGTAATTCATGCGCACTATGAACGTTTTATCCAGCATTGATAAGGCCGCGGCTGCCGTCGAAGGCACCGCTGTTTCCCCCGGCGTGCCGGCGCAAGGCTGTGTCGCATCACCTCCGGGGCGGCCTTCGCATTCCGGCAACCGCGGCCCACGGGTGCTCTACATCGTCGACTCCCTGAACATTGGTGGCACGGAGACGCAGATGGCAGAAGCCGCGATCCGCTTGCGGGCGATCGGCCACGACATCACCGTGGCTTGCCTGCAGGGGGGAGGGCCATTGCTGGGGACACTGCAACGGGCCGGAGTTCCGGTCGTCGAGTTCCCCAAAGGGAAGTCGCTTTTGTCAATGAACGGAATGCGCCAGCTTGTGCGGCTGGTCTTGTTCCTTCGCCGAGGAAAGTTTCAAGTGGTCCACGCGCACGACTTGTGGTCAAACCTGCTCGGAGTACCCGCGGCTCGGCTCGCGCGCACGCCGGTCGTTATTTCCAGCCGGCGCTATCTGGCCGATCTTGAGTGGTACAGGCCGTGGAAGAACAGGATCGTCCGCGGGCTCTACCGGCTTTCAACCTGCGTGGTTGTGAATTCTGAGTCGGTGCGCAATCTTCTTCTGGATAGAGACAGGATTCCATGGCAGAAGATACGCGTGGTTTACAACGCGGTGGATTTCGAACATATTGCCGGCATCCGATCGCAACGGCGTGAGCTGCTGCCTACCATCGCCTACGGCGCCATACCGATCGCGGTAGTGGCGAACATGTACAGTCCGGTGAAGGGCCACGCGCATCTGATCGCTGCGGCCGTGAAGGTATGCCGCAGCCAGCCGGAAACAGTTTTTGTGTTGATTGGAGATGGCCCGGAGCGCCGCGCGCTTGAGAAACAGGTACGGGTGAAGAACCTGGAAAGGCACTTCCTGTTCTTGGGCCGCCGTACCGATGTTCTGGAGTTGTTGGCCTGTTGTAGTCTTGCTGTGCTTCCTTCCGAGGCCGAAGCGTTGCCGAATGCGCTTTTGGAAGCGATGTCTGCCGGACTTCCCGTCGTAGCTACCTGTGTCGGCGGCATTCCCGAGGTCATCGACCATGCTGTACATGGATTGCTGGTTCCGGCACAAAATCCGGATTCGCTTGCTGCCGCGATTCTAAACGTCCTGGATTGCCCGCATCTTGCCATGGAACTGGCGCGGGCGGCGCAGGAACGAATGCGAACACGCTTCAGCTTTGATCGTCTCATGACTGAACTTCAACAACTTTATGGCTGCACACCGGCTGAGGGCCGGCTGGCCTGGTCTGGCGGCGTCCCGGTCACCCGGAGCACCGTCATGCCGGAGACCTCACAGGAGAAGGCGATTCACGCATTATGAAGAACGTTAGCGTATTCGGACTAGGGTATGTCGGGGCGGTAACCGCCGCATGCTTCGCCCATCGCGGACACAACGTCATCGGAGTCGATGTTAATCCTGACAAGGTCGGGATGATGAAGTCAGGCCGCGCTCCGGTGTTGGAGCCGGAACTCGATTCGCTG
>DATMNZ010000069.1:0-7155 GCA_035568495.1 Saccharimonadales bacterium (SeqCode) | reverse complement strand
GCAGAAAGTAGCCCAGCACGTGCCTGGCCGCCACGCGCCTTTGCGTGGCGGCCAGGCTAAGTGCTGGGTAAGTACAGGATCAAGCCAATTCCTCGCTGCCGCAGGCCGGCGCGCAGCCCGCACAGCGGGCGGAGCGCCCTTAAAAAATGCTTTTTGCTGGCGCTGGAGAAGTTCTCCAATCACACGAGAATGTTGACGTTTGAGGTTCGTATCTCCTCAAGTGCTTTTGAGCATCCCCGATTGTCTCCACAGCGCCAGCATGGCCTCCGGGTCTTTAATCCTGAACAGCGCCGCCAGCACTTCTTCGGCGAATCCGTCGTCATACTGCCCCGTAACTTCGGCCACGGCCTTGAAGATATGCCCGTAAGCCAGAAAAAACTCCCGGCCCAGGATTTTCTGGAGACTGGCGATGCGCGGCACGGGGAGCGGCAACCACCAGTGCGTGCAGAAGACGCGCCAGACATTGATTTTGAACAGGGCGAGCAAAGCATAACGGTGAAAATCGCGGGCCGCGGGCAGAAGTTGGCGGTGACCGTCAACCAGGTCCGCCGTCTGTTCATCGCCTTCGCCGGTCTTCAGAAAGCCCGCCTCTCTGTGCAATTCGCTGCTGGCCCAGGCCATCAGCACCGGCATGCTGTAGCGGACCGCCCTCATGATCTCGCGGGCTTCGTGCAGCCGGCGGCGCTCACCCTGAAGGAACCTGCGCCGCGAAGTTAGCCCCCGGAGCGCTCCATCGGTAAGAAAAAGTTCAAACAGCCTCTTCAGGTCGGCCCCGCGAAGGAACCTGACCAACTCGGCGGTGCTGGGCTTTTGAAAACGGCTAAGGTATGTGAGAAATGAATACAATGCAAAGGGGAAAGTCGCGCTTATTGCGACCCAGAACCAGAATACTTGCGGTCGAACCATGGTGGCAGTTTCTCCTTGCTCAGTTCTTTCCACCGCTTGATTCGCTCAGCAAGGTCCCGCGGGTCGAGTCCGCGCAGCGGAGCGAAATAATCCGGCGGCTCTGGCCTGATAAATGAAAACAGCCAGATGGCTACAGCAAGCAAATATGCCACGGGTGGCAGAAAATGACGCAAGGCGGGATATTTTGTTCCGAATTCGGAACGGACCAGCGTGAACACCAGCAGGCCAAAAGCCGAGATGCCGAAACCGGCGGCGATCCCGAAAGCGCGATGTTGCGAATATTCCGCATAATAGGCCGCCAGGAAAAATATCAGAACAAGCAATCCGGTTTGCAGCCAGCGTACAGCAAGTTCCAACGCAAAGATCATGATCAGCAGAGGCGGGTCAGGCGCCGTCTGGCCATGAAGAAAGATCCATAGGGTTGACAATGCCAGGGAAACCAGCGCTGTCCCCGGAAAAAGAAGCTTAAAACCGCGAAGATAGTAGAGGTGCCGGAAAAGGTGATCGAACACCTCGTATAAAACGGCAAGGCCGAGTAGGGCATAGATTGCCTCTGTTGACCAACGCACGTAGAAAAATGCCACCGCATCATTGCGCAAAACAAACAGCATGGTTTCCGCAAAAATGGCGAACAGCGTGTATGCAAAAAAAACGCGAAAAATTCTGTGCGCTTCCCGCCTGACGAGTATGACGGCGAGCCCAGCTTGCAGAATAGGAGCGGCTAACCAAAGAATATTCGTTAGATTCATCAGTGTAAGGGGTCCGTATCGAGCGAACCCCTCACACGATTGTACCGGCTACTCAGCTTTTTGACGCCAACATTGCTGCGGGGGAAAGCACATTGGCAGCGGGGCTCCGCCGTCGCTCAGAAGCACCAATTGGCGGTCTCCCAAGCCTTCTAAAAGCTTCCTCGACTTGCTCGTCCGCCGCGAAGGCGCGGCAAAACATTGCTGCGGGGGAAAACACATTGGCAGCGGGTTTGTGCCGTCGGTTAGAAGCACCAGTGGCCGGTTCCCCAAGCCTTCTAGAAACTCCATCGACTTGTTCCGCCGCTCAGAAGGCCCAGCAAAACATTGCTGCGGCGGAAAGCACGTTGGCAACGGGCCTGTGCCGTCGGTCAGAAGCACCAACGAACCGCCCCCCGCACGTTTTGGAACCTCCACCGACTTGTTCCGCCGCTCAGAAGGCCCCGCAAAACATTGCTGCGGCGGAAAGCACATTGGCAACGGGGTTGTGCCATCACTCAGAACCACAAACGGGCGGGTTCCCGCACCTTCTGGAAGCTCCATCGACCTGTTCTTCCGCTCGGAAAGCCCGGCAAAACATTGCTGTGGCGGTAAACACGTTGGCAACGGGCTCCCGCCGTCGCTCAGAAGCACCAGTGGCCAGCTAGACGCGAAATTCTCCGGACACAGTTGGCCTGCAAGGCACAAAGGACTTGAGCCTCCGCCGTCTTTGACAGCCCTGCCACCATTGGACCCTACCGAAGCCGAACCGCAGGCCATCAACAAAGCAACGGCCCAAACCAGGCGAACGACATTTCTCTTCATCAGATTTTTCCTCCCAATGCGATCACCGCTCCGGGCTGCCGTGGCATTCCGGGCGATTCGATTCGCAGGTCAAAGGATAGGGCGCTTCGTGCGGGAAACCGCATGTATTTTCAGTGGCTTGGAGATTCCAAAAGCAGCGGCTGGGCGGCCGGTACGGACCGCCGGCCAGCGGTGGAATTAAATTTGTCTTTCTATGGCATAATTTTATGCTATTATCCCAGCGATGGAAAACCACAGGAGACGCGCATCGATGAAGAGAAACGTCAAGCAGAGGGTCCTGGAAGCCTCGATCCGGCTCTTTTCCGAATACGGCTTTTATGGAGTAACGATCCCGGAGCTGGCCGAAGGGGCCAACACTAACCTGCACGGTGTGTACCGCTCATCCGCCGACAAAGAAGGGGCCTTTAGCGACGCCCTGCAAGCGACCGTGCGCGGCGCTCCCGATCCCGCCCAGATTGCCCTCATGGTGCTGGAGAACAAGGACGAGCAGGACCACCACGCGCTGATCAAGTCGGCCGTGCAAGGCTGGTATGCATCGCTCACGCCGCAGGCCGCGCGCCTCATGATGCAGGCGTATCTATCGAAGAAGCAAAAATGGGAACAGCCGCCGGTCGATTACCTCGACCGGGTGACCAATGTTCTGACGCGCAGCATGGAAGCCGAGGCCCGGCCCGCAAAAGATCACCCAAGAGATAAAAACAAATTCGACGCGCGCAGTGCCGCCAAGACGCTGGTCATGGCCCTGTTCCTCTTCAAGATCATGGAGACCCCGTCGAAATCCCGTCAAGAGGAAGCCGAAGCCGTTTCCGGCATCGTCGAACACTGCCTTCGAGGGCTGGCGTAGCACCCTTGCTCGCCTGCGAGATGAGAAAGGAGCGGATATGACAGCGGTCTTATGGCTGTTCGCCGGCGGCGCGGCGGCGCAGCTTGCAGAACGATTGCTCAAAAGGCTGACCCGGTTGACAGACCAATACCCGGAGGACGTCTACATGTTTTTACAGCCGTTGAACTGGGAGGTCTTCAAAAGGGACCGCGCCTTCGATCACCGGGAATTCGATAGGAATTACGGCAAGCATTGGCTGTGGTCCGGACGCTTTGCGGAACGCCACCGCCGCAGGGAATTGCGCTCCTGGATCGCCTTGGACAGGGAATACCTGGGACGGATGGACCACAACGTTGCGCTGCTGGAGTTATCTGCCGCCAACGACTGGAAGCTCACCCGCCGGTGCCGCAAAGACCGAACGGCGGAAAGACTACGGTGTTTAGAGGCGGTCGCCGCCATGGAGAAAGCAGCCACAGAGTTAGAGCAGGAAGCTGAGCTGCCGGAGAACCATGGCCAGACGGAAGGACTCCGGCATGATGCGGCCCAGATTCGGGTCGGCTCCAGGGACCTGCTCAGCGAAGATGCCGAATGCAACCGAGAACGTGAGACACACGACCGGAGGATCATCGAAGCCCGCAGAGCGTTCCTGGAGTTTCGCAGTGCGGCCGGATGGCAGCTCGCCAAACTGGATTGCTTGAGCCTGCTATTGCGCCTCGACTGGCTGATGCTCCTGCCGGTTCGTCCAGTAGCCGCCCTGTGGCGAAGCGGGAGTTCCGAACTGGTGCGCCTCTATCGGCGCGCCAAAGACAAGGCCGTGGCCCATGCCATGCTCTATGAGAACGACGGCGAAGTGAGCAAACACATGTAGAGGTACTTGCAACGCTGGGCAAGATTCCGATCCGCCTGATGGAAGAAAAATGAGACATCTGGGCAAACGACAGGGGCCGCACATGAGCGGCGCAAAAATCGCGATCGTAACCGCGCGCGTGAAGAAGGCGCTGGGCGCTCGGGTGCGCGAATTACGCCAACAAAGAAACTGGTCGCAGCGCCATCTGGCGGCCGCCTGCGGGCTGGTTCCCAGCCAGGTGGGTAGCATCGAGCGCGGCCAAAACAATGCGACCGTAACCACGCTCTTGAAGATCGCGGACAGGTTTGACACCACACTCACAGAACTTTTCAGCGGCCTCGGATGAACTCTGTAGGACCAACACAACGCATCCGTTCAGCGCTGCCACTCTGACAGCCATACGACATCAAATCTTGACCGGAAACCCGCCGGCGATCACACTCGAGATGAAATGGCTGTGTCCCCAGGGATCAGCTTGCAGTACCGCTCTTTGACAACTGAATAGCCTGTAGCCCAGGGTGCCCGAAGTGAATGGGCGCCCGCGCACCATCGGTCGCGGGCGCCACGGTTCGGCCCAAGCCGGCATGCGGGTCAAGGGTCAACGACCTGTGCTCCGCCGGAAGTCCTCCCCCATTCTCAAGGGCCATGTGTGCGCCAATGCCAATTCACAGAGTCGGCTTAAGCCTGGCTGAAGCCGGTTGTTGCGCGACGAAAATCTCATGAGCAACGGCATAGGCAACCAGATTTTCGTGGAATTTCAATGACTTGCGCGGATGCGCGGATTGAAGCCGCTCTTTCAACTTCCGAACCGCCTATTTGCGAGTTCAAGCGCGCATTTTTCTTTCCTGTATACGGCTTTTATCCTGCTTTTAATCCGGGTGCTCTCTTTTACGCTGAGCCCTAATCCCTTGGCTGTCATGAGAATAGAGAGAAAAAACAAATTGCGATGTGGTGCTGAGTCAATAATTCCGCCTTGTATCCTCCCTGTATCCTGCTTTGTCCGCCAGATCAGTACGCTTGAAGCCGAACGCGGAATGCCGGTGCCCCAACGAAAGGGTTGCTTCATCGTGACCTCGGACAGCAGCGGAGCAGGTTCCTCGCCGCTTCGCGGCTTCGGAATGACAAGAGATGAGGGCTTGCGCCGATGGTTTCTGGTTTGGAGCGAATGGCCTTACCACGTATATCGCCCCGGATCGCCAGCAAATCCCATTACTGGCCCTTGCCGGCGGCGGAACGTTGAATGCTTTCTTCCAACGCCTTCCTGGCGGAAGCATACTTCTTCTCTGAAATCGAACCATTCAGACGGTCGGCTTCCAGCCGGAACAACTCTTCTTTCAACTGCTCATGCAACGGCAACTGCGCGCGCCCACGGCCGGTATCCATCGATGCCACGGACTTGGCTCTGCTCCGCGAGACGACGAGCACAACGAGGGCCAGGACCGCCACGGCGCCCGCAATGAGGGGCCAGAGTGCTTTTCCAGCCGGTTGTGCGCCGGCCGGCGGGTTGGTTGCAGGCTGGCGAGGGGGTTCTTTGGTGGCCGACAGAGGGGCAGTAGCCACCGGAGGTGTGGGCCGGACCACCGGGGCCGGTTGCGGCAATGTACCGGTGCCCGACACCTCAAAAGACGGCGCTTCGCCCACTACCGGAGAGGTGGCAGCTTCTTCAATCTGCATTCCATCAGCGCTGCCCGGGGCCTTAAAAGCGCCGGGACGTGTTCCCTTGAACATCATGGAGGGAGGATGGATCACGGCGAAACGCTCAATGGGATAGGCTAGCTTGATGTGTAAAGCCGTGTGGCCTTCGTTCGGCAAATGGTAGGAAAACTTGAACAGCGTATCGCCGGGCCTGAGCGGAAGGTCCAGACTGTAGTGGCTTTTTTGTCCTTGTAAGTGGGCAGGCGGCAGTTTGATCCAGTCGCCTCCGCCGCTCTTGATCTGCAGCGAATCCAGGTTGGCATTCGCAGGCAGCGAAATATCAAAACTGCGCGGGCCCGACTGAGTGACCGGCGGGTTGGAGAGGTTCCGGATGGAATACATCTCGGTGACCTTCAGGGTCTCCCCCTCCGCTTCCACCTGGGCGATCCCCATGTTGCCTTTCAGTCCGCGGATCTTTGCCACTGCATCAAATACGTTGATTTCGAACGGTCCCTTCCCGCTGACCGCCTGGTCATAGCCCACCCCCTGATGACTGACGCGGACCATGAACTGGCCATCCAGGCTGGCGACGTTCAGCGAAAACGCACCCTGGGCATCGGTGCTGGTGCGCGCCACCTCCTGCTGGCCGGCGCCGGCACGCAGCAGCAGCACGTTGTCGCCCGCCGATAGCTGCCCCGTGGTCCGGTTGCGTACTGTGCCCATGATCGTGGTGTCCGCGGCCGTGGCCGCCATCGCGTACAGACAGCACATCAGCAATAGACAGCCTCTTGTCCCTGCATCAGTTTTCATGGCAGTGTATCTCTCTCGTAGGAATGGAAGTGCTTAGGTATTCTAATTCAAGATCAGGTGGGCGCAGGAAATCCGGGAGATGAAGGCCGGCTTCCTGCATTCAAAAAAACAGGCGAGACACTCGCATGTCTCGCCTCTAAAAGTTGCTTGCAAAAGACTACAGTGAACGCAGGAAGTTCAGCACATCCTGCCGCTGGCTGGCGGAGAGATTCAGGTCGAAAGTGGCCTCCGAGTTGGTGGCCTCCCCGCCGTTGCTCTCGTGGGCCTCAATGGCGCACAGCAGGTCGCTGCAACGGCCATCGTGCAGGAAGAAGATCCGCTGTCCCAGGCCCCACAGCGGTGCGGTGCGGAACTGGTCTCCGCCGGCGCCGCCCTGCGATACGTTATCGTTCAGCACGGTGCCCATGTGGTGGATCTCAAGGTCGCTGAACAGGTTGGCAGTGGCATTGCCCAAGCCGGCCGTCAACCGGGAAGGCTGCGTCTGGAGCGATGGTGTATGGCACACGGCGCATCCCACTGTGCTAAACAGTGAGCGCCCGTTGGCAATGGAAGTGGCCCCGCCCGGAACGGTGGTCGAGGGGGTC
>DATMNZ010000068.1:0-18570 GCA_035568495.1 Saccharimonadales bacterium (SeqCode) | reverse complement strand
TTCCCCTGCGACCTATGAAGTGAGCGCGCAACTCAGCGGTTTCAAGACTGCTATCCTGAAGAACGTGGTCGTCAATGTCGGGCAGACCGTGGTCCTGGATATCCATCTTTCCGTTTCGCAGGTGTCGGAGCAGGTTGAGGTAACTACCGAGGCGCCGGTGGTAGAGACTGAAAAAACCCACCAGGCGACTACCATCGATCAGCAATTGATCAGCGATCTGCCCATTAACCGCCGCGATTATCTGACCTTCACACTCCTGACTCCGGGCGTGTCGGATTCCACAAGAATGGCGGACAACACCGATTTTCGGGTCAAACAGACGCCGCAAAGCGGCTTGGCATTGTACGGGAGCAATGGCCGTGGAAACAGCGTGACCGTAGACGGCGGTGAATTTAACGATAACGCCGGCGGCGTCCGCTTCACCATGAGCCAAGACGCTGTGCAGGAGTTCCAGGTCAATCGCAGCAACTATGCCGCCGAACTGGGCTCGGCCAGCGGCGCTTCCATTAACATTGTTTCCAAATCGGGCACCAATGAACGGCATGGAAGCCTCTACGCCTTTTTCCGGAACGATGCTTTGGATGCGCGCGACCCATTCGCCATCACCCAGGCTTTGACCCCGGGCAGCGCATTCTCGACCAGCGCGAAGGGTGTTCCCACCAAGGATTCTCTGCAACGGGAGCAATTCGGCGGTACGCTGGGCTTCCCCATCCGGCAGGACAAGACCTTCCTTTTCCTGGCGGCGGAGGGCCAGTTGCGGAACGAGCAACATGCGGTCCCGCTGCTGACCGATAGTTCAATTTTTAATCCAACGAAGCGGCAGCAGGCGATTCTGGCCTCGCTCACCGCCCAGGGCGGAGCGCCAGTCGCTTGTCTCAACGGCCAGGCCCCGGTCCCAGCGGCAACTTGCGCAGGTATTCTCCAGAACGCCCTGACCGTCAGTCCGACCACCGGTCTGAGCGCGGGTCAGACTGCCCGGAATAACTACCTGATTAATCAACTTGAATCCAATGGCGGATTGTTTCCGTTTAACGAACGCGAGTACCTGGCTTCGGCCCGGCTCGATCATCAGTTCAGCGAAAAGAACCAGGCCTTTGCGCGCTTCACCTATGGCCATGATGTCTCCCAGGACCCCGATGTCCAAGCCCTGACTGGTTTTAGCCGAGGCAGCACGGTAAGGGCCTACGACTTCACTCTGCAAGGCGCATGGTTCCACCAATTCAGCGGCAAGACCTCAAACGAACTTCGCTTGCAGGGCAACTACAACTTCTTTGGAGTGCTTTCCAACGATCCTGCCGGACCGGGACTGGATATCCCCGGCTTCGCCACCCTTGGCGGCGGGATATTTTTGCCGGCGTTTACCGTTGGACGCCGCGGTGAAGCCGCCGACAACTTCACCCTGATTCGCGGCAGACATACGATGAAGACCGGTTTCTACGGGCTGCTGCGGTATGACCACGTCGACTCACACACCTTCTTCCCCGGACGCTTTGTTTTCGGTTCCCTGTCGGGCGCGGTGCTCAGCCCGCAACTGGCTTCTACCACGATCAATTCCCTGCAGTCGGTCTCGGTGGGCGCCCCCCAGTTCTACCAGCAGGGATTTGACGGCAACGTCTATTCCACCGGCAAGTTGCCATTGATCGCGGGATACTGGCAGGACGCCTGGCAGATCCGCTCCAATTTCACCCTCAGTTACGGGCTGCGTTATGAACTGGACAAGCGTTACCAGATCAATACCGACAAAGACAACTTTGCTCCCCGCGTTTCCTTCGCATGGGACCCTTTTAAAGACCATAAGACCGTGGTTCGCGGAGGCTACGGAGTCTTCTACGCGCCAACCTATGGCCAGATCGACGGCGTGGCCCGCAGCCTGGGTGTCCTCGACGCCAATGGCCATAACGTGCCGGAATCGCTACTGACCCAATGCGGGACGATCACCTGCAACCGCGCCATCGATCAGGTCTTTGTGCCCTTCTCCGCGACGGCCGCGCTGAACGCCCAGAAGATCTTCCAGACGCTGTTTGCTCAGGGGTTCTTCAATTGCCCGGTCGGCGGACTGCAGAACCAGACCCCCTGCATCACCCCCGCTGCACTGGCCCAGTTTGGCATTCCTGTGACCCACAGCGGCCAAATCCCAGCTTTGTCGGTGACTTTCAGCGCATCACCCGATTACCAGAGCCCACTGTCGCATCAGCTTGAGTTTGGCATCGAGCGCGAAGTGGCCAAAAACTTCTCGGTTTCCGTGAGCGGTATCTACGTCCACACACTGAGACAGCCACGCGCGATTGATACGAACATTCTGCCAACCGCGCCGTTTACCATCGGCCCCAACGGGGAGTCGTTCCAGAATTGGGCAGGAACGCCCGGCAGCCCTTGCGCGGTCACGGCCAACTGCTTCGCAATCCCGGCCATTCTTCAAACCAACGTCTATACTTCCACGGCGGCCGCAGTCTATACCGGCGGCATCCTGGAAATGAAGAGGCGTTTCGGCAATAACTTTACGCTCACGGGCAACTACACTTACAGCAAGGCCCTTGACGACACCACCGACTTCAACAGCGATTTTGAAGGATTCAATCAGACGCGTTTGGGCGCAGAGCGGTCGCTTTCCGCCTTCGACCAGCGCCACAAAGTAGTGGTGGCCAGCATTATCGACAGCCCCTGGAAAGGCGGGAAAGACTCCAGCCTGATGGAAAAATTGGTTGCAGGGTTCCAGCTTGCTCCCATTGTCCGTTACAACAGTGCGCACCCGTTCAATCTGTTGGCGGGAACGAATATCAACAACGACCGCCATTCGACCAATGACCGCCCGCCGGGAGCAGTCCGCAATACCGGCATTGGCCCGAATTTCGCCACCTTCGACATGCGTATAAGCCGCCAGTTCAAGATCAGGGAAAAATCGACTGTACAATTCCTGGCGGAAGGCTTCAACATCTTTAACCGGACCAATTTCGCCAGCGTCAACAATACCGTAGGCGCTGACTATGGTCCACGCAGCCTCACCAATCCCGGTTCGTTTGCCGCAAGCGGGACAACTGCATTTTCTCCAAGCCAGCCTCTGGGCTTTACCTCAGCGTTGGCCCGGCGGCAACTGCAGTTCGGCCTGCGTCTGGGCTTCTAAAACTATCACCTGGAATCCGCCCCACGGCTCAATCGGCATCTGCTGGAAGAGCGTGGGGCGGCATCCGGCCCCCGCCTTGGCATGTTCTCCTGCGGATTTCCGATTCATAAACCCCCTTCAACCCTGTCATCCCGAAGCCCGTCAGGAGCGCGCGTTTTCTTCAGCGCGGTTCTGGTTTTTCTGCGCTCCCCGCGGTCTCTGCGCTCTCTGCAGTTGAATCTTTGATCTTCCTTTGCGGCCTTAGCATACTTTGCGGTGGATTCTCTTTTGGTTGTGGCTAGGTCTCCCCGAAGTTGCAGCGGGTTATAATCCTGGCAGACCGCTGCACCACAGACCGCAACCAGGGGGGAAACATGAAACGCACAACTGCGATTGGGCTCGTTATTATCTTGATCTTCTCCATGACCGGCGCCTGTCTGGCCGATTTCCAGTACGTCGAAAACACCAAGATCACCGGCGGCGCGATGGCCGGCACCGTGAAAATGCTGGGTGTATTCAGCAAAGACGCTCGCAAGGCCTCGCACCCGCGAAACACCACCATCAGTGTCAAAGGCGGCAAAATGCGGCGCGAAGAAGACGACGGCCAGACTGAGATATGGGACCTCGATGGACGGAAGATCATCCGTCTCGACGCCCAGAAAAAGACTTATTACACGATGACCTTCGACGAGATGCGCGCGCAGATCGAAGATGCCCGCAAGAGGGCCGCGGAGCAGCAGAGCAAACATAAGGGCAAGGGCCAGGACTCTCAGCTCAAGATGACCCCAAAAATCAAGATCACCCAGGGCCCCGGAACAAAGAAGTTGCTCGGCCATACCGCCACCGAGGTGAAGCTGCGCATCGACATGGAGATGGAATCAACCGACCCGAAGACCAAGGGACAGAGCGGCGCCATGTGGACATCCTCAGACCAGTGGCACGCGCCGGTTGCCGGTTACGATGAAATCAAACGGTTCTACGTTCGCCTGGCCAAAGAGCTTGAATGGCTGCCGGGCGCCGCCCTGGCGGGAAACATGCAGATCGCTCCGGCCATGGTCGAGATGCAGAAAAGTTCAGCCAAACTCAACGGCATGCCTTTGCTGACCAACACCAGCGTTGGCCTGAGCGGCAATGGCGGCCCCGGCGCGAATTCACAGGCCGGTGAAAGCAGCAATCCGCTGACCAAAGGTATCGGCGGGCTCTTCGGAAAAAAGAAAAAGAAAGATGATGCGCAGCAGTCTGCAGATGACGGATCAACCAGCGGCTCGCTGATGGATATGACCGTGGAAGTTACATCGACATCCACCACTAAACTGGATGCCGGGTTGTTTGGAATCCCTTCCGGCTACAAGCAGGTCGATCAACCGAAAGAAAAAGGCCGGAAGTAGAAATTCCGGATATCGAAACGGTAGGCCCTCCACGCTTGCGAAATTGAGCAGACCGGTGCCTCCGTCTTTCATTCAGTCGACAGTTGCGCCTTCTCACTAACGCTTCATGAGGGGGTTGACGGGTGCTGCGCAAGATACTTGACTCTGCATGGCGGGGGCGGCGAGAGTTCCCCGGCCGCCGGTAAGGAAGGAGTCAACGGAACGCCCAGCGAAAGCACACCGTCAACCTTCCCATAAGGCGCAAGATCTGGGTCGAGAAAAACTCCACGCGGATGCGCGGCGCCCTTCGCTCCTACGCCCCCCTTTTCGGGGCCGCAGGTTTCTCCCCCTGCCTTTCACCCACGACTCCCCGCCCTTGTCTGTCACTTGAAGGCTCATTCTTTCTGCCGCCGGTATATACATGGCCGCCAGATCATAGCCGAACATCGGCGCTTCCATGCCATGCACATTCCCGGCTAGGATGAGGACCAGATCGTGCGGTCTTGCCTCCCCGATCGCCAGCAGCGTTTTCCCGAGCGCCTGGTCGCGAGCGCCCTTCACCGTCCCGGTGTAGGGCGCATCGAACGCAAAGACCTGCAGGTCCGGATGGGTGGCGCGAAGCTCCCGCAGCGAACGCAGCAGGCGTAACATCGCTTCACTGGACCGCCCATCCAGTTCCTCTTTCCATCCAGGCTGGCGCAGCAAAAGCGCTTCGGCATCGGCCAGGTTCTTTGCAGTAAGAATTCCATCCAGGGCCGCTTGCTCGCTGGTTGGGCGTTCCAACGCAACGCTCACATGTTTTCCATTGGCCAGCGCGTCACAGACAAGATCGAGGAAGGCAGCAGGCGTTTCATTGGAGCCATGCACCTCTCCGATGAACACCCAACGCACCGATGCCTTAGACCAAATCTGTTCTGTCCCCGGAATAGGAGAGCACGACGGGAGGGCGGCCACCGCGTGGACCGACAATCCCAGAACAAGCAGAAGATGGACCGTAGCCTTCATGAAATCAGCTTATCACTGAGGGCCTTCGGACGGCTGCGCCGTTCCCGCGCGCAAGGGCACATGAATTTGAACATGTTCATCGAAAATGGTAACATCTAGATATAGATATGCGCCGGCCGAGACGAGCAAGGCCGGTTGACCTTATGAGTGAATGGCGTTTCAAATTGCTGTATGACGGTGAGTGTCCGCTATGCGTGCGCGAAGTGCAATGGTTGCGGCATTGGAACCGCCGCGGTCATCTGGCTTTCGAGGACATCTCGGGAGCAGGCTTCGATCCGGCACGCTACGCCGCGACTCGTGAAGAACTCATGCAAGCCATGCACGGAGTTTTTCCCGATGGACACATGGTCCGCGCGGTCGCCGCGTTTCGCGATGCCTACAGCGCCGTTGGCTTAGGATGGCTTCTGGCTCCGACCCGCTGGCCGATGCTCCGTCCGGTTTTTGACATGCTGTATCGGATTTTCGCCCGCTACCGGGTCCCGCTAGGAATGTTCTTAGGCCGGTCCTGTGATTCGGGCTCCTGCCACGTTGGGTCGAAGACGCTGCGCTAGACATTCGACTCGTTTCGCAACTGTTTTGTGGGTGCTTGGCCCAGCACGCCTGCGGAGCCTGCAAGAGTCAGACCTTGCCTCGCAAGCAAGAAGAATCTACCAAAATTTCCATCTGGGCTTGGGCGCTGAAGTGGTCCGCAGAATGTCGAACAACGTCCCCAACTCCGCGTCATGCCGGAATCCAACCGTCTCTTCTGCCATGCGAATAGGAACATCGAAGATAAAGTCGACGCTGTGGTCCGTCTTGACGAGCGCAAATTGCTCCGTCCGAATACGAGCGAACGACTCCGGGGGTTTCCCCTCGACGGGCAGGTGGTCTTGGGCCTGCTGTGCATCGTGTACGATGCGCCAACTCAGGGTGCCTTCGTTGAAGGCAGACGTGGCGGCAAACATAACGTGCTCCTCCACATCACAGATAACGATCTCGCCCTTGAGCCTTGACGCAGCATCGCGAAATCTGGCCGGTTCGACTGAATTGGACCAGACGATCATCCAATCACCCAGGCGGGTACTGCACCAGTCGTGCTCTGGTATTTCCTCTGTTGTGCCGGTTTTTTCGAGGCCGAGCGCGGCAAGCACCGAAGCCTCTGTGTTGCCGCGAACGGCCAACCAACTGATTGCAAATCCCATTCGACGCTCCACAACTCCTGGTCGCAGGCATCAACAACCACGCTCGAAACCACGCTACGGCACAAATGAATTCGTACCCTGATACCTGCAGACGTTAAAGCGCCCACGCCAGCGCCTTCCGGCGGTCACTTCCACTGCGACCACCAGGAATTGAAGTCTTCGGCTTCGCGGGCCAATGAAAGCCTACCCTGTTCATCCTGCCAGATTACCGCGGCCAGACCATGGGAGAACCGAGTCTCCCACGGAATGTGATAGGCGCCGGCGTTCAGCCATGCAAGTTGGTCGCCGATGCGAATGTCGCCGGGCAGCATCTGCTTGCCCAGTCGGTCGAAGCCGGTGCAGGTCGATCCACAGATCGTGGTGGGCCGCAGGCCGCCGTTTCGTTCGGGAATCGTCAGCACCTCGTGCTCCTGCCACATGGAGACAAAGGCATGATTGGTCCGCCCTCCATCGCAGATCAGGTAGCGCGAGTCGGGTCTTTCTTTAATGTCGAGGACGGTAATCACCAGCGCCCCGGCCCTGGCTGTCATGAAGCGGCCATTCTCAAACCATATTTCCGCAAGACCGGGAAAGACCGCGCGCGCGTCGCGCAGCATGTTGGCCAGCTCTTCAAGATCAAAGGCGGCCGCATTGTTCACGCCCGAGGCGGTCTCACCGGGGGCCGGAAAACCTCCGCCGAGATCAAGGTACTGGGGTTCGAGAGATGCGGAACGGCAAATGCGTTCCAGTTCGTGCAGCGCCTTGGAATAATACTTGACCGAGCCCAGGTTGCTCTTGAGATGGAAGTGTAGACCTTCAATTCTCACACCGGCCTGGTCGAGAATGCTTTTGGCCTTCCTGACTTCGTCTTCAGAAAGACCAAATTGCCGCTGGAACTCGCTGGCGCTTTCATCGAACGCACCGCGCACGTCCAGGCGCAAACCGATTCTCCATCCCAGCGCGCGCGCCTGCGGAGCAAGTTGCTCCACTTCATGCAGAGAATCGAAGTGGACGCGCAGCCCCGGGGTCTTCACCTGGGAAAGCCACACATGCTTGGCGACGCCATTCACCAGAATCGACTGCGCGTCGAATCCGCAGGCTACGGCTGCGCGGAATTCATATTCGGTGACAATTTCTACACCCAAGCCCTGCTGCTGCCAGGCGCGCACCAGCTTGCCCACCGGCTGTGTCTTCAGAGAGAGCCAATGCCGGACCGGGACTGCGGTCTCAAGCAGCGCCAACTCACCGAGCGCGGCGCGCACCGGTCCCCAGGCAACCAGAAAAAATGGCGATTTCCATCGGCTGGCGGCTTCCTCAACTGCGTGCCGCCAGTTAAAATTGCGAACGGTATTCATGATGAGATTGCGTCCGGTCAAGAATCGCATAATCGGCAGAGGTTGTCGAGCCATAGGTTTTCGCGCTGTCAGAGGGTTTCGCACCAATGCCTAGTTCGAATTCCTGCATCTGCTTTACAGCTCCCGGCCAGGTTGAAGTCCGCTCCTCACCGATTCCCTCCCCTGGGCCAGGCGAGGTCCTGATTCGCACTCGTCGAACGCTGATCAGTGCCGGCACCGAGCTTTCCATCCTGCACAATCAGCCTTCTCCTGGTTCGGCTTGGGCGGAATTCTCACAATTCCCCCGGATGGTTGGTTACAGCAATGCCGGCGAGGTAGTCGATACGGGCGCGAACGTCGATCGAAGCTGGGTGGGCCAGCGGGTGGCGTCACGCAGCCATCATGCCCGCTGGGTCACCTGCGACGTTTCCGATCTGCGTCCGATTCCTGCCGAAGTCTCCGATGAAGAAGCAACTTTCGCCACGCTCGCGGGCGTGACCATGAACGGCTTGCGGCGCGCCGGACTGGTTTGGGGAGAGAGCATCGCCATCTTTGGACTGGGAATCTTGGGCCAGCTTGCAGTCCGCATCGCTCTGGCTGTGGGCGCTGGACCCATTTTTGCCATTGAGGTTTCCGGGCTGCGCCTCGGCAAGTTGCCGCTGCACCCCATGATCATTGGCTTGCCAGGCGATTTGAAAGCCGCGCTCGCATCCGTGCGACAACAGACTGGCGGGACAGGCGTGGATGTGGCCATTGAAGCCACGGCAGTCGCCAGTCTCATCCCCGAAGAGGCCGGGGTGGTGCGCGACCAGGGACGATTGTTGCTACTGAGCAGTCCGCGCGGCGCAACCATGTTTGATTTCCACGATCTCTGCAATCGGCCGAGCATCTCCATTGTAGGCGCGCACGGGTTCTCGCAACCGCCGGTGGCCTCGCCCTCTTCGCCCTGGAGCAGCAAGAGGCACGGAGACCTGTTCCTCCAATGGCTCCAGGCAGGCCGCCTGAGCGTTCGAGATCTCGTGACCCACCGCTTTACCTTCCAACAGGCGGCCCAGGCTTATGCTCTCTTGGATGAGGGCCCAGCAAAGAGCATGGCGACTGTTCTTGAATGGCAATGAACTGACGGGCCTCCGTCTATTTGTACTCCACCACCTGCACAACATTCTCTTCAGCATCAAGTATCAGTAAATCGGTGCCGAAATAGTGAGTGGTGGTGGGTTGTACGACTGTGACGCCGCGCGACCTGAGCATTTGTTCCGCCTCCGCCACGTCGGCGGTCTGAAAGCTGAGAAATGCCGGTTGTACAGGAAGAGAGTGTTGCGAAACCGTCTGGCTAGGCCGCTCCTTCGCCACCAGAAGGAATATTCCCGATGTCCGATCGCGGAGCATCGTCTGCCCCTCATGTTCTCCGGAAATCCGCATACCGAGAAGGTCTGTATAGAATCGCAACTGGGCTTTCAAGCTCCGGACCATCAAATCGGCAGAGCCAACATGCGGCCTTCTGAAGCCGCCGCCTTCGACATAGCTCCGGCCTTGCGCCACCAACCATCGAACGCCATCGGGCGCGATCAACTCGATGCGTTGACCACGGGCCGTCTTTTCCAGCCCCTCACCGAGCATCGCGCCTCTCTTTTCCAACCATGCCGTTATCTTCGACAGGTCGCGCACATGGATGCATGGCCGCACCGTTTGACTCGCGACCGGGTGATCGAAGACCTTCGACTGGCCTCGCGGCGCAAAGATTTCGACCCTCATGCCCGTGGTCTCCGGGACGATGATCGTGCGATCGGAGTTGTCCTCCATGCGCATCTGCAGGAAGTCCGCGTAATAACGCAAGGAAGGAGATTTCTTGATGATGTTGATGCCGACGAAGTGCAAGGTGAATTTCATAGAAGGCTAATTGGATTCCCGAAAAACGAGCACTAAAGTGCGCAGGGCCTGAAAGCCCTCCCCTCTGGCTCGGCGGCACGACTGGAAGAGCTTACGGAAAAATGCCGGCACAACCGTCAAAGAGGGCGGCTTCAGCCGCCCGTAAACCAACGGAAAACATGTGGCTTCAGCCACGGTTTAACTCGCCAATCGGTCGAGAAGATCTAAATTTCTCCTCTAAACGCAAGGGTTTCTTCACGGGTTTATGAATGGGGCTACACAGATAACCGCGGCTAAAGCCGGCCCTTCGTAGCGCTTCACGGGCGGCTGAAGCCGCCCTCTTTGACATTTGCTCCGGCGTTTTTCCGCAAGCTCTGAAGGGTCGTGCCCTGATACCTGCCGAGGCTAAAGCCACACAAAGTAAGTGACATCAGCCTGAAGCCAGCCTGAAGCCAGCTATCGCAGCAATTCTTTCGTAGCTCATTCATGCAATCACGGCACGAACGATTCACGGGGATGCCTTTCCCGGCAGAGCGCCGCTCTTCAACAATCGCGCCAGCTCCACGATTGCGCCCTGACCGCCGTTCACGCTCAAAACCACATCGGCCGCGGCCAGCGCTTCCATCGAGCCATTCGCCGGACACACCGCAACGCCCGCCACTTCCATGGCCGGCACATCCGACATGCCATCGCCAATGTAACAAAGGGCCGCGCGCTCGGCGCCCTCGAGCGCCAGTATCTCCTGCACGGCCTTCTGTTTCTCGCGGCAGCCGGAATAGAAATATTTATGCGGCAACCGGCCCTTGATCATCTCCACCCATGCGCCCTGCTCTCCGGTGATAAAGGCCACCGTGAATCCGTTGCGATGCAAATCGAAGAGCGCATCGACGTCCCGGAAGAATATCCGTTTCATTTCGTTGCCGCCACCGTCAAGCCAGACGTATCCATCGGTCAAGACTCCATCGATGTCGCTCACGAGAATCGTCACCTTGGCCGAATTATGCTGTGATTTCATTTTCTACCGTCTATGACTGCAAATTATGGCGGATACAATACGCCGTAAAATATTCCCGGTGGACCATCATAGTGCCACAGAATGCCCGCGCTGCTTGGGGCCAAGACGCTACGGTTGTGAGTGGTTTCATGTCATCCTGTCCAGCCGGTACCAGAGGTCAACTGCCGATCTTTCCAACAGCATGTTACTCCAGCCGGCTTTGGTCTGCCATCGAACTGTTAAACTTTAACGAATTTCCGGCAGCATCCGTAATTTCTCAGGCGCTAAAACGAGGTCCAGATCGAGTACTCCCCAAAAGGGTCCCTGCAGCGGCCTCGTCATGGCGTCGTAGGGCCTCTGGCCGGAGTTACTGTCGATGGGTCTTCGAGAAAGATATCAGCAAGTAACCCGGCATCGAGAGTTTCTACCCGCGCAAGAGCGGCGCCCGCGGTGGCCGGATTGTACTTCGGGACTTCAACCGTCACTGTGGTGATGCCGCTACGGCTACCTGGGCCGGTCACTGGGACCGGCGCCCAACTTCCCAGAGAGTTGCCTTCAGCACGCGCCCCGGAGGCGTAGTGTACAGTCGATGTTGGAGAGCCTGCGGGGGCGTTGCCGGTGAATGGATCAACAGAATCAGGGAGCATCGATCAGAATTTGAACGGAAGCCACAATGGCTGGATCAGAACTTTCCGGCATTGCCGTTCGATTCTTCTAAGCCCGCAAAGTTCACCTACCTAATTTTGTGAGAACCTTGATCGTCGAAGCGAAGGCGCACCATTTGAAGAAAGGCGACGGCCTGGATTTCTGCCACGCGGTGATGGCCAGCACGTTTGCGCACGTTGCAACGTTGGACAAACATTGGAAGCGTCGACTTGACGGCTTTCCTGAGCCGAATAAACTCGCACGCATCTATTACCAGAACGAACGTTTCCTGAGCCGTCGATCACAACAATTGGCTTAGGAACGTCTTGGCGGGCACAATCATTGGCCGGTGGAACCGGAAACAATCGGCTTTTTCATAGGCAAGATTGATGACAACCTGGAACGCGTGGGGAGCCTTGATTTGCGTTTGAAAGTGGGCAAGGGACGACGAAAGCTGAGTGTCCTTCAGTTTTACCTCTACGAGGAACCAAGGTTTACGATTGCGCACCACCAGGAAATCGACCTCACGTTTGTGTTTATCGCGAAGATAGCGCAACTCGAATTCGGCAAACCCGAGGTCCGTCCATCCTTCCACAGCTTTCAGCAAGTGACATGCTACCAATGTCTCTGCCCGTGCGCCATCGTCGGACACGCCGCTCCAGTCACGCTGAAACCACTTAGGTTCTTTGCGCAAGGATTTGGCAACGTTGGCAAACCAGGGGCGAACCAAAAATCCGTAGTGGAGCCGAGCCAGCAGATCGATCCAACGCTTGACCGTATCGACAGAAACCTGGATCTCCCGGGCAAGACCGGAGTAGACAAGCTGCTGGGCGCTTCGTTCCGCGAGGATTTGCATCAAAGTCTCGATGGTCCCCAGGTCCGCGACGTGGGTTACTTCCCGCAGATCTTCCCGCGACAGTTGCTCCTGCCGCAAGGAACGCCACCGCCGGCTGAAACGGCTATCCCGTCGCAAAAAAGGCTCCGGGAAACCGCCATGTTCCCACAGCGCGTCCCAATCGGCTGCCGTTATCTCGGTAGGAGGTTGAATTTCATCTGCCGGCAATGCAGTGCGCAGACTCTCTGCAACCGTCCATGGATGCATGCGATACAGCAGATATCGCCCCATCAGACTATCGCTGCCCCGGCGAAAGACATCGAGCCGCGAACTGCCGGTAACCATCAAATGGATTTGATCGCCGTAGGTATCGAAGAAGCCCTTCAGGAGCGCTTTCCATTTTGCGTACTTGTGCAACTCATCCAACACAGCGACGCGCGGTGGCACACGAAGGCGATTCAGACCGAGGGCCTCGGCCAGCGCTGCCGGACCCTGCAATATTTGCCGCCGGTGGTCCGTGTTGTCCCAGTTGAGATAAGTGTCGCTGATCGACCGGCAGGCCGTGGTCTTTCCAACCTGCCGGGGGCCGGAGACGAAAGCCATTTGGCGATCATTCTCCACGTGGTTTTTCAAGATTGCTGTGTAGAGTCTGGGGCGTTCCGCCATATGGACCATTAGGGACACCATCGTAAAAAAGTCCAGACCATTTTACGACACTCGCGAAATTGGTTCTAGCAGATAATTGGGAATTTCACGAAGTCCGCAGCACAACGTGATTCATATTCTTGCTATTGGACTCCAGCCCTTTTCTTTCGACCGCGCTTACTGGCAGAAACTCCCCCAGTCGCAACTTTCCGGCCTGGCTTCTTCTGCCACTCCGTTGGAAGTGCGTCGCCTTCCATAGGGGGATTCCCTTTCCCAGCGCGTTCGAGAATCCGCAAGGTTTCCGCGCGATTGGCACGGCGGCCCCTTTCACCGAAATACTCCTCGGTACGCAAAGCAGAGAGCTTTTCCGCCACTGCCACGTTGATAAGCTGGTTTAGAGCTACGCCTTCCAATTCAGCCGCCTTGCGCAGCTCTTCCAGTAAAGAGGGCTGGAGCCGCAATGCAAAATTACTTCGTCTCATGGGAGCAAACTCCTAATCTGTTGTAGCGCCGTGGCCGGTGGAATGACCGAACAACTAAAACCTTTTATTCCAGCCGCAAAATCACGCTGATTGAATGTCACAATTGCGCTGGCTCTTCCGTTGATTGCCGCTTCCAAAACCATGTCGTCGTCAGGATCGGATAGTCTTGGCCGCCAGCGGAACGCAAGCCGAACCGGCCTAGCCACGGCCGTCAAAACTGCTGTGCGAAGTCTTGGGCGCTCCGGTATATGGACCAATTCCCGGCAGTCACATCGGCAGCATTGAGACAGCATAATTTCATGGCGGCGTCGCTATCGGTAATAATCCAGGCAGGCGCTCAGGCGTCAAGTGGGAACGGTTCTTTGACATTTCGAAATGACTTGCGGCCTGCATCCTTGGGGGTCCTCAGGAGAGGTGTGTCCAGGCAAAGGGGTGGGGCAGATAGCGCCCCCACCCCCCTCGTATCCAAAAAGCTACCGAAAAGTCACCCGTGGAGGCATTCACCAACCAAAAACTGTCTCAAAGCGAGAATCCAACATTACTGGTTCGCTGCCCGCACTACGGCCACCATCTGGGTCTCGCCGGAAAAATCTGCGGCCTTACTGGAGGCTTCGGCCATGTCGTGATAGTGGCCCATTCTCACGGTGTGCCATTCGGTGCCGCGCGCATCGACTGTGCGCAGCAGGAAGACGGCATAGCCTCTGGCTTTGAGATCATCGCGAAGGCGGGCTGCGTTTTCCTGGCTGCGGAAAGCGCCGATCTGCAGGGAGAAGTCGTTGGCCGGTTCAGAAGCAGCATCGGCTTCTTCTTCGTCGCTGGCTTGCTCTTCGCCGGGAGCGCCGCTTTCTTCAGCGGCTGCAGGGCGGCTTTCAACGGCCACAGGGCTGCGAAGCCGGCTGGAAAGTGGCGAGCGGCTTGTGCCGGCAACCGTGAGTAACTGAGGTTGATGCGCAGGCCCAGCCACCAGCGTGGATTCCATTGAAGTCGCTGAAGCAGATTCCAGAGGCTCAAGGGCTGTTGTCCCGGGATCGCCGGGTCGCGATTCCGCCGTTTCCTGTGGCGCGGACGAGGTTGCCGCCTTCGCTCCTGCCGCCAGGCGCGCTGAAAATTCCTTTTCCATACGCGCCTGGGTTTCGCGGCTGCCACGATCAAGGCCCACGATGATTCCCGCGAAGAAAAGCAATCCGCCCACGGTAAGGCAACACACGGTGACGAAGATGAGGGTCTTCTTGTCGAGTGAAAAATCGTACATAATCAAACTTCCTACCTAACTTCGAACTCTGAGGAACACCATACTATCGCAAAAATCACCCGCCCCAAGGGCACGCGGCCCACATATTTTCAAGGGGCGCCAGTCTTTAAGGCACCATCACCGTGAACTCCCCCGGAACGACAATTTGAATTACGCCTCCCCAACTGCACATCAGCTTGGAGTCGTTGTTCAGGGCGGGCTGGCTACCAATCATGACCGTGGGCGACCCCGGCACCCAGGGCGCGGCCGTTGCCGGAACGCACGGCATGGGGGTCAACACGCCCAGCGCCGCAGAGGTGGCCGCCGCCACGGTTGGATTCGACGGCGAGTTGCACATGCCGAACGGCGGGATATTCACGATCGGAATGTAGTCCATGATGGTGGCCGCCGGCGGTCCACCCGCCATGGTGGCGTTGGTGGGCAGCACTACCAGACTGCTGGGCGCCACGCCAAAGCTGCACTGCATCATCGCGCCCATGCATACTTGAATTCCCATTTGAGTGTCTTCCGCTCCGCTAAAATCATTTCTTTCCGGACGCCACGGGCTTCCCGTTCCGGTAATGCTGTGTCTCTTTCACCTTGCCGTTTTCCTTGTAAATACTGACTTCGCCATCCAAAACGTCATCCTTATATATAGAGGTCTTCCGGGGCTTGCCATTGGGGAAGTATTCGGTGGTCCTTCCGTTGAGCCGACCATCCTTATAGGTGGAACTCCGAACCAGCGCCCGGTCGGGCCCAAACCAGGAAGCGAGGCCAGTCATCTTGCCCGCGTGGAAGAACATTCTGGCCATTACGTTTCCGGTGGCATCGTAAAAGACTGTCTCACCTTCCTGTCGCCCTTCCTTATAGAGCGCCTTCATGCTCAGCTTGCCCGCGGAATACTTCAGCAGTTCGCCTTCCAGCTTGCCTCCCTTGAAGGCGGCCTTGGTTGAGACCTTGCCATCGGGATCGTAGAGAAGCATCTCGCCCTCCCGCTGCCCATCCTTGCACATGGCCCGGACTTCCGGCACGCCATTCACCGAGCTCAACATCTCGCCGTGCAGCTTGCCCTCACTGAAATGCAGCGTCTGCTCTCCTTCACGCATGTCCTGCATCTCGCCATGAAGCAGGCCATTCTTGAAGTTTGCCTTGCGCTCGACTGAACCATCGGGCTTCCACGTTGTGAACGCGCCGTGCAGCACTCCCCGGACGAAGTTCGCCCGCTCGATTAGCCGCCCTTCGGCGTTCGTGACCGACACCGGCCCGTCGAGTTGAGCGCCGCCCGCCGAGTTGTTGACCTCTTCCGCGGCCATGGATTTCAGTTGATCTTCACCAGCGATCCCTTCAGGGTCAGAATCCCGCTGCTTTCTACATCATGGGAAGCATTGGCCTTGCTGGTAATCGACACCTGCGCCTCGTTGCTCATCGTGGTGCCCGCTTTATTGGTAAGCGCCGTGCCTGCGTTGTTCGTCAGGGCCGTGCCGGCTTTATTGTCAAACGTCGTTCCCGATTTGATGCTGACTGAGCCATCCACTTCGATACTCAGGTTGCCGGAAACCTTCAGCGTGTAATTGCCGGTCACAGTGTGCGTAAAATTCGCCTTGTCGGTATGGGTTTCGTTTCCGGTAATGGTCAGATCGCGCTTGCCTTTGACCTCATGGGTTTCGTTGCCGGTATTCACCTTGATCGAACGGTTGCCTTTGTCTACAACCAGGCTGTCGTCTTTCTTCTGCACGGTGGTCGTCCGGTTGTTGGTGACCGTGGTGGTGAGGTCGTTGAGCACGATCACATTCATGTCTTTCTGTGCCTGCATGAAGAGCTCTTCCGAATCTTTCTTGTCTTCAAAGCGCAGCTCATTGAAACCGCCGCCACCTTTGGAAGAGTTGGTCTTGATGGTGCTTTTGGTCTGCTCGTCCGGCAGGGGGTAAGGCACAGTCTGGGTCGCGTTATACACGCATCCGGTCACCAGCGGACGATCCGGATTTCCTTCAAGAAAGCTAACGACCACTTCCTGGCCGATGCGGGGAACGAAGATCGATCCCCACGAGAGGCCGGCCCAGCCCTGCGCCACCCGTATCCAGCAGGAGCTGGTTTCATCGTGCGGTGAGCTTTGGTCCCAGTAGAACTTCACCTTGATGCGGCCATACTCGTCGGTCCATATCTCCTCACCCGGCTTGCCCACCACCAGCGCGGTCTGCGACCCGGCCACCTTCGGCGCCGGAGTCAGCGGCAGTGGATGAAACTTCACGGACGCCGGGAAGGCCGAAAAGGAGTTGGAATAGCCGTCTTCACTGCCCTGATGGGTCACCGAGCCGAGCACCCAGGCGGTATTGGCGTCGGCGCGGTAGTGTTTGGCCAGCGTGAATTTTCCGCCGGCGTGAAACGCACGGCACATGCTCGACCCCTTGAGCAGCTTGCCCGGCGCCTGCAGGGCGTCCAGACGCAGCCCGGTCAGGGTGGCGCCGTCGCCCGCGCTCGCGTAGTTTCCCGGATATTCGTAGAACGACCGGCTGGTATCCGTGCCGCTGGCCGTGGCCAGCAGATCGGTGGATGGCGTAACAAAATTGTAGTCGTCGTATTTGAACTGCCCGACCATTACCTGTTCTTCGATATGGGATTCAAGCATGGCGTCGGCCGTCTCCCAGCCCCTTCCGGAAGACGAAGCCTGCACGGTATCGAGCCCCGGCATCGTCAGCCAGGCGCTGGCATCGTCAGCCAACACCATGGTGTGTACCGAGCTGGTGTGGTCGAAGAAATAAAAGATGCCTTCGCTTTCCATCAGGCGCGAGACAAAGTTGAACGATGTCTCGCCATACTGCACGCAGAACTCCCGCGGCTGATAGGTCTTGGTCAGGGAGTTCTTGAAATCGGTGAAGCCCAGATCGGAAAACACCTGCTGCAGAATATCGGGCACGCTTTTATTTTGAAAGATGCGGTGGTCGGAATTCAGGGTCAGCAGCCACAGCCAGGGATAGACATCCGCTATATAGGTCGTGAAGCGCGCGGACTTCCCCCCCTGCGTAAATTTTCCCACTACGCCATTCACATATTGCTTATCGCTCCCGCCGGGCAACTCGATAGTGACTGTGATGTTCTTGCCGACGATCTGGCTGAAATCCACCGCGTCATCCTGAGAGATAAGTTCCAGCCGGTAGTGAAACAATCCGGAAATCTGCTCTTCGCCCTGAAAGTTCGTGAGCAGGAACTTGTCCGCGCCGAGCGGCGTGGTTACGACAAAGTGTCTTGTGCCTTGAACAAAAGTTGGCGACGACATGGAAGGATTACCGGCTCCCGGCCAGCCGGGGAGCGATGGCCACCTGTGAATCGTGCTTCATGGGACGCGTCTTCAGCCAAGTGGTCCAGCCCAGACGCGATCGGCCCGGCTGCTGGTCTTTGATCTTAGTTGGGGTCTTCGCTGGAATCTTCGCTGGATGCAGCAGGCGCGTCTCGGGAATTTCGGCGGCCCGTAGTCTCAGGCGCAAGCGAAAATCCATCTCTTCCCCGGCATAGAAGCGGGTCATCTCGCAGAGAGCGAGGTGCGCCTGTCCGCCCGGCAGAAAGTGGACGAACTGCCGAAGGGTAAGCGGACCCAGGGCAATCCAGAAACGCCCTTGCGGGTCCCAGAAGCGGCTGCCGATGGCGGCGGTTTTACCTAAGATGTGGTTGCGTCCTTGATACGCGCCCAGCCGGGTCCATTGGTTTTCTTCTATGTTGCGCCACACTCCGGCGAACTGCTCCACATACACCAGCACGCGGAAATGATGTTGTAGCATGCGGCGCAGGCCGGCGGCTGAACGCGGCCGCTGACTCAGCAACCCGGCATAGGAAAGAAGCGCGCGATCACCCGTATCGTTGGCGTCGTTCGTCCCGCTGGTCTCGTTGGTCTCGCTGAGGGCCATGCGT
>DATMNZ010000067.1:0-46778 GCA_035568495.1 Saccharimonadales bacterium (SeqCode) | reverse complement strand
CAGGTGCTGAAACAACGTGTCTCCAAGAGGTGTCGAGAGAACCAAGTCCTCAGACATCCTGCGTTCTGGACGAAGCGATATTATGATTTCAACATCTTTAGCCAAAAGAAGAATCTCGAGAAACTCCATTACATCCATGACAATCCAGTGCGACGAGGCTTGGTTACATCTCCTGAGTTGTGGATATGGAGCAGCGCCAGACACTACTTGTATGGAGAAAAGGGACCGGTCACGATTGGAGTATGACTTCCACGTAGAAGAGAGTTCTTCGCGTCCCACCCTTCACAAAAAACGTGAAGGGTGGGGCACCCATCGTATTTCACCTTTTAGACGTAACAAAGTTAGGTCTCTACGGCGTAAAGTCCCTGATCTTCTGCACGGTGACGCCATCCAGTTGCTGCAGCATGGCCACCAGCAAGTCAACCATCTGGTCGAAATCCCGGCGGTTCATGATGCCGTTGTGGGCGTGGGTGTAGCGCACCGGCACGACCATGTTGACCGTGGGCACGCCGCCGTTGCTCTTTTGAATTTCAGCGGAGTCGTCACCATAGCCATTCACGATATCGAACTGTAGGGGAAGCTGGCGGGAAGCGGCCGTCTGCTTCACGAACTGCACCAGCTTGCGGTTGGGCAGGGCTGAAGTATCGAAGAGGAACAGTCCCGGTCCGGCGCCCAGCTTCACCAGCGTCTCTTCCGGGTGCTGTTTGCTGTGAACATCGCCGGTGACGCCACCTTCGAGCGCGATGCCCAATTCGGGCTTGACCACGTCGGCGGCCGCATGGGCGCCGCGCAGGCCGACTTCTTCCTGCGTCGTAATGACCCAGAAAATCTGGTTGGGATGAGGCGCCGATGCCAGACGGCGCATGGCCTCCACTACCACCGCACATCCGGCGCGGTCATCCCAGCCCTTGCCCAGATAGTTGTCGGTGCCGTTCATGACCATGAAAGGCGCATCGGGGACGATGGGATCACCGGTGTCAATGCCCATCCTGCGGACTTCCTCGGCCGATCTGGCGCCGATGTCGAGAAAGATTTGCTCTCGGGGAAAGACCGCAGTGCGTTCATTCGCAGGGATCACATGAATGTCGCGGATGCCGGTCACGGCGCGCACCGGTCCTTTGGAACCGATGATGGTCCAGCGCTGGTCGACGAGCGCCTGATCGAGCCACCCGCCCAGCATCTGCATGGTGAGCAGGCCGTCGGGCGTGATGCGGCGCACCATGCCGCCCAGTTCATCCATGTGCGCATCGACGATGATGCGCGGCCCTTGCGTGCCCTGCGTGGCGATAATCGAGCCCATGCCGTCATAACGCAATGAAGCCGCATAGGGCTTCATGGCATCAACCATGACCTTGCGAATGGGCTCTTCAAATCCTGAAGGCCCGGCAGCATCGGCGATTTTCTGCAGAAGTTCAACCGTGCGGTCCTGGGCGGAAGCGGCGAGGGTGACGGACAGCGATAGAAACAGAGCAAGGTAGTAACTCGCGGTTTTCATGGCCGTGAGCATAACACCAGAAGGATTGGCTTGGCACCTGCCGCGCCGGGTTACTGCAACATCTGAGCGGAACGCGGGCACGCCACAGGTCGAATGCGGCAACGTTTTTTACCGGTCAGCGTTCGTGGGCGTTCCTGACACCTTGTTTGTGACGGACACCTTTAGACGTAACAAGTTACGTCTTATTTTTTTGTGAGGCGATGCCTGCTTGCGCGAAGCGGCTTTCAAATGTTTTGGCGATCATGTCTCCGCAGCGGTAGGGAAACAGCCGCTGGAGCATATCCATTTGATAGGCGTCGGCGCCGATCAGGACGCGTCCCTTGTCTGCCAGAACACCTTTGACGATCACCTTGGCCGCCTGTTCCGGAGAGGTGGCTGCGATTTGGCTGAAGAGCGCCTTAGCGGCGGCGTTGGCGGCCGGGTTGGTGCCGGCCCCATCGCGGGCGGAGGCGGCCACGTTGGTCTTGATTCCTCCGGGATGCACGCACGTCACCTGCACCCGGCTGCCGGCGGCTTTCAGCTCCAGACGCAGTGCCTGGCTGAAGCCACGAACGGCGAATTTGCTGGAGCCATATGCGGTCTGCCCGGCCGGGGCTATCAGACCAAAGGCGCTGGAAATGTTCACAATGTGGGCTTCCGGTTCACGCTCGAGCATCGGCATGAAGAGCTTGCTGCCATAGATGACGCCCCAAAAGTTGATGCGCATCAGCCATTCCATGTCGGCCAGACTGACTTCGGCAAACGTGCCAAACAGCGCCACGCCGGCGTTATTGATAAGCAGCGAAGCCCGGCCAAAGTCTTTTTGCACGCTGCCGGCAAAACCTTCCACGGCGGCGGCATCGCCCACGTCGAGCAGATAAGTCTTGACCGTCGTCTGGGAGTTGGATTTGACCACCAGCGCGCGCGTCTCTTCCACGCCCGCCTGGTTCTTATCGGCCAGCGCCAGTTGCGCACCGTGTCCGGCGAGTTCCAGGGCCAGCGCCCTGCCTATGCCCGAGCCTGCGCCGGTGATCACGGCGACCGCGCCGCTTAGATTCTTCATGGGCCCTCCGAAGGAAAAGTTAAACCACGGCTATTTTAGCCGCGAATGAACGCCAGTCAAACGCGCCTGGAAATTGGGCCGCCTGCCGGAGCGCGCCCTTGAGAGCTGCCAAGACTTGAGAAAGGCAAAGAAAAGAGTCTTGGCCGCGCTGACCCGCATCAAAATGTCATAATCTTGAACAGACGCCCTTGCACGGAAGCTGGGCCCGTCAGGACGATCGACTCCGGCGGCCCGCAGGGTGTTTCAGCAAGGTTAGAGACGTTGGAAGAACTTACCCTGCGAGGACAACTGACATGCCTGGTCTTTCTCCGGAACACGCACTATTCATCCGCCAACTGACGCTGCCTCTCACCCGAGTGGAGCACGCCACCACCAAGCGTGTAATCGAGGCCATTCCCCTGGACAAGGGAGATTTCCGCCCTGACCCGGTCGCCAAAACCGCTCTGGAGCTGGCGTGGCACATTGTGGCCGCCGAGCACCGTTTCCTTAACGGAATTTTCGCGGGCGCCTTCGATTTCACCGCCATCAACCGTCCGGATTCGGTCAACAACTCAGCGGCCATCGCCAAATGGTTTGATGACTCCTTTACCACCAGCATCGCCAAGATTGAGGGTCTCAGTGGCGCGGACCTGGTGAAGACCATCGATTTCCGCGGCCTGTTTCAACTGCCGGCTGTCAGCTACCTCGGCCTCACCGCCAACCACACCATTCACCATCGTGGGCAGCTCTCTATGTACCTGAGACCCATGGGCGCAAAAGTGCCGTCCATTTACGGCGAGAGCTATGACGCAGCCCAGGAGCGGATCGCCAAAGAAAAAAAGTAGATATTAAGAAATCCAATTAAACTGCCGATAGGAAGGTAAATGAAGGGTCCGCGACCAAGCCAGGGCCGAATCAGGGGGTGGACTTATGTTCTCGTCACCCTGTCTCTTCTTTTCGGCACTTTTCTGCTGGACGGCGCCACCTGGGTGGGCAACTCCGAGCTTCACACTCTGCTTGAAGTTATTACCACGCTGCTGGCGTTGATCACCGGCGCGATGGCGCTGGTCCGTTATTACGCCAAGAAGAGCAGCACCTTTCTGCTACTCGGCACGGGCTTCCTGGGAATCTCAGTCATTGATGGCTTTCACACTGTCGTGACTGCTTCCTTCTTCACTGTTCGCATGCCCTCTCCGCTCGCCCTGCTCAGCCCCTGGACCGGCATCTGTTCGCGCTTCTTTCTTTCGGGCGTCATGTGCGCCAGTCTGCTGGTGTGGCGGCGCGAGGCGCGCAATCCCGGCGCCCCGCCCATTCGTGAAAACACCGTATATCTGGCTGTTGGAAGTTGCATCGCAATTTGCATTCTGTGGTTTTCGCTGTTTGCGCTGCCTCCGGCATACTATCCGGATTTCATCGTTCATCGTCCCTTGGACCTGGCGCCGGTGCTCCTCTTCGCCTGGGCGGCCATCGGATATCTGATGAAGGGCCATTGGAAGACGAACGACTTTGAACACTGGCTCATTATCTCTCTCATCATCGCCGCGGAAAGCCATTTCGATTACATGTTCAGCCGCAAGCTGTTCGACGCTCCTTATTTCGCGGCCCATCTGTTCAAAATCATCGGCTATGGCTTGGTCCTCAACGGGCTTTTTATCAGTATGTTCTCCATCTTCAGAAGCGAAGCTGAGAATGCCACGCGGCTCGGTCATCTGAACGAATCACTGGCACAGCAGGTCGCCGAGCGGCAAAGGGCGGAAGAAGAACTTCGCCGGTCCCAGGACGAGTTGGAGGTCCGCGTCGAGGACCGGACGACCGACCTGGCCCGCGCCAATGACGCGTTACAGATGCAAATCGTAGACCGGCTCAGAGCGGAACGCGCGGCGGAGGCGGCCAACCAGGCCAAGAGCCAGTTCCTGGCCAACATGAGTCATGAGATTCGTACGCCCATGAACGGCATCATCGGCATGACCGAGCTGGCGTTGGCGAGTGATCCCACTTCCGAGCAACGAGAGTATTTGCAGGCTGTCAGCCAGTCGGCCGTGGCCCTGCTGACGGTAATCAACGATATTCTGGATTTCTCTAAAATTGAGGCCCATAAACTAAGCCTCGACATGGTGGAATTCAATCTGCAAGCCACGCTGGAAGATGCAATGAAGACGGTCTCGCTGGCCGCCCACAACAAGGAGCTGGAACTGGTCCGCGACATTGCCAGGGACATTCCGGAATCGTTGGTGGGTGATCCCGGAAGGCTGCGGCAGGTGATCATCAATCTCGCCCACAATGCGATCAAATTCACGGAAAGAGGCGAAGTCAGGGTGCAAGTCCGTTGTGAGAAGCACGATGCATCCGGCGTGTGGCTCAACTTTGCCGTCATCGACACCGGCATTGGAGTTCCACGGGAAAAGCAGCCATTAATTTTCCACGCATTTTCACAGGCAGACGGTTCAACCACGCGCGAGTATGGGGGCACCGGCTTAGGGCTGTCGATTTCCGCCTCGCTGGTAGAGATGATGGGCGGCCAGCTACAGATCGAAAGCGAAGTAGGTAAAGGCAGCAAATTTTACTTCAGCGCCACTTTTGCCCTGGGACAGGCCGTGCAGGCAACGCCGACCAAAACACCCAAGCCTAACGCAGTCTCTGAGGAAACACTGCCGGCGACACTCGCGCCAGGGGCCTCCGCGCCCGGAGTCAGCCGGCCATTACACATCCTGCTGGTGGAAGACACGGCGATCAATCAGATGCTGGCGACACGGATTCTGGAGAAACGTGGTCATACGGTCACACTGGCGACCAACGGAATCGCTACGCTGGCGGCCATGGCGGTACAGAATTTTGATTTGGTCCTGATGGACGTACAGATGCCGGGCATGGACGGCTTGGAAGCCACCGCCGCCATCCGCAGCCGTGAATCGGGGATGGAACGCCGCACTCCGATTATCGCCCTGACCGCCCATACGATGAAAGGCGACCAGCAACGCTGCCTGGATGCAGGCATGGACGGCTATGTCGGTAAACCCATCAATGTCGCGGAGCTGATTGGAGAAATCGCCAGGGTGTGCGCGGCCGGGATTCATTTGTCCAATGCGAGCACGTCAGAGGTTCCGGCCCAGAGCCGGTGATAGGATAAGTTGCCATCCCTTGTTCGGAATGCTCTCTAGATCAGCAGATCAGCTAACGCGTCTTCGGAGTAGAGGACTTTGTAGACCACTTTTGTATTCGCAGGCGGGCTTCCTCTGAGGAGACGACACGACCTTCCTTGACCGCTTTGAGCCCACGATCGATGGCAGCCAAGGTCTCGGCGCCCACCTCGACCTCTTCAGTCACCGGCACTTCGAATTTCAGATCAGCCATGCCCTTACGATAAGCCGGGTCGACCAGGAACGCAACCGGTTCGGGGCCGACTCACGGCGGCCCTTGCTCAAGCAAAAGCCTTAAACACAGGCATTTTCCGCAAGTTCTTCAGGAGGTGCGTAACGTGTCTCTTGGGGTTTCACCTTATCCACGTTTCGTACTAAACTGCTATACGGTTCCATTATGCTAGCCGCCAATCAAACTGCTCCCCCTTTCGCCGGATACACCCCAGGCGAAGCGACCCTGATTGCCTTTTTTGAAACCGACTGCCCCACCTGCCAGCTTGCGCTGCCTTATCTGAACAAGCTCTCTGCCGCCACCATCAAGGTGGTAGGCATTTCGCAGGATGGCGCGGCCGCGACCCGGGAATTCGTCCGGCAACTGGGCATCGCCTTTCCGGTTGAACTTGACACGGGACTGGACCTCTCGCGCGCCTATAATCCACAGTCGGTGCCCGCCCTGTTCCTGGTAGGAGCCGATGGTGTCGTGCAATCCACGCTCGAAGGCTTTGACAAACAGGGGCTGAACGAAATCGCCACCGCCATCGGCCACGCACCGATTGCGTCTGAACACGATGGCGCCCCCGCGTTCAAGCCGGGATGCAGTTCGCGCCATCTGGAACCGGCAACGCCCGGCGGACATGGCCCGGAGACCCCCAGCATTCTGCGTACTACCGCTGAGCCCGCCTCCCGGCTTCAGGTTCCGGAAGGCGCAGATCCGTTTGCCTACTGCATGGAGCATTTTGGCGATGCGCTGCCGGTGGTTCCACCAACCGAAGATCGGGTCCAGGCCATGCTGAAAGCCTGCGGCCTGCCTCCGCGGCAGATTGTGGCGCGTGTCCCGCCGGTCTATGGCGAGGCATCGGTGGAAAAGATTGCCGCCAACGCCGTGATGGCCGGATGCGCGCCGGAAATGATGCGTGTGCTGCTGCCCCTGGTGCGCGCGGTGTGCGACGAGCGGTTCAATATCCATGGGGTGCAGGCCACCACACATTTCGCCGCCCCGCTGGTGATCGTGAATGGACCGGTGCGCGGTGAGCTGGGTTTCTGGCAGCGCCAGAACGTTTTCAGCAATGTGGCCCGCGCCAACAGCACTCTGGGCCGCGCCCTGCAACTGGTGCTGCTGAACATCGGCGGTGGAAGGCCCACCGGCATCGACATGTCGGCCCTGGGTAACCCTGGTAAATTTTCCTATTGCATCGCCGAGAATGAAGAAGAGAGTCCGTGGGAGCCGCTGCACGTAAGCCGGGGATTGCGCAAGGATCAAAGCGCGGTGACGCTGTTTGCCGGCGAGGCCCCACATGGCGTCAGCGAGCATAATGCCCAGAGGGGCAAGACGGTTCTAAAAGCGGTGTGCCATGCGCTGGCCACAGTATGGAGTTACCGGCTGTGCATGATGCACGAGGCGGTGGTGGTGCTGTCTCCGGAGCACGTCAAGACCTTGCATCGTGACGGCTTTACCCGCGAACAGGTACGGCAATTCCTGTTTGAAAATACCGGCATTCCGGTGCGCCACTACCAGGACCAGGATGACCGCGGCGAAGGACTGCAACTGGTCCCGCACTATCGGGAAATCAGCATCGCTGGCGAACGCTGCTACCAGAAATTCCGGGCGCCGGAATCGCTGCACATCGTGGTCGCCGGCGGCACCGCCGGAAAGTTTTCCGCCGTCATTGGAAGCTGGGCCACCGGGCCCACCGGAAGTCAGATGGTGACGTATGCGGTGGAGTGAATCGTGGTGTCCACCGTATCTAAGAATATTTAGCGCTTGGTATTCGGTGGTTGGTATTTGGTATTCGGTACTTGATACACGCGTTGGCGGTTGCGAGAATAAATACCAAGTACCAAATACCGATTTCCGACACCGCTTCCCTCAGGAGAACCTATGCCCCTAACACTCGTAAGCCCTATGAACGAAACCGTTGTAAAAGCGTCTGCGCCGCCGGCGCGGCTGGCTTCGCTGGCCGGGAAAAAGATCGGCTTTCTGGATATCAGCAAGCCGGGTGGCAGTGTTTTTCTTGACCGCCTGGAAAAGATCCTGCGCGAGCGGCATCAGGTCGCCGATATCCTGCGGACGAAGAAGCCGACTTTTGCCAAGAACGCGCCCGATGCCGTGATCGAGCAGCTTCGCGGCATGGACGCGGTCGTTGAAGCCCTGGCCGATTGAGGGTCGTGTACAACGTGCAGTTTGCACGATACCGTCCGGCTGGAAAATATGGGGATTCCTGCGGTGGCGGTGGCCACCACGGAATTCATGACACCGGCGCGCGTCCAGGCCAGCGCCCTGGGACGGGCAGGCTTCGAAGCCGTGTTTGTGCCCCATCCCATTCAGGACCAATCGCCGGAACAGATCGCCGCCCGCGCCGACGCCACGGTCGAAGAGATTGTGCGGCGGTTGACTGGGGCGTAGGTGGCCCTGTTCGCGCAGGGCGCCTTTCAACGTTGGGGAGTTCATTCCGTATCTCTCTGCGAGGTGTGGAGATGTCACCTTCTAATGCGGAACACCGTCATTCCATCGTCTACGCGGTCCTCTGGCGCTATTCAAGATGGACACCTTTAGACGTAACAAGTTACGTCTCTACGCGGTGTTTGATCACCTGGTGGCCAATATGCGTTGATCAGCCATTGCAACTTTGCCGAACCTAAGGAGTTCGAAAACTCATGCGCAAACTATTCCCTCTTTTGCTGTTTGTGGCCGTCCTCGCGCCGCTCGCTTACGCTGCGCCTTCCCAGTATCTCTACAAGGTCACGCTGGTGCAGGCAGCGCCCGGCAAGCTGGTGGAGTTGATCGATCTCTACAAGACACGGGCCACGGCCCTGAAGGCCGTCGGCGATGAGGCCCCGCTGTGGATGCGCCATAGCCAGGGCGACCACTGGGACCTGATGGTCCTTTACCCCATGGGCAGCTATATCGACTATTACAGTCCGGAGCGGTCCCAGAAACGGCGCAGCACAGAAGACTCTCTGCTCAGCCTGCAGGAAAAACTCCGTGGCGACATCGCCTGGCAGGAAGACCTGTTCGTTCAAGGACCTCCGATTGAGGAGTTACGCAAGGCCTTTGCCTCCGGCGCATTTTTTCACGTGGAAATGTTTCAGTCCTCGCCGGGGAAGTTCGCCGAACTTTACCGTGAGCGGGAAATGGAAAACGCCTACGCCAAAGCGATCAAGGAACCGGAAAACCTGATCTTTGTCCGCGACCAGGGCGCCGCCTGGGACATCTTCACCATCGGCGTCTTTCGCGACCTGAGACACTATGCCGAGAGCGCCGATGTACCCGCAAAGGACCAGGAGGCGGCCGCCAAAGCCGCGGGCTTCGAATCCCCCAGCCAGATTGGGCCGTATCTGCGGCAATTCATCCGGATGCATCATGACACCCTGGCGGTGGCCGTAAAATAAAACTGCTTCCGAAAAACGAAGGCCTCGCCGAAGCGAGGCCTTCTGAACAACTACACAACCTTACGGTTAGTCTCTATCGCGCCGGTCATCGGCATCGCCACGCCGTACTCTCACTTGTCCGCGGGCTTCGCCACCCGGGAAGCCGGTGCTGTGAATGTTGGCGTAGCCCAATCCTTCATTGACCGCTTCCAGAGCGCTGGCAAGATCGCCGGCCGTAATGCCCTGGCTCGGAATGGAAACTACGTTCTTCGTGCCGAATGTACCCGTAAGCGTTCCGGACGAAGCAGCTGGGCATGCCGGCTGGCTGTCGCCACCGCATAGGAAAATCATTACGTTACCGTTCACTCTCTTAGGCGCGAAGTGAATATGGGAGGCAATCAAATTGCCATGCAGATTGGCCCAAGTAAGTGTGAAGCTGAAGGTGCCATCCGCATTTTGCGTCGCCTTGAAACTGCCGGTGGCGGGAGTATTGATCGGCAAAGTCTCATTGTCACCCCTCAGGGTGGCGCGCATGGTTAAGGTGTCATCGTCATCTGACGCCGCACCCATTACGCTCAGGCACAGCACCGCAAAAGCTACAAAACAGAGTTTCTTGAAGTTCACTAGTTTCTCCTTAGATTCCAGACCTATGGAATTGGTCGAGTTGGCTTTCAGGACCGAAGGCCCTGTGCAAACAAAGTGGCGATCAATGATCGAATGTAAAGCGTGGCAATTATAAGGCGGACCGCGCGCAAAAATTGCTTTCTTGCGTGTGGAAAACGAGAATTTATGTGAATTTAATCAATCTTTCGTGGGAATTTTTTGCGTGGCGAATGAGTCTATATAAAATTTCGCTCCCAATGCTTTTGGCGATGATTAACTGTATTTGCCTGCTCGAGGATACGGATTTTCACATAAACCCATTCTGAATACAAGATTGTACGGATACCATTTACAGAGCTATCTTTCCTTTTCCAGAAGTTCTCCATAAATTGGTAATGATGTGCAGCTAATTGCAACCTAGAATCAGATGTTAGTGGCTCGCGGATCCAGTGTAAACAACCGAAGAAACAGGGACCACCTTTCTAAAATCTTCGAGCACCAGTTCAAGTCCACCAAAATCCGGATGAAGATTCATGGTCACCGTAAAGGCCAGATCAAGCCGGTCACCGTGCTGGTAGCCCTCATTCTGCACACGCTGGGCCATACGCCAGCCCATGGCTTCGTAGTTGTAACCTGACTTTCCGTTGGCCTGTGCCTGGGTAACGCGGAGTTTTACATGTTTCTCTTTGATGATGCGCGGCGGCCGCAGCAAGCCGGCATTGCGGGTCATGAACACCGGTTCAGGATTTCCATGCCCGAAGGGCTCAAGACGGTGGATAGCCGCCAGCAAATCGGGCGTGACTTCATTGAGGCCGATCTCGGCATCTACCTTCAGTTCAGGTTCCAGATCGGCCAGGGAAAGCCGGGCGCGCGCGAACTCATCCAGGCGGCGTTTGAGTTCGCCCAGTGCGGCGCTGGGCAGGGTGAAGCCCACAGCATGTGCGTGTCCGCCGAAGCGTGTAAAGAGGGTGCGGCATGATTCCAGAGCATCCAGCAAATGCAACCGGGCAATTGAGCGCCCGGAGCCGTGGGCCTCTTCCCCGTTGCAGGCCACTACCAGCGCCGGACGCCCGGTCTTTTCCACCACCCGCGAAGCCACGATGCCGACCACACCCCGATGCCAGCCCTCACCATCAAATACCAAAAGGAATTTTTCGAGCAACCCGGGTGAAGTGGCGAGTTGATGGTCGATTTCCGTGATGATGCGGGCTTCTTCATTCTGGCGCTCGGTGTTCAGCAGGTTGAGCTTTTCAGCGATCTCGCGGCAGCGGTTGAGGTCGCGGGAAGTAAACAGCTCGATCACGTCGGCGGCCACATCCATGCGTCCGGCGGCGTTGATGCGCGGACCAATGCGGAAGCCAACATCTCCGGCAGTCATTGCGCGGCCGGCGCCGGTCAGTCCCGCAACTTCCATGAGGGCCTTCAACCCGCCGTTGGCCGGCCGGCGCAACCCTTCCAGTCCCAGGCGGGCGATGGCGCGGTTTTCGCCCACCAGGGGCACCGCATCGGCAATGGTAGCGATGGCCACCATTTTCAGAAATGACGGAATCAGCCGCGCCTGATCGGCTTCATCCTTAATACGGCCAAACAATGCCTGGGCCAACTTGAAAGCCACGCCCGCGCCACACAGGGCTTTATTTGGATACTCGCAACCTTGCTGGTTGGGATTGAGCACAGCCAGGGCCCTGGGAACACCCTCGCCGGTCTCCGGCAGATGGTGGTCGGTGACAATCAGATCAAGGCCGGCGCGTAGCGCGGTCTCGGCGGCCGCGAAGGCGCGGATTCCTGTATCGACGCTGATCACCAGGCGCACGCCCGCGGCCGCGGCGCGCTCGATCACGTCCTCGCGAATGCCGTAACCTTCTTTGATGCGATGGGGTACGTGGAAATCGGCCAGGCCACCACACAGTTCAATCGCGGTCTTCAGGATGACCACGGCGGTGGTGCCATCCACGTCGTAGTCGCCGTAAATCAGGACCTGTTCGCGGTTGGCAACGGCAGCGCATAGACGGTCGACCGCAGCTTGCATTCCCGCCATCTGATAAGGAGAGTGCAGTTGCGCGAGCGCTGGAGTGAGATAGGTTTCCGCGCCGGCGGCGGTGTCGATGCCGCGCAAGACCAGAAGGCGGGCGACTACCTCTGGCAGGCGCGCCTCAGTGCGCAGCCTTTCGACTGCCGCAGCATCCGGGGTGAGCAGGTTCCAGCGCATGGCCAGCAGGGGCAAGACCTCGAATCAGTCGTCTTCCCGGTCGGAATCCAGGATATCGATGCCATCGCCAAAATCTTCCGCTATGCCTTCCAGCCGCTCGTAGCTCTCATACCATTCCGTGGATACCTGATAGACAAACATAACGCCGCTGCTGGCGAAGCCGATCTGTACATGCCCCACCTTGCCCACAAAATTGCGCAGCCAGCGGGCCTCTTCCAGGTCTTCGTCGGGCACGTAGCTCAGGTCTTCGAGGCGTTCAACCAGGAAATCAACGTCTTCGGCGTCGAGTGACGAATCGCTCATGGTGACAAAGGTTACGCCCGAAGCTTTGGCGAGTTCGACAAAGTCCTTCCAGGCATCGGGATGGTCCTCAGAGGTGGCCCATTGGACACATGGCATGTCCTCTTTAATGAGACCTTGAAAACGCCGCAGACCGTGGCCCTCGATGAAGGCCACCATGTCGTCTTTTAAACTGTGCAGATCTTTTTCCATAGGAGACACAGAACATCATACACCACGGAGAAAAACGGAATTGGCCGCGAATGAACGCGAATGAACGCGAATTAAAAACCGGATTGGCCACGAATGAATACGAATGAACACGAATTAAAAACAAAAAGAAAAGAGAGAGAGAACCCCGGAAAAAGGGGAGGGGGCTTGTTTTATTGTTTTATTGTTTTATTGTTTTATTGTTTTATTGTTTTATTGTTTTATTGTTTTATTGTTTTATTGTTTTATTGTTTGGTTGTTTTATTGTTTGGTTGTTTATCTTTTTATCGTTTGTTTTTTGCCTTGTTTTTTGGTTTTTTTCTTCCTGGTTTTTTCCTGGTTTTTTGTTTCTGTTTTTGATTCGTGTTCATTCGTGGCCAATCCGGTTTTAATTCGCGTTCATTCGCGGCTAATCTTGTTTTTCGTGGCGCGCTTTTGGTTTTTGCCGATGTCGGCAAACAGCAGATTGCGGGCCGGGCTGCCGGTGCGCTGCTTCCATTTCAGGAACAGATGCGGGTAAGAGTCGGTGATGTAATCCGATGAACGCACCTGAAGCTGGCGGGCGACGGAATCGATCCAGCGCGGCGGTCCTTCGATTTCACCGAAGGTGCCAATTGGAGTTTCATCGATGACCACGTGTCCGCGGCCGTCAGAGAGTTCTGTACGGAACTTTTCATAGCGGAAGTTGGGCTGGAGTTGGGCGGCCTTAAGGATCGATTCCATGGCCACGCCATCGGCGACCTGGGTTTCAATCTCAAGACGGGATTTGTGCCGTCCCACGCGGGCTTTGCCCTTGAAGGTGATCGTCCAACGCTCGCCGTAGAGGCGCATCCGCAACGATTCACCCCGTTTCCGCAGCCGGCTGCCGGGTAAATCGTAGAGCGTGTTCATTTCGTGGGTGCGGCGGGTGACCACACGAAAGCCGGCCGCCCGCAGTGCCCGCTTCAGGGAAGGAAGATCGGCGATGCGGAATTTGATTTCGACTTCCTGCATACAAGTGAGCAGCCTATCACAGCGTAACGCGGCAATCACCAAAACCCTTTCACCGCAAAGGACGCTACGGTCGCAAAGGAAGAAGCAAAAGATTGGACTGCCGGGGCACAGGGCAAGACCCTGGTTGGTCGGGTAACACAGCGGGTACAGACGCACCCCGGCTTTCGCGGCCCACACGGAATGTTGCCAACGTACGTGGCAGTAGAGCAATAAGTGTGCCTCTGGATTGGCCTTGCCCAATTTCCAAACCTATTTTTTCGTTTTTTCTTTTTCTTATTCGTGTTTATTCGTGTTCATTCGTGTCCCATCTTCCGTACCGTATACTTGGGCTGCAAAAAACATCGAGGAGGCCATCGCCGCATGGAGTATGACTACATCGTAGTGGGGGCCGGTTCCGCCGGGTGCGTGCTGGCCGCGCGTCTATCCGAGGACCCAGCCACCAGGGTGTTGCTGCTCGAGGCCGGGGGGCGTGACACCAGCCGTGATATCCGCATTCCTGCGGCCTTCTCCAAGATGTTCAAGACCCCGCTGGATTGGACCTATTACACCGAGGCCGAACCCCATCTCGACGGCCGCAAGCTCTACTGGCCACGCGGCAAAATGCTGGGCGGATCGAGCTCCATCAACGCCATGATCTACATGCGCGGCAACCGCAAAGACTACGATCACTGGCGCGATCTGGGGAACCCCGGCTGGGGATACTCCGAGGTGCTGCCCTACTTCAAGAAATCGGAAGACCAGCAGCGCGGCGCGTCGGAATTTCATGGCGTGGGCGGGCCACTGAGCGTCCGCGACCATCGCTGCTTGAATCCGCTGACCGAGGCCTTCGTAGCCGCCGCCCAACAGACCGGCTTTGCACACAATGAAGATTTCAATGGCGCCGCCCAGGAAGGCTTCGGCGAATTTCAGGTGACCCAACGCAATGGGCGCCGCCACAGCGCCGCCGATGCTTTTCTGCATCCAGCCATGGCCCGCGCCAATCTCAAAGTTGAAACCGGTGTGCTGGTTTCCGGAATTCTGTTCGAAGGCCGCCGGGCCACGGGCGTCAGCTACCAGAAGGGCGCAGGCCCCTTTCCAGGCGCGCGCGGTGTGTGAGGTAATTTTGGCAGCGGGCGCCATCGGCTCGCCCCAGCTTCTGCTGCTTTCCGGGATTGGCCCGGCGGAGCAGCTACGCAAACACAACCTGCCGCTGCTCTACGATCTACCGGGGGTGGGCGCCAATCTGCAGGACCATCCCGTAGTGCCGGTCGCCTATGAGTGTACGCAGCCCATCAGCCTGGCCAGCGCTGAGAGTCTTCCCAATGTTTTGCGTTTCCTGTTCCGTAAAAATGGCCCGTTGACTTCCAACGTTGCTGAGGGCGGTGGATTTGTGAAGATCGATCCCGCCAGCCCTACGCCCGACCTGCAATACCACTTCGGCCCGGCGTTCTTCGTGAATCACGGTCTGGAGCCGGTCAAAGACCACGGATTCACCCTGGGACCGACGCTGGTGCGTCCGCGCAGTAGGGGAAGGATCAGCCTGCGCTCCAGCAATCCCCTGGATGCGCCGGCCATCGTTGCCAACTACCTGGCCGATGCCCGCGACATGACAGTACTGGTGGAAGGTATCCGGCTGGCGCGGCGCATCGCCCAAGCCGCAGCCTTCAACCCCTACCGGGGCAGCGAGCGCAAGCCGGGAAAGGAAATCCAAAGCGACGACGCGCTCCAGGCATATATCCGGCAGACGGCGGAAACGCTTTATCATCCGGTCGGCACTTGTAAGATGGGTCCCACCAGCGATCCGATGGCGGTCGTCGATTCCGAACTGCGCGTGCGCGGCGTCGAACATCTGCGCGTAGTGGACGCCTCCATCATGCCTACAGTCCCCGGCGGCAACACGCACGCCCCGACCATCATGGTGGCGGAAAAGGCGGCAGACATGGTCAGGGCGGGTCGGGGGATATAGGGAATGGAAGATCGGGACATCGGGAAATCTCGACATCGGGAAATCGGAAAACCAGTTCGCCCAGAAAATCTGGCAGCATGTCACCACCAGACTTTCCCCCTCATCGAATCGCCCAGCTCTCCCGATTTCCCGATGTCCCGATGTCCCGATCTCAGTGAAGAAACTCGTTGACACTCCGCATGAAAATCTCTGGCTGGTCTACGAACGTCAAGTGTCCGGATTGGGGCAGAACGACGAGCTTTGATCCGGCGATTTTCTCATGCATGGTCTTTGAGAGTGATGGATCCGACTCGTCGTGGTCGCCACAGATCACCAGCGTTGGCACATGGATGCCCGGTAGCTTTTCCGTGTATTCCACCGACTTCAGGTTGCCGTCGACGATGAACTCTCCGTGCGATCCCCACATTTCGCGATAGAGGTCCCAAGAATTCGTGGTGTTGCCGCCCTTCGGATCGTAGTTCGGGTCGGGATGGTTCTGGTAGAGATAGGGGAAATAGCCATCGCCCCAGGCCAGCTCGGCATAGTCATCAGGATAGCGGCCCTTTTCCCACGGCTTGCCTTTGCCAAACAATCCCGCGTCTTCGAGTTCCTGCAGCTTCTTGCGTTGGGCTTCGGGCATCTGGCCCTTCTCCCAGGCAAGAATCTTATTGAACGCAGAGGTGCTGGAAAACGTGCTGCCCAGAATCAGGTGCGTGAGGTTCTTTTGATACTTGAGGGCGTAGGCTTGGGCCAGCACGCCGCCAAAGGAGTGTCCAAGCAGGTTGATCTTGCCCAGTCCCAGCGCCAGGCGCACGGCTTCGACGTCTTCGACCATGGCTTCGACCGTGTACTTGGTCACATCCTGAAGTTTTTCCGAGCGCCCGGAGCCGCGCTCGTCGATGAAAATCACCTTGTTGGTGCGCGCCAGAGGCAGCAGGTGCGGCAGGAAGTATTCATGCGACGCTCCCGGCCCGCCATGCACGATCACCAACGGCGCGCCCCGGCCAACGATCTTGTAATAAATAAGGACACCGTTGGCATCCACAAAACCCTCTTGTATCGGATAAACGCCGGCGTGCGGGATTCGCGCCGGTCTCGCGGCCTTCGCGGTCTGTTGAAGTGGAGGTGCTGGCATAACCACCGGAGATTGCCCCAGCGCGGCCCCTGCAAGCAGGGAACAAACAACCAATAATCGTTTCATGGAGTGAGATTATAGCAACGAGGGAGATCGGGGGGTTGATGACCGGGGGGTATTTGGTCGTTGGTATTTGGTCGTTGGTATTTGGTATTCCGATGTCGGTATTTGGATGCTCCGCCGATTACATGGCCGGAAGGAGTCCGCAACCAATACCAAGTACCGAATACCGCCCCACCGTCCCAAAACTTAACCCTTCCCACCGCCGCATTTCTGCTAAACTAGGCCCATGAAACGGCTGCTGTTCACTGCACTGCTGTGGACCGTTGCTCTACATGCGCAAGGGCGCATCGGCGCCGTTCACAGCACATCCTCGGCTCCAGCAAGATCGAGCGCACCTCATTACTCCGCTCCCGCCGGTGGATACCGCGCCAGTCCGGCCGTACAACCTGCAGCCTTTGGACGAGCAGCCGCGTCCCAGCCCGTTTCGCGATCTGCCTCCTCGGCCCCTGTGGTCCGCTCCTTTACGGGCGTGGCCGGTCATCAGGTGGTTTTCACCGGGAACTTCAACCACTTCCACCACGTTCGTCATTTTCGCAGAGTGCGCCCGTTCTTCTTCGGCGGGCTAGGAAGCGGATGCTTCAACTCGCTGGGCAATCCGTTCTTCTGCAATACCGGATTTTTCAACACTTCCTCCTACCCGGTCTACCCTTACCCTTACGACTACGCCGCGCCACCTCCTCCGGCATCGGCGCCCGCCGATGACAGCCAGTCGCGCACCTTGTCTCTGGAAATCGAGCGCCTCTCTGACGAGATCGACCAGATGCGCGATGAGAACCGGCGTTTGCAGAATGAACGCCCGCGTCCGGAACCCGAAAGTCCGGCGGACGAAACATCCAAACGCTCTGGGGAACTCGTCGAGCCACCCCATGTGTTGGTCTTCAAAGACGGCCGCCAGATTCAGGCCGACAACTACGCCATCTCCAACAACGTGATCTGGATTCTCGAAGACGGCAAAGTAAAGAGAATTCCGCTGTCGGAAGTTGACCTGCCCGCCACGCGCAAGGCCAACTCCGATTCCGATCTGAACCTCCGGCATTGAGCGGCCCCCGCGTTACCACCCGTGGTCGCGTTGTCCATGGCCAACGTGTCGTTGGCCGCCAATCTGCTTTTGATTTCTTTCGCTTCCCCGGTGCATACTGGTTCGCCATGCGCAGACACCTTTTGCCCGTCCTGATCTTCCTGTTGCTCGCCACACAACTCTTTCTTCATGCACAAGCCAACAAGAAGACGGGCGGCCCGCAAACGCCTTCCCAGTTTCTGGGCTTTGAAACCGGCGCTGACCGCAAGCTGGCCGATTATCGCCAGATTTCCGCGTACTTGAAATCTCTGGCTGCCGCATCCAGCCGCGTGGAAATCGAGGTCCTGGGCAAGACCACGCTGGGCGAAGAGATGATCATGGCCGTGATTTCCACGGAAGAAAACCTGCGCAACAAGGCGAAGTATCGGGAAATTGCGCGCAAGCTGGCCGATCCGAGGGGGCTCGCGCCGGAACAGATCGAGGCCCTGACCGCTGAAGGCAAATCCATCTTTCTGTTGACGTGCAACATTCACTCGACCGAAATAGGTTCCAGCCAGATGGCCATGGAGTGGGCCTACAAACTCGCCACTACCAGCGATCCGGAGACGCTGCACCGCCTGGGCGACGTGATCGTGCTGCTGGTGCCATCTTTGAATCCCGATGGACAGATCATGGTCACCGAGTGGTACCGCAAATATCTGGGCACCAAATACGAAGGCGGGGCCATGCCCTACCTTTACCACCACTATGTGGGACACGATAACAACCGCGACTGGTACATGCTGACCCAGATCGAAACCAAGAATGTGAACCGCATGGTTTATCACGAATGGTTCCCGCAGTTCTGGCTTGATGAGCACCAGATGGGCTCTTACGGACCGCGCATCTACATTCCTCCCAATGCCGATCCGGTGGCCAAGCTTGTGAATCCGCTGGTGCATCGCGGCAACAACCTGATTGGCGCCAGCATGGGATGGCGCCTGGAAGAGGCCGGCAAGTCGGGCGTGATCTACAACTATTCGTTCGACGCCTATTGGCCGGGCGGCACGCGCAATACCGGCTGGTGGAAGAACATGTTCGGCGTGCTCACGGAAGTGGCCTCGGCGCGCATCGCCACACCGATGAATATCTCGCCCACCGAGCTGCAGGGCGGCATCAAGGGATTGATCCAGTATGAGCAGCAGATCAACTTCCCCAATCCGTGGCCGGGTGGAACATGGCGGCTGCGAGACATCATGGACTATGAGCTGCTGGTCTCCGACGCGTCGCTTGAAACCATGAGCAAGTACCGGCACGATTTTCTGCGGGGCGTGGCGGCCATGGCCGGGCAGGCGGTCCGTTCGGCGGACGCTGCGACCTTCTGGCGCATTCCGGCCGAAGGCCAGCATGACCCGATTACCGCCTCGCGGCTGGTGGCGCTCATGCTCGAACACGGTGTGGAAGTCCGGCTCTCGGGCGACAGGAAAACTTATCTCATCGCCACCGCCCAGCCCTATGGAAGATTCGCCGACGAGATGCTCGGCATACAGCGATATCCTGAAGTGCGCCTTGCGCCCAACAGCGGGATTCTTGAGCCTTACGACGTTGCCGCGTGGTCTCTGCCCCTGATGATGGGCGTGCAAGCCGAGCGGGTGAAGATCGCAGCGGAGGAGCAGCGCAGCTCGACGGTGATCCAATCGGCGATCTGGCCCGGCGGCGGCCTCCCCGGCAAGGCGGCCTACTATTCCGTCGCTGACCGCCAGAACAATGTCTTCGCGCTCGTGAACACCATGCAGAAAGCAGGCGGCTCCGTCTTCCTGCACCGGGCGCTGGGAGAAACTCCCACCATCGTTTTTGCCGCACACCCGCAACTCGCCGCCAGCGCGGAGAAGCTCCATCTGCATCTCGATTCCCTGCCCGCGTTTCCTGCCGGCACAACGCCGCTGCGGCCGCTGCGCATCGGACTCTACAAACCGTATATCCCCTCGATCGATGAAGGCTGGACCCGTTTCCTGCTCGAGCAGTACGGCTTCAACGTCAAGAACATCGAAAACAAAGAGATGCGCGCCGGGAACCTTAACGGCAACTTCGATGTCGTCATTCTGCCCGACTCCTCCAAAGAGGTGATCGTCGAGGGTCGTGGCGGACGGGAAGGCGCGGAAGAGTTTCCACCGGAATACACCGGCGGCATCGGGAAGGAAGGCGTGCGCGCGCTGCGCGACTTCGCGGAAAAAGGCGGCACGTTGATTGCGCTCGCCCACGCTTCCGAGGCGCTCATCGGCGAGGACTTCGGGCTGCCAGTGCGCAACGCCGTATCCGCCACCGGCGCCGGCGAGGCACGCCGCGCGGTTTCCACTTCCGACTTCAATATTCCCGGCTCATTGTTGCGGGTGTACGTCGATTCCACACATCCCGTCGGTTATGGGATGCCGGAAGAGACCGCCGCTTTCGTCGATGCTCCGCTCGCCTTCCAAACCTCGTCACCCGCGCCCGATACGCAGCGCTCGGTGATTGCCTGGTACCCGGATGACCCGCGCGACATTCTACTTTCCGGCTACGCCCACGGCGCGGAGAAGCTTGCGCGTAAGGCGGCCATCGTCGCCTTCACCCGTGGCAAAGGCCGGATCGTCTTGTTCGGCTTTCGGGTGCAGCACCGCGCTCAAACCGAAGCGACGTTTCCATTGTTGTTTAACGCGATTGAGTGGGGAGCGGCGGAGTGATTGCCAGAATTGCCAACATCGCCGGAATTGCCAAAATTTAAAAGCTGCTACAAATTATTGGATCGCTGTTGCTATCTGCACCAGGGCGTGTTGCAGCAACTTGAGCGCGATGGTCCAGCGAATCAGCGCCTCTTCCTGGCTGTCGCCGTATCCGGTCACGTAGGCGGTTATGCAGAAGCCGGTGGTCGAGTCGTCGCTCTTCCCGTCTATATGAAAATGGCAGTGGCGGACCACAAATTCCACCGCCGCGGCCATCTCCGGGGCGCGCTCCAGCAGACGGCACAGGTCTTTAGCAAGCATTTCATGCTGGTCGAATGAAACCTGCTGGCTTTCCCCGGCAAATAGCAGGTCGATATAGCTGACGAACTTGCACTCAGCGCCAAAGATCTCCTCTTCCGGAAAGAGCTCGCGGCTGTGCCAGGCATCGCACTTCGCCGTCTCCAATGGAAATCCCACGGCATTGATGCGCGTCAGAAACTCGCTGAGCGCCGGATAGCGGACCGCTTCGGCAATACCCAGCACCAGGTCGGGGCTCTGCTTCAGGTTCAGATAGCGGCATGAATCATCCGCTGCCCGCCATGGCATTTCGAGGGCCGGATCGTTCGCCCCCAGTTCGACGCTGTAGCTGGTCTGCATCAGGCCATCCCGTTGCGCAAAAAGAACCGGACGATTTGGCGTTCGGCCCAGCGCCCGTCGTAGTCCTGGGGTGAAGCCAGAAAAGCGCAATGGCCTCCGTGTGCGGTTTCCAACAGCGTGACCCGCGGGTTGGCGAGCAGCTTGGCGCGGGTCTCGGGCATCATGCGCACAAACGGATCATCGGTCGAATGAATCACCAGCGCCGGACACGCGATCTTATCGACCACGCGAGCGGAAGCGGCGCGCGTGTAATAGTCCTGCGCGCCGGTGAACCCGCTGTAGGGTGCCGTGATGATGTCATCAAATTCACGCAGGCTGCGTGGCGAGCGCGGCGCCGGCTTGTAGATTTCCGGGAACAGAGAAATCTTCTCCCGGTAGCGATGCATGAGGCTACGCAAGAAGCGCCATTCATAGACACGGTTGGCAGGTTCGTGCAGCGCGTCCGCCGAGGCCGCCAGGTCCGAAGCCGGTGAAACCGTGGCTACCACCTTCAACTGGCTGGGCGCCTCACCGCCCCACTCGCCGGCCATCTTCAGCACCAGATTGCCGCCCATGGAGTAGCCCACCGCGCCGATGCGCTGTATCCCACGCCCGATCAGATGACGTATGACCGCCGCCACGTCATTCGAAAGTCCGGAATGATACAACGTGCGCGAAAGATGGCCGGTGCCGCCGCAGGTGCGCATGTTCATCCGGATGACATTCATGCCCGCCGCCCAGGCCTTCGAGCCATTGCCGATCACATATTGCGAATCGCTCGAGCCCTCAAGTCCATGGACGATCACCACCGCAGGCCGTGTTTCCCATTGCGGCTGCCAGTGGCAATGGCAAAGTACACGGATATCCGGCTCAACTTCAATCAACCAGTCTTCCGCCGCCGGCAGTCCGCTTTCGCGTGGCAGAAAATTGCCGACAATGGTCTGCATGTGCCCATTGCGCAGAAACCGCCGCGGACGGAATGGCTCGGCTGATTGCGATTCGATGCTACCTTCCAGATCCAACACTGGCTTTGTGTCTCTCCGCAAGCTCTTCCAGGCTGGGGCTTGACCAGCCCGGCACATAGCTGTAGTCGGGTGGCTGGGCCCCGGTTTGCAGGGCCTGCACAAGCATTTGCAGCGCGGTATCCATGGTCAGTGAGGTCACGACAGCGGCCGCCAGCGTGCCGTCATTGAGCATGGGTTTCACCTGGCTGAGGACCCCAACTCCGGTACATGGAACGTTGCCCCACTTCTCTCTTTCCACCGCCACGGCATGGTCGCGGAACGCCGACCGTGCAGCAACGATGAAATCCGTATTCTGGGCAGCAACCAGATGGGTCTCGTCGGCGCGCACGGTGGAGAGGCGCAGCCATGAACTCACAGAATTATAGGCGCTTTCCCCTGTCCACTGGATCTTAATGGTCTTCATGTGAATGTTGGGGGGCAATACGCTTTCCAGGCCTTCCGACCGGCGGGACGCCAGAAAATTGACGGCCGGCCCGCGCAGATACAGCACCGAGCCCCCGCGTGGCAACAGGGCGCTCCACTGGCGGCCCTGGACCCGCCCAATCTCGGCATGCTCCTGGGTCACAGTAAAGACCGGGACCTTGGCATCGCGGCGCAGAGTATCCAGGTAATCGACACGGGCATTGCTGATGACCCACGCGATGCCTGCATTTACAGCGGCATCGGCCACCCTCGGCAGACCGGCGTTGGTCACCGGCTCAATGATGATGCCATCCGGACGATTATTGCTCATCTGGATCACTTCCAGGAGCTGCTGGCTCTGGGCGATAGCGTCGCTGTTGGCATTAAGGACTTTAAGGTCCACACCCAGGCGTTCGGCGCACTGTTTGACCACTACTTCCTGTTCCAACAGGTAGTTGTTCTGACCAGGAAGGGAGACAACCACACTGAATCGTTTCATTGACTCTCCCAGCGACCACACTCTCAGCAAGATCGATTAACTTGGGTTCGACCCGCGCAGCCCTATGGTCCTGAAACCCAAGGACACGTCTTGAACATTCGACCCTGACCGGGTGGGAACCACAAATTAACACAATCTAATGATAATGTGAACTTATTCGCCAAGAATAATAAACTCTAATCTTCCAAATAGCGCTCTTAACGTAAAAAATAAATAATTACGGAATTCCTGCCGATGCTGGAATCCCTGCCGCAGAGACGGTGCTCCGCACCGTCTCTGGCTTCGCGCGCCCAAGCGCGAAGCCAAGGGTTTTGGCTGGGTGGACGAGCCTATCAGACCCCGACTCGACGGCATGTGTCGATGGTTTCTGTGAGCTATCCGGCCAAAGAGCATTCAGCGTTTTCGTTCACTCCGGCAAAGGCTGGGGATGCTTCGCATCCCGAGACGGTGCGGAGCACCGTCTCTACCATCACGATTGTCGCTCAAGGGTTTCAGTCGCAGGTATCCACGCTGTATTCTTGTGGGTGAATCCGATGGTCACATCTGCCCAGCTCGCGCAAATCGCCAAACAGGCCGCCGCCGCTGCCGACTTCGACCTGGCTGGGGTCGCTTCGGTGCGCGCTGAAGACTTGCCGGAACTCGAGGCCTTCCCCGAGTGGATCGAAGCCGGCCATGCCGGAGAGATGAAGTACCTGGAGAAGCGCACCGACACCGGCAAATTGCGCCGGGCATCGCTGCAACACGCCGCACCCTGGGCGCGATCGGTGATCGTGTGTGCGATGAACTACAACACCGATGTGCCCTATTCAACCGAGGTCCGCGACCCGGCCCGCGGATGGATCTCCCGCTACGCCCTGGGCCCCCAGGATTACCACAGTTCCCTGCTCCCGCGCCTGCGCCAGGTGGAGGCGGCGGTCGTTCAAGCCGCGACCGTTAATTACCCAACCCAGGAGACTGCACTCCCGGAGATGACGACCGCGCAGGCCCCTGCCCCAAAAACATGGTGCTATGTCGATACTGGGCCGGTCATTGAGCGTGTCTACGCGAAATATGCCGGCATCGGCTGGATCGGAAAGAACACATGCATCATCCATCCCAAGCTCGGTTCGTGGGTTTTTCTAGGCGTGATTCTGACCTCCCTGGAGATCGCGGCCGACCTTCCCGCACCCGACCGCTGCGGAAGCTGCACCCGCTGCATCGACGCCTGCCCCACACAGGCGCTCATCGCACCCGGCAAAATGGACGCCCGCCGCTGCATCGCCTATCTGACCATTGAGAAACGAGGAGAGATTCCGGAAGAGTTCCGCGACGACGTTGGCCATCAAGTTTTCGGGTGCGACATCTGCCAGGATGTTTGTCCCTGGAACAATAAGTCCGGCAACGCTCCGGCGGCTACGACGCTGGAATTTCAGGCGTCCGAAAGGCTGGTGCATCCGGAACTCGCGTGGCTGGCGGGAATGACGCAGGAGGAATTCAGCCAGACATTTCGCGGATCGCCGGTCAAGCGCACCAAGTTCTCAGGCATGAAGCGCAATGTGGCGGTAGCCATGGGGAACAGCGGGAACCGGGAGTTTCTTCCTGCGCTGGAGAGGCTGGCTGCGGATCAAGATGCAACAGTGGCTGAACATGCGAGGTGGGCGATAGAAAAGATTCGGCGCTGAATCACAGCGTGACGTGGCCACAACGAAGGCAATTTAGCCGCGAATGAACGCGAATACACGCGAATGATTACCGGCACGGCCATCGCGAAGCGGCAGAAGCAACAAGAACCAGCAGCTAGAAGCCAGTAGCCAGCAGCTCTCTACACCACAAAATACTTCGCCTGCGGATGATGCACCACCAGCGCCGACGTTGACTGCTCCGGCTCCATGTGGAAACCGGGCGTGAGGTGGACTCCGATGTTTTCCTCCGGCTTCAGCAGGGCGAAGATCTTGGTCTGGTCTTCAAGGTTCGGGCAGGCCGGATATCCGAAAGAATAGCGCGACCCACGATACTTCTGGTGGAACAGGTCGGTGACGCGCGGCGCATCTTCTGCGGCGATGCCCAATTCCTGCCTCATCTCTTTGTGCAGGAATTCCGCCAGGGCTTCGGCGGTCTCCACGCTCAGTCCGTGCAGGTAGAGGTATTTCGTGAACTCACCCGCATCGAACAGCTTCTTGGTTTCTTCCGAAGCGCGGCTTCCCACGGTAACGACCGACACGCCGATCACATCGAGCTGGCCTGAATCCTTATGCTGGAAGAAGTCGGCGATGGAAAGCTTGCGGCCTTCTCTCTGGCGCGGGAAGCTAATGCGCTGGAGTTCCTGGCGCGATTCCGGCGAATCGTACAGCACCACTTCGTTGCCTTCAGTGCGGCAAGGAAAATATCCGTAAACCACCTTGGGTTCCAGCCAGCCTTTGGCCAGCGCTTCCTGCTGCAGGTCCAGCAGGATCGGCATGTACTTTTCTTCCACCAGGCGGGCGTAGTCGGCTTGCGCCGCGGTCTTGAGCTGCCATTGGTTCTTGAACAGCGCGGTGTGGTTGATGTAGCCAAACAGCGTATTGAGATCGAAATCTTTGCGCACACGCACGCCCCAGAAGGGCGGCACAGGGACATTCGGGGCGGGCTGCACCACCGCCGAACGCTCGGTGCTGACCGGCGCGTCTCCGCCGGCTGCGGCCGTGGCCTTCACAAACTCTTTGATGATGCGCCCTTCGGCAATGCGTTTTTCGCGGTTGCCGTTGGCGGAGCTCAGGTCATCCATCAGGTGCAGACCGGCAAAGGCATCGTCGGCATAGAACACACCATTGGAGTATTCGCGGCGCAGGTCGTCTTCCACGTATTTGCGCGTGAGAGCGGCCCCGCCGCAGATCACCGGGAAGTCCAGCTTCTGCTCCTGCAGGTCCTGTACTACGTATTTCATCTCCAGCGTCGACTTCACCAGCAGTCCGCTCAGGCCGATGGCATGGGCCTTGTGTTCTTGGGCGGCGGCGATAATTTTGTCCGAGGGTTGCTTGATGCCCAGGTTCACCACCCGGTATCCGTTGTTGCTGAGGATGATATCCACCAGGTTTTTACCGATGTCGTGGACGTCGCCCTTCACGGTGGCCAGCACGATGGTCCCCTTCTGCGAGCCTTCCGACTTTTCCATCTTCGGCTCCAGGTAGGCCACGGCCTGCTTCATCACGCCCGCGGAATCGAGCACCGAAGGCAACTGCATCTTGCGGGCGCCGAAAAGCTCGCCCACGGTCTTCATCCCGTCGAGCAGCACGGTATTGATCACCTCGAGCGGTGAATACGAATGCAACGCGTCTTCGAGAATCTGCTCCAGGGACTGCCGCTTCGCGCCCTCGCCCAGCGCCTTCTCACCATTGATGATGCAGCGCTTGAGCTTGTCCTCGACCGAGAGTGATTCCACCGGCGCCAGCTCGGCTTCGGGCTGCTTGTTGACCCCGGCAAAATGCGCCATATACTTCTGCAGCGGATCGCCATCACTGCGGTCATGGTAGATCAGCTTGCGGGCCAGATCGGCTTCCACCTCGGGAATTTTATACAGCGGATAGATCTTGGCATAGTTCACAATCGCCATATCGAGCCCGTAATCCACAGCCTCTTTCATGAACACGCTGTTGAGCACCCGCCGGGCATAGGGATTCAACCCAAACGAGATGTTGCTCACGCCCAGAATGGTTTTGACCTCGGGCAGTTCCTGCTTGATCTGCCGGATGGCATTCAGCGTTTCAATTCCGGCATTGCGGTATTCTTCCTGCCCGGTGGAAATCGGCAGCGTGAGCGCATCAAAGATCAGGTCCTGCGGACGAATGCCATATTTCTCCGTGGCCAGCTTGAAAATCCGCTGGGCGATGGCCGCCTTCTTGGCCGCGGTCAGCGCCATGCCGTCTTCATCGATGGTCAGGGCGATCACGGCCGCGCCGTAGCGCTTGGCCATGGGCAGCACTTTCGAGGTGCGCTTTTCGCCATCTTCGAGATTGATCGAATTGATGATGGCCTTACCCGGAATGCGCTTCAGCGCCTCTTCAATAACGTCGGCCTCGGTGGAATCGACCAGGATGGGCGCGGGCACACGGGTAGCGACCTTCTCGAGGATCGAACTGACATATCCCTTTTCGTCTTCGCCCACGATGGCGCAGCACAGGTCAAGCATGTGCGAACCTTCGTTCACCAGCTTCTTCGCCAGCGCCAGAATGTCGTCATACTTGCCCTCGCGCACCATGTTCTTGAAGTGCTCCACGCGAGTGGTGGTGTTCATCTCTTCGGCCACGATCAGCGGCTTGGGATCAAGATCGAGGGGCACCATGCTGTAGGCGCTGGCCGCCGCCGGCGTGGTCCTCACATCACGGCGCGCCGGCTCCAGGTTGCTGCACAGATCGGCCACCGCCTTGATGTGCAGCGGGGTTGTGCCGCAGCATCCGCCCACGATGCGGACACCGTACTCGGTGATGAACTTCTTGTGATACTCGGCCAGCTCTCGCGGCGTGAGACGGTAGACCGGCCCGCTCGAATGCGGCATCCCCGCGTTGGGAAGGACGGAGATTTCCTTGGGCGCATTGTGGGCCAGATAGCGGACTGCGTCGTTCATCTCTTTAGGGCCGGTAGCGCAGTTCAGCCCGATGATCTCGCAGTCATAAGGCTCAAGGGTGGTTTCCACGGCGCCGATCTCCGTTCCCAGCAGCATGGCGCCGTTATCTTGCAAGGTCACCTGGGCCTGGATCGGCAGGCGCTTGCCCGCCTGCTTCATGGCGTCAAAACAGGCGGCCAACGTGATCTTGGTTTGCAGGATGTCCTGGCAGGTCTCAATCAGCAGCACGTCTACGCCGCCATCGATCAGCCCCAGCGCCTGGTCGAAATACGCCTTCCACATCGCTTCAAATCCGATGTGCCCAAGGGAAGGCAGCTTGGTCCCGGGGCCAATGGAGCCGGCGACAAAGCGCGGCCTCGCGGAGGTCGAGTACCCAGCGGCTACCTCACGCGCCAATTCCGCGGCACGCTTGTTGATCTCATGGACTTTATCTTGAAGATCAAATTCGCCCAGGACAATGCTGCTGCCACCGAAGGTGTTGGTCTCCACCACGTCGGCGCCGGCTTTGAAGTAGGCGTCGTGGATGTCCTTAATAATATCCGGGCGGCTCAGTACCAGGACTTCAGAACAGTTCTCTTTGCCCCAGAAATCATCGAGCGAAGGATTGCGGTCCTGTATCTCGGTGCCCATCGCGCCGTCATACACGACGACCCGTTCACGAATTGTTTCGAGAAAAGATTTCATGGCTGGAAGTCGAGACCTGCAAGCCTCCACAGGTTCCCGCTTTAAGTTTATATTGTATCGCGGGTGGCGGCTTCTGGCTGCGTAGCCGTAACCACGGACCATAACACTCATCCCACGCGCGCGACGGATAGAAGTACCTGACCAATATAGAGGATGTTCCATTTACAATTCCATCAATATGACTTCTGCGGAGCGTGCGCTATGAAGATCGCCAGACCGGTCTGGGGACTGATCGCCGCCCTGGTGCTTCTGCCAGTTGCCTACAGCCAGCAAGTACAACAGCAGGAACAACTCCAGAAGAACGGGCCACCGCCCGCGGTGAAGCCTGCGACGAAGATTGCCAAAGAAGACCGCCAGTTCGCCCTGCAAATGCTGGAGGTCGCAGACAGCACCGCGCGCGGTTTCGAGCCTCCTATGCGCACCTGGGGTATGCTGCAACTGGGGCAGACGTTCAACTCCAGTGATCCGGCGAAAGCCAAAGCCTTATTCATCGATGCCTTCACTGCTTCTCTGAGCATTGCCGACGACGATCGCACAAAAGAAACGCTGCAGGATGAAATCTTTCGAGGCTTGCTGCCCCTCTCACAAGCCGACGTGGAAGAGCGGCTCGCGCAGGCCGAGTCCCCGGTGAGAAAGCGCACTTCCGAGGCCATTGTGCGGCGCTACGTCGAGAAGAAGCAGTACGGGCCGGCCATGGACCTGATCACCCAGGTCACCGGCTGGGATGAATTCCCCTACGCCAGCGGGACCTCTCTATTGATGGCCATGCCGGCGGAAATGCAGGCCGAAAAGATGACCCTCCTCACCCAGGCCGTGGCCAGCTACAAGGCCCACGATCATCCAGGCGTCCAAGTCGGGCAAGGGACGATGACCCAAATGATGGTGCGCTTCGGCGCCAAGATGCCGCCCAAGCTGGCGCTGGAGGCGATTGACGAACTCCTGAGCCAGGCAAAAAAATCTGAAGAAAAGGCCAGCGTGGTGCTCAGTGGGCAAGGCGGTACCGCAGCCTTCAACTCTATCTATGAATACCAGCTCTTCGCCCTGCTACCGCTGCTGCGTAATCTCGATGAGGGCCGGGCGGAAAACTTACTTAAAGAAAATGCGTCACTCAATGCAAGCCTGGAGAAACTCCCTAACGGCATGCAATCGCTCGACCCCAATATGACCGATGTGCCTCTGAAAGACGGCCAGAACGGCGGCATTGGGTCCAGCGTGACTACCGGAAATTCCGCGGCCTCCTCCGTTTCCGCCAACTACCTGCTGGAGGAATCGCGGCGCAAGGCCTTTCAGATCATCGCCGATTCCAACAAGAATCCTCTGCAGGCCATCGCCCAAGCCCAAGGACTGCCGATGACGGTGGCTGACCAAAGAAGCTCGCCCCGGGCACAGGCTTTGGAAGGCATTGCCCGTGAAAATTTAAAGACCAGCCCCGGCGCGGCCCGGCAGGCGGTCGACGAATTGCGCAAGACTGTCGTTGATTTACCGTTGAGGGCCCAGGTGCAATTTCTGGCTTCCTCCGCCGATCTCTACCTGCAGCTCGGTGAAAAAGAGAGCGCCGGAAAAGTGGTGGAAGAAGGCTTCAAGCTCTCGGCCAAGATTCTTGATCATGACCTGAATCCCGACGATCCCAATAAGGCACTGAAAGCCTGGTGGCCCTCGGCCGACGCATACCGCCGCTTCATCGATGTCGAGACCAAACTCTCACACCGGGGCGCCGTCGAAATCCTCAAGGAAATCAAAGACCCCGAAGTGCGTATGGTGGAATCGATCATGCTTTCCCGCGCCCTGCTGGGTCTGGCCATGAAAAGCGTGCGCACCGAAGAGAATACCAAGAGCGGAAAGTCAATCTCAGTCTTCGATTCGAATTGAGGACAAGAAAAAGCATTTACCGCAAAGGGCGCGAAGGACGCAAAGGAAACCTAAAGAGATTGAACCGCTGGAATGCTGATATTTAACTTCTTGGTTTTCCTTTGCGCCCTTCGCGTCCTTTGCGGTAAATGCTCTTTCCCCGCTCTTTTCCCAATTCCGGTACACGCCGTCCGCCAATTTGTGTTCACCCACATCGAGTGTTACCATCGCTCTATAATTCTGGAGGCTTGATTTTATGTCGGATCGTGAAAACAGCAACAGTTTTATGTGGTTTCTCGCCGGACTGGGCTTTGGCGCGCTTCTCGGGGTGCTCTATGCGCCGCGTTCAGGCCGTGAGACCCGCGAAGCCCTGAAAAACACCGCCGATGAAGGGCGCGAGTTCCTGAAGAACCGCAGCCGCGAGGCGCGCGAAGCCATGGGCGAGTGGGTCGACCAGAGCAAAGAAGCTGTCCGGCAGAAGAAAGACCAGATCAGTTCAGCCATTGACGCTGGCCGCCAGCACTTCCGCGAAGTCAGCAAGACCCCCAAAACCTAGCAATCCGGGAAGGCTGGAGTTCCCGCCGGCAGCAGACGCCATGGGTAGCCGTGGCGCTGTCGAACCAGGAGCAGTTCTAACAGGAGTTTGACACGACCGTGAATCAGAATACCTTGCTCCTAATTTTTGTTGGCGCGACCGCCGTGGCGGTCACGCTACAGATGGTCATTCTGTATCTGCTTTACAAGGCGGTCCGCCAGAGCCTGGGTAAAGTGGAAAGCATGGTCCTCCAGGTGCAAGAGCGGGCAATTCCTGTTCTCGATTCCACTGCCGCCATTCTTGAGGACGCGCAGCCCAAAATCAGTGAGATTACCGCCAACCTGGCTGACACTTCAGCGATCGTGCGCGAACGCGCGGAACAGATCAGCCTGGCCGCCGGCGAAGTCATTGAGCGCGCCCGCCTGCAAGCCGTGCGCCTCGACGAGCTGGTCAGCACCACCGCGGAAAGAGTCGAACAGACCACTGAATTCCTGCAGAACACCGTGTTTGCGCCGGTGCGCCGCGTCCAGGCCATTATTCAGGCCGTGGCCGCAGGCCTCAACTTCTTCCGCCGCAGCCGCAAAATCCGCAAGGTGCATCCCGTGGCCATGGAAGAGGATGAGGAAATGTTTATCTGATGGGAGCAATTAGCACTCAGCAATTGGCATTCAGCCTTGAAACAGATTGGTAATTGCCAAAATCGGGTAATCGGGAAATTTGAAGAACAATTTTGGCCGCTGATTTCCGCAGATGAACGCTGATAGGCCCGCTAGCCCACTTTGGCAGCACCGGTTCGCCTTACAATTTCCCGATTACCCGATTTTGGCAATTACCAATCTGTTTCATGGCTGAATGCTAATGGCTAACGGCTAAGTGCTATCCGCTCCCAATCCTCGGATTCGCCATCGAATACAAAAAATCTGTCGCGAAGTTCACTACCACATAGGTCAACCCGATTGTCAGGATGCATCCCTGCACCAGATAGTAATCGCGGTTGCCGATGGCCTGTATGGTGAGCCTGCCGATACCGGGCCAGGAGAAGATGGTTTCCGTGACGATGGCCCCGGCGAGCAGCGCGCCAAATTGTAGTCCCACCACTGTAAGAACCGGCACCAGGGCATTGCGCAACGCGTGCCGGTAGACCACGGCATTCTCAGAAAGCCCTTTGGCGCGAGCGGTGCGAATGTAATCCTGCCCCAGCTCTTCGAGCATCGACGTGCGCACCATGCGCGTGAGGATTGCAGCCAGTGAACCGCCCAGCGTAATAGCGGGTAGCACCAGGTGGGCAAATGTCCCTGAGCCGGAAACCGGCAGCAGAGAGAGTTGAATGGCAAATAGCAGAATCAGGACCGGCCCCAGAGCAAAATTCGGAAACGACAGCCCCAGCAGGCTGAGGAAGCTGAGCAGACGGTCATCCCAGCGGTTGCGACGGCGGGCTGACCGGACGCCCGCAGGAATGGAAATCAGTAGTGCCACCAGCAGTGCGGCCACCGTTAGCCGCAGCGTCTTCGGATAGGCTGCGGCTACTTTGCCTTCCACAGCCTGGTTATCGCGCAGCGAGCGACCCAGATCGCCATGCAGAACGCCCTTCCAATAATTCAGGTATTGCCGGCCTACTGGAACATCAAGGCCGTAGGCGTGACGGGCGGCCGCCACGTCCGTACTGGCTGCCCCTTCGCCCAGCATCTGCTGAATCGGGTCACCCGGAACCATGTGGATCAGGAAAAACACCACCGAGACCACCAGCCACAACACCGGGACCGTATAGAGGAGGCGGACTAAAAGGTAGCGCAGTATGGGTAATCTCATCTTTAAACTTTAGCCTGCCGACTCCAGCGGTGCCGATGTGCCCAGCATCTCGATTTTGACGCGAGCGATGCGGTGGCCCTCCATCTGCAACACGGAATAGCGGCGGGATTCGAATTCAAAAGACTCGCCGCCTTTGGGGATTCTACCCAGTTGCGCCATGACGAAGCCTGCCAGGGTTTCAAAGCCCTCATCGCGCGGCAGGGCGATTTCATACTGCACTTCCAGGTCGCGCAGGTTGGCGGAGCCATCAAGCACCACCGCGCCTGAAGTCAGAGGCACGATGGGCCGCTGGACAATGTCAAACTCATCCTCTAATTCGCCCACTAGTTGTTCCAAGACATCTTCCACCGTGACCAAGCCGGAAGTGGAGCCAAACTCATCGACCACAATGGCCAAGTGGCGCTTGCGCTGCTGGAATTCACGGAGCAGGCCGGCCACCGTCTTTGACTCGGGCACGAACAGCACCGCGCGCATGATGTGCCGCACCTTCAGCCGCGATGGGTTCCCGGAAAGAGAGAGCGCGGCCGTCAGCCGCAGGTGCATGATACGGGCAATGTCCTTGGAATACAGCAGGCCGATAATGTTCTCCTTGCCTTTTTCCGGGTCGAAGACCGGAACGCGGGAGTGTTGTTCTTCCACGACCCGGGCCATGGCCTCCTCAATCGGCATCTCGGACGAGAGAGAGAAGATGCTGTGGCGGGGCACCATGATTTCCCGCACGGTGAGATCGGTGAAATCCAGCGCATGGTGAATCATTTCCTCTTGCGACTCCGGCAGCAGGCCCACGCGGCGGCTGGCGGTGACAATCAGCTTCAGCTCCTCTGGCGAATGCACGCCGCCTTCGCGCATCATGTGCGAGCCGAAGCCGCGCAGCACCACGTTGGCGGACTTGTTCATGAACAGCAGAAACGGCCGGGCCAGGGTCATGAAGAAATCCATGGGGCCGGCCACGGCCAGTGCCACGCGCTCGGCCCGCTGCAGGGCCAGCGACTTGGGGACCAGTTCCCCCAGCAACACGTGCATGAAAGTGATAATGATGAAGGCCAGGGTTGCGGCGGTGGCGTGCGCGTAGGCGTGGCCATACTTGATGGCCTCCATGGAAGGCAGGAGCAGACCGGCCAGTGTCGCTTCACCCACCCAACCCAGGCCCAGGCTCGCCAGGGTTACGCCAAACTGCACGGCCGGCAGGAATTCGTCGAGCCGCCTCTGAATCTGGCGGACGGTGCGGGCGCCGGTGCGTCCCTGGTCAATCAGTTGCTGGATGCGCGTATCGCGAAGGCTGACCATCGCAAACTCAGCCGCAACGAAAAAAGCATTGGCCGCCACCAGCAAGACCACCAGAATGATCCGCAGCAGCACAAGGGTGACCATGGGTTCTAATATTACATGCCCCAAAACCAAAAACCCACCCAGGCAGGGTGACGAAGCCTCAACCAAAACCTTTGAAACATAGCGCAACGAGTTGCAACGAAAACCTTTGAAACACAGAGGAACAGAGGCAACAGAGGATTTGGGGGTGTGAGACGGGCCCGCAAATCGCGGTGCTGAGAAGCATTGGATGAATACCGATACAGAGGAACAGCGTCATCAGAAGGAAATTTGGGTTTTGAGGTTGTCTGGAGAATCGTCGTGAGCTGGCGCCCTACCCGGAATGGCGCCTTGCTTTCCTCGCAGTACTTGTTTGGATGATCGCAATCTCGAAGTTCAACACGATCTCTAGAACCGCCTCACCACCCCAAATCCTCTGTTGCCTCTGTTCCTCTGTGTTTCAAAGGTTTTCGTTGCAACTCCTTGCGCTATGTTTCAAAGGTTTGGTTAGACCACGTCACACAAGTGCTGGGCCACAAATTTCGCTCTCTTTTCGAGAGGCGGCCTCGTCTAATAAAGACTGCTCCAACATCGACGGCCAGAAGATTTCCTGGAACTTATCGCACACACCCAGCGTATTCCCCTATGAACCGGACAACAGGGAGAAGATTCATGGCCAACGGCAACGGGAAGAATCACAAAAAAAGGGTGCTTTTCATCATTGGACCGGTAGCCGCAGTCCTGTTGATCGTGTTGGGTCTGGTGGCGGCGTCGCGCGGCGGCAATAAGATCGACGCCAGCAAGCTCGCGAAGGTCGAGCGCGGCGACCTGGCAAAGAACGTTGTGGCCACCGGTAAAATCCAGGCCATCACCCAGGTGGAAGTGAAGTCGAAAGCCAGTGGCATCGTCAAAAAACTACTGGTGGATTACGGCCAGATTGTGAAAAAAGGCCAAGTGCTGGCCGAACTGGATAAAGAAGAGATTCAGGCGCGGGTGAATCAGGAGCGCGCCTCGCTGGAAGCCGCCGAAGCCGCCTCCCACGCCGCCGCTGCCGATATGCTGCGCGCCAAAGTCGATGCTGAAGGCCCGGACATCCCTATGCTCAAGCGCGCCTTCGAGCGTGCCCAGCAAATGGCGAAAGAAGGCGTAATTTCCCAGGCCCAGCTCGACGACGCCGAGAGGAACTATGAACTCGCGCTGAACAAACAAAAGCTTGGCAAAGCCAACGAAGCCGTCGCCCAGGCCAAAGGACGCGAGGCCCAAGCGCAGGTTTCGCAGTCGCGCGCCCACTTGGCGCAGACCGAAGAAGAGTTCCGCAACTCCACCATCGTCGCACCCATTGACGGCATGGTGCTTTCCCGCAACGTGGAAGCGGGCGATGCCGTCAGCTCGATTCTGGTGTTAGGTTCTTCGGCCACGCTGCTCATGACCCTGGGCGATACACGTGAGGTCTACGTCAAGGGCAAGGTCGATGAGAGTGATATTGCCAAGGTCTATCTGGGACAAGCGGCGCGCATCAAGGTCGAATCCTACAAAGACCGCGTCTTCAACGGACAGATCACCAAGATTTCCCCCATGGGCGTTGAAAAAGACAACGTCACCACCTTTGAAGTGCGGGTCTCGATTGACAACGCCAAAGGCGAGCTCAAGTCGATGATGACCGCCAACGCGGAAATCCTTCTGGAAGAGCATAAGAACGTGCTCATGGTTCCCGAGGGCGCGCTTATCTACGACAAAGACCGCAAAGCCTCCCTTGAGGTCCCGGACCCGAGCGGTCCGGACGGCCGCAAGAAGATCAAAGTGGAAGTAGGAATTTCCAACGGATCCAAGACCGAGCTGCTCTCAGGATTAAAGGAAGGCAGCGAAGTGGTATTGCAATAGAAGTGACGATCGACCATGCCGGGTCGGGGGTAATGGTCCGCACCGGGACGGGCGCTGTCCACCTGAACGGCATCAAAGGCGCGGCGGAAGCCGAAACCGGCACCGGCGTAGTCCAGGCCACGGGCGTAGCCGGCGATCTGAAGATTCATACCGGCACGGGCGCCATCTCCGTAGAAGCTTCTTCCTCCAGCGCGATTGAAGCCCGCACCGGAACTGGGACCGTTAAGCTGCGAGATGTGCGTGGCTCACTGCGTATCCACACCGGCACCGGACAGATTTCAGTGGAAGGCGAGCCCAAGTCAACCTGGGAGCTGGCGGCCGGCAACGGAGAAATCGGGCTGCGCTTCCCGCCAGCCGCTTCCTTTAATCTCGACGCCCGCTCGCAACACGGTACCGTTACGGTAAACCGTAAAACTATAGATGGTTCTACCACGAAGAATCGCGTGCAAGGTAAAGTTGGAAGTGGCGGGCCAACGGTTGATGCCCAGACCGGCTCCGGCCACATTCAAGTGGACTAAAAAACGTCCTCATAACTCCATGTTGCAGGGATGGGGTTTCGCGCCCCATCCCTGCTTTTTTGCGCGTCCTGCCCGAAAGAATGGCCAAATTCGGGGTGCTTAACCGTTTTGGGGAAACCGTACAGGAGCCGGCGCTGGAAGGGACTTCGGATCCAAGGTTTTCAACTACTTGCGTGCCAGTCCCCAGTTGATTTCTTGTTCAATTCCCCAAAACTGTTAAGCACCCCCAAATTCGCGAAGAGTAGCTGATATAGTAAATTTACTATACACTATCAGAGGTGGCGTTTGGACAAACATAAGCCCCCGGTGCTCAGGCCCGTTGTTTGGCTGGGAAACTCGAAAAGGAACCTTCAGGATTTTCCAGATGGCGCACAAAAGCTACTAGGGGACGAACTTCAGCTTATCCAGTTTGGAGGCATGCCGAAGGATGCCAAACCTTTCAAGGGGGTTGGCAGCGGCGTTCTTGAGATTGCTCTGCGTTACGAATCGGGCGCCTACCGCGTGGTGCTGGCAGTGCAAATCGGCAATAGGATTTATGTCTTGCACACCTTCCAGAAAAAGTCGAAGAAGGGTATTAAAACCCCGAAAGGGGATATTGATCTGATCAAGCGGCGATATACAGAAGCGAAGGAGTTGGCCAATGAGTACGAAAAAACGAAAACCAATTGAGTTCGAAGAAGGCTCAGGCAATGTTTTCGCGGACCTGGGCCTCCCGGATGCTGACCAACTTCTGGCGCGCGCGCAAATTGGATTCCATGTATTTAAGATCCTCTCCGGCAAGAAGCTGAAACAACGTGAAATCGCCGGGGTCTTGGGTATTGCTCAGCCCGATGTGTCGCACCTGATGAACGGACATTTCAGCCGCTTCACAACGGACAAGCTCCTCGATTTCCTGAAACGGCTCGACAGGAAAGTAACAATCGAAGTCAGCCGGCACCACAAAGGCGAACCCTACCAGCAGGTGACTTTTGCCCCGTAGTCAGTTCGCTGGTCCCGGCAGAGACCAGCGACACGGTGTAAGGTGCATCCCCAATTCCCAGTGATTCCCCGTGTCCCTCCATTGACCGCCCTCTCTCTAACATGTTATAAAGATTGGTTTTAACATTGATCTGGGCGGGCCTTGCTGAAGCGGCCTGCTGCAGGCGATTGAGTTCCGACGCGGCCAAACCTCAACCATCGATTCTTGATGTGGAAGCGCGGTTCCGGAATTTGCGGTTAGCTCATTGAACGTCCACACTATTAACCTTAATTTTTCGGAGGAATTCCCTATGCACACTTGGCTCCCATCGAGCCGCATGGGCCGTGTCGTCGAGTCTGCGCGCCGAATGTCCGGCTCACGGCGACGGCTGGCCTTGGCCGCTTTGTTCATCGTGATGGCAGTAATTCTGCCCGCTACTTTTGCCCAGGCCCAGCCGGGGCAAACCATGCAGACCCAACCGGCAGCCACGGCTGCTCCAGCGCCCCAGACCTCTGCGCCCGCCATGGAGAAACCCGCGGCCGCCCCGGTCCAGGAAGCCGGCGGTGAAGACAAGCTGGTGCTGCCCGACATGAAGAGCGTTTCGTTCTTCGACGGCGCCATCAACGGCCACCGCCTGCTGGCCATCGGACTGCTTTTCTGCGCCCTGGGCGGACTGTTCGGCCTGATCATCTACATGCAGTTGAAGAACGCGCCCGTACACCGGACGATGCTCGAGATTTCCGAGCTGATTTATGAAACCTGCAAAACGTACCTGATCACACAGGGCAAGTTCATCCTGATTCTGGAAGCCTTCATCGCCGTTGTCATCGTGCTGTACTTCGGCGTATTGCAGCACAATGACGCCTTCCGCGTAGTCATCATCTTGCTGTTCAGCCTGGTCGGCATCGCCGGCAGCTATGGCGTGGCGTGGTTCGGCATCCGCGTGAACACCTTCGCCAACTCGCGCACCGCCTTTGCCGGACTCCGGGGCAAGCCCTTCCCTATTTATGCCATTCCACTCAAAGCCGGCATGAGCATCGGCATGATGCTGATCAGCGTGGAACTGCTGATCATGCTCTGCATCCTGCTGTTCATTCCTGGCCAGTTGGCCGGGGCCTGTTTCATCGGCTTCGCCATCGGTGAATCCTTGGGCGCGGCCGCGTTGCGTATCGCCGGCGGCATCTTCACCAAGATCGCCGACATCGGCTCTGACCTCATGAAGATCGTCTTCAAGATCAAAGAAGACGACGCCCGCAACCCCGGCGTAATCGCCGACTGCACCGGCGACAATGCCGGAGACTCGGTTGGCCCCAGCGCCGACGGATTTGAAACCTACGGCGTCACCGGCGTGGCACTGATTACCTTTATCCTGCTGGCCGTGCATGATCCAAAAGTCCAGGTGCAACTGCTGGTATGGATCTTCGTGATGCGCATCATGATGCTGGTTTCCAGCGCCGGTTCCTACTTCGTGAACGACCTGTACGCTAAGGCGCGGTACGGTAACTCTGACCACATGAATTTTGAATCGCCCCTGACCTCCCTGGTCTGGATCACATCCATCGTCTCCATTGTCCTCACCTTCGTGGTTTCCAAGCTGATCATTCCCACCCTGGGCGGAAACGATACGCTGTGGTGGAAGCTATCGGCCATCATCTCCTGCGGAACGCTGGCTGGAGCAATTATTCCTGAGCTGGTCAAGGTATTCACCTCCACGGAATCCACCCACACCAAGGAAGTGGTCACGTCCTCACGGGAAGGCGGCGCTTCGCTCAACATCCTTTCCGGACTGGTAGCCGGTAATTTCTCGGCCTACTGGCTGGGCATCAGCATCGTAGCCCTGATGGCCATCGGATACTTCATCAGCGGCCAGGGACTTGACGCCCAATATTTGGGCGCAAAACTGATGCTCGCGCCCGCGGTGTTCGCCTTCGGCCTGGTGGCCTTCGGGTTCCTGGGCATGGGCCCGGTCACGATCGCCGTGGACTCCTACGGTCCGGTCACCGACAACGCACAATCGGTCTACGAGCTATCGCTGATCGAACAGGCGCCGAACGTGCGCGCTGAAATCAAGAAAGAATTCAACTTCGATGCAAACTTCGAGCGCGCCAAAGACCTGCTGGAAGAAAATGACGGCGCCGGCAATACCTTCAAAGCCACTGCCAAGCCGGTGCTGATCGGCACGGCCGTGGTGGGCGCCACCACCATGATCTTCTCCATCATGATGAACCTCACCAACGGACTGCAGGAGCATAAAGAAAGCCTGTCGCTGCTCCATGCGCCGTTCGTTCTGGGCCTGATCACCGGCGGCGCCATCATCTACTGGTTCACCGGCGCTTCCATGCAGGCCGTGACCACAGGCGCATACCGCGCGGTCGAATTCATCAAGAAGAACATCAAGCTCGAAGGCGTGGAAAAGGCCTCGGTCGAAGACAGCAAGAAGGTCGTGGAGATCTGCACCAAGTACGCGCAGAAAGGCATGTTCAACATCTTCCTGACCGTGTTCTTCTCTACCCTGGCCTTCGCCTTTATCGAGCCGTTCTTCTTCATCGGCTATCTGATTTCCATCGCGGTCTTCGGTCTATACCAGGCCATCTTCATGGCCAACGCCGGCGGCGCATGGGACAACGCCAAGAAGATCGTGGAAGTCGAACTCAAACAAAAAGGCACTCCCCTGCACGATGCTACCGTGGTGGGCGATACCGTGGGCGACCCGTTCAAAGACACCTCTTCGGTGGCCCTGAACCCGGTCATCAAGTTCACCACCCTGTTCGGCCTGCTGGCCGTGCAGTTAGCGGTAAAGATGACGGCCGAAAAGGGAGCAGCGACCACCAACATTCTGGCCGTGGTCTTCTTCCTGGTCTCGACCATCTTCGTGTGGCGCTCGTTCTACGGAATGCGCATCGGAGCCCAGAAAGAGTAGTTTGTTTCAACCCTGGTCAAAAGGCCCGCCGGAAGGCGGGCCTTTTTTGTTGTAACCGCATTTCGCGCACGGTTCACCGGCGCGGGGCTTCGATCGGCGGCTGATCAACATGCAAGGGCTTACCTACACCTTCCCGCATCTTTTCCTTGACCTTCTTGGCCAGCTTTTCCACCTCTTCGGCCTTGCGGATCACCGACAGCGACAGCATGTTCTCGTTGGTCTTATCCACAGCCTCTTTGAGTTCTCCTGCCAAGACGAATAGCTTCTGCGTGTCTTTCTGGAGGTCTTCCTGGCGCTTCTTATTGGCCATCTTGATCTGGCGATCTTCTATATCGCGCTCGGCCGGCGATGGCCGTTCCCGTTGCGCCGCTGTAGTAATGGCAGCCATGCGGAAGCCGGCGCCGGCCAGAGCCAGAATGAAAACAGAAATATATAGGACGTGTTTGGGCACATAAACCTCTTGATCAAGCCGATTCGATGCTCCGTGCTCCATGAATTATAACCAGTTTCCGCCGGCTCAGATATAATCCGGCACAGACGCATGGAACCCTGGAAAAATCTATTGCGCGACTGGCAGATCGACTTGGTGCGTTTCACGCGCTATGACGCGCCCAAGTTGATCGGCATTCTGCTGCTGGCTTTCATTCTCATCCGCCTCCTGGGCTGGACTACCCGCAAACTGATTGAAATGGGCCGCCGTAGCAGTCCCGGCGGCACAGTCCGCGCGCAGCAGGTCAGCACTCTGGTGGGGATGATTCACAGCATCGGCGTTTTCGTCATCGCCTTCGTTTCCGCATTGCAGGTGCTGCCGATTTTTGGCATCCATATTGAGCCGCTGCTGGCCAGCGCCGGCATCGCTGGATTGGCCATCGGATTCGGGGCCCAGACGTTGGTCAAAGACGTCATCAACGGCTTCTTCATTCTCGCGGAAAACCAGTTCGAAGTCGGCGACTTCGTGAAGACCGCAGGGGTGCAAGGTACCGTGGAAGAAATCACTATGCGCCGGACCATCTTGCGGGATACCGATGGAACCGTGCATACCGTTCCTAACAGCAATATACAGATTGTCAGTAACGCTACCCGTGACTGGGCGCAAGTCTCATTGCGTGTGGCCGTGGACTACTCTGAGGACAGCGCGCGCGTGATCCAGGCGCTGCACGACGTAGCGCGCGAGTTTCACGCCGATCCGGCGTTTCACGATTCCATCGTCGCCGAACCGGAAGTCCCGGGCATCGAACGCATGACCGGCAGCGAAGTTGACTATCTTATGCTGGTCAAGGTGCGTCCAGGCCGGCAGCAGGCCGTGGCCAGCGAACTGCGGCTGCGCATCAAGAATGCCATGGTGCAGAATGGCATCAAATCAGGCACAGGCACCCAGGTCTATATCGGGCAGATGCCGCCTGCGAAGTAGGACCATTTCATCAAGGCGACAAGGCGCCACCTAGCCGCAGGCAAAACCAAAATCTACCACGGAGGCACGGAGTCACGGAGAAGAGCAAGAACTGGTATTTGGTATTCGGTACTTGGTATTTGGTACTTGGTATTTGGCACTGGCAGATCAAGGCTTCTCGGAATTTGAGGCCTCTCGCCGGTCATCCAACAAATAAATACCAACTACCGAATACCAAGTACCTGAGCCTGCTCTTTCTCCGTACCTCCGTGACTCCGTGGTGGAAGTTCTTGATTTTATTGAACTGGAGGAACTATGGATCTTGGACTCAAAGGCCGGGGCGTGATCGTCGCTGCTTCCAGCCAGGGCATTGGCCGGGCTGCGGCCGAACTTTTTGCGCGCGAAGGCGCGCAGGTGGCCATGTGCGCCCGCACCGAAGCTACGCTGCGCGCGGCCGCTGACCAGATTCGCCAGGCGACCGGGGCCGAGATCTACGCTGAAGCCGTCGATGTCACCGACAGTGCCGCCGTGCAGCGCTTTGTCGAGAATGTCTCCAAGCACTTCGGACGCATCGATGTTTGCGTGGCCAATGCCGGCGGCCCTCCGGCCAAGAATTTTCTTTCTATCCACACCGATGAGTGGCGCCGGGCCATTGACATGAATTTCATGAGCATCGTCTACCTGGCCAAAGCCGTAATTCCCTATATGCAGCGCCACCGCTGGGGACGCATCATCACCATCACTTCGGTCGCGGCGCGCCAGCCGGTCACCGACCTGATCATGTCAAACTCAGTGCGCGCCGGTGTCGTTGGCCTGGTGAAAAGCCTGTCGAATGAATTCGGCAAGGATGGAATTCTGGTGAATAACGTCGGCCCCGGATACACGGCGACCGATCGGCTACAGGAACTCGCCAACGTGCGCGCTCTGGCTGGCGGAACGACGGTCGAGGCCATCCACGGCCAGTGGACGGCGGAAACCCCAGTCCGTCGGCTGGGCCTTCCCAATGAAGTCGCCGACGCCATCGTCTGGCTGGCTTCCGAGCGCGCCTCCTACATCACCGGGCAGACCCTGCTGGTCGATGGCGGAAATTATCGCGGCTTGTGAAATCCAGAATATCTGCGCCCGGAATCTCGCATTCCAAGACGGACTACTTGGGAATTTGTGCAACAACGAGCGCACCAGCTAGAAACAAACGGTAGCCTATGTTCGGGACATTTTGAAGATGATACATACATGATATATACGTGATACAGGGGGTGGGGGTTGGCGACCTGGGTACTATCCTTTTCACGTTTATTGGACCCTAAAATGAACAGTATTGCCTTTAGCCTCCGATTGAAGGCTTTGCAAATCATGTGCTCAATCCGCTCATCTGCTCAAGTCATTGAAATCTAAAGGCATTTCGTTGCACATGGGGCGTCAGGTGAGTTTTTCATCGTAACTATCGATTTGGCATCAGTCGCGGATCAAGCGTAGCGCGTCCCACCCTTCGCAAAATGCGCGAAGGGTGGGGCACCCATCGATCAATACCCGTCACTCTATTCCTCGATCACGGGTACTTGCCTGCGGCACGCGGACGCTTATTCGCTCCTGCGCTATTCGCTTGGCTTCCGGCTGATACGGCTATTCAGTTTTCAAAGAACCCGACATTACTGAGGTCCCTGGGGACCTAATCATTCCGATCTTTAGTGTGAACGAAAGATGGTGGCCAAGTCAGTTTTTGATGTCGTTCGGCTGTCAGAGTGGCAGCATTACGGACGGCTGAAGCTGTCCTCTTTGACGGTTCATTCAACATTTTTCCTCAGCCTGTGAATCCGCCCTCCGGCACGGCTGCTCCGGCATTTCTCTGCAAGCTCTTTCAGCCGTGCGGCCGTGAACGCAAAAACACTGGGCAAGCGCATTGAACATATTGCCGCGCTTTACTATTTCTCGCGCCCATAACACGGCCAAGACTATTCCGCCTTTCCTTCGCTTTTCTCTTGCTTTATTCTTCAACAATGGTTATAACAAGACTGCACAAAAACGGACACGCCCGGTGCGGAAACACCGAACGTGCCCTGACCAAATCTGCCTCAGGAAAGGCAAAGATGGCTGACACTCAAGTTAAACGCTCTCTCTTCCGGGCGCAACCTCCGCAGGTTTGCGCTCACGCCATAACCCCAACCCTCCGCTATTTAACCATCCACATTTCAACCGCTGAAGGTTCTGCGCAGAAAGCAGGCCGCCAGTGAAATCTCCCAGCAAGAAGAAGCGTGCTGGATATTCCAATAGGTCGCGTAACGCCCATGTGTGTCTTTGATGGCCAGAGCCAGGGCATTGGATTTGCGCGGAATCACAATCAGGTGGACGTGATTTGACATCAGGCAATAGCCGATCAAGGAGCGTTGATACAGGCCAGCATAGTTCCGGAGCAAGTCAAGATAGACGAGCTTCTCACTATCAGAAGTCAAGATGAATTGCCGGGCATTCCCACGTTGCGTAACGTGGTGAGGAACATCGACAGCGATTACGCGTGGAAGACGGGCCACATGTGACAAAATAACAGAAAATGTCCCGTCTATTTGGATGTATAGAAATTATGAGGAAGGGTCCTCCCAGAGATTATCATCCTGAACGCGGCTTCCAAGGGCCGACTCAAAATACTCATACAGGAGAACCCCATGAGGAAGCGTCGAAACGTCCCGTCCCCGGTTTCCCGGCTGAAAGATGCAGCGGGCCGGTACTGGCCGTGGCCGGTGCGGTGGCCACAATTTGTACGGGCTTACACACAATCGACACCAAATAATCTCCTTTGTTATCTTGTCTCTGCACACAAATTATCATGATGAAGTTCATCCTTATGACGCCGGCAACGCTGATTCTGCTCTGGCTAAGCTGCATTTCCGTGCAAGCCCAGATTGAACCGAAGGGCAGCGGGCAAACTCCTGCCGCCATGCAGTCGGCCACGGCGCAGACCACGGCTTACACCCTGCCTCCGGAAAAGTTCGCTCAGGCGCAGGCTCTCTATACATTGCGCGTGCGCCTGGTGATCGCCGGCACGGTGTGGGATTTCTTGCTGCTGCTGGGGATTCTCTTCAGCGGACTGGCCGCGCGTTTTCGCGACTGGGCCGAAGCTGTTTCCGGATGGCGCATCGTACAGGCGGTGATCGCCGTCCCTCTGCTGCTGTTTACGATGGCTGCGCTGCAGCTCCCGCTTGACCTCTACCAGCATCACGTGAGTTTGCAATACGGGCTCTCTGTTCAAAGCTGGAGTTCGTGGATCGGGGACACACTCAAGGGCGAATTGGTGACCGTTGCGGTCGTAACGCCTTTGCTATGGCTGCTGCTGACTCTGATTCGCTGGTCGCCGCGGCGCTGGTGGTTGTACGCCTGGCTACTATCACTGCCCCTGATGGTGCTGGTGATTTTCCTGGTTCCCATGGTGCTTGATCCCATGTTCAACCACTTCCAGCCGCTGCAGGCGCGCCAGCCACAACTGGTGGAAGCCATAGAAAGAGTCATACAGCACGGAGGGCTGGAGATTCCCCGAAGCCGCATGTACGAAATGGACGCCAGCAGCAAGGTGACCACCCTCAACGCCTATGTCACCGGCCTGGGCGCTTCCAAACGGGTGGTGGTCTGGGACACGACCATCCAAAAAATGACGCAGGAAGAAACACTCTTTGTCTTCGGCCATGAAATGGGCCACTATGTGCTCAATCACATTTATGAAGGTCTGTTGCTGGCGGCGGTGCTGGCCTTCTTCGGTTTTTACCTGCTCTATCGCATCCCTGCCTGGATCGAGCGCCGCTTCCCGCTTCGCCGGCAGTGGCGCGGGCCCGACGATTGGGCCGCGCTGCCCGTACTGTTTCTGATCATAGCCGCGCTCGAATTCCTGGGCCAGCCACTGGGCAGCGCTTACAGCCGCCGCCTTGAACACCAGGCCGACATCTATGGCCTCGAAGTCACGCACGGCATCAATGCTAACTCACAGGAAGCCGCAGCCCGTGCTTTCCAGGTCCTGGGTGAGCAGAGCCTGTCTTACCCAACGCCCGATGCCTGGATGGTGTTCTGGTATTACGATCACCCGCCGATCGGCGAGCGCGTAAAGTTCGCACACGAGTACGACCCGTGGAGCAAGGGTGTCAGTCCAAAGTATGTGAAGTGAGATAGTGAGATTTGAAATTTTAAATTTAAAACTTAAAAATTTAAAATCTTTGCCTTCACTTTACTTCCAGCAGTTCGATGTCGAAGACCAGCGTTGCGTTGGGGGGAATATCGGGGGGCGATCCTTGAGCGCCGTAGCCAATGCCAGGAGGAATGCGCAACTGGCGTTTGCCGCCGGCCTTCATACCGATCACCCCTTCATCCCATCCATGAATCACGGCGCCTGATCCCAGAACGAACACAAATGGACGGTACTTCTCCACCGAACTATCGAATTTCTTGCCATCGGCCAGCCAGCCGGTGTAATGGACGACGACCTTCTTTCCCTTTTCGGCCAGCGCTCCGGTACCCGCCTTAACGTCCCAGTACTGAAGTCCGGAAGCCGTAGTCACGCCCGGCCCGCTTACATGCGTAGGGCCTTCGCAGGAACACAGGGCCAGCATCACCGCCAGCACGAATGCGAACGCGCAAAATCTCATGAATCCCCCGATGAATGATCGACGTTAAGCATGATAGCGCACGCAGCGCCGCAAGGCAGCATTGCAGGTCGACATTGCAGGTCGACATTGCAGGTCGACATCAGGTCAGCATTGCAGGTCGACATCAGATCAGCATTAGGTCGGCGCATTAAGCCATGTCATCCCGAAAATTCCTGCTGGCGGCGCCAGCCGCCAGCAGGAATTGAGGAACCTGCTCCGCCGCCCTCAAAGGTAAACAATATGCTCCACCTGACACACGCAAACAGGGCGCGAACTAGTTCGCGCCCTGTTTCTTTCCGATGTCCCGATCTCTCCAGGCTTCCCGGTCTAAAACACATTCCACAAAAACTGGTTGTAGACCTCGTGATGGAATTGCACCTCGGGCGGCTTCACGAACGTGCCCAGCAGTCGCGGACAACGATCAGCGGAAGCCTGCTTCAAGTCGGCGTAACGGCCCTTCACATCCTCGCCCAGCATTTTGGTCGTCCACTCGGCCTTGCGGAAGTGTTCGAGGGCGGTGTAGACATTGTCGGGCAAATAGCGCTCGGCCTGCCGCAGGTTCTTGATCTTGGCCGTCTCGCCATCCAATCCGCTCTTGAAGACCGAATACATGACCAGATACGGATTGGCGTCCGGGGCCACGGAGCGCACTTCCACGCGCATGCTCTTCTCGTTGCCGATGGGGATACGCACCATGGAGCCGCGATCGGTGGGCGAGGCCTTGATCTGGTTGGGCGCCTCGAAGTGCGGATCGAGGCGGCGGAACGAATTGACGCTCGGGTTGAGCGCGAGGCAAATGTCGTTGCCG
>DATMNZ010000066.1:0-26573 GCA_035568495.1 Saccharimonadales bacterium (SeqCode) | reverse complement strand
GCGAAGAACGGGAGAAAAGTCCGAAGCTCTTTTTCGGCGAAGCCCATCTGACCGTCGGCGGTCGAACCGACTACCGAGACCTTCCAGGCGGTGATGTTATCGGCCATCTGGAACTTGAGTTCGCCCCGGCCATCGCGTCCGGTAATCAGCTCGGGCTGCCATACCAGGGTCTCAGGAAAATACTTGCGCACTTTGGGGGTGAATGCCTGGCGGTCTTCGTGAACTGCGACTCCCGATTGCTTTACGCTGGCGACCTGCGCGTTCGTGGTTTCGATCATCGGGGACTCGGCGGTGACTTCCACGGTCATAGAAGTCTCACCAACAGCCAGTTTGGCGTCGACCCTGGTGACATTGGAAGAGCTAACAGGGACATCTTGAACAACAGAAGTCTGGAAGCCTTTTGCAGATATTTCGACCTTGTATAGCCCAACAACAAGGTTGATCAATTCGTATTCACCACTGGCGCTGGAAGCCGTGTCGTAGAAAACACCGGTAGCGGAATTCGTGGCTTTGACCTGCGCCCCGGCCACCACCGCTCCCGAGGAATCGGTGACCGTTCCGGTGATGGCGCCGGTTGTCCCGTTGGCCGTCACCTGGGCGGCGGTGGAAGCCGGATGGGGACCCGGGTCTTTGCTGTTTTGTTCGGTGAGCAGGCGCTCGAATTTGGCAATCGTGAACCGGCCTTCCGGCTTGTTCTCGGGCCCCAGGCTGTACAGCTCAATCGCGCCCAGCGTTTGGGTCACCGGGGTGATGGTCGAGACCTGTTGGGGACCGCTGCCGTAACTGGAAACCGAGGCAGCATGAATGCTATTGGAATACCGGCTGTACTGCGAGAAAGCGACCCGGTACGGGCGTCCCCAGAGATCGCGCATCGAACCCAGGTCAATGCCAGCGGATTGCAGGGCCAGGTTGAGTTCGGCTTCAGTGGCGGGGAAGCTCTTTTCCTTGCGGCGGTACTCCTCCAGGGCGGCGTTGATGGCCACGGTTTCCCGCTCGAAGTAGTGTACGCGGGAGTCCCATTCCCGCACATCGTCGTAGGAGGGCTGGGTTACGGTAGAGAAGATTCCATCGGGGCCGGCGCTGGTGACATGTGTCTCGTAATACTCGCGCTCGATATCGAAGGTGAACCTGTACGGATGCCCCCAGGGATCTTTCAGCGTATTCAGATCAATGCCTTGGCCCAACAGTTCCCGGGCCAGCGTGGCATAGTCGTGAATGTGCTCGCCGGTGCGGCGCGTGTATTCGACCGATGCGGAATCGATGGCCCGGCCAACAGGCGCAAAATAGGGACCACAAAAGCGTTTGAGGGCGATGAAGTCATTGCCGGCGCGCTTGCCGGGCCCGTGGCTGACGATTTCCACCACCTGGTGGATTTGCTCAACGCGAAACGCTGCTTCGTAAGTCATGCCCCAGGGGTCGCGCAGATCGTTGAAGTGGAATCCGCTGCGGGCGAGCAACTCCACCAGTTGATCGCGGCTGACCGGGCAGGCGTCCGCCGCGTTTGCCGTCGCCGTCAAGGAATTGTCGAGACCAGCGAGGCTTCGTTTCAGAAGTTCGCTGAAGACTCCAGCGGCATTCCAGGAAAAGTCCTCGCCTCCCTGGGTGAACCTGCCCGCACCAACGTTGCCGTCGCTGAGGGAGAGCAATGCCTGGGCGAGAAGTTCGCGATCGGGGTCTACCGGCCCGGTGAGGGGCTGGCGAATCAAGTCACGATAGCTGACGCCAGCGATCGACGATTGCCAGCCGTCCCAATAGTCTCCGTAGAAGAAGCCGTAGTGGCCAAAATCCGCGTCGCTGCGCACTCGCTCGGCGACCGCCTGGTCAAACACAACGATGCCCAAAGCGCTTTCCACGGGACGGCCATCGGGCGATCGCACCTGGAAGCGGGCCACCGCAGACTCGCCCGGTTTGTAGGTGGTCTTGCGAATTTGCAGGCCGAGATCCAGGTCCTGCGGTCCGGGATAAAGCACTTCGGCGCTGGCGGCGTGTACGTCTTCGTCTAGGCTATAAACAACCAGATTGAGGCTGTTGCGGAATTCCGGCTCCCATGGGAACTCGACCTGGGCATGGCTGTGGCGCAACTCCACCTTCTGCGACCTCACCAGGCCGCCGGCGCCGGTCAACTCCACGAAGAGCATGCCGCCAGAAAGTGACGATTGAATGTCTGCCTTGACGCTTTCCTGGTCACGAAGCAGGCGCCGGGCCGGAGTGACCTTCAAGTATGACTCTCCGCTATCGGTCCAGACCTCTTCCGTGTGGGTCCCTTTCAGGCCATTTCCGCCGCTGGCGACCATCTCCAGTTGGAACCCGTAAACCGGGGCGGCGAATAGGCCCTCTACCGATGGGCCGCGCAGGTGACCCACGCCATAACGGTTGGTGTGGATGCGCGACAGATGGGCGCGCCGGGGAAATCGGCGGTCGCTCTGGTTACCGGAATAGCTGAATGACTCAAGGGCGCTGACTTCCACATTCATCGAGGCCGGCGTACCGTCGGGGAGCGCGGTGGTAATGAACAGGTCCAGCGGCCCAGAGAGGCTGCGGGCGCGATTCACCACATAGATGTGAATGGGCTGCTTGCTCAGACGGGCGGTAAACCGCCGCTGCTCGGTGCGTTGCGTGGAAAGGTCGGTGACATAAGCAACCAGGCCCACATCCTGGAAGCGGAGATAATCGTGGCTTCCCAACTCTTCAAACTGCTCGCTGAGGTCGAGCACTGCGCTGAATTTTCCGGAAGCATCGAACTCGCCCTGCTCCAGATCTTCCCCATCGTCCTTCCATTGCTGCTTTTCTGAATCCCACTCCCGGCGAGCACTACGGGCGATACGGACGTGGCCGCGGGTGACGGGCTGTCCAAAGAGATAGCCGGCGCTAATTTCCACTTTGACTTGATCACCCGGCAGGTAGTAAGGCTTATCCGTGACCGGTTGCACGGTGAACTGCGGAAGATCATAACGGCTGATTTGCACATTGGCGCTGGCGCTTCCTTCCGAGTGGCCGCCTCCTGCCTCCATCTCAGCCCGGATACGGTGAGGTCCCAGCGCCCCTTTGGCTGGAATTTCCCACTCCGCCTGGGCCACGCCGAAGCGCGAGGTCTTCACCGTCTGTTGAAACTGAACGTTGCCGTCATCGCCGGTAATTTTGACGGTAACCTGGCTGCCGGCGATTGCGTTTTTGTTAGGGTCGAACGCGAGCACGCGCAGGTGCAACGCCTGCCCCGGCTGGTAGATCGGCTTGTCGGTAGAAACGGTCATGCGGGGCGCGGCATCAATGCGCAGTTCCACGGATTCCGACTCTTCGAGAGCGCCACGCTGGGCCTTGACCTCGATGGCCGGCTCGGCGCCCACGCGGCGGACGGCCTTCAGTGGCAACAACGCGTAACCGTGACTGTCAGTCCGGGCCCGCAGGGTGAAATGGTCCTGGACGTTGGGTCCCGGGGAATCAAGATTGAGGTCGACTTCCGCCTGCACCGGAATGCCGGCGAGGGGTTTGCCGGTGATCGGATCATCAATATAGACACGCAGCGGCAACGGGCGCACCGGCCATTGGTATTGGCTGCCCGATATCCGCAGGCGAAACAAGGTCGGTATGAGCTTACCGAGTTGAACGATGCCTTCGAGCGGGCTGCCGCCGGGCGGCGTGATTCGATAGGCCAGCCGATACCAGTAGAGCTCAGAAGGAGCACGCGTAGGCAGGTTCACGGCGCCCCAGGGAACCAAGACTGCATGCGCACCGGGCGCGACCGTAAGGCCCACATCGGTGAGGCCACCTGTTTTTCCGTGAGTGTCCAGTAACTCCAGATGGACGTTCAGTTGAAGCGTCTCGCTGGTGGAGTTCACGAGCGGCAATTCCAGCTCCGGACGCGAGTCCACCCGAAAGTGCATTTTGGCCTCGTCGGTGGTTACCTGAGAACGCACGAAAGGCGCGAGCGACACGAAGACGACCCAGATGGCAAAAAAGCGAGTAGCGCGCATAAAGCCCCCCAACCTAATGCAATTGACGATAGAACGGTGGAATGCGGGAATCTTGCGGGGAATATTTTTGGGAGGGATTTATGGCGATGCACTGGCAAAACCTCTTTAATCCTCAAGATTCTCGGGCCTTCCGTCCCCTCCACCCATCGGATCCTTTGTCCCAAGAGCGCTTGCGAGAGCACCTGAGTCAGATTGACAGCAAAACTGGCAATTCGAATGTCGGTAGACTAGAGTATTTAAGTTGGGGCAAAACACAAAAGGACAGTCACCGAGGAAGTTAGCCTTGACATCTCAATCCTGAGTCCGATGAGCGAGACTCCTAGCGCTAAATCTGGTGAGCCGCAAGCGACTCACTCTTGCGCCACAACTGAGCAGCCCAGTCAGTTATTAGAGGACTCTAAATTCAGCAAAATGTAGGTATCTATTATTAATTGTCCTACGGTTGGTTTGGATATTGTAATATGATGCCCAATCCATATGGCCGAACGACTCAAACAAATAATTACTGTCCATGGCGCAAATACTAAGGGAGGATGGCAAGAAGCGCTCAGAAGTGCACTTGAACCTCACTTTGAATGTATCCCAATAAAATATTCCAATTACAGGTGGTTCGGAGGAACGAAGATCCTTCTGGATCCTTACGTGATGATGCTTGGAATATTAATAAGTTTGTATCTGGCTAGGGCTCGTCCATCCATCTCCATGGCTATATCTCTGCTCGCCACACTGACAGTTGCTCTGCTTGTAAGTTGCTTGAGGCGCATCAGGACCTTGAGAATTGTGAAGTCTCAGTTGGACGAATTGAAAGTCCCGAGCGGAGTACCTCATGTCATCGCGCACAGTCTTGGAACGTTCCTCGTTGGCGGCATCATTGAGAAGTTTCCTGACATTAGATTAGACCGCTTGATTCTCACTGGGTGCGTTCTTAAGAGATCAACACCCTGGGCAGAATATCTGAGACGGAATCCAAAAGCCGTGAAAAGTGTGCGCAATGAAATGGCTGGTAGAGATATTGTGTCGAAGCTTGCTGTTGTCTTCTGTGGTTTCTTCCCTGGTCTTGGCCATGCGGGAATTTCTGGATTTACCGATTATTCCCACAACATCGAGCCAAATTCTGGGTGCGATATCGAATGCGCCGCTCTTGTTCACAATGTGAGCTTGAGAGATTTATCGCACAGTGACGTATTTGTTGGGCCAGGGCATGCGCGGCGATTTTGGCTCCCATTTTTATGGGGACTCGACCCAAAGGATTATGAAGAATTCATGGAGATGTGCCAACTCGCGAATGAGTCTGAGAGGCTGGGTTTTGTCAAGGAGCTCGGGATCGTGGAAGATGAGCTGCGGAATCGACCCTGGAGATGGACAAATAACTTAACCCTCAATGACTACCTTAAGGAGCAAATAGAATGTCTTCTCAAGAGAAAAGGTGTGCGTCCGCTACGCGACCGGATTCGACGAATGCGCGATCTCGCAGTGGCCGAGATGTGGCATACCATTGCTCAAGCGTATGCGATTCAGGATACCGGATTGGGCGATCCACTTATCTTGAGAAATCTCCATCCGAAGATTGCCGCTGCGCATGCCGTACGCTCCGTGGAGGCGTAAAAATCTGTCGTATAAGCTCAACAAGATGGCGCTAGAAGAGAGCATTGATTTCTTGTCCAAGGATCGCTCTTCTGAAACAGCATGGGGTGCCCTTTATCGACTCTTGTGGCCATTCGTGGTTGGCACTGTCTTTAAGACTCTGGGTGGTCCGCCCGAGGGCGTAGAGGACGTTTCGCAAGAGGTATTTTATCGACTCGTAAGGTTTTGCGACTTTAAGGCATTTCCCAATGCGGACGCTTTTTTGGGGTACCTCCATGCAATCTGTCAAAATGCTGCCAGAGATTTCTATCGCAAGCAGCCTCCCAAATCAGAAGTTAGGGACTTTAATCACATCGCATCGGTTGGTCCAGATCAAAGCGAATTAGACGTTCACTTGACCTTCGGAAAGATGTTTTCCGAGTTGGATCCTGATGACTTGGCCCTCACTCGGCACCTCTTGAATGGGCATACGCTTAAGGAAATTGCACAGATGACCAATGAGAAATATGGCAGTTTAGCGGTTCGCATTTTCAGGCTCAGAGCAAAATTGAGGAGACTCAAATGAGTAACAAGATGTTTACTTTTGTGTCATTGTGTTGACGGGGCATAAAATAATATTTCAATGACTCTCGTGTAGAGGTAAGTCTTTGTATATCATAAACTTAACATCAAAACGGTGGGGCTCGACCGGAAAAATCTTTCCCGATTTTGTAAACTTTTTCCACTTATCGTGGTTTTACTTGTTAGCCAAGCAGAAAGGGCAATTGGTGGGATCAGCGACAGCCTGAATTTGAGTCAGTTCGGGCGGGGGCTGAGTCCATGAATATTCATAAGAGTAAAGCAGATAAGGGAGAAGCCCAAAATGGGAACGCCCTCTCCCTAAGTTTTTCTGCTTTTGTAATATTTTGCTCTTATGGACGTTTTATTTCTTGGAAGAAGAGGCTTTGTCATATGAGTAGTAAACTGGATTTCCAAGGTCGTTGGGCTGCGTTTTTACAAAAGAGGGCGAGGCGGCTCAATACCAGCATCAATGAAGCAGAGCGGGCAACCCCATCTGTGTATTTGGCTGCGCTAAAGGAGAAGGCTGAGAGATTAGGCATTTCAATTGAAGAAGTACGGCAACTGCACCGGGACCGACCACGTTCTTATCCCACTCCCGATTGTGTTCTGCCTTCACAGTTGGCAGACTTCATGAGTGGCGAGGAATTGCCGGAATCGGTATTTCAGCACTTACGTTGTTGTGCGTCATGTTGGGCGTTGCTGGAAATCTCAACCCCATCTGAAGAGCGCCTGAGGTTCGTGTTAGAGGAAGTGCGGATTTGTGTCGGCGAACGCGCGGTAACCTCGGAATCGGAGATGAGTCAGCTTTTTAATGACCCTCAAGAACCAGTCACCAAGGTGTGAGTTGGCTTTCCCCTTCTTGCGGCCACCACCCTGGGAATCCCCTGGAGATCGGCGGTGGTCTGAATGCTAGTCCACCCGGAGAGCAGGCTTTTGACTTTCTCTTCCGTGGAAAAGCCGATTTCCATGACCAGCCATCCGCCGGGCTTGAGCACTTCATATGCCTGGGGAACCAGGCGGCGGTAGATGTCCATGCCTTCCCAGCCGGAAAAGACCGCCATCTTGGGTTCGAATTCTTTGACCTGCTTCTGTACCTTATCGGCCTCGGATTCACCTACATAAGGCGGATTTGAGACTACAAAGTCGAACTGCCTTCCCACGTAGGCCGCTAGCAGATCAGAGCGCTGGAAGAGCACCCGCGATTCCGCCCCCAGGCGGGCGGCGTTGGCACGGGCAATTTCCAGCGCGTCTTCGGAGAGGTCGCAGGCATCCATCTGTGCCGTTGGCAGCTCGGTGGCCAGGGCGAGGGCGATGCATCCGGAACCTGTGCCGACGTCTACCAGATTGAGCGGCTGTTCCGGATCAAGCGATCGGACCAAGTCGAGCACGGTTTCCACCACATGTTCTGTTTCCGGACGAGGAATCAGCACCGCGGGCGAGACGATCAGATCCAAGCCCCAGAACTCCTGGTGTCCGGTGATGTATTGTGTGGGACAGCCGCGCGCCCGTTCGTCGATGACCTCTTCGTAACGAATTTGCTCTTCGCCGTTCAACTGCCTTTCGGGATGAGCAAAGAGATAGGCACGGTCACAGCCCAGAACAAACATCATCAGAAGTTCGGCATTCAGCCGAGGCGAAGGAACATCTTCGCGCTGGAAAAGGCCGTACGCCGAATCAATGGCCTGCTTGAGATTCATGAAGAGTGAATGGAAGGACCAGCGATCATTGCGGACCGGGTGATCTGGTGATCGGAAGTGCAGGAGCGTTTCTTGGCTTTTTTACCGACAGTACCAATCTTTCCGGTCATGGCTACTAGGCCACCGCCTCGGTCTGGTTCTTCAGCTTTTCGGCCTGGTAGTGGGTCACTAGAGCATCGACGATGGGTTGCAGCTTGCCATCCATGACTTCGCTGAGCTGGTGGAGGGTCAGCCCGATGCGGTGGTCGGTCACGCGGTTCTGGGGGAAGTTATAGGTGCGGATCTTTTCGCTGCGGTCGCCGCTGCCCACCTGGGCCTTGCGCTCTTTGGCCAGGGCCTGTTGCTGTTTATCCATCTCCATCTCATAGAGCCGGGCGCGGAGCACGCGCATGCCTTTTTCGCGGTTCTTGATCTGGGATTTTTCGTCCTGGCAACTGACTACGGTATTGGAGGGCAGATGGGTAATGCGCACCGCCGAGTAGGTGGTATTGACCGACTGGCCGCCGGGGCCGGAAGAGCAGAAGGTGTCGATCCGGAGGTCTTTGGCTTCGATCTTGATATCCACGTCTTCGACTTCGGGCAGCACCGCCACGGTGATGGCCGAGGTATGCACCCGGCCCTGCTGCTCGGTCTCAGGCACGCGCTGTACACGGTGTACGCCGCTCTCATATTTCATGCGCGAATACACGCGCCGGCCTTCGATGATGGCGATGACTTCCTTGAGCCCGCCCACACCTGATTCGGAAGTGGAGAGCACTTCCACCTTCCATCGCTGGGTTTCCGCAAAACGGTTGTACATGCGGAAAACCTCGGCGGCGAACAGCGTGGCTTCGTCCCCGCCAGTGCCGGCGCGGATTTCAAGCACCACGTTCTTCTCATCGTTGGGATCTTTGGGGACCAGCAAGGCCTTGAGTTCATCGTTGACGGTCTGTAAACGGCCTTCCAGACGGCTGAGTTCCTCGTGCGCATAGGCGCGCAAATCGGCATCGGATTCCTCGGCCACCATCACCCGGCTTTCAGCGATGCCGCGCTGCAGGTCTTTAAATTCCCGGTATCTTTCGACGGTCTCGGAAAGCTCGCTATGGGCCTTGGCGGTCTTCTGGTATTTCGCCGAGTCGTGGACGATCTCCGGCGATGCGAGGGCCTGGGTCAGTTCCTCGTAGCGGATTTCGATCTGGTTGAGACGGTCAAACATAGGAACCCTTGCTTATTGTATCTGAATGGGGGGAACAAAGCCTTGGCCACGAATTAACACGAATGACACGAATTAAAACCAAAAACAGGAATTTGTCTGGAGATGTTTTTGCTGTGTCTTTATTTTTCGGTCTTTTGCTTTTCGCTGCTTCCGTTTTTTGCTTTTGGTTCTTGATTCGTGTTCATTCGTGTAAATTCGTGGCCGATCTTGCTAGGCAATCACCAGTTCCCCGCCGTGGGCCTTTTCGAGGTTCATGGCTTCGTCGAGGGCCTTGATGGCGCACTCTACCTGGTCGTCGGAGCACTGCTTGGTGGTGATGCGCTGCAGCCACAGACCGGGACGGGTCAGCAGGGCAAACAGGGAGCGTCCGTGCTTTGCGGAAAAACGGATCATTTCGTAGGAGACCGAGGCGATCACCGGCAACAGCAGGATACGAATGCCAAACCGCTCCCAGAAAGCGCGGTCGAAGAAATGTCCGCTGGCGTTGGCACTGGCAATGGGGACAGCGGCATAGACGAAGATGGAGATGAGCATGATGGTCATCAGGAAGCTAGTGCCGCAACGGGGATGGTAGGTCGAAAATCCCTGCGTGAATTTCACGGCCGGGATTTCACGCTTGGCTTCATAGGCAAACACCGTCTTGTGTTCCGCGCCGTGGTATTCAAAGACCCTGCGGATGTCGGCGAATAGAGAAATGCCCCAGATAAACAACAGGAACAACACCAGCCGGATCACGCCATCGACCAAGTTGAACACCACGTTGTTGTTCATGGCTGACCAGGATCCCTGGAGACCTCTGGCCAGGGTCAGGGGAACCAGCTTGTACATCACGATGAAGAACCCGACGGAGAGCACTACGTTCATGAACATCATCCAGCCGCTGATCTGGGGCGGCATTTCCGGCTTGGCATCTTCAATTCTGGCCGCGGGAGCTGCCGGAGATTTCCCCTTTCCCTGTGCTTCTTTTTCCTGGGATTCCTTCTCTTCCTCGGCAGCCAGCGAAGCCATCATGATGTTGGAAGAGAACTGCAGGGCGCGGTAACCGAGCTTCATGGCTTGCCCAAGTGTGACCAGGCCGCGAACCAGCGGCCAAGCCAGCCATTTGCGCTTTTCCGACGGACGCTCAAGCACCTCGCAGTGGGTGGCCATCTCGCCGGTGGACCTTCTGACGGCAATACCCCAGGCATGGGGCGAGCGCATCATCACGCCCTCCAGCACTGCCTGCCCGCCGATCAGGGCCTCTTCCGAGGCGCTTTCAAGGGCGGGAAGCAACTGGAGGACAACAAACGAGCGGAACATACGATAGAGATAAGTCATTGATTTAATAATGGCCGGCGATCTTAGGTAAGAAGCAACCAAGACGGAGGCGGAAACCTGTCGCCATTGAGGAATTTTATGCTATTTTGAGGCCACGAGAACAAGAAAATATCCGAGCGGGAGAAATCACAAGCGCAACGGGGCCGCAGCCAAGGGCATTTAGCCGCGAATTCACGCAAATCGACGCGAATGGGAATTGGGTTGCCGTCTCCCCCTGAATACAGAACCCAATCAGTCGAGAGATTTAAATGTGCTCGTGGTCATGGTGATGGCTCACCGGAATGATGCAGCCATGGGCAATCTCGCACTCGGAGTTCTCAAACTGAATGGTGGTGTGGTGGATATGGAAATCGGCGGCCAGTATCTGCTTCACGTTGCGCAAAATACCTTCCGTTGCTGAAAGCTGCATGTCGTCGATTCCGATGTGGCAGGAAAGCGCGCGGGTCTCCGAACCGATGCTCCACACGTGTACGTCATGGACGTCATTCACACCGCGGACGCCGCCGATGCTGGCGATGATCTTCTCAACGGAAACGCCGCTGGGCGTTCCTTCCAACAGGATGTTGAGGGTCTCGCGGATAATGCCCAACGAAGACCACAGAATCAGGCAGCCGATGCCGATGGAAAGCAACGGGTCAATCCAGTTGCGGCCGGTCCACAGGATCATCCACCCGCCCACGATGACCGCGGCGGTGGAAAGCGTATCGCCCACCTGGTGTATGAACACGCTGCGGATATTCACATCCCGCGAAGCCTTGAATAGGAACCAGGCGATCACTCCGTTCATCACCACACCGGCGGCCGCCACCCACATCATCAACCGGGGATGGACTTCGACCGGATTGTAGAACCGCAGTCCCGCCGCGTAGAAGATATAGAAAGCAATGACCACCAGACTCACGGCATTGATGAGGGCGGCGAGGACTCCGGCGCGATGATAGCCAAACGTCTTGGTCTTGCTGGGCGGACGCGACTGCAGGAACAGCGCCACCCAGGAAAGCGCCATGGCCAGCAGGTCACTCATATTGTGTCCGGCTTCTGACAGCAGAGCCAGGCTGTGGGCGCGGATTCCGGCGAAGGCCGTCACCCCCACGTAAAGAAGGGTCGCAATCAGCGAATAGCGCAGGACCCGCGCGCTGCCTTCGTGGTTGTGGCCGTGGCTGTGCATAGTTATCAAGTTTATCAACCAGGACTGGCGAAATATAGGGCCAGCTCTGGCAGATCGGGACATCGGGTAATCGGGTAATCGGGACATCGGAGATGCCAGCGGTGTCTTCGTGTTGGGTCTTGGTTTTTCTCAGCCCGCTATAATTACGATTTCATGCACAATCGCCGCAATTTTCTTTTCGCTATCGTGGCCGTGTGGGCCGTCGTCTACTTCGCCAGCATTTTTACTCCTCCGCTACTGGATGACGCCGATACCGTCCACGCCGAGGCGGCGCGCGAAATGGTCACCGGGCATGATTGGGTCACACTGCACATCGATCTGGGTTTCCGCTATCTGGAAAAAGCCCCGCTCATGTACTGGGCCGTGGCTTCGAGCTTCAAGCTGTTCGGCGTACACGACTGGTCGGCACGGCTGCCGATCGCCCTGGGCGTGCTGGCCCTGCTGCTGATCGTCTACCGTCTCGGACGCCGCATCTACGGCGAAGAAGGGGGCTTTTATGCGGCGCTGGCGCTGGCCACCGGCTTCGGTCCGTTCATTTTTACCCGCATCCTGATTCCCGATATGGCAGTCGGCCTATGGATGGCCCTGGGTTTTGACTTCTTCCTCACTACGCTCGAACAGGAAAAACCGTCACTCTGGCTCTCGTGGGGCATGGCCGCCACTATGGCCCTGAACGTCCTTACCAAGGGACTCATTGGCCTGGTCTTTCCGCTAGGCGCCATCTTTGTTTTTCTGCTGCTGACGCGCAACCTACGCCATCTGTTCAAGCTGCATCTGATTTCAAGTTTTCTTGTTTTCCTCGGGATTGCAGCACCCTGGCATCTGCTCGCGGGCCTTCGCAATCCCGCGCACGGGCCAATCATCATGGCGCCCGGACCCTTGACGCATGACCAGGGTTTCTTCTGGTTCTATTTCGTCAATGAGCATTTTCTGCGCTTCCTGAATAAACGCTTCCCCGCAGATTATGACACCGTGCCCTTGTGGCTTTTCTGGGGACTGATGCTCTTGTGGCTGGTGCCGTGGACGGTCTTCACGCCGCAAGCTTTGCTGCAGATTCCCCGGAAGGCCGCCGACTGGCGCGCCGGACTCAATCGCCAGCAGCAGGCGACCCTGCTGTTCGCGCTGTGGGCGGTCATCGTCCTGGTGTTCTTCAGCTTCTCGAGCCGCCAGGAGTATTACGTGATTCCAGGAGCGCCGGGTGTGGCGCTGCTGATCGGCGGATGGCTGGCCTACGAAACGAACTCGACGATACAGGGCCCGCCGTGGCGCTGGTGGAAGATCGCATCGCAGGTGCTCACTGCGATCATGGGCCTGTCGACCGGTGTTCTCTGGTCGTGGTTGGTCCTGCTTCTTTCGAACTTCTCCAACCGCCCGAAGTATTACATGACCGGTGGTTTTGCCGGGCTTGCTGCGGCCTTGCTCGGCGGCTGGTTAGCGTCAAAAACTATTTCTCCAGCGGACCATCCAGAGCGGCGCTGGGGAAAGATTTCATCGCTGGCGCTCATGGTGCTAGTGGGCCTGCCGGCCTGCTATGCCGCGGTTATGCTGGCCATGCACGCGCAGACACCTCTGTCCGGTTACGATATCGCCGAACTGCTCAAGAAAAACCCCGAGGCTTACAAGCTCTCGTTCGGACACTTTCTCGATCTCACTCCGAAAGCTCTGGGCGCCTTCAAGCTCCCACTGCTGCTGACCGGACTGGCTCTCGCAGTTGGCACGGTCCTGAATTTCATACTGCGCCGCGACGACCGCGCCTTCCCCGCGAATGTGGCTTTGGCCCTGATGATGGTGGTCGTACTCTACCAGGCGCATACAGGACTGGTGATTTTCTCTCCCGTGCTGTCGTCAAAAGTACTGGCTGACAAGATTGCGCCGCTGTGGAAGCCCGGCGACATTCTCGAAGCGAACGGAGACTACGAGGCCGCCTCCACGCTGACGTATTACATGGGCCAGCAGATGCGCATGCTCAACGGACGCGACTCCAACATTTGGTACGGCTCGATCTTCCCTGACGCTCCTGCGATCTTTGACGACGATAAATCCTTTGAACAATTATGGCGTGGGGAGAAGCGGGTTTTCTTTTGGACTGAAGAAGACAAGATTCCGGCCTATGTCAGCCAGGCAGGCTACTGTCAGGTGGCAAAGTGGGGCGGGAAGTTGGTCCTGACGAATGACCGTAATCTTTGCGGGGCAAGGTAAAACAAAGAGCTTCACCACGGAGGCGCGGAGTCACGGAGAAAAACGTGAAGACAGGTACTTGGTAATCGGTACTTGGTATTTGATCTTGAAGAATCCGAGTCTTGCCAGGTTCGTTAATGCCGCGATCGGCGACAAATACCAATTACCAAATTCCAAGTACCTGTCTTCACGTTTTTCTCCGTGACTCCGTGGTGAAGCTCCTTGTTTTTCAAGCTTGTTTGATCTTTCCGTTTTCCAGCAAGAATACCTCTCCGCGCCAGTGTACTTCGTGTCCGGCATAGCTGCCGAACCAGACACCCAGGGCCACCAGATCGCGCAAGGGCAACAGCCACAGGCGGCGCAGTACGGTTTCATCGTGCAGTAATCCCACGCCTATCACCAACGCGAGGACCAGCCGCATCAGGCTGGCGCAGGCCAGCACGATCCATGACCACCAGGCGCCGGCCGAAAACAACACCGCGATAATGGCCCAGGGCAGCCCGAAGGTGAGGGCCAGGCCCAAATATCCGGCACGCCGTGAGTCGCGCGTGCTGCGCGCCCAGCGCATCTGATGGTCGAGAAAGTGGCGCAGGCTGTAGGGGGGCAAGTGGGTTTCCACCACCAGGTCGCTCATCACCACTTCCATACCGGCATTGGAAGTGCGTTTACCCAGTTCGAAATCATCCGCCAGATAATCGACCAGGGGCGCCATACCGCCGATCTTGCTGAGAGCCTCGGCATTGATGGCCAGAGTGGAACCCAGCGCAAAGTGGATGCCTTTTTCCACCTGCCGCGCCGCCAGTACACCGGCAAAAAAGTCGGTGCTGATGCCCAGGGACTCCAGCTTCGAGCCAAGGGTCGCGGCGGCAATGCCCTTGTAGAGCGAGGTCACCATCCCCACTTGGGGGCGCTCGAAGTGGCCCATCACGCGGCGCAGGTAATCGGGCGGCACAAAAATGTCACTGTCGTTGATGAGGATGTGCCCGTGGACCGCGTGGGGCAACATCTGCACCAGATTGCTGGCCTTACGGTTGTTACCCAGTATCTCGGGGCAAAGCACCAGCCGAATCTTGCAGGTAGGAAACTCCGCGGCCAGACGGTACACGGCCTCGGCCGCCGGATCGTCCGCCTCATTCACCCCGAAGATAATTTCGTACACGGGATAAGCTTGCAGGCAGTGGCTGCGGAAGCTCTCATACATCTGCGGATCAACTCCCCGCAGCGGCTTGAGAATCGAAACCGGCGGAGTAAATTCCGGCACCGGCCGGCGGCAGTCACGGCGGAAGCTGCGCGCACTCCACAGGCAAAGCGCGTAGTATCCGGTGCCGCATAAGGCGAGCACCGCCGCAACCATCGCTGGGACAAGGATGAACATGAATTCAAGTCAGTGGGATGCAGTTATTCTACGGCATGGCAGAGAAAATGCGAGGATGAATCTGTAGTCAAATATCGACTGTTATTGATTGCAAAATTTACCATGAACGAGTAAGCAATTCCCGCAGAGAAGGAAATTGGGACATGCCTATCGAACAAATGAACGTCTCGCTGTCACCACAGATGGCCCGCTTCATCAGGGACAAAGTGAGAAAAGGGGAATACACGAATATCAGTGAAGTGGTGCGCGATGCTGTGCGCCGCATGCAAGAGGAAGACGCACGCAGGAAAGAGCGGGAGTTGCTCTCCAGTTTCGAATCCCGTCTGACCAAAGAAGAGCACGATGGTATTCGCCGCGGCGTACAGCAGGGGATTCGTGACATCGAGGAGGGCCGCTACGTCGAATATGATGCGGACGGCCTGAGAAATCTGGCCACTAATCTCGTGGGCGCTTCCGTCAAGAAGCTTTCTCGCCGTCATAAAGTCAGGTGAAATTCCACTATAAGATCACGGCTTCGGCCCGGAAGAACCTGCAGGAAATCGCCGATTATTGGACGAGCCGGACCGATCCTGATGTGGCTTTGAGGATTCTCACCAGCATCCTGGAGACGATTATCACTCTTTCTGGCCAGCCAAAGGCTGGCGCCGGAGCAGATCAGTTTGGACCAGACGTAAAGAAGTTCCCGGCGGGCGACTACACAATCTACTTCTGTGGGCAGTTAGCACTGTTCCAGTGTACACTAATACCGTATGAAGAATATAACTCTGAGTGCGGACGAGCACCTGATCGAGCAAGCTCGCCTGGTCGCCCGGGCCCAGCATAAGACGCTGAATGCGGCGTTTCGCGAGTGGCTGCTTCAGTTTACGGCCCAGGCCGGTAACGAGCAGGAATTTGTCTCCCTGATGAAGCGCCTTCGGCACGTCAAAGCCGGCCGCCGTTTCAGCCGCGAGGAAATGAATGAGCGGTAGGTTTTTCCTCGACACCAACATCTTCGTCTATTCGTTCGATGAAAGTGAGCCTGCCAAGCTAAAGAGGTCGATGCGTCTCATCCAGCAGGCCGTGGCGTCGCGCAATGGGGTCATCAGTTACCAGGTGGCCCAGGAGTTCTTCAATGTCGCCCTGCGCCGCTTTGCGCGGCCGCTGACCGAAGCCGACGCCGAACAATATCTGAGCACCGTGTTTCGACCGCTTATGGCCGTGCAATCCTCGCCAGCCCTTCTCGCCGAGGCCCTTCGCATCAAGGGTAGATATCGGCTCTCATGGTATGACTCGCTAATTGTGGCCGCAGCGATTGAAGGCCAATGTGAGGTCCTGTACAGCGAGGACCTTCAACATGGGCAGCGGTTCGGTCATTTGAAGATCGAGAATCCTTTCTTGTAGTTCGGATATACTCTACATAGCCAAACGCCATCCCCACCACCTCGATGCAACACTCTTCTGGCGTAACGTGGTGTGCTGGAATCATGCAGGTTCGCCAGTCTGCTGGAGAGTGCCCCTATGATGTTTTTTCGTTCCCTTGCGGCTTCTTGCCTGTTGCTGATTGCCGGGGCGTCCGCTCAAAACGGCCCGGCGCCGGTCGATCAATCCCAAAGCGTAATCCGGGCCACCACCCGGCTGGTGGTGGTCGACCTGGTGGCGGTCGACGCCAACGGGAAACCCGTTCCCGATCTCAAGCAGGAAGACTTCACAGTGCTTGAAGAAGGTGTTCCGCAAAAGATTTCCACCTTCAGCTTCCAGCACCCGGATCCCCAGGCGCATACGCCGGCGGCGCAGCCGGTTCCATCGGGCATCATTACCAACGCTCCCCAGTACGGGACGACCAGTACTTTCAATATCATTCTGCTGGATTCCATCAATACTGATTTCTCAGCCCATGCCTACGCCCAGGACATGCTGGCCAAATACCTGGGAAGCGGCCCTGAAATTCAGCCTACTGCAGTCTTTGCCTTGGGCAGCAAGCTGGTCATGCTGCATGATTTCACCACCGACTCCCGCGCCCTGCGGGAAGTGGTTGCAAATTTCAAGTCGCAAGGCCCCACGCATATTCCGGACGTGCGCGCGGCCGCTTCCCCGTTCACTCGCCAGGGCTCGTTTCAAACCACCCCCGAAGGACGCACGGTCACGTTCCGGGCCATACACTCCATTGCGCTGGCCATGGCCGGGTATCCCGGACGCAAAAACCTCATCTGGATTTCCGAAGGTTTTCCCATCAACCTGTTTCCGGAGTTCAATCCGGGAGACGGCACGGTATTGATCGAGGATTTTTCCGCGTTGGCGGAGAAGATCGCGGATGAATTGATGAACGCTCAGATTGCCCTGTATCCGATTGATGCCGCCGGTGTAACGGTCAACGATCGTTTTTCGGCCCACACCGCGATGATCAGCATGGCGCAACGCACCGGGGGCAAGACGTTCTACAACCGCAACGACATTGAAATGGGCGTGCGCACCAGCATCGATGATGGCTCGACCTACTACAGCCTTTCCTATTACCCTCAAAACCGCACGTGGGACAACAAGTTCCGGAAGATTGTAGTGAAGGTGGCGCGACCAGGCATGAAGCTCCAGTATCGCGAAGGGTACTACGCCCAGCCGCCGAACCTGGAAAACAACTCGGCGGCCATCGGCGGCAACTTCAGCAACGCCCTGGTCCCGGATGCTCCGGCTTCCTCGGGAGTGCTGTTTCAGGCAGCGGTCATTCCACCATCGGAAAAGACCCAGAACAAGGTGGTGGTGAGTTTCGGTGTGAATCCGCGCACAGTCGCCTTCGAAAAGAAGGACGACGGCTTGCAGCACGCCTCTATCAGTTGCGTGGTCTGGGCCTATGCCAACGTAAAAAAAGGCGACCCGGTGCGAGCTGAAGGCCCGTCACTCAACGCGGCTTTGAAGCCTGAAGAATATTCAAAAATGATGAAGAGCTACTTCCCCTGCCAGAAGGCGCTTGCCCTCAAACCCGGCGCCTACACGCTACGGCTCGGCGTGGTCGACCATACCACCGGGCTGATCGGCACGGCGACGGCCAGCGTTAGCGTGCCATAGCTGTTTATAATACAAAGCCATGCGTACCGACTGGACCCGGCGGGAGATTGCCGCTCTCTATCATCAGCCCCTGTTAGATCTTCTATTGCAGGCACAACAGGTCCATCGCGAGTTTCATCCCGCGAACCAAGTGCAGATGTGCCGCCTGCTTTCGATCAAGACCGGCGGATGTCCGGAGGATTGCGCTTATTGTCCTCAGAGCGCCCACCATACCGCCGGAGTGGAGCGACAACCGCTGATGGAGAGCTCTGAAATCCTGCCGGCCGCGCGCCGGGCCCGGGTTGAAGGCGCGACTCGCTTCTGCATGGGCGCAGCCTGGCGGCAGGCGCCTCAAGGCCGCGAGTTTGATTCCGTGCTGGAATCCGTGCGCGCGGTGGCTGCGTTGGGCATGGAAGTCTGCTGCACACTCGGGATGCTCACTCCTGAGCAGGCCCGGCAACTCAAGGCCGCCGGACTCACCGCTTACAACCACAACCTGGATTCATCGCCCGAATTCTACGGCGCCATCATCAGCACCCGTACCTATCAGGAACGGCTCGATACGATCGCCGCGGTGCGCCAGGCCGGCATCACGGTTTGCTGCGGAGGCATCCTGGGCATGGGAGAAACCGAGGATGATCGCATCGGGCTGCTGCATCAGTTGGCCACACTCGATCCGCATCCGGAAAGCGTCCCGATCAATATGCTGGTGCGGGCACCGGGCACACCGCTGGAGTTACAGACCGATCTCGATCCCTTGGACATGGTGCGCACCATCGCGGTGGCGCGCATCCTCATGCCCCATTCCACCGTCCGCTTGGCCGCGGGACGCAAGCAGATGTCCCGCGAAGCGGTGCTTCTGTGCTTCATGGCGGGCGCGAATTCCATTTTCGGCGGCGAGAAGCTATTGACCACCGCTAACCCAGCGCCGGATGACGACGTTGCATTGCTGCGCGATCTGGGATTGGAGCCGATGGGGCAGGGGGCGACAGCCGTTGGCAGATAGTAGTTGGTAGTTGGTAGTTGGTATTCGGTACTTGGTAGCCGGGAGCAGTCGGCAATGCACAATCAGTGATTCATTGTCTCTTAGCTTGGTCAACGCCAGTAACTTGCCATTCCTGCCTACGTCCTGCCCGCCAGCGGGCAGAGCCTGAAGGGCCTGCGCTGCCGCCGTCTCGGTAAAGAGACACTGCCAATTCCTTCAACTGTGTTATTCCTTGAGGCCGTCAAAAACATAGCGAAGAGACACAGAGAAACCGGGAAAGAGCTTTTCATCCCTGAGATCTTCCGTCCGGGTTGCGAACCGTGTCGGCGCTGAGACGGAAATCCACTTCGATCATGATTTCACCAAGATTGCCGGCCTCGACAAATTCTCTCAGACGGCGCGCGATACGGTCGCGGATGCGATTGTGCTGAACGGTAGGCAACGGCGTCATCAGGAGTTCCCCTTCGTCCAGCTCATGCAGTCTTCCCTCCTGCTCCGGGAGCTTCTCGAATTCGCCAAATGTCAGCTTGGTTGTGGTCGCGCCCATAAAAACTTCACTTGGGGGCTGCCAGACGAGCACAATGGCCGTCTTCCGCAAATACATCTTTTGAGCCGTTCAAACGTCCGTTTGTGGGGTGTGCTAGCCATAGTTTACCAGCATATATCCAACCCTCGGATATCTGACCTCAGAGTGCGGCGGAGCCGGTTCCTCGCCCCTGCGGGCCCGGAATGACAACGGGTTGGAGATTTACCCGGTCCCCTCCAGCACCGCAGCCAGCTCTTCCCACTCGGCGATGCTCGCTGCCAGGTCGGTGCGGTGGCGGTCGAGCGCGTCGGACTGTTTCTTGGTTTCTTCAACGCTTACGAAACTTTGCAACGCGTTTTCGCTGATGGCGATGGCCGCCTCCAGGCGGGCGATCTCTTCTTCCAGCTCCTGACAGCGGTCTTTCATCTGGCGCAGCTTGATGGGATTCACTCGCTTCTGCAGTGATTCGGCCCCGGTTGATTCCGAAGCTGGTTGAACTGCAAGTGCAGCTACGGTTGTGCCGGCGGCGGGCGTTTTCCCCGAAGCGCCATTCGTTACTTCGCCCAGCCCCTGTTTGCGCCATAGATAGTCTTCGTAATTGCCGGGAAAGATTTCTACCTGGCCGCCGCCAATCTCAAACACCCGGGTAGCCAGCTTGTCGATGAAATAGCGGTCGTGGGAAACGAAGACCACCGTGCCGGTAAATTTCTGCAGCGATTCGAGCAACACGTCTTTGGCGCGCAGGTCGAGATGGTTGGTGGGTTCGTCGAGCAGCAGGAAGTTCGACGGATGCAACAACATACGGGCCAGAGCATAGCGGTTGCGCTCGCCGCCGGAAAGCACGTTGATGGTCTTGAATACATCGTCTTCCGAGAACAGGAAGCAGCCCAGCAGGCTGCGCAGTTCCGTTTGGGTGGAGCGGGGCGCGGCCTCGAACAGGTCATCTAGCATACGGGCCTGGGGATTCAATGCCTTGTACTGGTCCTGGGCGAAGTAATCGACTTCCACGTTGTGGCCCAGCTTGATTTCACCGTTGGTTGGCTGATCGAACGCAGCCAGCAGCCGGATCAGCGTCGATTTGCCGGCACCGTTGACGCCCACCAGCGCGATGCGGTCGCCACGTTCGATGACGAAATTCGCGCCGCTGAAGACGTGCTTCTCGCCGTAGCTCTTGCCTAGATCGCGGGCCTCGGCCACCTGGCGTCCGCTGGCCGTGGGCTGGGGAAACTTGAAATGGATGGCCTTTTCGCCGGGCGGAACCTCGATTTTTTCCATCCGCTCGAGCTCTTTGATGCGGCTCTGCACCTGCTTGGCCTTGGTGGCCTGGGCGCGGAAGCGGTTGATGAAGGCCTCCAGTTGCTCGATTTTTTCATGCTGATTGCGGTAGGCGGCTTCGAGCTGCGCCCGGCGCTCGGCTTTCTGCGCCAGATATTTCTCGTAGTTGCCGGAATAGACATGGACCTGCTTGTTCCAAATCTCCATCGTCTTGTTCACGGTAACGTCGAGAAAATAGCGGTCGTGGGAGATCAGCACATACGCGTGAGGATATTCGGCGAGATACTGTTCCAGCCAGTTGCGCGACTCGAGATCAAGATGGTTGGTCGGCTCGTCGAGCAGCAGAAGGTTGGGCTTCTGCAGCAGGAGCTTGGCCAGGGCGATGCGCATCTGCCATCCGCCGGAGAATTCTTCGGTGCGGCGCTCCCAGTCTTCTTTTCTAAAGCCCAGACCGTTGAGGACCGCGCCGACTTCGGCTTCAATGGAATATCCATTGCGCGCATGAAGCTCGGCCTGGACGCGGTGGAAGCGTTCGGCGATCTGCGCGTATTCCGGGCTGGCGTGATCGACCTCGGCCATACGTTGGGCCAGCTCTTCCATTTCGCGCTGCATCTGGTGGACTTCACTGAAGACGGAGAGGCACTCGGCGAAGACGGTGTTTCCGGAAAGCGAAAGCCCGTCCTGGGGCAGGTAGCCGGTGTTGGTCCCACGCTGGCGGGTGAGCGTGCCGTAATCGAGACCCTCGGCCCCGGCCAGGACCTTGAGCAGCGTGGTCTTGCCGGTGCCATTGGCTCCCACCAGCCCCACGCGGTCGCGGGGCGTGACGAGCCAGTTCAGGTCCTGGAAGAGGACTTTGGGGCCGAAACGTTTGCCGGCAGCGGTGAGCTGGATCATGAGGTCCTATCTAAGCACAAACGGAAGACCATTTCATTATGGAGCAAAGACAAGCCACCGCAAAGTACGCGAAGGACGCAAAGGAAAACGAAAAACTGGACGGCGGAGTGCGTAACGTAACGTTGCCGCAACCAAAAGCAATTAGCCACGAATTGACGCGAATCAACACGAATAAGAGTTGGGTTGTCGTTGCTCCCGGAATGGCCGTGTACCGCGACGATTTTGATGAATAGCAATGCAGAAATCGCAAGGGGGCGCGGAGAGAACCTAAAGACTGGTGGCATGTTCACCCGCTCGGAGGATTTGGGCAAAAGGGGGATTTGGGCAAAAGAGACAGAGACCCGTGTATAGTGTTAGCGATACGGACCGCCGAGATGGGCTAAAAGCTGTTTTTCCGCGTTTGACATCCTCGCCGGACATTCGGTATCCTTGAAGCGTTACTGCTCTGCAGTTGCCCGCCCTTGTGTCTTCCTTCGGAAGTAAGCACGCGGAGTTATTCGAGCGGTTTTCTTACGTTTTTATTCTTCAGGAGTTGGACCATGTCAACCCGTTTTCCAAGCGGGCCGGAAATTGCGCGCAAATGGTTTGTGGTGGATGCCAACGGGCATACCCTCGGCCGGCTGGCCTCACGCGTGGCCAGGATTCTCGCTGGGAAGGAAAGCGCCAGCTACACGCCTTTCCTCGATACCGGCGACCACGTCATTGTAATCAATTGCGAGAAGATCAAAGTCACCGGCATGAAGTCGGAACAGAAAGTTTACCGGCATTACACGGGGTTTCCCGGCGGCCTGCGGGAAGAGGATTTCCGCAAGCGTTTTGACCGCAAGCCCGACCTGATCGTGCAGGAAGCGATTCTGGGCATGCTGCCCAAGAACAAACTGGGCCGGGCCATGGGCAAAAAGCTCAAGGTTTACAAAGGCGACAAGCACGAGCACCAGGCACAGAAGCCCGAACCGCTGGCCCTGGCCAGCCATTAAGGCAGATCAAGATTTGAGAATTCGGGGCCACCGGCCCTTGGGAGCAATCAACAGAGATGGTCCAACCAGTCCAGTATTACGGCACCGGACGCCGCAAGTCGAGCGTCGCCAGGGTGTTTCTCCGTCCAGGCAGCGGTAATTTTAAGGTCAATGGGCGCGTCTTTGAGCAGTACTTCCTGACCGAAGCGCAGCGCGTTATCGTCAAACAGCCCCTGGTAGTCAGCGAGACCACTGCGGCGTTTGATGTGGTGGCGACGGTTTCCGGCGGCGGCATCAATGGCCAGGCCGGGGCGACCAGAATGGGCATTGCCCGCGCCCTGCTGGAGTTCAACGTGGAACTGCGCAAGAAACTGAAGGTTGAAGGCTTCCTCTCGCGCGATGCCCGCGGCAAGGAACGCAAGAAGTACGGCCAGAAGGGCGCCCGCAAGCGCTTCCAGTTCAGCAAGCGTTAAAGAAGTTTCAGCGGGGCGGCTTTGGCCGTCCCGCGTTTTTTTTGCAGACGTTTGAGAAGCACAGAAATTGATCTACCGCCTGAAGGCCCCGGGGGCGGCAGACCACAGCATCGCCGGGACCGGAATCTTCCCTCCCGCTCCGCCGGGAGCGGACAAGGGAATCAATCCCGAGCGGGCAAGATGCCGCGAAGGATGCAATCCAATGAGGAGGTATTTTGGCTAACATTACAATGAAGGAATTGCTCGAAGCAGGTGTTCACTTCGGGCACCAGACCAAGCGCTGGAACCCCAAGATGAAGGAATACATCTTCGGGGAACGTAACGGAATTTACATCATCGACCTGCAGAAGACGCTCAAGATGTTCAAGGACGCGAGCAAGTTCGTGCAGGATGGCGCAGCCGAGGGCAGGACCGTCCTGTTTGTGGGCACCAAGCGCCAGGCCCAGGACGCCATCGCCGAAGAAGCCAGCCGCTGCGGCATGTTCTACGTGAACAATCGCTGGCTGGGCGGGCTGCTCACCAACTGGGTTACCGTACAGAAATCCGTAAAGCGGCTCAAAGAGCTGGATGAAATGGCCACCGATGGCCGTTACGAGCTGCTGCCCAAGAAAGAAGTCATCAAGCTGGAACGCGAACGCAAGCACCTGCAGGCCAACCTGGCTGGGATCAAAGACATGAGCCGCCTGCCGGACATTTTGTTTGTGATCGATTCGAACAAGGAAGCCATTGCGGTGAAGGAAGCCCGCAAGCTGGGCATTCCGGTGGTGGCCGTGGTCGATACCAACTGCGATCCCACGGAAGTCGACTGGGTCATCCCCGGCAACGACGACGCGTTGCGCGCCATCCGGCTGTTTGCTTCGAAGGTCGCCGATTCCATTGCTGAAGGCGTGCAGGCGGGCACCGATAAGCAGACCACCGAACTGGCCGGCGTCATCGCCTCCGAGGGTGAACCCGCTATGTCCGCTAAGGTGCAGCGCACCTCCGCCGACCTGGCCGAAGAGGAAGCCCTGGATATGGAAGAAATGCTGGGTGGAAAGATCCGCAAAGCGGACATTGATGCCGCGGCTGCGGCCGAAACCCCGGCGGTTGACGTTTCCACCACAGGGGTCGATGTTCCCGCCGCTACACCGGCCGTGGACATTGTCGCCGAGGGCTAATCATGAGCACAGAGACTATGAACATTTCAGCGGCCCAAGTAAAAGAGCTTCGCGAGCGCAGCGGCGCACCCATGATGGATTGCAAACACGCCCTGACTGAATCCAAAGGCGATCTGGAACAGGCATTGGTGGTGCTGCGTAAAAAAGGCATCGCCACGGCGGCCAAGAAAGCGACGCGCGTGACCAGCGAAGGTTCCGTGGGGCACTACATCCATGCCGGCGGCAAGATTGGCGTGCTGGTAGAGATCAACTGCGAAAGCGACTTCGTCGCCCGCACCGATGATTTCAAGGACCTGGTGAAAGATATCGCCATGCACATCGCCGCGGCCGACCCCAAGTTCGTCCGCAAGGAAGATGTTACAGCCGAGGCCTTCGAGAAAGAAAAAGAGATCTACCGCGCCCAGGCTGCGGCTACCGGCAAGCCTGCGCCGGTGGTAGAAAAAATCGTTGAAGGCAAGATGGCCAAGTACTACGAAGAAGTGTGCCTGCTCGATCAGCCTTTCGTGAAAGAACCGGGCATCAACATCACTCAGTTGATCGCCAGCAAGGTCGGGAAGCTGGGCGAGAACATCTTCGTGAGGCGTTTCGCCCGCTTCAAGGTCGGCGATATGGGCGAAACCATTGCCATCACTAAGCCTCAGCAGGACCAGAAGCCGGAGTAGAAACAACCACTGGCATTTAAATCAATGCGGCAACCGCGAGGTTGCCGCATTTTTCTGTCTTCGTCTGAAGAGCCTGCGATCTTAAAAAATCCCGCACGAAAAGATTTGTGCCGGATTCAGCGCACGCTAAAAGCGGTATTTAAGAGGGCCGGCCTTTAGACGTAACAAGTTACGTTCTCTACGCTGTGGTTCGTGGCAGGTGTTCCGGCATTTTTCCGCAGGCCCTTCATCTGTGCGTTATCCAAACCCTTGCTGCTACTGCTTCAGATAGGGCGCAACGCTCTTGCGCAGGTCATCGCTGGCATAGTGGCCGACGGCGGCATCCTGGACCAGGGAGCTTGCATCCGCCTGGAAGAGCCACGCAGTGCAGACATACATGATGGAGCCTTCCACGGCAATCACCTTGCCCATGGACAGGTTCGTGTTCCAGGCGTTGATCTGCTTGATCAACGCGGACGGAACGGCAACGCCATTGGGCATCTGGCCGAGCAAAAAATACATCCGGTAGAACTGTAACCGCTCCTGATTCGGATCATCACCCAGGTGTTCCAGGTAAATGTGAAATTTTTCCGACTCGTTCTGGCCGGTGCTGAAGACCGCGGCGTAGTGGCCTTCTTCGGCCCTATTGAAAGGGATCTCGGCGGCGTTGAGCAGCTCTTCCAGCTTGGCGCTGCCCGCCGGTTTCGAGGCAGCCGCCTTTTGCTTTTGCGCCGCGAAAGTTGCGATCGATCCTAGAAATGCCAACGCCAGCGCGAATGTCGCCATCTTCCTTAGGTCCATGGTCGTCTCCAGTGGTTACGTTCTTCACAGTCAAGTGCGGTATTTAGATGCCAACTTTTCTTTTCGGCACCTGGCCGATCACCAGCTCAATGACCTTGCCGTCTTTGGTCAAGACTGCGATTCCGAGGTCGGAATAGAAGCGGTAGTTCAACTCCGGGTCGACGAGCTGGCGGAAATCATAGCCGGATTCGCCCAACTGCTGGTCCAGCTCCGCGCTGGTCATGCCTACACGCAACTCAGCGGATTTTGCGCCCAGCCCCATCTCGCGGATGGGCAGCGCCGGCGCCTGATCGCCGGAAAGAACAATGGCCAGCACTTCATCGGTGCCCATCAGCTTGATACCCCGGTCCGGGTATTCCAGCAGCACCAGGTTGGTGCCGCGAACCAGCGGATTGCTGGCGCTGACCGCGCCCAGTTGTTTCTTGGCCTCCATCAGGCTTTCGCCTAGCGCAATCTGGGTCCTATCGATTTCCAGCGCAGCCACCGGACGGAAACGAACTTCGGTCTGTGACAGCAGCGCAGCTTCTGTCTTGGGCGTGGCCCCAGAATATTTGCACAGGCCGGAATAGCGCTGGTAGGCAAGCTGCCACCATGCCAGGGCCGAACCGCTATGGCGCAGATAGTTCTCAAGCTCACCCATGGCTAGCCGCTGGCGCTGATTGTCGGGCGATCGGGCCAGCAGGAAAGCGCGGTTGTACAGCAATGCGCTCGAAACCGCGCCCGCTGCCCGCAGCGCGCGCGGGTCTTCTTGTTGCAGAGAAACTTCCACCTGCCCGAGGGTCTTCATGGCCTTCTCGGTGC
>DATMNZ010000065.1:0-7111 GCA_035568495.1 Saccharimonadales bacterium (SeqCode) | reverse complement strand
GATGCGTTCGGGGGTAACTTCGCCTAGGATGCGCACAGCCAAGCCTGGGCCCGGAAAGGGCTGGCGCTGCAGGATTTCTTCAGGCATACCGAGTTCGCGGCCGATGTTGCGCACTTCATCCTTGAACAGGTCTTTGAGTGGCTCGATCAGCTTGAGCTTCATCTTCTCCGGAAGGCCGCCAACATTGTGGTGTGTCTTGATGGTCTGGGAAGGCCCGCGCACGCTCACCGACTCAATCACGTCGGGATAGAGAGTGCCCTGTACCAGCCATTCGACTTTGCCGGTCTCTTGCTCGATGCGCTGCGCTTCCCCGTCGAAGACCTCGATAAACTCGTTGCCGATGATCTTGCGTTTGGTTTCCGGATCGCTCACCCCGGCAAGCTTATTGAGGAAGCGCACCCCAGCATCCACGGCCACCACGTTGAGGCCCAGCAGGCCGCGCAGGTTCTGCTGCACTTTCTGGAACTCGTTTTTGCGCAGCACGCCGTTGTTCACGAAGACGCATGTGAGCCGGCCGCCCAACACTTTATGCACGAGCGTAGCGGCCACCGCGGAATCCACTCCGCCGGAGAGCGCGCAGATGGCGTGGCCGGTTTCCCCGACCGTGGCCTTGATCTGTTTCAAGCTCTCGTCGATGAAATGCCGCGAAGTCCAGTCACCCCGTGCGCCACAGATGCCCATCACGAAATTACGAAGCAGGTCGATTCCCAGCTTCGTATGGTGGACTTCCGGGTGGAATTGCACCGCCCAGATGCGCCGCGCTTCGTCCTGGAATGCAGCCAGCGCGTTGTGGCTGGATGCGACAACGGAAAACCCCGGCGGCAGCTCCTTAGCTTCGTCGCCGTGCGACATCCAAACGTTCAATTGCGAGGGGAGGTTGGCGAACAGCCGCGACTTGCCGGTCACGGTGACTTCCGCGTGGCCGTACTCATGGCGGGGACCAGGGACCACTTTGCCGCCCAGCTTATGGGTAATGAAGTGCAGCCCGTAACATACGCCCAGCACCGGTAGGCCCATGGCCAGCACGCGTTCATCTGCCGGGGGAGCATTCTGGTCGTAGACGGAGCTTGGCCCGCCCGAGAGGACGATCCCGGCGGGACGGTATTTCTTGATTTCATCAAGAGACGCAGTGCAAGGCAGCACCGCGGAAAAGACCTTCAATTCACGGATACGGCGCGCGATGAGCTGCGTGTATTGCGAGCCGAAGTCGAGGATGACAATGGATTGTTCTTCCACGGACAATTCTGCCCGATTCGGCGGGAAGTGTAAAGGGGAAAAGGCGGCGCCGGAACGCCGTCTTATCTTGCAGGCTGGTTTCTTGCCGGCTCCTCGTTACACAGGTGACCAATCACTGCACGCGCGATTGGGTGTGGGCACGCGGATGCGGGCCGCATTTTTCATTGTGCGCTTTACGGCGCAGCATGCGGATAGCTTCCTGGTGAATCTGGCTGGTGCGCGCCTCGCTCACGCCCAGGCGCTCTCCGATCTTCTTCAATCCCAGCTCTTCGAAGTAGTATAGGTACAACACATCGCGCTGGCGGGGCTTGAGTTCCTCGATGCGCTCCTTCATTTTCATCCAGCTCTCACGGCGGCTGTAGATCTGAAACGGACTTTCTTCGCTCGATGGCAGATTGTCCATTTCATCGCTGCTGATGCTGGCTTCTGCGGCCTGCACTGAGACCTGTTTGCTCGATTCCAGACGCTGCAGGGTGTGATGATACTCGTCCATTCTCATGCCTACCGCGTGGGCAAGGGCCACGGCTTCCGGCTCCTGGCCTGTCATGGCGCGCAGGCGCTGGCGCGCGTCTTCGATGGCGCGCGCCGTCCGGCGTTCCCGCCGCGAACAAGTATCGAGCCGCCGAAGCTCATCAAGAATCGCGCCGGTGATGCGGGAGTTGGCGTAGCTTGAGAATTCCACGGCCCGGGAAGCGTCATACCGGTTCTGCGCTTCCAGCAGTCCTATCATTCCGCTCTGCACCAGATCTTCAACTTCGACATGCACCGGCAGCCGTCTCTTGATATTGGCTGCGATCGATCGCACAAGTCCGAAGTAATCCTGCACGGCCACCTGGTTGGCCGTGCTTGTACACGCGTTGGCTGGCATCATCATGACTTCTCCTACCTTTGCTTTTCGCTACTCTGGGTTTGCCCTTTCTTAATGCACGTCCCGTTCCAAACATTAAGGCTTCCAAGAGATTGATATAAAAGGGGGAGGCGGGCGCAGGTCGGTACGCCAATGCCGTCCATGTCAAGAATCTGAACAGGTTCGGGGTAACCGCTTATCGATTGAACAAAGCAAATCTTCTATGGGAGATGACGAGAAAGGCAGCCGAGTGACGGGTTTCGGGCGGATCGCACCCGGCGATTTGCAAGTTCCAATCTCAAAGGCTGTGACTTTTTGTTTCTGCCGGGCCTCTCAGCACAACGCCGTGTTGGGGGATTAAAAAATCGCAGCCTCTCAGCATGGCGTTCGCCGTGGGCTGTGGCGGTTGTGTCTGATGCTGACGTGCTATTCTTGCTTGCTCAATCATTCACGAAGAGCTTTACGTAAAAGCACTCCCCTCTCCCGGAGGTAACGGTCCATGCGTGGACGACTTGTTTGGCTGGTTCTAATGCTTGTCTTCCCGGCTGTCATGCTTGCTCAGGCGCCCGCACCCGGCTCGCCAACCCATGCTCCTTTACCTCATGAAATGACCGCCGCCGATGTGGAAGCCTTCCTTGACGGGTTTGTGCCTATGCAATTGGAACGGGAGAATATTGCCGGGGCGGTGGTCTGCGTGGTGAAGGAAGGCAAAGTGCTCTTCGCCCGCGGCTATGGCTATGCCGACGTGGAAAGGAAGACGCCGGTCACGGTCGATGCCACACTCTTCCGTCCGGGGTCCATTGCCAAGCTGTTTACATGGACGGCCGTCATGCAACTGGTGGAACAAGGCAAGCTCAACCTCGATGAGGACATCAACAGTTATCTCGATTTCAAGGTCCCCGCCACCTTTCCTCAGCCCATTACGCTACGCCACATTCTTACCCACACCACGGGATTTGAAGAGAGCGTGGCCCGCCTTTTTATCCAGGCCGATGTCCCTATCGTTCCCCTGGGCCAGTATCTCCGCATGCACATGCCCAGGCGCATCTTTCCGCCCGGAACCACCCCGGCTTACTCCAACTACGGCGCGACGCTGGCCGGTTACATCGTGGAACGGGTTTCCGGGAGACCTTTCGATGTTTATGTTGCCGAACAGATCCTGAAACCGCTGGGCATGACACGCTCAAGCTTTTCTCAGCCGTTGAATGCCGAATTACAGCCGATGATGTCGAAGGGATATGCAACCGGCTCCGGCAAGCCTCATCCTTTTGAAGTGGTGCAGGCCTCGCCGGCGGGCAGCCTCTCCACGACCGCCGCCGACCTTGCCCATTTCATGATTGCTCACCTGCAGGAAGGGCGCTATGAAAATACCCAGATCCTGAAGCCTGAGACTGCTCGCCAGATGCACGCCCGCCAGGCCGGACTTAGTCCCGCCATGAATGCCATGGCGCTGGGCTTCTATGAAGAGAGCCGCAACGGGCGCCGCATCATCGGCCACGGCGGCGATACCATCGTCTTCCACAGCGACCTGCATTTGATGCTCGATGCCGGTGTGGGCTTCTACGTTTCTTACAACAGCGCCGGCAAGGGCGAACTGAGCCCGCGTTCCGCCCTGTGGAGCCATTTTATCGACCGCTATTTCCCCTGGGAGATGCCGCCGGAAACCGCTGTGCCTGCAACGGCGGTGGCCGACTCGCGGTCCGTGGCCGGATATTACCTGAGTAGCCGCCGCTCGGAAGGGACTTTCCTGCGCGCCACCAACCCTTTCGGTGAAGCCCACGTGGCCCCACAGAAAGATGGCACTCTGAAGGTCGAGCCGTTTAAAGACTTCAAGGGTGAGCTCAAGGTCTGGCACGAAACCGGACCGCTCGTCTACCGCGCGGTCGAGGGACAAGACCGCATCGCTTTCGTTCCCGACCGTAACGGGCGCATGCAACTGGTCATCGGCTTTCCCGCATTGATCTTTCAGCGCGTATCGCTGCTCGACAGTGGGCCGTTCAACACCGCGTTGCTGGCCTTCAGTATTGGGATGATGGGTCTGTCGCTGCTGCTGCTTCCGGTGGCCGCCGTGATACGGGGCCACTACCATGTGCGTCTCGAACTTACGTCCCCGCAACGCGGCCTGCGCCGCATCCTGCGCATCGTCTGCGCCATCGATATGGCGTTTATGGTGCTGTTCATGGTGGTGGTGGCCGCGCCCAATCCGTTGGAGCTGCTCAGCGGGAAGCTCGATCTATGGATCAGGCTGCTGCAAGTGCTGGGAGTGATCGGCGCCCTGGGCGCCCTGCCGGCCATCTACGCTGCCCTGCGCCTGTGGCGTGAACGTGACCTGTGGATTTGGGGCAGGGTCTTCGATCTGCTGGTGATGCTGGCGGCTGTGGGCTTCACATGGTTCGTGGTCCACTGGAACGTGATTAATTTCAGCTTGAACTATTAGGAATGGCCAGTTGGGGATTGCCAGTATTGCCAGAACTTAGTGCGGGGTTTGATCTGTCGTTGGCCTCAAAGTATTGGCAATCATGGCAATTCTTCAATACTGGCAATCTACTTCATGGCCGCCCCATATTCGGTGGTATAACTCAAGCCGATTTCTCCGCATTTGTGCTGCTCTTCCGAGTACACCACGCAACGGTCATAGGGCCGGGAGTAGACATGCAGGCTGACGGCGCGTTCCGGGAACGGGTTATACACCCTGTGGACGGGGTCGGCCGGGTCAACAGCCGCGGGCGCGGCGGCATTCATTTCCAGGATGTCGGTTGGCGCTATATCGCAGGTACCGGCCGCGAGGTCCTGCGTTAACACTTTGTAATTCTGCACCAGCAATCTGCCGATCGGGGCGGCCATCCAGCAGTTTTGGTCTTTATGGTTGTGGATGGAGCTGCCCTGTCCAGCGTCCCAGCAGATGGCGATCAATTCGTAGAGGGGGGTCTTATCGATGAGATTGCGGGTGTAGTGCTGGGCGTCCCACAGCAGGTAGGGCTGAATGGATTTCGGATCAACCGGAGAAGAGCGCAACAGTTCACGTACAGCGCCCACATTCATGAAATCGTTTTCGTTACAACATCGTAATTTGGCTACCAGATCCTGAATTCCGATCAATTCCATAGTTATGGACCTCACAAAGGTGGACTCGGCATTATTGTAAACCCAAAAGGGCCAGAGCTTCACCACTGAGGCGCGACCCAAAAACAATCCACCGCGAAGGGTGCAAAGAAAAAACACAAGATTGAACCGCACAGTGTGCAGAGCGGGGATAGCAATACGAAATCGGCGCGTTGCACGGACACGCCGAAGTCCGCGCCATGACCTTGACGATCACGTTGGCGGAGAAAAAGCCAGGGCGTTCACCCTCGCGCACCGCTCGCATCCCATGCGGAAGAAGTGGCGTTACGAGCAAGGATTGCACCCGGAGCTAATATTTCTTCGCTGCTATTTCTTGATGATGCGCGGCCCCGGTGGGGGCCCCACCCTTTCAGCGTCGCTGCTCTCTTCGAGCAGTTCGATCACGATTTCCCTCACCGCAAATTCTTCCTGCGTGGCATGCACAGAGGTGCTGACGCTTTGCAGCACCACGTGTCCCGCTTCCAGATCGCTGGCCAGTTCGCGCAACATCTGGGCGGCTTTGGCTTCATTCAGCCCAAAGGCCAGATTGCCTTTGCGCCGGGCGCAGTCAATAGCGTTCATGAGGCTCTTTTCGGCCATGTTCTTCCCCTTTTTTCCCGCGCCAAGAACCTCCATTCAAGGCCCTCGCAGCCCGGGTTCCCATCTTTTTTATCTGTTACATATAGACTGGTCCGAAGAGGATAAAAGTTTCACTTTTTATAAGAAAAATATAAGAAAAAATACCGCCGCCTCAAGGCTGCCGGGTGGGTAGAACCGCTCGGATTGAGATTGGGCAATAAGGTTGAGGAAGAGGACAGGCGATCCGGTAAGCCAAAACCCAGGCATCCAGGCAATACATCCGGGCATGCAATGGACTATTTTCTTAATGTTTTCAACGCTTTGCAGCAATGTTCCAGGCCATGGCGGCATCCGCGCCTGCCGTAAGGAAAACCTCTTGTGCCCCAAGGCGCTATTACCAGCCTGCAGTTTCAGGTTTTTCCCCCGCTCAGTGTGCCTTCCCGACTGGCTGGCTCTTACCCGGAGGTCAATTGCTCAGATGTGGCAGCCGTGGCGTGCAGGTTGATGTTCGCCTTTAGTTCGCCTATAGTGTTTCTAGCGAAGAAAGCCTCGTTGCGCAATTTCCGGGGGGTTGATTAAGATGAGCGGGCCGAGTCACGACCAATCATTGGTTTGATATCGTTGAAGTGCTGGCCGCCAGAGGACCGGACTATCAAGCATTCAAGGAGAGGCTAACCAGCACGGTAGGCATTCCTTCCAGCCAAGGGCCTTAAGGACGGCATGCCACTTCTCATCAGAGACTACCCAGTGGGCCGTTACGCTTCCCAACTTCGAGATTCATATCGCGCTGCCAGGGAGCCAAGGGATCATCAGTGTCGTAAACTCTTCACTTCATGGCCACTCAACCTGCCCAACCCCGCGTCGACTTTCTCACCGTCATTTCGGTGGCCATCATCGCTTATGCTTCGACCGATATGGTGCATGAAGCTCTTGGACACGGCCTCGCCTGCCTGCTGCTGGGGTTTCGCATGACGCGCATTTCAACCGTGGCCCTGGAAGCCGTCAGTGACGGATACCTGCTGCCGGCTTCCGGCTCCATCGCCAACCTGATTTTCGGCGCCCTCTCGCTCTGGCTGTTCCACCGCGCCCGTGGATTCAACGCCACCCGCTACTTCCTATGGCTGTTCGCGCTGCTCAACATGCTCAACGGTGTTGGCTATCTGCTGTTTTCGGGATTATCGAATTTCGGCGACTGGAGCGCCGTGATCGCAAGATTCACACCCCACTGGGCGTGGCGCGCAGGGCTGACGCTCGCCGGTGGCGGGTTTTATGTGTGGGCGGTACACATCGGGGCCGCTGCCATGAGACGGCTGGCCGATGAGGGGTTGGTGGCGAAGAGCGACATCC
>DATMNZ010000064.1:0-40416 GCA_035568495.1 Saccharimonadales bacterium (SeqCode) | reverse complement strand
TAAGAAGATCGACGAATCGGCCCTGGCGCTGGCCGACACCAACACCGAACTGGAGCAGCGCCGCCGGCACATCGAAACCATTCTCGAAAACATTCCCACGGGTGTGCTATCGCTTGATCCGGAAAAGCGGGTGGCCCACTGTAACGCCGCTTTCGGCCGCATGTTCTCGCCTAAAGCGGGGCTGCCTTTCCCTGGTTCGAGCCTGGGTACGATTTTCCCTGAAGACGTGACCCTTGATCTTGAGCACCTGCTGCGCAAATCAAGCCGCATGGCGGTGGCCGCCGGACAGCTCGAGATTCCGGTCACGCAACAGACATTGCACGTCTCGGTGACCGTGTCATCGGTAGAGCATGGCGAACAGCAGATCGGCTACGTGATCGTGTTTGAAGACTTCAGCGAACTGCTGAAAGCGCAGAAGGAAGCCGCGTGGCGCGAGGTGGCACGGCGGGTCGCCCACGAGATCAAGAATCCGCTCACGCCCATTGCCCTGTCGGCGGAGAGAATCAGGAAACATCTGGGCCGGGGACACACGCCCGATCAGGCATCGATGGCCATCATCCATGGGTGCGCTGAGACCATCGCCGGGGCGGTGGAGACCGTGCGTTCTCTGGTGGATGAGTTCTCGTCTCTGGCGCGCTTCCCGGCGGCCCAACCCAAGCCGGCCGACGTGAATGAAATCATCGAAGGCACGCTCAACATGTTTAACGGAAGGCTCGACGGAATCGTGGTGGAAAAACACCTGGACCACGGACTGCCGCTGGCCCTGGCCGACCCGGAGGCCATCCGAAGGGCGCTGGCCAACCTCATTGACAACGCCGCCGAAGCCCTGCAGGGGGCGATGGTGCGCGAAATCCAGATTTCCACGACCCTGGTGGAAAGCAAAGACGCGGTCGAAATCGTGGTCGCCGACACCGGGCACGGCATCACCCAAGAGGCAAAAGAAAAATTGTTCCTACCCTATTTTTCCACCAAGCAACGAGGCACCGGCCTGGGACTGGCCATCGTGCGCCGCATTATCGAAGACCATCGCGGCCACATCCGCGTGGAAGAGAACAAGCCTCTAGGAGCGAAGTTCATCGTGGAGTTGCCGCTAGCCACCGAAATGGCCATCCCGGAGACACCCCGTGCATAGCATCCTGGTGGTGGATGATGAGCGCGCTATCCGGGAATCGTTGCGCGGCATTCTCGAAGATGAAGGCTACAAGGTCGTGCTGGCCGAATCGGGGGAAGCCTGCATCGAGGCCCTCCGGAAACGCACATGCGAAGTGGTGTTGCTGGATGTGTGGCTGCCAGGAATTGACGGCCTCGAGGCCCTGCAACGCATCAAGCAGACCGAAGATGCCCCCGAAGTCATCATGATCTCCGGCCATGGGACCATTGAAACCGCGGTGCGCGCCACCAAACTGGGGGCCTTCGACTTTATCGAGAAACCCCTGACCCTCGACCGCACGCTGATTCTGATCAAGAACGCCCTCGACGCCCATCGTTTGCGGCGCGAGAACTCGGAATTCAAGAAGCAGATGCAGACGCGTAGCGTGATTGCGGGCGAGAGTGTCCCCATGAAGGCGCTGCGCCAGCAGATCGACATCATGTCGCCCACCAACGGACGGGTGCTGATCTATGGTGAGTCGGGCACCGGCAAAGAGCTGGTGGCCCACGCCATCCATGCCCACAGCCTGCGGAAAGACCGCCTGTTTGTCGAAGTCAATTGCGCGGCCATTCCCGAAGATTGGATCGAGAGCGAGCTCTTCGGTCATCGCAAGGATTCGATGCCGGGCGCCGTGGGCGATAAGGAAGGCAAGTTCGAAAGGGCCGATGAGGGCACGCTGTTCCTCGATGAAGTCGGGGACATGAGCCTGAAGACACAGTCGAAGGTGCTGCGGGCGCTGGATGAGCAGAAATTCACCCGCGTGGGCGGCGACGATCCGATCAAGGTCGACGTGCGCGTGATCGCCGCCACCAACAAGAACCTGGAAGATGAAATCTCGAAAGGCAACTTCCGCGAAGACCTGTTCTACCGGCTGAACGTGATTCCTTTCTACGTGCCGCCCCTGCGCGAACGCAAAGAAGATATCCCGCTGCTGGCCCGGCATTTTCTCAAGGAAATCTCCGCGGCCTACAGCCGCCGCCCCAAGGAAATCACCAGCGACTCCATCGACGTGTTGATGCGTTACGCCTGGCCGGGCAACGTGCGCGAGCTGCGCAACGTGGTGGAACGCCTGGTCATCATGAACCCCACGGTCCAGCGCCTGGAGCGCAAGCACCTGCCGCCCCTGGTGTACCGCGAGGGCAAAGGAAGCTCGGCGGGCTTTTCCAGCCTGCACCAGGCACGGGCCGCCTACGAGCGCGATTACATCCTCAAGAAGCTGGACGAAAACCACGGCAACGTCACCCGCGCAGCCGAGGTGCTGGGGTTGGAACGCAGCCATCTTTATAGGAAGATGAAGACCCTGGGGATTGCGGTGAAGGAGTAACCAACCGAAGCAAAGGCGATTGGCCACGAATTAACACGAATGAACACGAATAAGAGTTGGGGATCTTGCTTTCGGAAAGGAATGGAATGGAAAGGAATGGAAAAGAAAGGAAAGGAAGGAAAGACACTAGCGCAGAGTTAAGTTATTCCGGCGCTTAATCTGACGAACATGCTCAGGCGATTTCTCATTCCGGTGTTGTTGGTGATGGTCGCTCTTCCTGCCTTCCTGAACGGCAAAGACCTCGTACCGAAGGTTGATTCCATCGTCGTTCTCAAGTCGGAAAGGACGATGAAACTTTATTCGAACGGCAAACTGGTCAGGGAATATAAGGTGGCCTTGGGCGGCAACCCTGTGGGGGCCAAGCGTCAGCAAGGCGACCGCAAGACGCCGGAAGGTTCTTACGTGATCTCGGGACGCAACCCGCATAGCCAGTTTCATCTTTCTCTCCGCATCTCCTATCCGGGCACGAAAGACCTGGCATGGGCGCGCAGCCACAAAGTGGATCCGGGCGGGGACATCATGATCCACGGCCTGGCCTCTTCCTTTGCCTACTTGGGCGCTCTGCATCGCCAAACAGACTGGACCGATGGCTGCATCGCGGTCACCAATCCTGAGATTGAGGAAATATGGAAGCTGGTCGCGGTGGGGACGCGGGTGGAGATTCGTCCGTAGACAGCGACTTGATTGAAACAAGGCGGAGAACGTAATTTCTGCACGCATAAAATGCCCATGAATTAATGCAACAGGAGCTTCCCTGCGGTGTATGCTGAAGCATCACCCATCCGCCATGAAAGACGAGCAGGGAAATATCCGTCTCTCCGCCAGCGATTTGACCAATCATCTCGCTTGCCGCCACCTGACGGCCATCGATCTCGCCGTGGCCCGCGGCCAAAGGGCTTCGGCGCGCTGGAAAAATCCGGACACATGGGTTCTCCAGCAGCGAGGCATGGAGCACGAACAGAACTACGTGGAGCATCTTCGGGCCTCGGGACTCTCCATCGTGAATCTGCGGGAAGTGGGCTCCGACCAACGGGCGGTCGAGGAGACGCTGGCCGCCATGAAGAGCGGCGCGCAGGTCATCACACAGGCGACCATGCGAACCGGACGCTGGCTGGGACGCGCCGATATCCTACGCCGGGTCGACCGGCCAAGCTACCTCGGTTTGTGGTCTTACGAGGTGTATGACTGCAAGCTGGCGCGGGAGACCAAAGCGGAGACCGTGCTTCAGCTCTCGCTCTATTCCGACCTTCTGCAAGAGATCCAGGGTGTTCTGCCGGAACGCATGTATGTCGTGCATCCGGGAGTGGAATTCATTCCTGAAGCGTACCGGGTGCTGGAATTTTCCGCCTACTACCGGCAGGTGAAAACCAAGCTGGAGCAGGCGGTCGATCTCGATGGAAACGGGACCACCTATCCTGAGCCGAACCCTCACTGCGATGTGTGCCCCTGGTGGCGGGAGTGCGATACGCGCTGGCGGAATGACGACCATCTCTCCCTGGTGGCCGGCATTACGCGATTGCAGAGAAAGCAGCTCGTAGCGTGGGAGGCGCCGACCGTGGAGAAACTGGCGCGCCTGGCTCTTCCTCTCCCGGCGCGCCCGAAGTATGGTTCGCCCGAGGGGCTTATCCGTGTGCGTGAGCAAGCCAGGGTGCAGGTCGCCAGCCGCCATCAGGGCCCGCCGGTCGTTGAGCTATTGGAAGGCGTTCCCGGTCAGGGTCTGATGCAACTTCCGGAACCGGACTCCGGTGACATTTTCTTCGATATCGAAGGCGATCCGTTTGTCGGTTCTCGCGGCCTGGAGTATCTCTTCGGGCTGGTCACCGCCGATGCGGCCGGTCAACCGGCCTATGTGCGCCGCTGGGCCATCAGCCCACAGGAAGAACGGGACGCCTTCGAGTGGTCCATCGACACCGTGATGGAAGCGTGGTCGCGGCAGCCGGCCATGCACGTCTATCACTTCACGCCCTATGAGCCGGCGGCCATCAAGCGGCTCATGGGACGGTATGCCACACGTGAAGACGAGGTCGACAGAATGTTGCGGGCCTCGCTGTTTGTGGACCTGCATGGCATCACCAGACATGCGGCGCGCATCGGCGTGGAAGAGTATTCACTGAAGGGCCTGGAGCATGTCCACGGATTCACGCGTGAAGTTCCACTGCGGGAGGCCGCATTCGCGAAGCGCACGGTCGAGCAGGGCCTGGAACTCTCGCACTCCATGGAGTCTTACGCGACTTCCATGAGCGCCCTGGAGGGCTACAACCGGGAAGATTGCCTATCAACCCTCTCACTGCGGGCGTGGCTGGAGCAACAACGCACCTCGGTGATCGCGGCCGGCGGGCAAGCGCCGCGCCCGCAGATCCAGCAAGGGACGCCGCCCGCGGCGGTCGACGAGCGCCAGCAGCGCGTAGCTGCTTTGTTCGCCCGCCTGACCGAGGGAGTTCCGGTCGAGCCGGAAAAGAGATCGGAGGAAGAGTACGCCCGCTGGCTGCTGGCTGCATTGCTCGATTGGCATCGCCGGGAAGAGAAAGCGGAGTGGTGGGAATTCTTTCGCCTGCGCGAGCTCTCCGATGACGACTTGCTCGATGAAAAGTCGGCAATCGCGGGGCTGCAGTGGGTAGAGCGAATTGCAGTCGAGCGCAGTCTGCCGGTAGATCGCTACCGCTTTGCGCCCCAGGAAACCGGCATCCGCCAGGGAGACACGCTTCGCCACCGGGAGGACACGATAGGAAGCGTTCAGGCCATCGATCCTATCGCCCGCACCCTTGACATCAAGAAAACTAAAAAGGCGGCGGAAATACATCCGGGCGCGGTGTTTGCCTTTTCGACGGTGAACTCCAGGGAGTTGGCCGAGTCGGTATTCCGCCTGGGCGCATGGGTGCAGGAGCACGGAATCGACGCTCCGGGGCCTTACCGGGCCGCCCGCGATCTGTTGCTCAGGAAGCGCCCACGGACCGTCGCGCCGGCCGGAGAAGCGCTGGTCCACCCGGGTGAGACCATGCTGGATGCAGCCAGAAGAATTGCGCTCTCCATCGATTTTTCCGTTTTGCCCATTCAAGGCCCGCCCGGAGCAGGCAAGACTTATACCGGCGCGCGCATGATTTGTGAACTGCTGCGCCAGGGCAAAAAAGTCGGAATCACCGCGCTCAGCCACAAGGTGATACGCAATCTTCTGGACGAAGTGGTGAAGGCGGCGCAGGAAGCCAACATGCCGCCCATGCGTTGCGTGCAAAAGGTGACAGATAGATCCGGAACCCTCTCTGACTCCATCCACGAAACCACGGACAACGCCGAAGCATTGCAGGCCCTGCAGTCCTCTGGCGGGCAGATCGTTGCCGGCACCGGATGGCTCTGGTCGCGCCAAGATTTCTTTGAAGCCGCCGATGTGCTCTTCGTCGATGAAGCCGGACAGATGTCCGTTGCCAACGTGCTCGCGGTGGCGCAGGCGGCGAAGAGCGTGGTGCTGTTGGGCGATCCACGCCAGCTCGACCAGCCCCTTAAAGGCAGTCACCCGGAAGGCGCCGACCTCTCGGCCCTTGAATATCTGCTCGCAGGAGAGAAGACCATTACGCCCGATCGCGGGCTGTTTCTCGAAAACACATATCGGCTGCACCCGGCGATTTGTGCTTTTACTTCCGAGGTCTTTTATGAGGGCCGGCTTCAATCGCGGCCCGGCCTTGAACAGCAGAGGGTCGAAGGTCATCCCTGGCTTGGCCGGCACGGTCTGTGGTTTCTGCCGGTCGAACACCAGGGCAACCAGAATAGCGCCCTCGAAGAAGTGGACCGGATCGTGGAGCTGGTCGACTCGCTCTTGCAGCCGCAAGTCTTCTGGATCGACCACCAAGGCCATCGGCGGGGGCTGACCATCGGCGACATCCTGATTGTGGCGCCCTACAACGCCCAGGTGTTTGACCTGGCCGCCCGCATACCTGGCGCGAACATCGGCACCGTGGACAGATTCCAGGGCCAGGAAGCGCCGGTCGTGATCTACTCGTTGACGACTTCTTCCCCGGAAGAAGCGCCACGCGGCATGGAATTCCTGTACAGCCTGAACCGCTTGAATGTCGCCACCTCCCGCGCCCGCGCTCTGGCCATCCTGCTGGGAAGCCCGCGCCTGCTCGAACCTGAGTGCCGCAGCCCGCGCCAGATGCAGTTGGCGAATGCTTTGTGCCGGTATATGGAAATTGCCAGAGTGCCGGTGCGTGTCGAGGAGCAGACGATTGTCAGCAACGGCGGGCTGACCGCTAGCGCTTGAGCGGAGCGCCTGCGCCGGCCACGCCTCTACAATGGATGACCGATGCTCATTACCATCGCCGCCTTGCTCAGTCTGATGACCTGGGTCTATCTCCTTCTGGCCCGAGGCGGCTTCTGGCGTGTTCGCACAATGCTTCCGCCTGCTGCCGGGGAAGCTCTATCGTCCAGCAAGACCGCAGTGATCGTCCCCGCGAGAAACGAAGCGGACGTCATCGGGCCGACGATGACTTCGCTGCTGCGACAGACGTGCAACAACTCGCTCCACGTATTTCTGGTCGATGATGGCAGCACCGACGGCACCGCCCGCGCGGCCCGCGAAGCTGCAGAACGCTCCGGTCATCCTGCCGGCTTGACCGTGATTGAAGGCCGGCCCTTGCCCCAGGGATGGTCGGGCAAACTCTGGGCTGTGCAGCAGGGAATCGAGCAGGCGCGCGCGCCGGCCCCGGATTTCTTCCTATTCACGGATGCCGATATCGCACACGCCCCTGAAAATATTGCGGCGTTGGTTTCCATCTGCGATACCGGCGGTTATGATCTGGCTTCCTTCATGGTGCGGCTGCACTGCGGAACGCTGGCGGAGAAGTTCCTGGTCCCGGCCTTTGTCTTCTTCTTTTTCATGGTCTATCCACCGATGTGGGTTCGAGATCCCCGGCGGAGGACTGCGGGGGCCGCCGGCGGTTGCATTCTGGTCCGTCCGCAGATGTTGGAGCGTGCCGGTGGCCTGGCTGCCATTCGCGGCGAGATCATCGACGATTGCGCCCTGGCGCGGTTGGTGAAGTCTGCTGGCGGCCGCGTGTGGCTGGGCCTTACGGAATCGGCGGTCAGCGTCCGCGCTTACCGGACATTTGCTGAAGTGGGAAGAATGATTTCGCGCACCGCCTTCAATCAACTGCGTCACTCTCTATGGCTGCTGCTGCTCTCGCTCGCCGGATTGGTCGCTACCTACTTGCTGCCGCCGATGCTGTTGCTCTCAGGAAACCGATGGCTTGTATTTCTGGGCGCCGTGGCGTGGCCCTGTATGGCTCTCGCCTATCTTCCGGTGGTCCGCTTTTATCGATTGAGCCCCCTGTGGGCGCTGGCGCTGCCCTTGAATGCTTTGTTCTATATGGGCGCTACCGTTCATTCGGCTGTCCGCTATTGGGCAGGAAGCGGCGGCCTTTGGAAAGGAAGAGTGCAGGACCCGGCGAAGTAGTACAGCGACCGGGAAGTTTAGTGATCCTTGAAAATCGGGTGATCTGGAGATCTGGTGATCGGGTGATCGGAACGGCGCATGGAAGCACCGGCCCTTTTGTACCCGCCTAGCACCATGGCCAGGAAATAAAGTAATGGAGCCGAAGAAAACCTCAGTGCATGAGGATTTGCGGCGCGTGGTCAGGATGGGTATTTGACGCCATGGATTCTGGATCTTCCTGGGACGATTCCGGAACGACCTTGTCGATTCTGACACCAACCGCGGCCAGCATCTTCTCCTTGGTCACCATGGCGCCTGAGGTGAATGCCCTCATGCGCGTCAGAGTTTCCGCCGTCGGTGGGTGCGGAAGCGGACCGCGATGGAACATGGTCCATACCCAGCCTGCCATGGCCACCAGGAACGCCAGTTGGCCGGATTCATCGGCGTAGCTCATCAGCAATTTGCTCTGGCTGAATGCCGCAAAAATGAATTTTGAGATTCCCTGTACGGTCAGGAATAGGGCAAACCCCAGAGCGATTTCACACACGGAAGAGCGCCAGGGAATACCCAGTGAACGGGCCTGAAACAGTATTACCCAGAGCAGCACCGCGTCGCACAGCATGATGGTGCGTTCGGTGACCAGGGTCCATTCGGAAAGGGTATTGGGCAAGAGCGGGCCAATCGAGATGACCGCCGAAACGGAGATGCCCAACGCGGCCCAGAAGCAGAACCAGGCGATATACCTCACCGGCAGAGCGTCGAACGGATCGAGGATCTTGACCAGTATTTCGAGCACCACCAGGCAGAGAAGCACGGCCTCGATAAAGCTGCCGGCGTAATAAAGCCGCGAGTAAGTGCCTGCGCTCGCGGTGCGGGCGACGATGAAGAGCGCCACCGCTTCGCCCGCGCCGAAGAACAGATAGTAGCTGAAGGCCTTCCAGGTGGCGTAAAAGCCCCGCTTGATCACCACCCAGCAGGCAAACAACTGCAGCAGCATGATGCTGAGCCACAGCGCATAGTCAATAATCGATAGCTTGGAATTCATGAACCCATTTTTCAGCGCACCGCCGTCCCGATGGGCAGGGGTCGCGGTGTTGGGCTGTTGCCCGGAACGGTCGGCCCCTGATTGATAGTGCCGGGGACCGGTTTGGGATTATTCCCGGCCATCGCGTTGAGGCATGCAATCGCGATAAAGCCGGTCAGCAGGCAGGCAGTCACGAAGAGTCCTTTTCTTGTCATGGCGATCCTCCGTTTTCTTGAAGCGCTTAGTCCGCAGGACATTGTGAATCTTGATCCAGCCGTGTCCCGCATGTGCGTGTAAACATGTTCTTTCGTTAGCCATTCTCATCGTTATCGCGCGCATGTACTACATGACTGGAGTGCAAGCGCGGGATGAGACTTACGTGTAGAGTCAGGAGTCTCTGTAAGTTGTTGATTTACATGCCTTTGATTCAGGTTTAAGCTGTTGAGCGAGAGTTCCGCAAAATCGACAGTGACCTGGGCGGTAACAACCTGGGAGCTTGGAGCCTGCGTGTTCCTTCGTTTTGACGACATCAGCATTCGCGGCAAGCTTACGGCGATGGTTGCCGGTGCGGTAGCGGTGTTGACCACCGCGGTGCTGGTCTCTGTCTGGCTCACAGCCTGGCGGGAAGTGAGGGCCGATGTTCGCGGCGAACTGCTGGCAGCGCGCCGCGAGTTTATCACCACCGAAGGTGAGCATTTGCACGAGCAGGTATTGGAAGGAATGGCGCTGGCCAGTGACGACGATTTGCTCCGCTTCCTGGGTAAGCGCGATGGCCCGGCGGCCTGTGCGTGGCTGGACAATCTGCTGACTGGAAGGGACGCGCCTTTAAATCCTGAAGACTCCTTTGACATGGCCGCGCTGGTGAAGCTGGATGGTGGAACGCTGGCCGCAGCCGTCAATGGCAGACCGCCCTGCGGCGCGATGGAAAAACAGTGGAAGTTCTCCACGCAATCGCCGCCGCTGGTCCATCCGGAAATCACCAATTGGGAATCGGAAGATGGCAAGCTCTATGAATTGGTGCAGGCCCCGGTCATCGATGGGCAAGACCGCCGCCAGGGGACCCTGGTGCTGGGCTTTGAGATTTCCGATTCGTTTGCGCGCCACGTGAAAGAGCATACCGGGCAGGAAGCGATGGTATGGCACGAAGAAGGAAACGAATATCATCTTCTGGGCGCCAGCGATCGATCGCTACGAGAGATGCTGGTCGAGAACGTCAGCCGGGGAAGGATTGGCCCTGAGATCCAGGTGGAAACCAACAAGGGCCGTTACACGATTTTCGATGCGGCCATTGAAGACCATCTGGATACCATCCGCAATCCGCACGGCCTGCATCTGGCGCTGATGCAGTCGCTCGACGTAAAGTTCCAGCCCTTCCGCAGGCTGGAATACCGCCTGGCGGTCCTCGCTTTTCTATCGCTGGTGCTAGGACTGGTGGTGGGCAGCTTTCTCTCCCGGCCAATCGCCAATCCGCTGATCAGCCTTGCGGGCGCCGCGGAAGTCGTGGCCCGAGGTGAGCTGGCCGAGGCCGACCATCTTCTTAAGCGCAACGCCCAGCGCATGGACGCCCGCGATGAGATCGGCGTCCTGGGACGGTCGTTCCTGCGCATGGTGCAAGGGTTGCGGGAACGCATGGCCATGGCGCCCTTTCTGTCTCAGGCCACCCAGGAACATATCACCCGGAACGATCAGGGCCTGCCGGTCAATCAGCGGACATCCATGGTGATCCTGTTCGCCGATGTGCGCCAGTTCAGCAGTTATTCCGAAACCCGCGACCCTGAGACCGTGATTCAACTGCTCAACGAAGTGTTGGGCCTTGAGGTGGAGGCCGTGCGCCGGCGCCAAGGTGACATCGATAAATTTGTGGGCGATGCCCTGGTAGCGTGGTTCTCAGGGGAAGGCCGTTGTGCGCGAGCGGTGGCCGCGGCCAATGAGATGGTGGCCGCCCTGCATGCGCGATTCAATGGAGCGCCGGGAACGGTCATTGGCGTTGGCATCCACGTGGGAGAAGTTGTCGTGGGGTCGGTCGGAAGCAGCACCCGGAAAGACTACACCGCTATCGGCAGCGTGGTGAACATGGCCGCCCGGCTGTGCTCGAAGGCGCAGCCCGGCCAGATCCTGGTGTCGAAGGCCGTGGCGGAAGAGCTGGGTCCGTCGGTTTCACTCAAGCCGCTGACGCCCATTGCTTTGAAGGGTTTCTCCGAGCCGGCTGCAGTCTTCGAGGCGAACCTTCCCGTGGCTGAAACGTAGAACCAAAAGCAAGACCTTACCGCGGATGAATGCGGATCGAACGGATTTAGACGGTCTTCGGGATGACTTCGTTTATCGATTGTCCTCTGCGAGTCCTCTGTTGCCTCTGTTGCCTCTGTTCCTCTGTGTTACTATCCACCAAAATCTTCGCGGTACACGACGATTCCGGGAGCAACGACAACCCAACTCTTATTCGCGTTGATTCGCGTTAATTCGTGGCTAATTGCTTTTGGTTGTGGCTACGTTACGCTATGCACTCCGCGGTTCAATCTTTTGATTTTCCTTTGCGCCCTTAGCGCCCTTTGCGGTGAATGGTTCTTTCACTTCCAGTAACCACCCAGCTTTCCCATGATCGCCGCATACAGCTCTATCCCTTCCCACAGGTTTTTCAGCTTCAGGTTCTCATTCGCCGCATGCTGGTTGTTGTCGTAGTTCGCGATGGGCAGGCCGATGACCGGCTTGTGGAATTGCTGTTCGAACATGAACGAGGGCGTGCTGCCGCCGAGGGTGGGCATCAGCACCAGGTGACTGCCGGCCACGGTGCGCGTGGCGGCCACGAAGGCCTGCGAAACCGGCGCGTCGATGGGCGTCCGCTGTGGCGGATACCCTGCTTGCCACATCACCTGCAGCACCCGCGCATGTTCCTGGCGTTCCGCTGAGGTGGGCGGCTTCGATACAACAAAATAACCCAGCGTGCGCAGATAGCCTTCCAATTGTTGTTTCACGATTTCCGGCGTCTGGTCGGGAACCAAACGGAAGTCGATGTAGGCGGTGGCGGTCGAGGGAATTGCATTGGCCGGATTGGGGCCGGTACCTCCGCCTTCGATGCGATCAAGGTTTAAAGACGGCGCCATGATCTGTTCGGCGAGGGGCGCGTGGCCCTCGGTGCGGCCCAGACCCAGCTCGCTCTTGAGCTGCGCATCGATGGCCGGCGTGTTCTTCAACGCCGTCCGTTCCGCCGGGGTAAGAGGACGCACCGGGTCGTAGAAGTGGGGAATCGTAATTTCCGCATCGGTGGTGCGCAGCTTGGCCAGCAAGTTCACCAGCTCAGCAATGGGATTGGGCGCCCAGTTGCCGTAGTGTCCACTGTGCAGCGGACGATTAGCGCCGAACGCCGTAATGCTGACCGGCAGCACGCCCCGGCTTCCGAACATCACCTGCGGTTCGCCGCTCTGGTTCGTCGGGCCGTCGCAGATGATCCACAGGTCCGATGGCAGAGTGTCTGCATATTTTGCCAGGATGCCGGCCAGGTGTGGCGAGCCGGCTTCCTCTTCACCTTCAAACAGAAATCGGACATTCACCGAAAGCGGCAAGTGGGCCGACTGCATGGCGTCCAGGGCCGCCATCATGCCGAGGATCGCCGCCTTGTCATCGCTGGCCGAACGCGCATAGAGCCGGGTCTCGCCGTCGTTTATATCAGCGGCGCCGCCGGTCTTGTTCACCAGTACCGGCTTCCATGGGTCCTGATGCCAGTTGGCTTTTTCCACCGGCTGGCCGTCATAGTGCGCATAGAAGGTTACAGTGCGCAGCGCCGGATCAGGCGGCAGCCACGCCAGCACCACCGGCGGCGCGTTCTCCACGGTCAGAAAGCGCACCTGTAGTCCGCGCTTCTTCAGCATCGCCGACAGCGCGTCAGCGTTTTTTTGGATATTGGCTGTGTCACTGGCGATATTGGGGACCGCCAGGAACTGCATGAACTCGTCGAGGACCGTCTGACGATGGGCCGCTACATAGGCGGCTACCGGGTTTTCCGGCGCGGCAGTGGTGGAAGTTTCTCTGGTCTGGCTTGACAGGCCGGTGGTCAGACCCACCAACAGAACAGCCAGCAGGGGGCGCAGCGTCAATGGATTCCTCATTGTGGAAGAGTATATGCGGCCACGGGCGCCGCGCAGTTGAAGTTGGCTGCATCTTTGTCGTCGCCGCTGCCTTTGTATTTTGCTATCTGCGGATAAGGGCACAGCGGGCGCGTCGTGGTGGCATGGGGTGGGCCGCTCTCTTCGTTGGCCATTTTTGCGGCGATGATTTTCTCCGGCGCCGCGCCTTTTTCCACCCAGGCTTCCAGCGCCAACCGGATGTCGTGTTCCGGATCATGCGCGGCCGCTCGTCCCAATTGGCCGAAGGAATCCGGCCCCGGGCCTCCGGCACAATGCTGGACTCCGGGGGCCATGTACAGCCGCACAAAGCTCTCCGCCGATTTCTTGCCCAGGGCTTTTTCCACGCTCTCCAGGTATTGAATCGTGGCCACCGGCGGAAGCGCAGCATCGCTCCAGCCATGGTAAATAATGAGCTTCCCGCCATGTTTGGCGAAGGCCGCCAGATCGGGATTATCGGCATTGAAATTACGGGCCTGCTGGTCGTCGGCCAGCTTGACGGCGTCCTGGATCTTTACCGCTTTCAAGTCGAGGGGCTTGCTGGTGGCAATCATGTTCTTGAAGAAGCCCTCGGCAAATGCGGTCTGCCAGTCTTTGCCCGGAGCCGGTCCTGTGATCCAGGTTGTCCAGCCGCCAGGGCCAACCTCGCCGCCTGGTTCAAAACCGGGAAAGAACTGCTTCCCCGAGCCTTCGCGCGCGCCGTCATAAACTTTTTTCAACGCTGCGGCTTCTTTGGGCGTAAGGCAGCTATCGGAATCGCCGCTTTTGCAGGCCATAGTGGCGGGATCAAAATGGCAGGAGCGGGGATCGCCGAGCACGCCGTCCTTGACTCCATCATTGGCGTCGCAGGCAGAGAGGACTGCCGCTGCGATCGCCGGAACCTTCTTGGATGGAATATAGCTCTCGGGATCGTTCTGCAGGGCCTGAATGTCCCAGATGAAGGCTGAAAAGATTTTGGTCCAATAGTTGGCGGGAGCGCCCGAGAGGATGCCGTCGTAATCGGCGGGAAAGCGCTGCGCCTCCATCAGGCCTTGCCGTCCGCCATTGGAGCAGCCGGCAAAAAAGGCGTGCTGGGGCGCCTGGCCATAAAACGCCTGGATGATGGCCTTGGCTTTCACCGTCATCTCGTGTACGGCGCGATAACCGAAATCAACGATCTTTTCCGGGTGACCGAGGGCCCAGCTTCCGTCGATGGCGCTTCCGCTGTGGCCGGTATCGGTGCTCGCAGTAGCGTAACCGTGGGCCACCGCGTCCGCCATGCTCAGATAATTCGGACTTCCCGCAAAGCCGCCATTGCCCTCGCCCCGAAAATTGCCGTTGAAGCCCGACTGCGGCATCCAGACTTCCAGTTTGATGTCGGAGTCGTTGGTGGGCTTCACCTCCGCCGTCACGCGGCAAAAGGCGGGCAGGTTCTTGAACACTGAAGGCACAGGCTGGTTCCCGGAATCAGGCAGAGTGAAGCTGCCTGCGCCCACACTCTGGGCCGAGGTGATCGTGGTATCAGGAAGCTTAAGGCCGCTCAAGCTCTCGCAGGAGGCGGCAAACGCGGGAAGAGGTCCCAATAGAACGATTGACAATGCGATCTGAGCTATTTTCCGATGGTTCACGTGTTCTCCCATGAATATGCTTGCAGAAGTTTGCTGAGAATTTGCAATCAGACGACGCAGCAACGTTTATTTTCAATTTAGAGCGTGATTCAAAGAGACGCTCCAATTCGATGTCCTCAAAACCACAGGGCCAAAGGCAGTGATTGTAGTGGAGCTTGTCGGGATGGATCAACTACGCAAGCGGTGGAGCATCCAATCTCAACATGGTTTTCATGGGCATTCGAGGGTAACGGCCCTGAGGGACACTTAAGGAAATCAAGGAAGTTGGCCGCACGATCAAACCAGCCCCGCCAGGGGCGGCGAAAGTAGCCCCAATACACTTAAGGGGAGTTGGAGCCGCAAGACCAGACGATGTACCAGCGCCAGGGGCGCGGAATAATTTAGCCCAGCGCGTGCAGCTTCGCCCCGCGTCCTTAGCGGGACGAAGCTGCTAAGCGCTGGGCAAGGAACGGGATATGTCCTTCCTTGCCGCCGGCAGGGCTGGCGCGCATGCCGCGAAGCGGCAGGAGCGCCCTTGAAAAATGCTCTTTACCTACGGCTGGAAAAGTTCTCCAATCACACGAGAATGTTGACGGCTGAGGTACATTCATTTCCTAAGTGAACTGTATTGGGGCTCGGGTTCAACAAGCTCCCTCTAAAAGGCAGGTGGATGACGGCGCCGCCTGCTTCTCAGTCCGCGCTGTGGATTCGTCCGAGGGCCTTCAGGTGTTCACTTGCGGAGGTCCTGGGGAACAGGCCTTTCTCTGCCGGCCTTGAAAAAAAGGGCTTCCCGGCGCGTGGTAATTGTCCGGGTCTTCGTGAAGAAAACGGAGAAGACGCCGCAGCGCGAAATAGACCTGGCGCCGACTCGCGCGAAATCAATTTAACGATGAGGGTGTAGCGATGGCGCGCATAACTGAGATGCACAAGAAGTGGCTGAAAGAGCCGAAGTACAAGAAGGCTTACGACGCGCTTGAGGAGGAGTTTGTCCTGGCGGGCGCCGTCATGGACGTGCGCAACCGCGCTGGCCTGACGCAAGAGGAACTGGCCCGGAGGATGGGGACGACGCAGCCGGCCGTCGCCCGGCTCGAAAGCGGGCGTAGTGGGTTGGTTCAGCGCCCTTGGGAGCAAATGTTTGGGTTTCAACGACATCAGACGCCCAATATCGCGGCGACGGTCCTCTTGTGTATGAATTTGTAGCTGCGGAGTCCGCAGTGATCCATAAAATTCAGCTGAAAATAACACCGCCCCCAGTGCTCCACAGTTTTCAAGTGACCGGACAATTCGCCGGGGATCCCAGCAACTTACTCGATCCTCTCTTAGGCTCAATCCGAGCATGCCAAAACTCAAAGTCAGGATCGCCATTCACGCTAGAGTTGTGACGGCTGGCGAAGTTTCGCTGCTGAATTGTCCGTCATGCGCCGCTATGATTTGTTCGGATGGATTACGCCCACTTGAATAGGCATAAACCGGCAGTCCGGCCTTTGTTCGTTGCGCCCGCGAATATGCAAAGAGGGCATTGGTGGCGAACAAGTAATCTGGTAATTTGAGCACTTTGGTTCCTGAAAGGCTGCCACTGTGCACGGCACTCCCGCGCAGTCTGTACATTTCCTTGACTACAGCAACCCACTTGGGATAAAGGCCCGCCATTGTAAAGATATTCGCTTCATCGAGGCCCAACTTCTGCGGCCATTGACACAACTTTTCATAGAACTTGTCGCGCTCTCCTTTCGCAGCAAATTTTTGCTTTTGATGTGTATTCGGCAAACTGTGAGCGGCTTCTGTTAAAAGTTGGGTAATCTCGACTTCTACAGCTATTCCCATCTCAAGGACGGCTTTCATTTCGTCGCCAGCGACTGCGCTGATAAGTGCATCGCAGAATAACGCTTCTGAGACCGGCACGTGTAATTTGCCATCAATCTCACTCTTGATGCTCAGCCAGAGTGACTCATCAAGAGGGCGAACAATCACATTCGGCCCGTAAGTTGACACATTCTTCTGGCTTATGGATGTTCCATCTTGTGAAAACACTGATCCTCGAAAGAGAGTCCCGAACCCTTTCTGCCCATGTAACAACCAGTAGTGCCGTGCTTTGACGCGAATCCAGTTCAACACCGATTCGACAAGCTGCCAGCACTCAGCGGCGGTAGGATACGAGGGGTTTGGCAGTTCTGGGCTACAACTCACCCTCAGGATACAGGCAAACGCGTCGGGTGATTCATTACCGAGACGGCCTTCTGGCGGGAGTTGCATCACGACTGGAACCGGTTTGTGAATAAGGACTTTCTTGGCATTTAGCGTGCCCTCCAACGGTGTCCAAGACCGAGTATCAACGATGTGCATAGGAAACGGCACAAGAAATTCAATGATTTGGCCATTTTCGACAAGCCTGGCGCTTGGCACGGCAGGAGGAGTAGTGACAATCAAAGGCCCGTTAGTGAGCGGAACGTGATCGGAGTTGTCCCAGCGAGTATCCATAGATGTCCGATTGTAAATCGAGACCCAAAGGCACACTAATCGCTCACTAATCGCACAACCGCTTGACACAGTGGTGTAATATCTTCAGGATTTCTCTATGACGTGGCTATGGGATTCCTGGGACGAGTATGTTGACGCTGTTCATCCAGCAGTTTGCAAGAGTCGTGACCGGAAACATCTCAGCGGTCCAGGGCAGGGTTTGCCCGAAGTGTTGAAAGGCGATACACGACGACATCGTGCGAGAGTTCCTTCCCGTGGAGCGTCCTAGCAGTCAGTCGTCCTGAGAGCGGCTCCTGAGGCAATTCGTCTAGAAGTATTTTTCTTCCTCTGAAGAACAAGCTCCCTTGGACAAATTCATTGGCGTGTATTTTGACCAGAGGAGATGGCCACCAAGGCACGCCGGGAACGAGATTGGCTGGTGCTGCGGCTGGCTCGAGTTCTACATCCATTGAGGGGAAATGAAGCTTCCATTCAACTACTTGGTCATCTACGCTTCCCTTATTCGCTATGCCAATTACGAGGAAAATAGCTCGATAATCATTGGAATACCCGCCCGTTGAAACCGCAAATTCGAGATCCGGTCCAGCACCTTTTTTATCGTTTGGTGTGGCGTGAGCCGTGGTTAACGCCTTTGGCACGGCTTGATTCTTCAATACCTCACCGAGTTCGGCTGAAACTCCCAAAACATCAACTTTCGTGATCCTGCTTATCAGAGCTTCAATGCTCTTGCGAAATACAAAAATTGATATGACAGCGATCAATGGCCACGTAATCGCTTTAACATATTCGAGTGTGAGTTTGGCAAGTTCCATGCTAGCCGTTTACGGCTTGACTACGAATTGGATTTTAACAGAGCAATCTTCTTGAGGATCATTCAAGATAGGAGAATCCCAAACACGTTTCCTGTCATCTGTGCAGGAGAGTCGAGCTTGTTGATCTGTGAGACTTTCACAGCCTCAATTTTGCCTACAGTGGCGTAGACGGAAAACCAGAAATCGCGCGTAAGTTATTGAAATAATTGGTAGGGGAGAGAGGATTTGAACCTCCGACCCCCTGGTCCCGAACCAGGTGATTGGCTCTGCGCTCCGGCGCTGCTCAAGAATTGCGGGCGGCTGAGACGCCCGCAGCTTTGGTGCTCGGCAGAAGTTTCCCGGTTTTGCTCTCCAAAACTGCCCCAGGCGACCCATAGTTGAATTCTGCTTAGTCCCACGTTCTCGCCCTCAGGTTTTTCCTTTCGAGGTTGGCCACTCTGCACCGGAAGCCGCGCCTGCGCCTAACGATTGTGCTTCGGGCAGGCTACGTCCTTGAGCGTATCGCGTACAGTACCTGCTCCTGTGGTGACCACTGAACCGGGCAGAGGTTCCATAAAGAAGTCCGGGTTGCTGTTCAGGAGCTGGAAGGGGTGTGGCTGGTAGATTGTTTTGCCGTGGCCAGAGTCATCGAAGCCGTAGCCCGACCACTCGACACGGTAGCAGTGCGAATGCGCGATGTCGATCAATAGGGTTTGGCGGGTGTTGACCAGCGCCACAATTTCGCCATTGAGGCGCACATCCTTGGCCTTGTCGCAACTGCCCGAGGGCAAACGCACGCTCTGTGTTGCTCCTACCGGCACCTGTTCTTGCTTTTCGCCAATCGAAACCGTCTGTGGCGGACCGCCACGGTTATCCACAAAGATTGTGACCCACTCGAAGGACGGCGGAATGTAGAACAACTGCATTATGGCCTGGATAGCGCGGTGATCGGCGCGGGCGCGTTTTATCTCGTCGGGACGCGCCAGATACATGGAGAAATCCGTTTTCACCCACCCGCAAACCCAGGGTATCCTGACCTCGATTTCCGGCTGCATCTGCTGGAGAGTGTCACCCTTCCGGCCTTCAGCATCGAATTCGAACGTGCCCTTGCCGGTGACCGTTCCAAGTTCCCGCCCTTGGAGAAAGATCTTGTACCGTTCGCTTTCATCCGCCCGTTCATCGCGCGCCACAATGTGGAACATTGGCGGCTTGCCGCAACCGGTACATCCCAGGACCAAGATGAAGGTGAGAATACACAGCGGCGTGATCAACGATACGGAATAGCGCTGTTTCATGCCTGTGATCCTCACCCCTGTAATCCAGATTGTATATGGAATGGCGGGCCGGAAGACTGCTCAAAGCTGCTGTCAACTGGACACTCGAACGGCGGTCATCATATCCTCAACCAAATGGATTTCACACAAGTTCGCCTCATCACCTTTGATTGCTATGGCACGCTGATCGACTGGGAAAGCGGGATGCTGCGCTCGATGCGTCCGCTCTTTGTCGGCGCTTCCGATGAAGAGCTATTAAAGATGTACAGCGAGATCGAACCGGAATTCCAGTCAGGCGGGTACCTACCTTATCGCCGTGTGCTGGCCGAGGCTGTCAAAGAAATAGGAAAGCGGCTGGAGCGTCCAGTCACGGATGCCGAAGCCCAGGCTTTTGCCGAGTCCTTGAAGCAGTGGCAGCCGTTTCCCGATACTGTGGCCGCGCTGCAATCGCTTTCCAGGCGCTGCAAGCTGGCGATTGTCTCGAACATTGACGATGATCTGTTTGCCGCCACCCGCGAACACCTGAAGACCGATTTTATGTTTGTGGTCACGGCGCAGCAGGTTGGCAGCTACAAGCCGGCGTTGAACCACTTTCACGAAGCCATCAAGAGGGCCGGACTCGCGAGTATCAGCAAGGAGCAGGTGTTGCATGCGGCCGAGAGCTTGCATCACGACATCGCTCCCGCGAATTCGCTGGGACTGAAGAACGTCTGGGTGAATCGGCGCTTCGGGAAGCCGGGGGCCGGGGCGACTCGTGGCTCTGCGGCAACGCCCATGCTTGAAGTCCGCGGCCTTGATGAACTGCAAAGGCTTTTAGCCGCGAATTCACGCGAATAAACGCGAATTTAGGACTTGGGTTGCCAGGAGAAAGTTTACGCGAGAATTCAAAAATATTTCGCGATGGACATAAGGAACAGCGACGCCCCATCTCCTATGCGCGTCATTCGCGTGAATTCGCGGCCAATTGCTTTTGAACTATTTTTTCCCCGCTTCGATCTCCACGAACTGCCACCCGAACCGTCCCTTGATGCAGAGATTGCCGTGGGTAACGCTGTGGTCGAGCGGCGAAGTCACGCCGACGATCTGGCCTTCCTGTTCATTGACGGTCAATGTACAGCCGACACCGCAATAGCCGCAGATGGTATCGGTTGCCGTCTGGCGGGATTCATCCCACGTGCCGGCTTCGCGCATGTCGTATTCACGCTTGAACATCAGGGCCCCGGTGGGACACACGCCAATACAGTTGCCGCAATATACGCACGCCGAATCGGGCAGGGGCACGTCGAATTCCGTGGCGATGTGGGCGGTGAAGCCGCGTCCGGCGACGGCGATGGCGAAGGTGTTCTGCGCGTCTACGCCACAGGCTTCCACGCACTTGTAGCAGAGAATGCACTTGGAGTAGTCGCGCACATAGAGGTCGTTGTCGATCTTCACCGGCTGGGCCACGGTGGCGCGGGTCTCGCCGAACCGTTCCGGTTTCGCGCCATAGCGTTCCATATATCCCTTGAAGGCCGGGGCGGTCGAAACATCGACGGAAGATGCCAGGAATTCGAGCACGATCTTGCGGCTCAAGCGCACACGCTCTGAATCGGTCTTGACCGACATGCCCGGCTCAACCTTGCGGGAGCAGGCGGGCGCCAGGGTGCGCGAGCCTTCCAGTTCCACCACACACACGCGGCAGACGTTCACCGGCGTCAGGCTTTCGAGAAAGCACAGCGTGGGCGTGTCGACGCCCAGTTTGCGCGTGGCGTCAATGATGGTCGAGCCCTCGGGAACGGAAACGGACTGGCCGTCGATCTTGATCTCGATCTGGCGGGGCGCGGGTGCAGAGGGAGCTTTGGGTACAGGGCCGCGTGGAAGGGGAATGAGCGGATTGGGCTGCTCAGCCGGCTCTGCTGGGGATGCGGCTTTATTCATGAAAAGAACCTCCCTCGCTGTGGTTGTGTTGAGTGTTCCGCTGTGGCCTTGTGATTCCGTCGAGAGGGTAGCGCGAACGTCGTTGAAATGCCTTGAAAATTTCTCGATAAAGCCGGCATTCCCGGGGTCCTTCGTGCTTCGCACTCAGGATGACACCGTGTTGGGGAACTTAAAAAGTCAGAGCCTCTCATGAAAAACGATCTCCATCGCTGGTGCCTAACGGCTAACGGCTAATGGCTAACTGCTAACTGCCAATTGCTCCCATCAAAACAATCTCCATCGCTGCAAGGCTGATTCAATGGCGCTCGATGCGGTCTGGCCTAGCCCGCAGATGGAGGCATCGCGCATGGCCTGTCCCATTTCGCGCACGGAGCTGACTTCATCACCGGCTGAGCCGATGGTCTTCCCGCTTACGAGACGCAGCAGGGCCTCTTCCTGGCGCACCACACCCACGCGGCAGGGGACGCACTGTCCGCATGTCTCGTGCCGGAAAAACGATGCGATGCGCAGCAGGACCTGTTTCAGGTCCACCGAGTCGTCAAACGGCATGATTACGCCCGAGCCCAGGGTTGCGCCGATAGCGCGCGTACCTTCGAACGTCAGTGGAGTGTCGAGTTCCTGGGGAGTAACAAACGCGCCGGCTGCGCCGCCCAGCAGCACCGCCTGTAGTCGGCCATTGCCGCCCACGCCGCCCGCCAGTTCGATGACATGGCGCAAGGTCACGCCCATGGCCACTTCGTAAACGCCGGGCCGCGCGATGTGTCCGGAAAGGCAGAAGAGACGGGTGCCGGCGGAATTCTCGGTCCCGATCTTGCCATAGGCCGCTCCGCCTTCGCGGATAATGTCAGGTACGTTGGCCAGCGTTTCCACGTTGTTGACCACCGTCGGCTGGCGGAAGACGCCTGACTGCGTAGGGAAGGGAGGCTTGTTGCGCGGCTCGCCACGATAGCCTTCGATGGAGTTGAACAACGCGGTCTCTTCGCCGCAGATGTAGGCGCCGGCGCCGCGCCGCAACTCGATGTCGAACTGCAAGGCGCGGCCCATGATGTTGGCGCCCAGCATGCCGCTTTGACGAGCGCCGGCAAGGGCGTGCGTGATGCGTTCCCCGGCCAGCGGATACTCGCCGCGCAGAAAGATGAATCCCTTGTGCGCGCCGGTGGCCAAGGCCGCAATGGTCATGCCCTCGATTACCGCAAACGGATCGCCTTCCATCAAAACGCGATCTTTGAATGTGCCCGGCTCGGATTCGTCGGCGTTGCAGATGATGTAGTGTTTGCGCCCCAGATGGCGTTGGGTGTGCAAGGCTTCCCATTTCTTGGCTGTAGGGAAGGCCGCGCCGCCCCGGCCCAGAAGCCGTGAAGCGGCCATCTCACGGAGCACACCCTCGGGGCCAATCTCCAGGGCCTTGCGCAATCCTTCATAGCCTCCGTGTTTCTGATAGCCGCTGATTTGAGTAGCATCGACAGTTCCTACACGCCGCAGCAGGCGCAATTGCGGTGAGCCGGCCTGGGGCGCCGACAGCTTGGTGTCGAGAGTATCAGGTTCTTTCGGAAGACGGCCTTCGATTGCGTCGTTGAGCAGGGAGACGACAGGAGCCGCTTGCGCCGGGGCCAGTACACGTTCGGCCGGAGTCTTGCCGGCGGCTGAAACCAGGGCTGCGGGCGCGCGTTCGCACAATCCCAGACACGCGGTACGCTGCCAAGTTGCCCGTCCACTCATGCAAGGCGAGCCCGCCGGGCCCAGCTTGCTTTCGAGCTCTTTGCAAAGTGATTCAGCTCCACGGGCCACACAGCCGATATCGTCGCAGACATGGACTACGACCAGAGGCTTCTCCGAGAGGGAGAACATTCCGTAAAAAGAAGCCACGCCGTACACTTCAGCGGGCGCGATGTTCAGGCGAGTGGCGATGTAGTTCAGGGCCCCGTGGCTGATCCAGCCGATGTGCGATTGAACGGCATGCAGAGCCGGCAGCAGACGGTGGCGTTCGGCGCGCACCTGCTGGCCGCCGAAGGCGGCGTGTCCGTCGTCTTCGATGTGCCGTGGACCGCCACTCCATCCGGAATGCGGCGCGCCCAGCTCGGCGTCGACGGCGGCTTGCTCGTCGGGGGTGGCTTGTGCCGTCGTTAGATGAAGGTCCAAATCGGTGTCTCCTGTGTTGCCGCTGATTTACGCTGATTTCCTTGGCGTCCTTAGCGCCCTTTGCGGTGAATGGGTTTAATGTCCGCTCCTCACACCCACCTCTTCACACTTTTCTATGCGAATGGCAGTAGCCTTGAATTCCGAAGTGCCGGATTTCACGTCATAAGTTTCCACCGTAAGATCGTTGGTGGCCACCTGATCGTGGAAGTGGGGCGTCAAGAACGCCAGGCCGGGCCGCAGCCCTGAGTCAAAGCGCACCGGCGCGATGACGGAGCCATGCCGCGAAGTGATCCGTACTTTTTCACCGGCTTTGAGCTGGTAACGCTTTCCATCCTCAGGCGAGAGATCCAGCGATTCGCCGTGACGAAGCGGGGAAGAGAAGCGCTCCGACTGTACGCCTGAATTGTAGGAATCGAGACGCCTGCCGGTGGTGAGGCGGATGGGATAGCTTTCATCCAGGCGGTCCACCGGCGGATCGAATTCGACCACGCTGAATGGCGCCCGTGGCCCGATCAGAGGATCGCTCCACAACCGGCCATGCAGGTACATCTCACCGGGATGGGACTCGTCATAACAAGGCCACTGGATCCCACTCAATTCTTCCAGCCGCCGGTAGCTCATGCCGCCGTGCATGGGGCTGAGCTTGCGCATCTCATTCCAGATTCCTTCGGAGTTGGGCGTTCCCCAGTCATGGCCCATGCGCCGCGCCAGATCGTAGATGATTTCCATGTCGTCACGCACGCCGGGCGGCGGGGCCACGGCGCGGCGGACGCGCTGCACACGCCGCTCGCTGGAAGTCACGGTGCCCTCGGTTTCGCACCATCCGGCGGCTGCGGGAAGCACTACGTGCGCCAGCTCTGCGGTCTTCGTATAGAAGAGGTCCTGGACGACCAGGAATTCGAGACCGCCCAGCAGTTTAAGTGCCCGGTGGCGGTCGGCCTCGGAATCGGCAGGGTTTTCGCCCAGCACGTAAAGCGTGGTCAACTCGCGCCGCTCCATGGCCTCGAACATGTGGCTCAGGTGCCAGCCACGTTTAGCGGGCAGCTTCATGCCCCAAGCGTTTTCGAACTTGGCCCGCAGCTCGTCGTTTTCCACGTGCTGAAAACCGGGGAAGCGGTCGGGAATTGCGCCCATATCGCCGCCACCCTGCACGTTGTTTTGCCCGCGCAGCGGATTCAGTCCGCTGCCATAGCGGCCGACATGGCCGGTCAGCAGGGCAAGATTAATGAGCGCGAGAACGTTGTCGACTGCGTTGTGGTGTTCGGTGATGCCCAGGGTCCAGCAGATCTGTGCCTTGGCGGCTTTAGCATAAGCATGGGCCGTGTCGCGGACGACATTGGCGGGCACTCCGGTTTCCTGCTCGGCGCGCTCCAGCGTGTATTTCTCAACGCAAGCCTTATAGGCTGCAAAGCCGCTGGTGGAATGCTCGATAAACTTCCGGTTGACCAGACCGGCGGCGATGATCTCGCGGCCCATGGCGTTGGCCAGAGTGATGTCGGAACCTACTTCGAGGCCCAGCCACACGTCTGCCCACTCGGCAGAACTAGTGCGCCGCGGATCGACCACGTGGAGCCGCGCTCCGTTGTGTATGCCTTTCAACACATGATGAAAGAAGATGGGGTGCGTCTCGCGGGCGTTCGATCCCCACAGTAGGACCACCTCCGCCTCTTCGATCTCACTATAGGAACTGGTGCCGCCGCCCGCCCCGAATACTGTCGCCAGACCGACGACGCTGGGAGCGTGTCAAGTACGGTTGCAACTGTCGATATTGTTTGTCCCGATCACCGAGCGCACAAACTTCTGGGCAACGTAGTTCAGTTCGTTGGTGGTTTTGGAACAACTGAACATGCCAAAGGATTGCGGCCCGCGCTGTGCAGCCTTGCGGAAGCCTTCGGCCACCCGGCCCAGCGCCTCTTCCCAGGTAGCGGAACGATGTACGCCATTTTCACGGATGAGCGGTTGTGTCAGCCGGTCCTTCGATGGAATCTGCATTGGAGCGTCCTCCAGACGGTCGATCCACGGCCCAAGGCCAGACTAAGGATATATCAAACCTGTGCCGGGCTACTATCACCTGTCCCTGATGGGACTCCACAGAAGTGCAGCGGCGCGCTAGAAACGTGGCGTTGAGACCAGTGAAAACTGGCTCTAAGAAGACTTGTCATTTCGGCCAAGTCTGGGCCCCGTGTAATACTCTCAGCAGGCGGACAGTCTGCGGTGCGACTTCGTAGATTATGACATATGGTAGCGATGGAAATTCGTCCGCCGGCCTTTAGACGTAACGAGCTACGTCTCTGCGCGGTGGTTCTTCCGGTGGATGAATTTCCGCTTTCCCGCTACGTAGTCGGAAACGACCTGTCCTCTACCTCGCAGTTTGTATTTGTAGGTCAGCAGCCCTTCGATGCCTACGGGGCCTCGCGCATGCAGCTTACTGTTGCTGATGCCGATTTCGGCGCCCAGGCCATAGCGGAAACCGTCGGCGAAGCGGGTGGAGGCGTTGTGAAAGACGCTGGCGGCGTCTACTTCATCCAGGAAGCGGGCGGCGGCGCCGGCATCTTCGGTGATGATGCACTCGGTATGCCGTGATCCGTATTGGTCGATGTGGGCCATGGCGGCCTCAAGATCATCGACCACTTTGAGGGTCACGATCAGATCGCCGTATTCCGCGCTCCAATCGTCTTCGGTGGCGGCCTTGATCGCCGGATTGCCACACAACTGCCGGGTGCGTTCGCAGCCGCGCACTTCCACGCCTGCGGCTTCCAGCTCCCGCACCAACTCTGGAAGAAGCCGGCCGGCGATCTCTGCATGCACCAGGACCTTCTCGACGGAATTACAAGCCGCCGGATATTGGGTCTTGGAGTCGAGAACGACTTTGCAGGCCATGCCCGGCTCCGCGGTGGAATCGACATAGATATGGCAGATTCCACTACCGTGGCCAAGCACCGGAATGCGGCTGTTGCGGAAGACGAAGTCTACGAATTCAGTCGAGCCTCGGGGGACGACCAGATCGATTTCCCGTTGCATTTGCAGCAGCGCCATGACGCCGGCGCGGTCTTCGAACAGGCATATTGCCCGCTCCAGACCAGGGTGATGAGCGGCCAGCACTTCATGCCAGATCGAAACCAGCACGCGGTTGGTGTGCCGGGCCTCGGCGCCGCCCTTTAGCACCAGTCCATTGCCTGATTTGATTGCCAGGGATGCCACCTGCGGCACGACATCGGGACGCGATTCGAAGACCACGGCAATGATACCCAGCGGACAAGCGACTTTATCGAGCACCAGTCCTTCATCCAGTTCGGTGGTGGCGATGATATGCGCGAGAGGATCTTCCAGGGTAGCCACGTCACGAACACGGGCCGCCATCTCCTTGACACCAGCGGGACTGGTGCGCAGCCGGTGGGCCAGCGCCTGCGCGACTGAGCCTGCCGCCACCGCGGGCGCCAGCGCTTCACAGTCTTCCCGATTGGCAATGACGATTTCAGAGGAGTGCGATTCCATCGCAGCAGCAGCGGCCAGCAGCAACTGGTTGCGTTCGCTTCCGCTTAAGCCCGCCAAAGCGCGTGCGGCCTTGCGAGCGTGTTCTACTTGAGGGTGAATCGATTCGGATTGGGTGACTGTACTATTTGTGTTCATTTTAAGACACATCTGACATCTTAAAGAGCGTCGTCATCCCGAGTGCCGTTAGGAGCGCGCGTTTTCTTCAGCGCGCGAGTAGGCGCGAGGGACCTTGCGTTCAGCGTTACAGCCGAATTCTTCAAGTACTTAGGTTACATCTTCGAGCAAGAAATTCTCCCTGCGAATCAGCAATCCCTTTAACGCGCCTTCGCCCTTGAGCAGCCCGGCCAGTTGCTGGCTGCCGCAGGCGGCGATTCCGCGCCCAACCGAACGGCCTTCGGCATCTTTCACCGCGATCACCTGCCCGGAAGCAAAGTTTCCTTCCAAGGCGGTGACGCCAGAGATCAACAGGCTGGCGTGGCTTTCTGTGAGGGCGCTTTTGGCATTGGCGTTGATCGTTACCTCTCCACGGACGGCCGAAGCGAACGCCAGCCAGCGCTTCTTGCCGGCGATGCGGGTACCGGGAAGAAAGACGGTGCCATGCTCTTCCCCGTGGAACACTTTTTCGACGATCTTCGGAGTCTTGCCGTTGGCAATCACCACCAGCCCGCCGGCCTTCATGCCAATCTCGGCGGCGTCGAGCTTGGCGGCCATGCCTCCGCGCCCCATCGAAGAAATGCCGGAGACTAGTTGACGGATTTCCGGGGTGATTTCCGTGACCAGTGGAATGACCTGGGCGTTCCTGCTACCTGCCCGGTGCAGAAGCCCATCGACATTGGAAAGCAGCAGCAGCGCATCGGCATCCAGCTTGTTGAGCAGCAGCGCGCCCAGGCGGTCGTTGTCGCGGAAGACCGGAGCACGGTCAGTCCAGATGTTGGAGACGGTGTCATTTTCATTGACCACCGGGACGGCGCCCAGCTTGAGCAGCTTTTCAAATGTCTGGCGCAGGGCCTGGTAGCGGGGCAACTCGATGAAATCGTCTTCCGTAAGCAGCACCTGGGCAACCTTCAATTGGTGGCGGCGGAAGGCCCGCGCGTAGGCTTCCATCAGCCGGCATTGGCCGGTGGCCGCGCACGACCGGGTCACACTGGCATCGCCCAGGCGCGCCCGGTGCAATCCCAACTCGGCCGCGCCCAGCGTGACCGCGCCGGAACTCACCAGCACTACTTGCCGCCCTTCCTTGACCAGACCGGCCATGTCGCGGACCAGCGGCAGCATGTGCTGCCGGTCAAACTCGTTTACGGCATTGCACACCACGCCGCTACCCACCTTGACGATGATGCGGCGGGCGTTCGCCAGCAGAGAACGATGGTCGGTTTTGGAAGTCAAGGAACTATTCCATCGCAAAGCGGCAGATTGCGCAAGCGCTTTGGGAATTCAACAAGGTATTTGGTACTTGGTAGTTTGTATTTGTGGCTGATCGCGGAATTGCAGAACCTGGCAAGGCGCGTGGTCTTCCCGATGAACCAAATACCGAGTACCAAATACCAAGTACCTGTTCTCACTTTTCTCCGAGACTCCGTGGTGAAGCCTTTGGTTACCGTCCCGCGATATGCAGCGCCCGGTCGGCCGCCGTTACACCCCAGTACTGCGCCTCTTCGAAGATTGAAATGCCGCTGAGGTCAGAGTTTGCAAACAGCAGGCCATCTCCCGGTTTAGGATGCTGCAGCGCCCGCCGCTCTTCCGAGAAAATTGCGCCTACAGCGGGTCGCACCATGGCGTGCCCCATGCGCATCACGTCGATGCGGGAGACGCACTTGCGAATGTCTTTGTGTACGCGCTCCAGGTCATGCAGGATGGCTTCTTTCCACCAGCTCCAGTGCTTTTCCAGGAGCATGGCGCGATTGGCCGCCGGAGAGCCTTCGGCCAGCGCCCAATAAAATGTCCAGACACTTTTATCGGCCACGGTGCGCAGCGACTGGTGCATGGCGTCCACATAGCCGAGCATGGGTGAATCCATGACTACGTTGTCCCATGCCACCTCATCGCCCTGGCCGCCGGGGATGGAATCCAGTGTGAGGTTGGCGGTGAGCCATGGGGAATACTGAAAGTCGCGCAGAGGGCGAGCGCCTTCGATGAGATATGGAGCGAGGAACGTGGGAGCGGCGAAGATCACGCAACGGCAGCGGAATTCCTTGGCCCCGGCGAAGACGCGAAACTCGTTGCGGTTGCGCTGGATGCGGTGGACCATCGCGTCCGGCTGGATGAAGCGGCCAACGCGGGCCAGCAACTGGCGGGCAATCCATCCATTGCCTTCAGGCCAGGTGAACGGGCCTTTCTCTTCGCTTTCACGGGAAGAAAAATAGTGCAGTCCGGCCCAGGCTGAGGTGTCGGCGGCCAGCGCGCCGTAATCGTCACGGCAGGCGTAGTTTGCATACCAGAGCAGCGGTTTGGAAGTGAATCCGTTCTGGCTGAGCCAGGTTCCAAACGAGATGCGATCGAGTGGTGCGTGTTTTGCCGAGCGGCCTTGTTCCATAGGAATGGTAAACCCGCCGCTGCCGCGCAGCTCGCCGGTCAGATCGGCGAAGCGCTGGAACTGTTCGCGGTCCGTGGGTGTCAATCCGGTGGCTGGTTCTATGCCTTCCTGCCAGTGGCCGTATAGAAACAGCCGCTCCTGGGGGGTGAAGCATAGATAGCGTTCTTCCCAATGGCCATCGGGCTTGAGCACTCCAAGGTCGGCGAACAGCTCGCGCACGTATTCCGCCTGCTTGCCGGGTACCGGGACATAGTGCGCCGCCCAGGGATAGGCCGTGACCTGGTTCTCGCCCCAGCGGGAATTGCCGCCCGGCTGGCGGTTCATCTCCAGCAGGGTGAAATCGGTGAAGCCACGTTTGTTCATGCGCCATGCGGCGCTCAGGCCGGCCATGCCGCCGCCGACGATGACCACCGGAATGCGGATGGTTTCAAGCACTGCCGGGAATTGCGCCCGGTCACGGAGCATGTGCCCCAGTTGAAATGAGTCGTTGACGAACGAGCCTTCGATGGAGCGCTCGGATTTGAGCGACATACCAACCAGGGCGGCGGCGCCCAGGGCGCAGAATTCACGCCGCGTGGTGCGTTTTGTTTTCAATGACTGATCTCCCGCCATTCGTGGTCATAGGACCGCACCAGCACCTGGTCGTTCAGGTGATTTGCGGGCATATCGATGCGGGCCATATCCGGCGGGAAGTCGAACATGGCGGGCAGTCCTTGCAGGTCGAGGAAGCGAAGTCCATGGGGCAGGGATGCGGGGCGCGTGTATTCATGGCGCGCGGCCAGCACGAATCCCCATTCCCCGAAGGAGGGAACGTACACATGGTACGGATATGTCTTGTATCCCGCCTGGCGGATGGTCTCTTCGATGCACCAGAAAGATTTGCGGGCAAACATGGGTGAGGTGCTTTGCACCACGAACATGCCCTGCTGGCTCAGATGATGGGAGAGCGCCGCGTAGAAGACGGTGGTGTAGAGCTTACCCAGTGAATAGTTGGTCGGGTCGGGGAAGTCGACGATGATGAAATCGAAAATGTCTTTGGAGGAATCGAGCCACAGAAAAGCATCGGCGTTGGTGATGTGGACTTTGGGTGACAGAAACGACTTCTGGTTTAGCGCCGTCAGAAAAGGGTTGGTCGAAAAAATGTGGGTCATTTCCGGGTCGAGATCGACCAGTGTAATGCTCTCGATCTGTGGATACTTCAGGGCTTCACGCACGGCCAGTCCGTCACCGCCGCCGAGCACCAGCACGCGCCGGGGCGCGGGTACGGCGGCGAGTCCGGGATGCACCAGCGATTCGTGGTAGCGGTATTCGTCGCGGGAGCTGAATTGCAGGTGAGAATTTAGAAACAGCCGCAGGTCGTCTTTCCAGCGGGTGAGCACGATGTGCTGGTAGTGTGTGTCCCGTGAAAAGATGATTTCATCGGAGTAGATGTTTTCTTCGGCCAGCCCGGTGATGCGATGGCCCTCGGCCAGCGATACGCTCATCAGCACCACCGTGGCGATGCAGGCCGCCTGCAGGCGGCGGGGCGACGGCAACTGGGCCTTGAACAGGAAGGTGCTCCATAGGGCCACCGCTGCGTTGACCACGCCGAAAAATAGCGCGGAGCGCACCAGCCCCAGCCGGGGCACCATGACCACCGGGAACAGGATGGAGGCCAGCAACGCGCCGATGTAGTCAAAGGTGAGCACATGGGAAACCACGTCATGAAACTGATAGCGGTGGCGGATGATACGCATGAGCAGCGGGATTTCCAGGCCCACCAGCACGCCTACCATCGTGACCAGCAGATAAAGAAAGATCTGGAATCCCTGGGTGAAGGCGAAGGCCAGAAACAGCAGACTGGATGAAAAGCCGCCCACTACGGCCACCAGCAATTCGATCCAGATAAAGCGGTAGGCGAGGCCCCGGCGGATGAAGCGGGAAAGAAAGCTGCCAATCCCCATAGCGAACAGGTAGCAGCCAATAACCGTGGAAAACTGAAAGACGCTATCCCCTACCAGATAGCTGGCGACCGTGCCCGCGATCAGTTCGTAGATCAGACCGCAGGCGGCGATTAGCAGGATGGAGATAAACAGGAGAACTGCCACGGACTAGTGTACGGCAGCGGCAATGATGATGCAGAGTCCAATCGACATGGCGCCCACCAGAATGGCCAGGGCCGTATTATGCTCCTGCACGATTTCCTTCCATAGATGGTAGGGGGTGAGCTTGTCCATGATCAAAAACGCCAGGACAAAAATTACAATGCCTACCAGCGCAAACACCAGGGCGTTCACAAGGTTGTGCAGTACGAGATTGAGGTCCATTATTTTCCTCCGGTGTAATGATGATACGAACTGTAGACTGAGCGGTAGGAGCCGGGATTATCACGGACCGAGCGGGGAATGACCTTGGCCTCGTTCACGCTGGCCAGGCTCCAGCCGGCATACTGGGCAAACCCCATCAGGCCCACTACCGTCAGACCGTAAAAGAGATAGAGCTTAGGATTCATCATTCGCTGTCGTCTCCGTCGCTGCTAGAACTGGAAGTGGCAGGGGCGTGGTCGCTTTCCTGCCAGCGCCGGTGCTCAAAACCGATCGACCGCCAGGTGGTAAAGATCGCGGGCAGCAGCAGCAGGGGCGCGGCGATCAGGAACCACGTGGAATTGGGCACATCGTGGATGACGGCCACCGAATAGCCGATTTTGCCCAAGGTGTGATCGCCATCCGGTTCGATGCGCAGGAAGTATTTTCCGGCGGGTATCCGTGGCAGGGTCACGGAGTCACGCGGCGAGCCTTCGGTCCAAGATTCGCCCTCGTCTACGCCGCCGTAGTAACTGACCTCGCGGCTGAAGTCATAGGCCTTGCCGGTTTCTTCGTTGACCAGGGCGAAGTTAATGAAGATCCACTGGTTGTGCAGGCTGGCGGCGGTATCGACCTGCACCGTGGAAGCCCCTTCGAACTCAAACGGAGCGGTGACGAAGGAAGCCTCATTGGCGGCCGGGTCGAACACAAAGGCTTCTGAGAACACCTGCTGCCTGTGGGCCGTGGACAGATGGAAAATCCACAGCAGCAACGCCAGCCCCAACAGCAGGCCGCAGTAACGCCAGATTTTGCGCGGCTGGCTACCGAAGGGCGAAGGCTGGTTTTCGTAAACACCGACGGCTGGGGGCGGCTGGTCTTTGAGACCAAACGCCTGCCATATGTCAGTGCCGGTGATGTACTCGCCCATCGACCAGTTGATTTCCTTGTCGGAAGAAACCTCGGTGGAGAGCACGCGAGGCGGCGAGACGTAATCGGTGACCTCAGCGGTCTCGCCCACACGCACCTGCCATGGGAACTCTCCCAGGACAAACGTTGTTTTGGCGGTGGCGGTCTGGAAGTGCTTATAACGCTCGCCCAGATAGAAGCGGTCGCTTTGGGCGCCGGGCGTGTGCGCCTGGGGCAGCGTGCGCAGAGGAGCTATGAAATTCCAGTGTCCGGAGAACTCTGTGAGGTAGCGAAAGCCCTGGTAGGGATTGAAGAGTAGATATTCGCCCCATCCGTAGACTTGGCCATCGGCCTCGATCTGGCGATGCTGGAAGCCGATGATCTCAAAGAGAATGCCGCGGATTTTGCCGCGCGAACCTAGAGGCAGCAGCGGGTTCTGCCGGATAGCGTCTTTGAATTTCTGCAGAATCTTGACTTGGGGATCCTGCGCATCGAGAACGGAATGGCAACTTCCGCAGACTACGTTGACGGCGCTGCCGAACGATCGAATGGTCACGGCGCCGCCGCAGCCCGGACAGGTGACCGAGCGCACAGCAACCGCCGGAACTTCCTTCTTCGGACCGGAGAGGACCATTACCATCCCTCAAATTTGCGGATATTGGAAAGCCGCAAATCGTCAAAGTCTACGGCCTTCCCTGTGTACAGGACCGGATCGCCGTCACTGTAATCGAGGGTGGCGAATTCGCCGTGGTCGGATTTCAGGTCGATGAAGACCACGGCGGTTTTGTCCCAGTACTGAAACGGCAACTCGCCTTCCACGCCGCGATAGTGCGCCAGCGTGCGTGAGGTCACCATGTAGCTGACTTTATTCCATTGATAGACCGTCCCCAGTTTGGCGTCTTTTTCCGCCGGCAAGCCGGAGGTGACGTTGGCGCGGAAGGTCACGATGTATTCATCCTGGGCGTCAGAGAGCCAGCCGTCGGTGCCGTCATTCATCACGAAATGCCATTCATTCCAGGAACCCTGGTCATATTCATAAATGATGCGGCCTGCAACGACGAAAGAATGGGTGCCGTACTGGCCCTCGGTCATCATCTGGATGGGCGAGCTGTCAGGGGGAAGGTCGGCAACCTGCCCGACTTTCTGCAGATCGACGTCGTTACGCACCAGAATCGATTTGCAGTATTCGCAGACGGTTTGTACGCTGCTCGACCACTTGAACGAAACCGGCGCTCCACAGTTAGGGCAGTTCGATGTGCGTTCAGTCACCGGTGTACAGGCCCCCGGAAATGGATTTTGCCGCAGCCGTTGTTCCTTCAGGGCCGATGTAGCTTCGCTCCAGCCGGCGAATGTTAATGACTTCCGCGCCCAGCATCTGCCGCAGACAGCTTTCAAAATCCCATTCCGGCCGCGGACGGCAGCAGAAAAGATTCAAGCACAGTGAGCCGAATTCGGGAAAGGTATGGCAGGCCAAGTGGGATTCGGAGAGCAGGCAAAGGCCGGTGATGCCCCCGGATTGTGGGAACTGCTGCCACTGCGTCGCGCCGCACGGATGCAAGTTCAGTTCCCGCACGACCCGCTCGAAAAGTGCCTGGATGATTTGGAGGTTGCTGAGGTCATCCGGCCGGCAGCCGTAGGCCTCAACCACCCATTCGATTCCCGTCATCAATTATGTCTTTCGATGTCCCGATTCACCGATGTCCAGATGTCCCGATCTACGATGATTTACCAAACTTCCCGGTCGCAGCACTAGGATTGTGGTTTTCCGCACGACGGGCAAAACTTGCCGGCGCGCGGCATCGACTGACCGCATTCCATGCAAAACTTCGCGCCCGCACCGGCGGCCGCGGTCGCCGCAGGCGCGCCCCCTCCGGCGGGTGCAGCTTCCGGTGGAGCACCCGGTTGGCGCATGGCGCCCATCATCGCCTGGGCCATCCCCATACCAACGCCCAGACCGGCGCCCAATCCGGCGCCGCCACCGCCTTCATTGGCGGCCGCGATAGGCATGGCTTGCGCCACCTGGAACTGGGTATAGCGGTTCATGTCGCCCACCATCGTCATGCTGATCTTCTGGTCGAGGATCTTCTGCAGTTCGTCGGGCAGTGAAAGGTTCTCAACTACAAACGTATCGAGGGCCAGGCCCAGCGCGGTGAAACCGGGCTTAAGCTGCTCGGCCGCGGCCTGCCCCAGTTGCTGTTGATTGGCGGCCAGATCGAGAAATGGCACGTTGCTCTGGGCAAAGACGCTGGTCAGAGTGCCGATGATGGTGTTGCGAAGCTGGCCTTCCAGGTCAGCCACCATGTACTGCTCGCGGGTGCCGCTCACCTTGGTGTAAAAGGTCTGCGCGTCCGCCAGATGGTAGGAATAAATTCCAAAAGCCCGCAGCCGGATTGCGCCAAATTCCTTGTCGCGAATGGTAATGGGCTGTGGCGTTCCCCAATGCTGGTCGGTCTGCATGCGCGTGGAGAAGAAATAGACGTCGGACTTGAACGGTGATTGGAACAGTTTGTCCCAGTTCTTCAGATAGGTGAGGACAGGCAGGGTATTGGTCGTGAGCTTATGCAGACCGGGTGTGAACTGGTCGGCCACCTTGCCTTCATTCACGAAGACCGCAAGCTGCGATTCACGCACCGTAAGCTGGCCGCCGTTCTGGATTTCGCGGTCCTGCATGGGATAGCGATAGGCCAGGATGCCGTTGTCCGGCTCCGTCCAGTCGATGACGTCGATAAACTGCTTGGAAATAAAATCACGTAAGCTCATAAGACCTTCACCCCAGGATTAAATTGACATCCGATTTTGCCGGGTAGTTGATTGAATCGTATGGCTGCCAGCGGGGAAAGTCAAACTATTCCGTGCACAGGAAAATTGCAATTTGCAAAGTGGATTATTGCTGGAGAGGAATAAAAAATCTGGCGATCTGGTGATCGGATGACGTACCATAGATCGGTTGTCATTCCGAGTCGCGTAGCGGCGAGGAAGCGGCTCCGCTGCACTCGGAGGAACGTGATCGCGTGCGTTGCGTGAATGCCGGCGGTGAAGATGCACGCATCCGGTGGCCAGCCGGTGCTTAACCAGCTACGGAACGCGTAAATATCAGTCTCGCTGCAAATCGGTCCTGACCACAATCGTTGCAGCTTCTTTCTCGAGTGCTTTTGCTTTGGCTGTTTCCCCGATCTGGCGCAACATGGCAGAGTGGTCGCCAAGCACCAGCTTGAGCCTCCGGAAGTATCCATTTTTCGTGTAGGCCGGATCCATGTGTTCGATCGCCAATTTGTAAGTGCTCTCGGATTTTCCATAGAAGCTGTGGGCTTCCGCCGCGCGTCCTGTGCGCCATAGTCCGTTGGCAACGTGGTATTGCGCTGCAGCGAGATCTGCATCATAGGGGTCCATGCATTTTTCCCCGAGACGCAACTCCTGCTGATAGTTTTCCAGCGCCTCAGCGAATTTACGCTGCATGAAGAGCGCATGGCCGGTTTGTTGGTAGGGGTCAACTCTTTCCAGCTGACGCATTGGAGCAAGCTCAGAGGAGATGGCGATGGCTTGTTTGCATGTCTTCTCAGCGGTTTCCAGCTCACGGTCTTTGACCTGCTGTCTGCAGATCTCCATGATTTTGGAATAGCGGCCCGAGGCTTCATCTTCTTTTTTAAGTCTTTCCAAATCGATTGGGTCTTCCGGAGCCAATGGAACTATGACGATTGTCTGGATCGTGGCAAGTTTGCCTTCCACCCGAAACGGCCGATATCGCCACTTCTTCACCGCATCGATGGCGGCCTGGGACAAAATCGCGTAGCCGGAGATAACATTGACCGCCGTTACTGTTCCAGATTCAGAGATGGTGACCCGGAGTACGACAGTCCCCTGAATATGAGCAATTCTCGCCATATTAGGATAGATTGGGCCGACCCAATTAACTAAATGGCTCGCTGCTTCTCCAGGAAGGACTTTATGAACTGTGTCAGCGACGGCAGCCATCGAAACCAGTAGGGTCAAGAGCAGAATTGGCTTTCTGAACTTCATGATGGGCAGGATTATACAACGGACCCGGGAAGTGGCTTCTATGAGTCAAAGTATTCCTTGATTCCCTAAGGAATGTTTCCTGGCTGAATGCTGACTGCTTCCTCTCGGCTGACTGCTCACTGCTGATTGCTGACTGCCTTCGATTTCCACCACTGCCACCCACTCAGCCTTCTTGCGCGCCAGAAAGACGATACTGCCTCCCAGGAACTCGGCGGCTGCCTCCGGATCGACGTCAGTATGGTAATCAAAGTAGCGGCGGTGGGCGCCTTCCCACCAGCGCGAAAGAAACCGTGTGGGTTGGTTGTACTTGGTAGAGAAGAGATAGGCTACCTGATACCGGTTGCGCATCTGGCGGGCTTTATAGATTTCCTCTACGGTGAAGTTCTCGACGGCCACGGTGGGCAAGGGAGATTTCACATAGCCGAGCCAGGGACGGGAAAGCTCATCCGTGGCCGGCCAGGCGGTAAGAATGGCTGCGTCCTGCTCGTGCTGCTGCAGGAAGGTGGCGGCGCGGACGTGCAGCTCAACGAAATCCTTATAAGTAAGGTTGTCTTCCGGGGCAAACTTGTAGGGTGGATCGACGAACAGCGCCAATGCGAAGAGCGCGATAACTCCGGCTGCCGGCCACTGCCACTGAGCGAGGCGGCGGCGCAGCGTCGACATTCCAATGATGATCACCAGCGGATAGGCAGCCAGCAGATAACGCGTCAGCAGTGCCCCACCTACAAGCGAGAATGCAAGCAGATGCGCGAGCATGATGCAGGCGAACTGTATCTGTATGGGAATGGCGATGCGTGTCCGTTCGTGGCCATCGTCGCTGACTGGCAGGAACCACATGGCCGCGAGGGTGGCCCCGGTCATGACCAGCATGTTCATGATGCCCAGCAGGTGCCACGTCCGGTGCAGCAGAGCGAGTAGGAAGCGCAATGGGCTGAGGGCCGAGGTGACGTTGTATTGGAAGAACTCCGCGTTTCCAAAAAAGCGGCCGGTCGCGTGGCGATGATAGAGAAGCCAGCAGGCCAGAGGCAGCAGCGGCGTCATGCGAATCAGGGCGCGCTGCCAGCGGTTCTCTTTCGGATTGCCGTCTGTATCGAGTCCGGGAAGCAGTTCCCACAACGCCAGCGCCGCCGGAATGATGATTGCGGTTTCTTTGCTGAGCACCGCTAGCGAGAGAGCAAGCTGGCTCATCCACAGGCGGCGCTCGATGCCCAGCCGGATGCCCCATAGCGCGAAGGCTGCCGCCGGAAGATCGGCATGGGCAAGGGAACTCTGCGCAAAGAAGACCGGATAGATTGCAGTGGCGGCCGTCGAAGCGACCGCCACTCCGTGATTGGCCACACGCCGGGCCAGCAAAAAGACATTTGTCAGGGCGAAGGCCGCCAGCAGCAGCATGGCGATGCGGGCCACGGCAGGTTTCCATCCTGCCAGGGTGAACCACAGCGCGAGGTAAGCGGCGGGCAGCGGCGGATGCCCGGTGTCGATGGTGGTATGCGCAATGACGCTGTGAAATTGCAATAGATCATGAGCAGCGGGAACGTAGAATCCGGCTTCATCCCAAAAAAAAGGCAGCCGTAGCAGCGGAGCATGTAGGAGCAGAATGGCGATGAAGATAATGACAAAGGCTTGCAGACGGGATGGCGGGGAGGAAGGCATTTTTTGAGATTGGCAATTACCAATCTTAGTTCACCGTTCCCTCAAACTGCGTCGCCGTTGCATCGAGCTTGATTTCTCCAAAGGCTTTCTCATACTGCACAACGTTCTGCTCCAGGATCTTGAGCAACGCCTTGGCCTGCTGGGGGCTGAGATAAATTCCCTGGAAGTGATGGATTTCCACTTCGGACGGGGTCTGCTGGTGCAGGCGGCCGAAAATCAAAAGGAAGTCCCACACGCTGACCCGCACCTGGACGGAGTTGGCATATCCTTCCCGGAAGTCCGGGGTGTTGACGATGCGGATGTGGGCTTCGGGATTGTTGGGCATACAGGTCTCCTAGGGTTCAACTATGAACATAACACAGCGCGGTGGAGTCAGGAGCAAAATCCCTATGACAGAGCGATTGCGCGGCAACTACGCCTTTGAAACACAGCGCTGTATTTCAAAGATTTTGGCTGGCTACGTTATGCTGGGTTTCAAGTGATGGAGCTTGCGTTTATAATTTTGCTTCATACCAGCCACATCCGGAGTCATAATGAATACCAACATCACTGCCATTCATGCGCGAGAAATCCTAGATTCAAGAGGTAACCCCACGGTGGAATGCGACGTCTTCCTGGGCGATGGATCGATAGGGAGGGCGGCGGTGCCCAGCGGCGCTTCCACCGGCGAGCATGAAGCCGTCGAGTTGCGCGATGGCGACGACTCGCGCTACGGAGGCAAAGGCGTTCTACATGCTGTCCAGAACATCAACGAGAAGATTGCCGATGCGCTCGACGGCCAGGACGCTACCGACCAGCGGGCGATTGACGAACTGATGGTGCGGCTCGACGGTTCGCCGAACAAAGGCAAGCTGGGCGCGAACGCCATTCTGGCGGTTTCTATGGCTTGCGCGCGGGCCTCGGCCAACGCGTTGAAGTTGCCGCTCTATCGCTATCTGGGCGGCGTGGCCAACGTGATGCCCCTACCCATGATGAACATTCTCAACGGCGGGGCGCACGCCGACAGTAACGTCGACTTCCAGGAATTCATGGCCATGCCGGTGGGAGCGGAGTCTTTTTCCGAGGCGCTGCAATGGGGCACGGAAGTTTTTCACGCCTTGAAATCCGTTCTTAAAAAGCGCGGATACAACACCGCTGTAGGCGATGAAGGCGGGTTCGCTCCCTCTCTCAAGGCCAATGTGGAAGCCATCGAATTGATTCTTGAAGCCATTGGACAAGCGGGGTTTCACCCCGGCGACGATGTCGCCATCGCGCTTGATCCGGCGGCCAGTGAATTCTTCGACAAGCAGCAAGGGAAGTACGTCTTTAAGAAATCGGATAAGTCGGTGAAGTCATCGGAAGAGATGGTGCGCTTCTGGTCGGAATGGGCGCGTCAATATCCCATTGTCTCTATCGAAGATGGTCTGGCAGAAGACGATTGGGAAGGTTGGAGCCATCTGACGGATGAACTGGGAGACAAGATCCAGTTAGTGGGTGACGATCTGTTCGTGACCAATACTGCGCGTCTGACCAAGGGCATCGAAGAGGCGGCCGCCAACTCGATCCTGATCAAGGTCAACCAGATTGGCAGCGTCAGCGAGACGCTCGATGCCATCGACCTGGCCCGCCGCAACGGATATACCGCGGTGATCTCCCACCGTTCGGGTGAGACCGAAGATACTTTCATCGCCGATCTGGCGGTGGCCACGGGCGCCGGTCAAATCAAGACCGGGTCGGCATCACGCACTGACCGCGTGGCGAAATACAACCAGTTGCTCAGAATCGAAGAGGAACTGGGGACATCCGCCCGTTTTCTGGGGTTGGGAGCCTTGAATTATAACGGCGATATTGGAGCGAAGTAAAGGGGCGGTCAGCCCCTTCACTCCGGCCGCGTGCGTAGCTGCTTGCGCTGCTCCATGGCGGGGTTGTCCAATTCACCAGCCGCCTTCCTCAACATTTCCAGCTTGCGGAGCTTCTCCGGAGACTGCCATTCCAGATCGGAGAAGGCGCTGCTGAGATATCTGTGTGTTGTATAGGAGTAATCGTTGTACGCAAAGTAGATGCGTGATGGTTCCTGGCTTGCCGGGGGCTTGTTCTGAAACTCCTGCAATTCAGTCTGGTGCGCTACGCTGTCAAGGAACCATTCGGGGGGATAGGCCAGATTTTCACATTGGGCCTTGAGGTCCTGGAGCCGGAACGCGCCCTCGTGTCCGAAGTCGCGGAAGATCTTGCCGAAGAAGGTAAAGGCGACGGTTTTCATCGATGGGTCTACGATCATGCGCCGCTCAACGTGGTGGGTGGGGACTCCGCGGTCGACCGAGTAGAGAT
>DATMNZ010000063.1:0-13636 GCA_035568495.1 Saccharimonadales bacterium (SeqCode) | reverse complement strand
CGTCGAAGCCAGGGTTGTATGTGGTGCTGGTGAAGTGGAGCCCGCACCACATGAGCCATCCCCATTTCCATCCCAATGACCGGTTTATCACCGTGATTTCAGGTACGTGGTGGGTGGGTTCGGGCAGCAAGTTCGATCCTGAGAACACGGTCCCGATGCCGGCCGGCAGCTTCGTTACCCACTTCGGTAAACAGATCCACTATGACGGCGCCAAGGACGAAGAGACTGTCCTCGAAATCGTGGGCGAGGGGCCGGCAACGGCTACGCCTGCGGAGGTGAAGTGAGCGCGCAAGCTGGAAACTAGAGTAAAAACAATTCACCGCAAAGGACGCCAAGGGCGCAAAGGGAAAACCAAAGCACTTATCGTAGCCGCTGCTGTTTTCAATTGACTTCCGGAATCGCCGGGGCTGGCGTTCTGCAGTTCAATCTCTTTGTTTTTCCCTTTGCGCCCTTGGCGTCCTTTGCGGTGGAATTGTTTTTACTTCTTTAAAAAGTATATCGCTCGCTCGCCAGCACCTGGCCGGAGATGCGGCGGCGGAGCGCTATCGAGTTTACGGGCTGGTAATCGGTGAGGCGGCGCAGAGCGGCCACGCCGGTTTTCAACTCGTTGCCTTCACAACACGCTCCCATCACGGTCAGTGATGCCGAGGCGATACGCGTGAGGGCGTCACGGAGGAAGACGGCGCAGATATCGGCGGCGATAGCGCCTTTGCCGGTCGTGCCCATCTTGCGGGCGCGCAGCAGCGTCGATTCCATGGCGAAGACATCGGCAAAGATGTCGGAGATGTTCATGATGACTTCCTGGTGTTTTTCCAGTTCAGCGCCGTGCTTCCTGTGGGCAAGGCCTAGAGTGAGCAAGGCGATTTGCCGGGCGCAGCGGACCAGGCGCATTTCTTCGCCGCCAGCCGCGTCAGGGACGGAAGCGGTATTTTGCGCAGCTTCCTGGGCGGCCTGCAGAAGGGTGTTCTGGCCCTTGGCGGCGCGTTTCAGCGGCATGCCGGCGATCACCAGACGGTTGATCTCACTGGTGCCTTCGAACAGGCGGTTGATGCGCGCGTCGCGATATGTGCGCTCCACCGAATAGTCTTTGTGAAAGCCGTAGCCCCCGTGGATCTGGACGCCTTCATCGGCAACGTAGTCGATCATTTCGGCGGCAACAACTTTTACCATGGAGCACTCGGCGGCGTATTCTTCCACGGCCCTCAGTTCGGCTGCGGCGTGGTCGGCTTCTCCGGCGGCCTGGGCCAACTGGCTGTCGATCATGCCCACCACACGCCACACCATCGATTCCGTGGCGAAGATGCGGATGGTCATTTCCGCCAGCTTGTGCTGGATGGCGCCGAAGCTGGCGATGGGCGAGCCGAAGGCCTTGCGCTGCTGGGCGTACTTAATACAAGTAGCGAGGATGTTCTTGGCCGAACCCATGACCGCCGGGCCGAGTTTGAGCCGTCCCAGGTTCAGGATGTTGAAGGCGATGACATGGCCGCGTCCGATTTCACCCAGGACGTTTTCCACGGGCACGCGGACGTTATCGAGGTAAACAGCGGTGGTTGAGCTGCCGGTAATGCCCATCTTGTGTTCTTCCGCGCCGCTGGTCACGCCGCCAAAGCTGCGCTCGACAATGAAGGCGGTGAATTTCTCTCCGCCGACCTTGGCGAAGACCGTAAAGACGTCGGCTGCGCCGCCATTGGTGATCCACATCTTTTGCCCGTTGAGAATATAGAACTTGCCGTCCGGGCCCAGGTCGGCGCGGGTGCGGGCGGCCATGGCATCCGAGCCTGCGAGCGGCTCGGTGAGGGCGTAGGCGGCCAGCAGCTCGACCTTCACCAGCTTGGGCAGATACTTCCGCTTCTGTTCTTCATTGCCGAAGAAAAGAATGGGCAGCGAGCCTATGCCGGTATGGGCGGAATGCCAGCCTGCGTACGATGCATCCCGGCCAATATGTTCGGCCACAAGCATCACCGAGGCCAGGTCCATTTCCATGCCCCCGAACCTTTCCGGGACGGAGATGCCGGTGAGGCCCAGCGCGACGGATTTACGCAGGACTTCCAGGGCCACGCCGGGTTTCTTGTCGCGGATGGCCGGCAGGTTCGGTTCAACTTCCTTGGCCCAGAAATTATCTACGGTCTGCGCCACGGCGTGGTGCTCGTCGCTCAGATCTTCACGGGTAAAGATCTCATGCGGAGCGGTTTCTTCGGTGAGGAAGGCCGTGCCTTTCTTGGCCGGGAGTAGGGTTGCAGTCGTCGTCATAGGTTACTCCGTAGTGTGGTCCATTTTTCCGAACAGATTACGAAAGGAAGAGGGTAGTTGGTATTCGGTATTTGGCTGTTCCTGATTGCAAGCATCCGCGCAATGAACACTAAGTACCAAATACCAACTACGCCACTTTCCGCTTAACGGCTGTTAGCTCTTGGCCGCCGGGCTAGCTGGCCCGCTCGAACAGGGCGGCTGCGCCCTGGCCGCCGCCGATGCACATAGTGACCACGCCATAGCGGGCCTTGCGGCGCGCCATCTCATTGGCCATGGTCCCGACCATGCGCGATCCGGTCATGCCGAAGGGATGGCCGATGGCGATTGAGCCGCCGTTTACGTTGAGTTTTTCCGGATTGATGCCCAGCCGGTCGCGGCAGTAGACCACCTGCACGGCAAAGGCCTCGTTCAATTCCCAGATGTCGACGTCGTCCATTTTCAGGCCAGTGCGTTTCAGGAGTTTGGGAATGGCGAAGACCGGACCGATACCCATTTCATCGGGTTCGCAGCCTGCAACTTGAAAACCGCGAAAGATGAGTTGATAGGGAATGCCGAGTTGGTCGGCGCGCTCGCGAGACATCAGCAGTGTGGCCGAGGCGCCGTCGGAGAGTTGAGAAGAGTTGCCGGCGGTGACCGAACCCTGGCCGCTATGGGGATCGAAATGAGGCTTCAGGGAGAGCAGGCCTTCGAGCGTGGTGTCGGCGCGGTTGCACTCGTCTTTATCGGCGCAGACATCTTCCTTGCCGACGATCTCGTTGGTCTTCTTGTCGAGAATGCCCTTGGTCACTTTCAGAGGGGCAATTTCTTTTTGGAAGAAACCTTCCTGCTGGGCGCGGGCGGTGCGTTGCTGGCTCAGGAGAGAGTATTCGTCCTGCATCTGGCGGGTGACCTTATAACGCTTAGCTACCACTTCGGCGGTATCGCCCATGGCCATATAGACGCCCGGCGCTTTTTCCTGCAAACGCGGGTTGGGGCTGGTGTCGCGGACGGCCATGCTGATGCTTTCGACGCCTCCACCGATGGCGGCATCCACACCCTCATTCATGATCTGGTGCGCAGCCACGGCAATGGCCTGCACGCCCGAGGAGCAAAAGCGGTTGATGGTGCTGGCGGCCACCGATGCCGGCAGACCGGCGAGCAAGGCCGCCACACGGGCCACGTTGTGTCCCTGGGGGCCATGGGGCTGCCCGCATCCAAGCACTACGTCTTCGACCTCTTTTGGATCGAGCTTGGGGGTCTTGCGCAACACGTCTTGAATGCAATGCGCGGCGAGGTCGTCGGGGCGCGTTAAATTGAACGATCCCCGGAACGACTTGGCCAGGGCGGTGCGTGAGCTGGTTACGACTACTGCTTCCCTCATAGTTCCCTCTCAGAATCGAATATCGATTTACATCTCCAAAACCACGCGTCCGGCAATTTTACCGGCGCGCATTTCTTCCAGAACTTCATTGGCCTGGGCCAGCGGACGGCTGGCGACCTGGCAGTGGACCTTGCCGGCAGCGGCCATAGCCAGGATTTCGCGCACGTCCTGGCGTGTGCCGACGGCCGACGCCTGAATGCGCACTTCGCCGCCCGCCATCATGATCGCGGGAAAGGATAGATCGTTCGCAGGCAGTCCTACAACCAGCAGCAGGCCGGTGGCCCGCACGCAGTAGAACGCCATGTCATAGGCGGCCTTGGAGCCGGAAGTTACCAGCACGACGTGGGCGTTGCCTCGTTTACGCATGGTCTTGACGACCGGGTCGGTGGCCGCGTTCAAGGTGTGGGCTGCGCCTAAGGAGCGCGCGAATTCGAGTTTGTCTTCGGTGAGGTCGACGGCGGTTATTTCCGCGCCCATCTCCCGCCCGATCTGGATAGCGATATGGCCGAGGCCTCCGACGCCGAAGACCGCGAGCCGCTGACCGGGTTTAATCTGGGCTTGCTTGAGGGCGCGATAGACAGTGACGCCGGCGCAAAACAAGGGCGCGGCTTGCACGGCAGTGAGGTTGTCCGGAATCTTCGCCACATGGCTGGCCGGGGCCTTGACGAATTCGGCAAAGCCGCCATCGACGGTCAGGCCGGTGATTTTCTGTTTGGCGCACAGATTCTCATTGCCCTCGCGGCAGAAATCGCATTCGCCGCAGGTCCAGTGGATCCACGGTATGCCCACGCGGTCGCCGACTTTGACGTCGCTGACGCCATCTCCGATTTGGACTACGCGTCCGGCAATCTCGTGGCCCAGCACCAGAGGCGTCTTGGTAATACCGGCGAACTGCTTCCAGTCGCCATCGGCCACGTGCAGGTCGGAATGGCAGACGCCGCAGGCTTCCACTTGGACGAGCACTTCGCCGGTTCCCAATTGGGGACGGTCGATCTCTTCGAACGCCAGCGGGGTCTTGAATTCGTGTAAGACAGCAGCTTTCATAGGGGTTGCCTTTTTCCCTTCCTGTAAGGCAGGAATTCTACATGATACCCGATTTGTTGAATGATGGCTCATTCAGCTAGACTGTTGGGCGCTTCAGAGGGCCGAGTTAGGCAGTGCATCACCCTTGGGGCATCCGCATTTCTTCTGAAGCGAAATGATTGAAGAGGAACTATGCCAACCACTCCCACAGTCCGAGGGCCGGTCGATACCGCGCAGTTGGGCGTTACGCTCATGCACGAGCACATCTTCGTGCTGGATACACAGATACAGCAGAATTTTCCCGGCGAGTGGGGCGATGAGGAAAAGCGCATCACCGATGCCACGGCCCGCCTGAACGAGTTAAAGGCGCGGGGCGTGGACACCGTCGTGGATTTGACGGTGATCGGCCTGGGAAGGTATATCCCGCGGATTGAGAGGTTAGCGCGGAATACCGGCCTCAACATCATCGTGGCCACCGGCATCTATACCTATAACGATGTCCCGTTTTATTTTCACCTGCGCGGCCCGGGGACGGCCCTGGGCGGACCGGAGTTGATGGCCGACATGTTCGTGCAGGATATTGAACAGGGCATTGCCGGCACCGGCGTGAAGGCGGGCGTACTGAAATGCGCCACCGACGAACCCGGAGTCACAAAGGGCATCGAGCGCATTCTGCGGGCCACGGCCCAGGCGCACCGGCGCACCGGGACCCCCATCTCTACTCATACCCATGCCCACAGCAAGGTGGGGCTCGATCAGCAGAGGATCTTCCGTGAAGAAGGCGTGGATCTTACGCGGGTGGTCATCGGGCATTCCGGCGACACCACCGACCTTGCTTACCTGGAAGAGTTGATCGGCAATGGGTCTTATATTGGCATGGACCGTTTCGGCGTCACTACCATTCTTTCCTTCGAAGACCGTGTGAATACCGTGGCGGAGATGTGCAAACGTGGCCATGCCGGGAAGATGGTGCTCTCCCATGATGCTGCGTGCTACATGCACTGGCTACCGGAGCGGACGATTCCCGTAGTCCTGCCGCAGTGGAATTACCTGCACATTCATAATGATGTGATACCGGCGCTGAAGAAAAAGGGAGTGACCGAGCAGCAGTTGCATACGATGCTGGTGGAGAACCCGAGGAAGATTTTCGAGGTGCAGGGCGGGTATTAGCCGGCAAAACCAAAAGCTCACCACGGAGGCACAGCGTGACGTAGCCACGGCCAAAACCTTTGAAACACAGAGGAACAGAGGCAACAGAGGTTTTGGGGGTTGTGAGGCGGCCTCAAGCATCGCCGTGAGGCCACGAACTTCCTGGTCCGGGCAAACCAAGGTTGCCGATATACGTTGCGAAATCGTTTGTGAACTGTTGAGCCGCAATACAGAGGAAACGAAGAGGAGAATTCTTGAATTCCAAAATCTCACAACCTCCGCCCCCTCGTTTTCTTGGTATGACTCCGCCATCAAACTCCATGCAGTTGGCGACGATTTCTGGAGCAACCTCACAACCCTTAGAGTCCTCTGTTGCCTCTGTTCCTCTGTGTTTCAAAGGTTTTGGTTGTGGCTATGTCACGCTGTATCTTTAAGGTTCTGTTTTTCTCCGTGCCTCCGTGTCTCCGTGGTAGATTTTGGTTTTGTATCGTAGCGTTGTTGCACTGTGTTTCATCAATTTCCAGATTGGACATGAATCATGACCCCAATTCAACCTTTTGATCAATCCGGTATTGTGCGCGGCAGTGATGGCATTGCGCGCTATCAGGGGCTGCAGAGCTCAGTGGTGGCGATGCTGCGCCAGTCCGTCGATAAGGCCCCGAAGAGTGAAGCCATCGTCGAGATCGGCGGCGAGCGGCTCAACTTCCAGCAGTTGTGGGAGCGCGCCGCACGCGTGGCCGGCGGACTCCGCGACCTGGGCGTGCAGCCGGGTGACCGGGTGGCCATCCGCCTGACCAACGGGGTGAAGTGGTGCCTGGCGTTCTTCGGCGCGCAACTGGCCGGGGCGATCGCCGTGCCGGTGAACACGCGCTTCAGCGAGCCGGAAGTGGCTTACGTAGTCGACGATTCCGGAAGCAAGTTTGTGTTTCTGCCCGATCAGCCGTTGCCGCAGGGCGATGCCCTGGTTTACGAGAAGGCCGGATTCGATGAGGTGGCCGCTATCTTCTATACGAGCGGCACCACCGGCTTCCCCAAGGGCGCGATGACCACCCATGCCAACTTTCTTTCCAATATCGAAAACTGTCACCGGGCTTCACGCCTGCCTTTTGACGGAAGCGTCCGCACGCTGGTGTCGGTCCCGCTTTTCCATGTGACCGGATGCAACAGCCAGTTGCTGCTGGCCACGGCGGGCACAAACACTACGGTCATCATGCCGGAGTTCACTGTGCAGGCCTTCCTTTCAGCGATCAAGGCAGAGCGCATCAATGCGCTGACATCCGTCCCGGCGGTGTACTGGTACGCGATCAATCAGGCGAATTTCAATAAAGACGATTCTTCCAACGTGCGCTGGTTGAGTTACGGCGGCGCGCCGATTGCGCCGGAGTTGATAGGCCGCATCCTGGAATCTTTCCCCAATGCCCGTGTGGGCAACGGCTTTGGATTGACGGAGACGTGTTCGCTGGCCACCTATCTTCCGCACGAATACACGCGCCTGCGTCCGGAGACCGTGGGCTTTCCCGCGCCGGTGGTCGATTTGAAGATTGAGTTGCCGCACGGTGGCGGCGATGCGGGCGAATTGCTGATACGCGCCCCCAACGTCGTCAAAGGGTACTGGAACAAACCGGAGGCCACGGAGAAGGCCTTTGTTGACGGCTGGCTGCATACCGGAGACATGGCGCGCATCGACGACCAGGGATTTGTGCAGATCGTCGATCGCATCAAAGACATGGTCAACCGGGGCGGCGAAAACGTCTACTGCATTGAGGTGGAGAATGCCCTGGCGGGGCATCCGGCGGTGTTTGAAGCGGCGGTGCTGGGCGTACCCGATACCATGATGGGCGAAAAAGTGGGAGCAGTGGTGGTGCTCAAGCCCGGCCAGACGACCAGCGGAGGCGAGATTGTCGCGTATTTGAAGACCCAGATTGCCGACTTTAAGGTCCCGCAGTTCGTAGTGATCAACGACCAGTTGCTGCCCCGGAACCCCAACGGCAAGGTCATCAAGAAACGCATCCGCGAAGACGTTGCCTGGGGCAAGCAACTGTGGTGAGGTGTTTCGTGTTCTGATTCCGATATAATGGGCGGCCACGGTCATTCGACATGCCGCCCAAACTCTATCCTCGCCTGATGCTGGCGGTCCTGACCGGGCTTAATATTTTCAATTACATTGACCGGAATGTTCTGTTTGCGGTGCAATCGGACATCAAGAAAGAATTCACGGTCAGCGATACGCAACTGGGCCTACTGACCAGTGCATTCTTTTTTACCTACATGTTTGCGGCGCCGCTGGTGGGGTGGATGGGCGACCGCTTTCCGCGCAAGAACATCATCGTTTTCGGCATTCTGATCTGGAGCGGCTTCACTCTGCTGACCTGGTTTGTCAGCGATTACATGCAGCTTCTGATTCGCCATTCGATCGTGGGCATTGGCGAAGCCAGCTACGCAACCATTGCACCCACGCTGATCGCCGATTCTTTTCCCGCGGAAAAACGGGGCAAGATGCTTTCTATCTTCTATGTAGGGTTGCCCTTCGGCAGCGCGGCGGGATATCTGGTGGGCGGCTATTTCGGGCAGCACTTCGGCTGGCGCATGCCGTTCATGGTGGCGGGAATTCCCGGCTTTGTGCTGGCGCTGGTTCTGTGGCTGCTGCCGGAGCCCCCTCGTGGACAGCAGGAGTCGCCCGGAAACTTCCGCAGCGATCTTGCCGGACTCTGGAAAAATGGGGCCTTTATTTCCGCCTGCCTGGCTATGGCCATGTATACGTTTGCAGTGGGCGGGTTACAGGCATGGATACCGACATTTCTGGTGAGGCTGCGCGGGTTGAATTTGCAGTCCGCCAATGCCACCTTTGGGCTGATCACGCTCTTCAACGGCTTCGTGGCTACACTACTGGGCGGATGGATTGGCGACCGCCTGCTCAAGCGATACTTCGGCGCGTATTACACCTTTCCCGGCGTGGCCATGCTGGTGGGTGTTCCTTTCATGGTCATGGCGATTTACGCTACAGGCCCGCTGCTGTTCCCAGCCATCTTCATGGCAGTCTTCCTTCTGTTGATCGGCACCGGGCCGACCAACGCGGCGGTGGTCAACTCGGTGAGTCCCGCCATTCGTTCGACGGCGCTGGCGGTGAATTTGTTTATCATTCATCTTCTGGGTGATGCGGTTTCGCCTTCGTTGATCGGAAGAATCTCGGACAAGACTTCTTTGCCGACAGCGTTCTCGGTGACTTACCTAGCGGCTGCGCTTTCGGGAGTGATTCTGATTTACGGTGCGCGCTATGCGCCGAGGTTATTGAAGACTGGCACTCAGCACTCAGCCGTCAGCACTCAGCCCTGAGATTACTGCGCGAGAGCCGGCAAAAGCATTCACCGCAACGGACGCGAAGGGCGCAAAGGAGCAAGCAGGATGAAAATAGTAGCCATCCAGAAGGCCAAGACCAATCTATCGCGTCTGATCGAGCAGGCTTGTGAAGGCGAGGAGATCGTCATTGCTCGTGGGCCGAAGCCGGTCGTCCGGCTGGTGCCGATCTCCGGCGCGAAAGAACGCCGTCAGCCCGGTGCGCTGCGCGGAAAACTCAAAGTCGGCAAGGAATTCTTTGGGCCGCTACCGCCCGAAGAACTTACCGCCTGGGAGTAAAAGGCCGCGATACGTTTGCTGCTCGACATTCAACTGTGAAAAAATTCACGTTATAGTTGCGAGGGCATTCACCGTAAGGAACGCAGGGAGTGCAGGGGCGCCGGTAGCCTCATCGAACCGCAAGGTCCCTCAGCCCTACTCGCGCGCTGAAGAAAGCGCGCGCTCCTGACGGGCTTCGGGATGACATCGTTTCTTTTGTGCGTTTTTTCCTGCGCCTCGTCTGCATCCGCTGCGGCCTCTCCGGTGAATGATTTTTGCACTCCTCTCTAGGATGTCTAAGGGCTGAATGCTGAGTGCTAAGTGCTAAGTGCTAAGTGCTATTCTGTACTCAATGATCTCGCTGTACTGGATATCCGGTGTGCTACTGGGCGTAATCTGGTTTGTGCCGGTGGTGCAAGGGGCGCTGAGCATGAAGCGCATTGCTGACGTTACCGAACCGCAATGGCAGCCGCCAGAGACAGCCGAGTTGCCTTCCCTGGTGATCGTCGTGCCTGCCCGCAATGAAGAAGCTGTGCTGGAACCCGCTTTGCGCTCCCTGTTGGGCCTTGACTATCCCGGCTATCAGGTGGTCGCCATGAATGATCGATCTGAAGATCGCACGGGCGAGATCATGGAACGGCTCAAGGGCGAGTCACAGGGCCGGCTGCAGATGATTCATATCCGCGAGCTGCCAGCAGGATGGCTGGGTAAGACCCACGCCATGTGGCTGGGCGCGCAGCAGCACGCCGGCGACTGGATCCTGTTCACGGATGCCGATTGCGTTTTTCATCCGGAGACCATGCGGCGCGCGCTGTTTTACGCGACGCAGACGGGTATCGACCATCTGGTGTTGTTTCCTACGGCCATCATGAAAACACCCGGCGAAAAAATGATGATGTCGTTCTTTCCGGTATCGTCGCTATTCGCTTATCGTCTCTGGAAGGTGAGCGATCCCAAGGCCAGGGACGCCGTGGGTGTCGGCGCGTTCAACCTTGTCCGGCGCAGCGCTTATGAGTCGGCGGGCACGTATGAAAGACTGCGCCTCGAAATCGTGGACGACATGAAGCTGGGTGAAGTCCTCAAGAAGGAAGGGTTTTGCCAGAATATTGTCCTTGGGAAGGGGCTGGTGAGCCTACGCTGGGGAGTGGGGGCGCTGGGTGTCGTCCGCAATCTGGAAAAGAACATGTTTGCCCTTTTGCAGTTTCGCCTGGGCCTGATGCTGTGTCTCTGTTTCGGCTTCTTGTTTCTTGGCATCTGTCCGTTTCTCGGATTGCTGCTTGCGCCCGGCTGGGCCAAGGCCGGCTTTGCCGTTGCGGTAACCATGTGCGCCGTCACCTACTGGGGCATGTCCAGGATTACGGGGGCTTCGCCGCTGTACTTCCTGACCTATCCCATCGCTTCGACCCTGGGGTTGTATACGCTGCTACGGTCGGCATTCCTGGTCATGAGAGACGGCGGAGTTACGTGGCGGGGAACGAAATATTCACTGGCGGAGTTACGAGGCAGGAAGGGAATCTGATCTGCAAATCTAAGCTGATCGCGTTATGAGCAAAAAAAGCGAGCAGGCGTTATCGACGAAACTGAAGCGCCTGCTCCTGGTTGATAAACCGGCGACCGTTGCTATCTTCGGTAACCGCTTTGGTCAAGGCCCTGCTGGTATCCCTCGTTGTAGGCCCGCGTATAACTTTCCCGGTACTGCGCTTTATATTGCTGTTTGCTGCCGAGCCCGGAGCTATAGCCACGGGTTGCGTTTCTGTAGTTGCTCTTCTGTGTGGGACGATTGCTATGTCTCGCCAGCCCATCCTGATGGCCATCGCTCGTTCCGTCCTCAAAGCCGAAGCGGACAGCGGGATTCTGATGACGCCGCCATTGATCATTCTGGTCGCGCCTGTCGTTGTCATAGTCGCGGCCATTGACATTGTGATCGTGATGGTCCCCATTTCTGTCCTGCATATTGCGCCCGCTGTTGTCCTGGTATCCGAGGTTGTAACCGGATTCATAAGCGCGGCGGTCGGTGTCATTGCCGGGGCGCATGCGATACTGGCGAGTTCGATTGTTCGCGTGGTCGCCCTGCCCATGGTTCCAACCCTGCTGGTAATGGGGGTTGGTGTAGCCTTGATATCCCTGCTCGTATCCGGATTCGTAGGCGCGGCGGTCGAAGTCGTTGTCGAGGCGCAAGCGATATTCGCTCGGCCGGTTGTTCGCGCGATCATCCAGCCCGTGGTTCCAGCCCTGCTGGTAGTTGGCGTTATTCGTCTGGTTGTTATTCTCCCGGTCCCGATTGTTATTGTCCTGGTTCCGGTCGTATTCCTGGCGGCGCTCACCCTCGCCCTGAGATTGATAGGCACGGGCGGGTGTAGGGGCGCTGAGCAGACTCATGGCGATTGCCAGAGTGGAAAAGCTTATTGTGGATCGAAAATTAAATTTCATTTCTTATACTCCATCTGACTGCCGGGAACAATTCGAGAGAGACGCCAACACTCAAGTAGCGCGTGAGCGATCATTGGAACTAGGCCAGCCCACGGATACTTAAGGTGTGTTGTTCCGGTGAATTCCAACACCTCTGACCTTAGCGGTTCAGCGCTGCTCAAGTCTGGTCACAATTGCTCATGAGAGAGCCAGTCGAGGCCGGCGGAGGGTGTGCTCGGTTCAGTCTTTGTCTTCTTCTTGCGCCACGCCCAGGCGCTTGATGGAGTAACGATCCAGGTGGTGTGGATCTCTGCCTTTCACGGTGGCCACGTACTCGAAATGGTGTTTCCGGTCACGCAGCGTCCATGTGTAACGCACGTTTCCCGGCTGGCCGAAATGGGCTGCGGTGGCCAGGTCTCCCACGTCTTCGTAGTTCACAGGTTGCCCTTCGGGATGGGCTAAGACGGTGACATAACGTACGTTGCGATCGCGGTCAAAACCCACAATCGCGTATTGGTAATGGCGGTCGTGCTTGAGGACCCAAACCTGCTGGCCTTCATCTTCCGACTTGAATTCGCCGATCTTGCTCAGCCGCGAATGGGCTGCGTCGTAAGGCATTCCCAGCCGGACGCCCAGAATCTCCGGCGCGGGCCGCGGGGCTGCCCCAGCGATGGCGGAGCAGAGTGCAATCATCAACAGGAGTCTTTTCATTTTTGTTTCCAAGGAAGTCCGGTGGCGCAGCTTAGGGTCCTGCGCCACCGTCTCTCCGATAGACCGTTGCTAAGGCCGCAGTGGAGTTGAATCCTGGCTCTTGAAAAGACCCTGTCCGGTTGACTGGCGGATAATGCTGGCCTTGGTGGCCTGATCGTTATCGGCCTTGGTGTGGCTGGCAACCGGGTTATTGCCTTTCGCGATGCAGGTGGAGCTGATACAGCCGTCGGTAAATGCGGCGAAGACACGGCCAGCCGAGTCCACGGTAACGTCATTGAAGTCCAAGAGGTTGCGTGTTCCAGCAGGGCAGGTCGTTCCCTGGGTGCAGATCACACCCAGTTGCACCGGGTCATTGGGCGTGGCATCCACGGTGAACCAGGTTTTTCCGCCATCGTAGGTGGTGGCCACATAGCCGTGCCAGACACCGTTGAATGGAGTGCCTGCGTCTGCTCCAGTCCCGTTCCCAGTGGCCGGGGTGCCCAGGAAGAAGAAGGACGCGCGGTCGTTGTCACCGGCAACCACCTCGGGGAAAACAGAGTTCTGTATGCCGAAGGGGATGCCCACATCCTGATCGTTGTGCCAGGAGCGTCCCTGGTCATCGGACACCGTGATGTGCGGATGGCCGTCGCCGCCGGTGTAGCCAAAATAGACCCGCCCTTTGGCGCCAATTCCCACCGACGGATCGCTGGCGCCGGAGGTGCTGCCGGTCACCGGCTGCACGGTGAAGGTGAGGCCGTTATCCATGGAGACGATTAGTCCCTGTGTGCCGTTGCAGCGGTTGTTGGGAACGTAGACGATTCCGCTGGAGCTGACCTTGATATGACCGTGCAGGCCGCCACATTGCACCAGCGTGTACATGGGATGGGCCTCTTCGTAGGTCAGGGCGCCATCCTGGCTGAGGGCCATGGCAGCATCGCCGACATCCTGGGACGCGTAATAGACGGCGTTAGGATATTGCGTGAGCGGGCCACGGGCCGCCAGTTGCGCACAGGGAGCGGGCGTCACCAGCGTCTGGGCAGCGGTGCATAGCCGGAAAGGCCCTCCGCCCACGGTCTGGTGATCAATCCCAGAAGCGATGCCGCCCCCTTGGCTTACCGTGTACGTCTCTCCATCGTTATCGGT
>DATMNZ010000062.1:0-2649 GCA_035568495.1 Saccharimonadales bacterium (SeqCode) | reverse complement strand
CAGCATCTTGCGGTTATGCGCCTTCTGAATGAAGTAGTTGAGCATCTTCTCGGTGACCTTGAAATCGGCGATCACCCCGTCTTTCATGGGCTTGATGGCCACGATGTTGCCCGGCGTGCGGCCGAGCATCTCCTTGGCCTCTTTGCCCACGGCTTCCACTTCGCCGGTGTTCTTGTTGATGGCTACGATGGAAGGCTCATTGACGACGATGCCCTTGCCCTTGGCGTACACCAGGGTGTTGGCGGTGCCCAGATCGATGGCCAAGTCACTCGAAAACATGCTGAAGAGTGAGCGCAGATTGTGGAAACGCGGGCTGTCGGATTTAAAACCATTCGATAACATACTGAATTCCTAATCTCGACGATGTGCTGGACTCCGGCACTCTCATGCCGGGACTGCTCTATGCATTGGTGTTTCGGCCAACGACACTCTGTCAAATACTTTGGAGCAAAAACCAGATTGGAGCAACAGAAGATTTCACTGAATTACAACTTTTTGCGTTTTTGTGTTCACGCCACCCTTGGCGCTCTGGGCGGTTACGGTAATTACATTTTCTCCCGGCTCCAGTTTGCCGGTGAAATGTGAAAACGTGCCGTCAGCGGCCACCAGCGGCACGGACTGTCCATTCACGAAAACATGGGCGCCGGGATCGGTGCGCCCATGGACTTCGATGACCCGGCCTAACTGCACCAGGGAGTCGACCTCCAGGGTCACCCCCGGCTGGTCGGCTCCGCTCCGGAAAACGATCTGGAACCGGTTGCGTTCGCTTTCCACCGACTCCCGGCCGCTGTTGCCGATCGAACGCAACACCCAGTAATAAGACCCTTCAGCAAACCCCTTGAGTTTGACCTGGGTCGACTGGACCTTTTCATCCAATACCACCGATGAAAAATATGGATTCTTCGATATCCGGAGGTGGTAGCCCTTTACATTGGGTACCTCGCTCCAGGAAAAGAAGATTTCCTGAGCGTCGTTCGCCATGAAGACCGGCTGCATGTTCGGAGGATCGACCAGGGTGGGAGGCCCGATTTCCCTGGATTTGACCATGCCCGGCTCGTCCTGCTTGAAGACCACCTTGTCATTCTCCGCCAGTTTTTCCTGCTGGCCATCGCGGCTCACCGTGCTCGTGCCTCGCTTCACCATAATATCGTGCTCATCGGTGCGCGGGTTGTTATGCACTTCAGCCGAAGTGTCCGATCCCATCGAGGCGCTGGCTCCGGCCACCGTCACCACGGAGGTCGACCCCGGCTTGATCGTTGGCGTCTGCAGATCGACCGTGCCGGTCGTCAACTGGATCGAAACATTAGTGCGCTGGGAAGTGTCGACCGAGTTCTCCTGCACCACGATCAGGGAATCGGGCTTGACAGAGTAGCTGGTCCCATCGGCAAATACGATCTTGGCAATGCCTTCCGCACCGGTCTGAATCACGTCCCCTCGTTCCAGGCCAACCGTATACGCGGCGTCGATCATCTGCGTGGTGCCGGCTTTCCTGACCCGTACGCTGCCATCGATGGCGGTGAAGTGGGCCTGCTGTGGCCCCGCATCGCCGGACGATAATTCGCCTGAAGGACTCACTCCTAATCCGACTCTTTCCAGAATTTTCTCTATCAGGTTTCCGGTCGCGCGCGTCCACCTGCTGGAGACATTGGGAAATGCGACGGAAGTAACCAGCGCAGCCAGCGCCAAGACACCCACAACTCCCAGCAAAACGCTGCGATAAGTAATGGTTACGTAAGAAATGTGGAAGCCGGATTTTCGCGTTTGAGCCACTGACTTCGCTGGAAACGAAACGTTTCGGGATGGCTACAGACTATCACAGTTGACAAAATTAGAAACAGTCAACGTAAGCGGCGCAGATTGCCTGGATCCTGGGTCTGAAGATGCAGCTAATGTGCCTGTAATCATCCGTTTACAGGGGCATGCTATGGGAGTGATGACCCGCTTTCAACGGTCTTAACCGTATTCGCCTGATACCTTCGTCACCAGCCGGGAACCTGCAGTGTAAAATTCAAACACCATGCCCGACCCAAAAAGAGCACAATTGCCAATCCTGGAACAACTGCGCGCCCGCATTGAGGGCCGCACCGCGAAAATCGGAGTCGTTGGTCTCGGCTACGTTGGCTTGCCGCTGGCCCTGCTGTTCAGTGAACAGCGGTTCCCGATCACCGGCTTTGACATCGACGCCGGGAAAGTGGGCGCGCTCAATAGCGGCGGCTCCTATATTTATCGCATCCCGGCAACGGAGATCGCCGCGGCGCGCGCCGCCGGCTTTTCCGCAACCAGTGATTACACCCAGGTCGCCGCCATGGATGCCATCCTCATCTGTGTGCCGACACCGCTGAACGAATACCGCGAACCTGATCTGAGCTACATTCGCGCCACCGCCGAAGCGGTCGCGCCCCACCTGCGCGCCGGCCAGATCGTCATCCTTGAGAGCACGACCTATCCCGGCACCACGGAAGAGGTGCTGGCGCCGATTCTCGAAGCCCGCAATCCCGGCGGGCTGAAGGCCGCGCGCGGCGATGAAGACCCTTCCGCGACTTTCATGGTGGCCTTCTCGCCCGAACGCGAAGACCCAGGCAACGACACAGTGGCGCGGCGCGATATTCCAAAAGTTGTTGGGGGGCTAAGCCGCTCCGCTTCAGAAAT
>DATMNZ010000061.1:0-94674 GCA_035568495.1 Saccharimonadales bacterium (SeqCode) | reverse complement strand
CTTTCCCCTGTCAACGCTTCAGCCAGTCCCTCTCGGGCCTCGCCGCATGACTCGGGGTCAGTGTGGTTCGCTACTCCTTCACTGTGTGACTCTTGCATTCACTACGCTAAGCCGGTCTCCCGGCGCTTTCGGCTACTTTCTTCCGGCCCGCTGAAGCGGGACTGGCGCCACGCAATTCGGGTGTATCGCCCACTTTTGTGCCTCTTCAAGACCCACGCGCGCTGCCATGCGCGCCAAAATCGGGTGCGAACGGGGGCCCGAAAGCGCGCGCTCCTAACGGCATTTGGGATGACATCAATATCAACATTTGGGATGACAGCGATCAGGTAGAATCTTGCCGGGAGAAATTCATGCCAGAAATCCTACGCACACCAGACAGCAACTTTGCCAACCTGCCGGGCTTTCCCTTCCAACCGCATTATGTCGACGATCTGCCGGGATACTCCGGAATACGCATTCATTATCTGGACGAAGGTCCGAGCGACGCAAAACATGTGTTCCTGTGCCTGCATGGTCAACCGACATGGAGCTATCTCTACCGGAAGATGATTCCGATCTTTGCGGCCGCAGGACATCGCGCCGTGGCGCCCGACTTTATCGGGTTTGGCCGTTCGGATAAGCTGGCGGAGGAGTTATCCTACACATTTACCTTTCACCGCGAGATGCTGCTGCGCTTCATCGAACGCCTTGATCTGCGCAACATCACATTGGTCTGCCAGGATTGGGGTGGGCTGTTGGGATTGACGTTGCCCATGGAGATGCCCACGCGCTTCGGGCGGCTGCTGGTGATGAATACGTCCCTGGCCACCGGCGACATGCCACTTGGCAAAGGATTTCATGATTGGCGGGAGTGGGCAGGAAAGAATCCGGACATGAACATCGCCGGCCTGATGGGGCGTTCGTGCGAGCAATTGTCCGCCGAAGAACGCGCTGCTTATGGGGCGCCGTTTCCGGATGTCACCTACAAGGCCGGCATCCGCAGATTTCCGCCGATGGTGCCGGACAACCCCGAGGCCGAGGGCGCGGAGATTTCCCGCCGGGCACGGCAATGGCTCAAGACCGAATGGAGCGGTCAGACGTTTATGGCCGTGGGCATGAAAGACCCTGTGCTGGGCCCGCCGGCCATGGCCTATCTGCGGAGCCAAATACGCAACTGTCCGCCGCCGCTGGAACTCGCCGAGGCTGGACACTTCGTGCAGGAGTGGGGAGACGAAATCGCGCGCAAAGCGCTGGCGGCTTTTAAATGAATTCGCCGCTGATTTACGCCTGATAAAAACCAATTGGCCACGAATTAACACGAATGGCACGAATAGAAACTTTGATCTGTCACTAGCGTAAACCGATTCCGGATATTCAACGAGCAGTCACTTAAAATCACAATGGTGCTACATCAAGCTCTCATTCGTGTCATTCGTGTTGATTCATGGCCTAATATGTTTTATCAGCGTAAATCAGCGGCCAATTATTTCTTGCGGTCGTAATTCACCGGCCCGGGGTCGAACAACGACGGCTCGAGGCGGTTGTTATAGCTGACCGCCAGGACGTACTGCTGGCTGACCATCTCGCCGTTGTGCGTGATCAGTGTGTTGTAGGGCGTGGTGATGCCTTGCACGACTTTCCAGTTGTCGTAGACTTCGACCTCTTGGTCGTGATCGCGGTACACGGGGTTCCGCACCGTGTAGACCTTCTTGATGGGCAGATGAGTATCGGCGGCGATCAGCAGCGTGACGGCCTGATTATGGCCGTTCAGCACCGTGATCTTATCGGCGTTCCGGTTTTCGGAGATCGTGGGACCATCGTAGAACAACGCCACGCCCGGATCTTTGAGCCACTGGCGCAGCACCATTCCCAGTGAGTAATCGCGCGACAAGAGGAAGCGCCGAAGTTGCTCAGGGTCTTCGAACTTTGTCCCCCGGTACGTCCTTTCATATCCTTGATCGCCGTTGTGCAAGAAGATGAGGGTGGCGTCTTTTGCCTGGTCCTTGAAAGGCCATTGCCAGAAATACACGCTGATATTGCGCCCGACGGAGAACTCCAGGCGGTCTTTATCGGGCCACTGCCAGTAGCGGCGGTAGATGGTGGTGGAGTTTACGTTGCCATGATAGAAACTGCCGTAGCGGACTTCTGTCTTTACGTCGTGCACGTTCATATAGGCATCGCCGCCCAGGGCCTGGACCATCTGGTCGAGGATGGCGCGGGCCTGCTGCTGGTTGACCTTGGCTACATCGGAAGGAGCGGTCTGCTGCCCGTTGAGGGTTATACACAGCGTAAACACCAAAAAACAATTCACCGCAAAGTACGCTAAGGGCGCAAAGGAAGCAAAAGATTTAGCCGCGAATGACGCGAATAAACGCGAATTTGGATATACCGATCGCACAGTCTGGGAATTCATTGCCATAGGAACAATATGTTAGATGCGGGTTTGTTCACTTCTGTCGTTGGTTCTCCTCCGTATTGCTAACCCGAGTTTCTTTCTTTCCTCTGCGTCCCTGATATCTCTGCGCTCCCTGCGGTTCAATCTTTTGATCTTCCTTTGCGTACTTTGCGGTGGACTCTTTTTGGCTGCAGCTACGACACGCTATCCTACCAGCACGGCGCCGCCATTGACGTTTAGAATCTCGCCGGTAATAAAGCCGGCATGCGTGGTACATAGAAATAGCACAGAGGCCGCAATTTCCTCGGGCTTGCCGACCCTGCCCAGAGGGATGGTACTCAACACCCGCTTGCCAATTTCCGGATCGTGCAGGGCGGGGATGGCCATATCGGTTTCCACCCATCCGGGGGCCACACAGTTCACGTAAATGCCGTCGCGCGCGAGCTCCGTGGAGAGCCCTTTGACCATGCTGATCATCGCGCCTTTGCTGGCGGCATAGTCGCAGTGAAAGGCCTCGCCGCGCTGGCCGGACGTGGAGCTGATCAGGACAATGTGCCCGCCGGAGCGCTGCTTCTTCATCTGGGCCACGCTGTGCTTTACGAGTCCAAAGATGCTGTCGAGGTTGATCGCCAGGGTGTTGCGCCATTGTTCGTTGGACATCTGGTCGACAGGCGCATCATGCGGCGGCCACACTCCATGGTTGCCGACCACGATATCCACGCTGCCGAAGCGCTCGGCGGCTGCCTTCACCAGCCCGCTGCAGGCGTCTGGCGTGGCCAACTCTGCCTGCACGGCCACGCACTGGGCGCTGCCTCCGCATTCGGCGACTAGGCGTTCGGCCTCGGTTTTTGCTTGCTGGTAACTGAACAACACGCGGGCGCCCGCGGCAGTGAACATCCTGACAATAGCGGCGCCGATACCGCGCGAGCCTCCGGTGACGACCGCGACGCGGCCTTCGAGTGAGAGAACAAGTCCTTTTTGTGGCATGGAATAACGATACGGCAAAATTGCCGAAATCAAAAGCTCACCACGGAGGCACGGAGAAGAGCAAGATCGGTATTTGGTAGTTGGTACTTGGTATTTCAGCGTGATTTCAAAAACGTTATTTGTCATTTTGCCTGGGAAAACAAATACCGACTACCAAATACCGGCCTTGCCTTTCCTGCTGCCTGACATTTAACTTTCATGAATGCCTGACCAACCTCAACAGCCGCCTCCCCATGAATTCGTCCCTGCAAGCGATGGGGATTTTTCTGCCTCACTCAACAGTAGTCTCAACGGATGGCTGAAGGCCATGAGTGTCCACTTTGTGCATGCTACGGCCGACGAAGTGACGGCGGAAATTGATGTCGGCCCGCAGCATCACCAGGGATATGGAATCGTCCACGGAGGCGTTTATTCAGGCCTGATTGAGACAGTTGCGTCGGTCGGTGCGGCATTGTTTGCCGGGAAGAACGGCCAGTCGGTCGTCGGCCTTGAGAACACCACTTCATTTCTGCATGCTGTGCGTGAGGGCAAGTTGAGGGCGACAGCGCGTCCACTGATGCGCGGGCGGCGGACGCAGGTTTGGGAGACGTCGGTCATCGACGGCAAAGGCCGTGTCGTGGCTGCCGGCAAGGTGCGGTTGATTTCGCTGGATGCTGGGACGGCGCTGGCGGGGGAGACGGTGCAGGTGAAACGGTAAGCGGTTCATCACACCTCTTAATCCCTTGTCATCAATCCCTTGTCATCCCGACAGGTCCGAAGGACATGAGGGACCGGCTCCGCTGCAAGTGTCAGGTGGGAAAGCTGGTGGGGCTGGAACATTTTGGGTCTCTCCATGCGCTGCGGAGAGGAGCCCTCGTTTTCCGCCAGGATTTCTCTGGTCATGCATGGTACGCCAATCGGCGTGGGCGAGCGATAAGCCGCGGCGGAGCCGGTTCCTCCGCCACTCCGTGGCGTTCGGAATGACATCGGTTTGGGGGCGTGGACGGGCTGCTGAGGAGCGTAGACGGGTTGCTGAACGGCCGCTGGTGAAGGGTGGAACCTCTTACTATTCTCGACTCGCACTCCATCGTCTGGCAGCATCTACAAACGACTGAAAAAGGCTTTGCGAGGGTTTGTCCTGGGCAAAGTTACGCTCCGGGTGCCACTGCACCGCTAGAACGTAATGATCGGGTGATGTGCCTTCGAGCGCTTCGATTACTCCATCCGCTGGACACTTCGCCGCAACGCGCAGCCCGTCCCCTGCAACCTGGGCTGATTGATGATGGCTGGAATTCACCGAAACTGTCTTCTTCCCCACATGGCGGGCCAGGAGCGTATCAGGCTCGATGACTACCTCGTGCGCCATCGTGTCTTTGTCTTCCGGTGAATGCTGCACCGGAGATTCAATGTGCTGCACCAGCGTACCGGTACGCCAGACATTCAAAGACTGCAGGCCATAGCAGATGCCGAAGACCGGCTTGCGCATGTTGTAGGCGTCTTGCAGCAGAAGTTCGTCCACGGCATCGCGTTGTACGTCGGGCCTGGCGGTCTCCGGATGTTTGGCCGCTCCAAACTTTTGCGGATCAACGTCGGCCATGCTGCCCGATAGCAGAATGGCGTCGCAGCCGGTCGCCAAGCGCGCAACTTCTTCCGGGGTCGAATCGAGGGGAATGACTACCGCGTCGCCGCCGCAGCTTTCGACGGCTTTCACATAGCGCGGCAATGCGCGGTTGCTGTAATCGCGATCATAGGAACAGGGCTCGGGAATGGCAATGCGGGGCTTGGGGTTCTCGGACATGCTAGATGCGATTTTACCTTGGGCCGGCGCGGCTGCAACCGAGATTTGGCCGCTGATTTCCGCTGATGCGCCCTGATAACAGCCTGGACTGCGAAATCATCCGGCTAATCGCCCAGTAAGTTTCGGAATCCGGGCGCCAACGCGTCCCGTATCCCACTTGTTACTTCTTTGATTCGTGCCCTTTGAGGTCCGGGCGGGCCGGACGGGGCAGGGTTGAGCGGGAATAGTAGAGGTCGGCGATCACCTTGTAGGCTTTCTCTGTAAGGTCATCCACTTGGCGGACGTTCATGCCCTTGGTCGGGATTGGATCGCCTACCAGCAACTCGGCCGCGCCCGGTTGAATGTGCCATCCGTTGATGGGGAGCATTTCATACGTTCCTACCAGCGCCATGGGAATGATATCCGCCTGGGCCTTGATGGCGATGTAGAAAGCGCCGCTCATGAAGTCGCGAAGATGACCATCGGGAGAGCGGCCACCCTCGGGAAAGACGATCAGCGGCAGGTTGCTGGTCATGCTCTCGGCGGCCATGTTGAGGCTGCGCAACGTGGCGCGCACGCTGCCCTGGTCGATGGGAATCTGTCCGGAGCGTTGCAGGTGCCAGCCCATAAAGGGATATCGGAACAACGATTTCTTGGCCAGAATCCGGAATTGGCAGGGCATGGATGAAAACAGTGCCGGAGTATCGAGCGCCGAAAGGTGGTTTACCACGTAGACGTGGGCCTTGCTTATGTCGATCTTATCGAGGCCTGTAATCCGTATTCTGATTCCGATGGTCCAGAGAATCACGCGCGCCCAGAAACGCGCGAAGCGATGCTGAATGGCGCCGTTACGATCAAATAGAGAAGAGATGAGCGAGAGCGTACCCAGAATGATGGTATAGATCCAGATCAGCGGGTCCCAGAAAAAATACGAGCGCAGGCGTGACAGCCAGAAACGAAGGCCGTCAGCCGGCTTACGGCCGGATAGCTCTTGAGTTTGAATGGATTCCGCCAAGCTCAAACACTCTGCCGCGTGTGACCGTGGGCGAGAACGCCCAGCGCTTCCCCTACAATGTAAATCGAACCGGTAATTACGACCACGCCGTTTTTTCCGGCAAGCTCTTGGGCGCGTTCGATCGCGGCCTGCACGTCTTCCGTCTCCACGACCACTGTGCCGCTATGCGCGGCAGCTTCGGCGATTTCCTGCGTGGAAGCGGCCCGGGGGTTTAAAACGCGCGTGGCCACCACCCGCTCGGCCAGCGGAAAGATAATATCGGCAATCTCGCCAATAGCCTTGTCACGCATGGCCCCGAAGACGAAAGTCAGCTTAGCGTCTTCATAAAACGTGGAGAGCGCAGAGCGCAACGCCCATGCCCCTGCGGGATTATGGGCCACATCGAGCACGATTTCCGGAAGGTCGCCATGGCCGGGAATGACCTGGAACCTGCCCGGCCAGCGAGTCAGGCGCGCACCCTCTTCCACGTGTGCGCCCAGAATCTTGAACCCAAAACTATTGAGCTGTTCGGCGGCGGTGATGGCCAGGGAAAGGTTGCGTAGCTGGTGGCGTCCGGCCAGGGGCGAATCGACTGCGATTTCATTTCCCATGAAGGCCAGGGAGAAGCGGTTGTGTCCTGCGGCTTCTGGTCCTGACGCATGGTACTTAGCCGCACCGGGTGTGACTGGAGGCATATGTTTCACGGCGCTGACCGGACGGGCCCCGATTTCCATCAGCGCATGGCCCAGCGCATCGTTCACCTGGGGATGTTGCGGAAGGAGCACGGCCACGCCGCCACGGCGGAGAATACCGGCCTTTTCACGGGCAATTTCGGGCAGGGTATTGCCCAGAAATTTCTGGTGGTCGAGATCGATGTCGGTAATTACCGAAATACAGGGGTCCACGATGTTCGTGGCATCGAGTCTGCCACCCATGCCAACTTCCAGCACCGCCAGCTCCACGGCCATGCTGGCAAAGTATTCAAACATCATCCCTGTGACCATCTCAAAAAAACTTGGATACCAGGGCAGCGAACCTTCACGCACCAGTTGCTGGGCGGCGGTATCGACGCGCTCGTAGATTTCGGCGAATTCTGCATTGCTGACCGGCTCCTGGTCGATCTGCAGGCGCTCGTTGATCTGTTGCAGATGCGGTGAAGTATAGAGTCCGGTGCGGTAGCCGGCGGCCTGCGCGATGGCGGCCAGGGTCGCCGCAGTGGAGCCTTTGCCGTTGGTGCCGGCGATCAATACACTCTGAAAGCGGCGTTCGGGGTGGCCCAGAGCGGTGGCCAAGCGGCGCATGTGGTCGAGATCGAACTTGCGATGAGAAACCAGCTCGGCGCCCAGCGCCAGCAGGTTGGCGACCGCGGATTCATAGGAAGGTGGCACAGCTCAGGCAGCCTTGGGGGACATGAAGTCCAAAGCGCGCGCGATGTAATTCTTCATATCTTTGCGATGCACCACCGCATCGAGCATGCCGTGCTGCAGCAGGAACTCGCTGCGCTGGAAGCCTTCCGGCAGCGTTTGGCGGATGGTCTGTTCGATCACCCGCGGCCCGGCAAAACCAATGAGCGCGCCCGGCTCGGCAATGTTCAGGTCGCCGAGCATGGCGTAGGAAGCGGTGACGCCGCCGGTGGTGGGATCGGTCAGCACCGAAACATACGGCACACGCGCGCTATCGAGACGGGCCAGGGCCGCGGAAATCTTGGCCATTTGCATCAGGCTGACTACGCCCTCCATCATGCGCGCTCCGCCTGAAGCTGAGATCACAATGATGGGCTTGCGCTGTTCACAGGCGCGTTCGATGGCGCGGGTAATGACCTCACCTACGACCACACCCATACTGCCGCCGATGAATGAATACTCCATTGCGCAGACAATCACCGGGCGTCCGTTGAGCGTTCCTTCGGCGTTCACAATCGCATCTTTGAGGCCGGTGGCGGCTTGGCTCTTGGCCAGACGGGCCAAATACGGCCGGGTGTCGGAGAATTTCAGCGGATCGGTAGAAGCCAGGTTCTCATCGCGCACTTGATACTTGCCGTCATCGATCAGCAACGCCAGGCGCGCGGCGGCATCGATGCGGAAGTGCCATTCACACTTGGGACAGACGTTGAGGTTGTCTTCAAGGTCTTTTTTCCAGATGATCTGCCGGCAACCATCACACTTCACCCACAACCCTTCGGTGCGTACGCGCTTTTCGTCCGTGGGCTGAAGCTCGCTCGATTCCCGCTTAAACCAAGACACGATAAAACTCTCTTTCTTGTGAAGGGCCGACAAGTACATAGGTCCTTCGGCTCGCCCGCCTTGCGGGCTCACCGCAGGATGACAATCAGGGTCAGCCGATATCAGTATTCTATCCCGTGGCGCAGCGCCAATTCCGGCGATAATGGCAATTCCTTCAGTGCCCCGAATGGTACGGATGTCCCTTGAGAATTGTAAATGCCCGGTAGATCTGCTCAAGAAGCACTACGCGGGCCAGTTCGTGCGCGAGGGTCATCTTGCCGAAAGAAAGAATCAGATCGGCGGAACCGCGGGCTTCGTCGCTGAAGCCATCGGCCGGGCCCACGGCAAACATCAGGTCCTGCGTGCCCCGGTCCTGCTGGTCACGCAACAGGTTGGCAAATTCTTCTGAAGTGAACTGGCGGCCGCGGGCGTCGAGCAGGATCGTAACGGGGGCGGTGCGTCCGGAAGCACGGTCGGCCAGTTTCAGCAGCGCCGTTTCATTTGCCAGTTCATGCGACTGAGTTTGCACGTAACGGGAAATCCGCTTGAGGTATTCAGCGGTCAGAGATTGAATCGCGGATTCTTTTGTCTTGCCTATCCAGGCGATCTTGAGTTTCATGGGGGATTAAGGACCTTTGAAACATCGTGCGACGTAGGCACAACCAAAACCTTTGAAACACAGAGGAACAGAGGTAGCAGAGGATTTTAGGGGTTTTGAGAGGGCTCCAGAGACCATCGTGAGCCGCCGGATTCTTCGCGGTTAGCGGCAACTTCTGGGCCCACCTCACAACATCCAAAACCTCTGTTTCCTCTGTGTTTCAAAGGTTTTGGTTGTAGCAACGTTACGCTTCCTTCAGAGAATGGCATTATTTCCGTGACTTCTTTTTGGTTTTCGCTTTCGTCTTCGTTTTTGTTTTTGGCCTCGGTTTGGGATGCGCTCTTTTTGATTTCGGGCCGGCTGCGCTGCGGGCTTTTAGCCTGCGCGAGGGAGCAGTCCTTTTGACCGGCTTCTGTTTTTCCACTACCTCTCTGGGTGCAGGCTTCTTTGCGAGATCGGCCGGGGTCAGGTGGCGTGCGGTTTTCCAGAGGCGCTCCAGATCGTAGAACTCTCGCGCCCGTTCGGAAAAAACATGGACCACGAAATCCACGTAGTCGAGCAGAACCCATTCCGCCTGGTTATAGCCTTCCTTGCTGCTGGGCCGTTGGCCTTGTTGGGCAAGTTGCCTTTCTACTTCATCGCAGATGGCCTGCACCTGGCGGGGATTGGTCCCGGTGACCACCACAAAGTAATCGGTGAAGGACCCGGCTGGATCCATTTCAAGGATGACCAGCTCCTCACCTTTTTTCGACTGAATGGCCTTGACCGCCTCGGCGACCTGCTGCCTGGTTTCTTTGCTCATTCCGGTTGATTGCTCCCTGTCTTCCGCCTTGGATGTTTACCCATGTTGCTCTCGATCAAAAGATAGCACCTTGGCCGCGTTTGCGCTCTGTTTTTCATGGGTCGCGGGCCTGGGGACGTATAACTGCTGTTTCCGGATATATCCGGCCACGGCTTCGGGAACCATTTGATCAAGCTGTATCTCCATTTTCCGCGCGACCGCAGCCCGAATCCGGGTGGAAGAAACGCTCTCTTTCACATGGCCGAGCATGTGGATAGTGGTGGAAGGCAGGGTAATGACTCCGTCGCTTTTTCTGCGGCGCAAAGCGGCCAACTCTGTCTTGGAAGGCCGGAGGGCCGCCGGCAAGGCCCTTCCGACATCGGCGAGAGAATATCCCGGACGGCTGCAGACGATGAAGTTACATTCAGTCAACAGTTCCACCGGCTGCCGCCAGGTGCTCAGGTCGAGAAAAGCATCGATGCCGATCAGAAAATATAACTGGTCTGACTTCCGCAGGTCCTTTTTCAACTGGCGCACTGTGTCGATGGAATAACTAGGTCCATCTGTGGCGGCTTCCAGCAGCGAGGGCACAAAATGCGGGTGATGGGCGGTGGCCAAAGCCAGCATGGCGTAGCGGTGGCAGAACTCCGTGACTTGACGGCCCTGCTTATGCGGCGGCACGGTGGCGGGCACGAAATGGACCAGGCCGATGCCGAAGCGCTCCACCGCGGCCTGCGCGATCGCCAGGTGGCCTTTGTGGATTGGATCGAATGTTCCGCCAAACAACGCTATCTTCATGGTTCTGCGATCTGTGTCCTTCTATTTATTCTATCTTCGTTGCCGCTTCTTGAAGGCTGCTTGTTTGGAGACGCGCCGCGCGGCTTCCGCCTTCTTCTTGGCCTTGCGCAGTGAAACCACGAGCTTCTTACCCACCGGTTGCACAGTTGCGCCGGCGCGAGCTTCCACCACGCGGCGGCCAATGGCGTACTTCAGTTCCTGTACTCCCTGGCCGGTCACCGCTGAGATTTCCAGCAAGTCGAGTTTGAGTTTCTTGCAATGCTTGCGCAGCTTGGCCAGCTTCTCCGGGTTGGCTGCATCCATTTTGGTGGCCACCACCATCACGGGTTTCTTCGCGAGATCGGCGTCGAACCTGGCCAGTTCGCCCATGATCACGCCGAAATCCTTTACTGGGTCGGGCCGGCCGCTGGCGTCGGAAATATCAATCAAGTGGGCCAGCACGCGGGTGCGCTCGATGTGGCGCAGAAATTGGATTCCCAGTCCGGCGCCGGTGTGCGCGCCTTCGATCAAGCCGGGGATATCGGCCACTACATAGCTGTCTTCATGCGGCATCTCGCCAATGCTCACCACGCCCAGGTTCGGTTGCAGCGTGGTGAACGGATAGTCGGCGATCTTAGGACGGGCGGCGGAAATACGCGAGATCAGCGTTGACTTGCCCACGTTGGGATATCCGACAAGGCCGACATCGGCCAGCAGCTTGAGTTCCAGCCGCAGCACCCGTTCTTCCCCGGGAAGCCCGTCTTCGTGCTCACGGGGGGCCTGGTGGGTGCTGGTGGCGAAGTGCTGGTTGCCGCGTCCGCCGCGCCCGCCGTGGGCGACCACGAGCTGTTGGTCCGGCTGAGAGAAATCAAAGACCCTTTCGCCGGTTTCTTTGTTATAGACAATGGTGCCCACGGGCACTTTCAGCACCACGGGCTCGCCATCGCGGCCAGTGCAGTTTGAGCCTTCGCCGTGGCGTCCGCGCTCGGCTTTGTATTCAGGATTGAAACGGAAGTGGATGAGCGTGTTGTGGCGTTCGCTCGATTCCATGAGCACGTCGCCGCCGTGCCCGCCATCGCCGCCCGAGGGGCCGCCCCGGGGAACGAATTTCTCCCGGCGAAATGCCATGCAGCCGTTGCCGCCGTCGCCCGCCTTGATTCTGATTATTGCTTCATCAATGAACATGCTGGTTATTCATTGATTGTACAGGTGGTTAGGGACGCACAGCTATGACGTGGCCTGCAACCAAGATTTGGCCGCTGATGAACGCTGATAGCAGCTTGGAGTGCGCCTGCGGAAAAGTCCATTGCAGCCAACGTTATTAACGCTGCCCAGAAGGCCGCCGTTCCGTAATCGCCCGCCGGATGCCCGCTTCGGGAGCCTTGTCATCGAAGGTTACGGCGCCATCTTTGAATTTCATACCCAGCTTCCGCCATAGCTGGTCAAGATCAACGGAGACCGGTTTTCTGGACATCTCGCGGTAAAGGTTGCGCAGGACATTGGTCCCGGTTTCCCGGTCGCCCGTGGCCAGCGCTTTTTCGATGTCCCAATCGCTGGAGATGACTCCTCCACCGTTCACGATGGCGCGCAGCGCGTCTTGCAACCCTTTGCGATTGTGCGTGTGTTCGCGGATCTGGACGTCGGCCACCAAGCAGAAGATGGCGCCACCCCAATACGTCCGGCCCCAGGTTTGCGTGTTGTCCAATCCTTCGTCGCCGGCCTCCGGCTGGCCTTTGGGCATGTCAAGGATGAACTGCTTCCATACTTCAGTGACCGGCAGATGGCCTGTCTGGGCGCGGGCCACCGGCTCAAGGTATGTCGAGAGGCCTTCTTCGAGCCAGTCATGCTTATCGTCGAGTGAAGGGAACCCCAAGTGAAACATTTCATGAATCAAGACCCAATCGGCGTTGAGCTCTGGGTGTCCCGTGTTTTGCCCAACTGTGATGCGGATCAGCCCGCCGCCGGTCGAGTAGGTGACGCCATGATGAATGCCGGAGCCGCCACCGGACCGTATGGTGAGCGTGAGGTGGCGTACCGGGAACCGGCCATAGTACTGGGCAACGATCTCCGCCGAAGACCGCACCCAGTTCAATAGCTCATCTTGGGAAATTCCCAGCGGTCCTTCGGGCAGAGCGACGTCAATATCCCCGCCGGAAACCTGCAGGACAGCGTCTCGCGGGGCGGTGAAGGCCTTGGGCGCAAGGGGTGCGGGAACCAGAACTGAGAGGAAGAGGACCGCGAGAGGCTTGGAGAATTTGGCCATTTTCCCTGCCTCCGCAGTTTATCCCAAAAAACGCGGCTGAAACGCGCTGCGCCGCTATCAAGATTTGACCGCTGATTTCCGCCGATGAACGCCCATAAAAACCTGGGCATGGGGACCGCGGGAGTGATCGCCCAGTAGCGGGCAAGTGCCGGGGTGGTCCGGATGGCCTCCGGTAAAAAACAAACCCCGCCACGAATGACGGGGCCGGAATTTCCTGTGGCCTCTATTTCAATTCCACCGGCTCTACGAGCACGTAGCGGCCGCTGCCGCCGCGGTCGACGAACTTGATCACGCCGGTGACCTTGGCAAACAGGGTGTCATCTTTACCGCGGCCCACGTTGTTACCGGGTTTGATCGGAGTGCCGCGCTGGCGCACGATGATGGTGCCGCCAGGGACCAATTGCCCGCCAAAGGCCTTTACACCCAGGCGCTGCGCGTTTGAATCGCGACCGTTTCTTGAACTGCCTAAACCTTTTTTATGTGCCATAACGGGTTCCTTCTGCTGATTGATCTTTGTTTATTTCTTCTTGCCCTTAGCGACGGGTTTACGCGCGACCTTTTTTGCCGGGGCTTTTTCTGCGGCCTTTTTCTTGGGGGCTGCGCCTGTGGCTTTGGGGGTCTCGCCTTCCGGCCTGGCTTTCTTGGGCTTGGGCTGGGGGAGATCAGGGGCGTCGAACTTCTGCCCGTCAAAAGCAATCTGGGTGATGCGGACTGCTGTGTACGGCTGGCGATGCCCGTAGATCTTCTTGTATTGCTTTTTGCGTTTGAAGTGGAAGACCAGAATCTTGTCGGCGCGCGCGTTTTTCATCACCTGGCCGGTGACCAGGGCATCGGCGCCGGGGCCGATCTTGCCGGCCTCAGCGGAAACCGCGAGCACGTCTTTAAATTCGACCCGGTCGCCCTCACCGGCAGGCAGCTTTTCGATCCTGACTATTTCTCCCGGAGCGACACGATACTGCTTGCCGCCGGAGCGAATTACCGCGTACATATTTCTCTCCCATTGTCCGGTCTCCCCAATTTATTGGGAAACACGGAGCTACGATGAACTTTTGAGATTGCTGAACGATACGGTTTTACTGACAGCCTCGCAGGCAGGAACCGAAAGTACTGGCAAACCCTGTAATTTTAACGTGATAGAGGGGGAATGGTCAAACCGGGCAAACCGGGTCTATCGTCCGGCGCCACAAGTTGGCCCGATCTCTCCATAATATGGAATTGTGACCCACGGCTCGTCGGCGGTGAAGCTGCTACCGTCGGAACGGCGTATCGTCACGCCGTTGGTATTTACGGCTATGGCATCGGCCTTGCCGTCACCATCCACGTCGACGAAAAACGTGCCCAGGTCACCGATGAAGGCGCGCCGAGTCCACCGGGTTGGAGGACCGAACCTCGTGCCATCCGAGAGTCGCACAGTGATTCCACCCCGGCCCACGTAGATAGCGTCGGCTTTGCCATCACCATCGACATCGGCGAAGTAGTAATGACCGCCTTGATCCCGGTTGTCTCGATCCCGGTAGTCCCGATCCCGACTGTCTCGATCCCGATTGTCTCGATCCCGATTGTCTCGATCTCGGTTGTCCCGGTCCCAGTTGTCCCGATCTCGGTTGTCTCGATCCCAGTTGTCCCGGTCATTGTTGTAGCCTTCACTGGTCCAGTCTTCACTAGGCAGAAACTTCCTGCCATCGGAGCGACGGACGGTGATGCCGTTCCGGTGAACTGCAATCGCATCCGCTTTGCCATCGCCATCGACATCCGCGAAGTAGGTGCCGCGCTCCCCGTAGTAGAGATCGTTGGTCCACGTTTCATTGCGCAGGAACCTCTTGCCGTCGGAGCGGCGCACAGTGATGCCGTTGGTATTGACTACGATGGCATCGGCCTTACCGTCCCCGGTTACGTCGGCAAAATAAACGCCCAGGTGCCCGGCCGGGTCTGAGCCAAAATAGCCTTCACGGATCCAAAGTTCATTATGCAAGAACTTCCGGCCATCGGAGCGGCGGACGGTGATGCCATTCGTGTTTGCCACAATGGCGTCGGCTCTACCGTTCCCAGTCACATCGGCAAAATATATGTTTCGGTGGCCGGCTGGATCAGTGCCAAAGTAGCCTTCATGGATCCAGTCTTCATTGCGCTGAAATTGGTGGCCATCGGAGCGGCGGACGGTGACGGCGTTCGTGTTCACCGCAATGGAGTCCACCTTGCCGTCACCATTGACATCTGCAAAATGAAGACCCGCGGCGGAAGGTGAGCATCCGGCTGCGGACTGGGCAAATGCTGCGGCTGGCGCAATCATTAGAGACAGAACGGTGAACAGCGGAACGGCGATCGTGAAACCTGCTCGAATTGGGTTCATCCGTACCTCCAGGGCTTAGGTAATGGTAATGCCCCGCGATGGGACGGGCAATGGAGGCGCCGGAAATTTTAGAGTGGCGTATTGCCATTCCGCCCGCTGAGCCGATCATTGCTATGCGCATGTTTCGTCCGCCGCTGAAGACTGTGGTGGAGCTTGCGGGAGGAAAACCTGTGTCCGTCCCTCTGCGGAAGCGGTGGGCCATAAACAAAATTTAGCCGCTGATTTTCGCTGATGAACGCTGATAAAACCCTTTTGAAGCCAAGTTGCTGGGTGCAAAGACTGCGCGAGAATTGGCGGAAACCTGCGATGGAGAAAGGATTCCGCGTGGCCGGATGCGTGATTGCACGGCAGCGGCCAGGTACAGCGAAAGGCTTCATCTTCATGAGCCATGGAAGATGAAACCGGCATTGCCAATGTGATCGTCACTCCGGATTTCTACGCAGCCAACACCCTGGCAGTTTTGCGGGAACGCTTCGTGGTGGTTGAAGGAACACTCCAGAATAAAGAGAAAGTGGTCCACATCAAAGCAGAAAAGATCAGCGGGCTGGAAGCCCTGGAGATTGAAGTGCCTGTGCGGAATTTTCGTTAAGAAATGAAAGGATTTTTTATTTTGTTTAGACCGCTGCATGGGATAATCTTGAATTGCCATGAGTACTACACCTGAAACAAAGCCGGGGCGGCACTCGCAACGAGTGGCTGCATGGATTTATACAGTCCTTAATCCGCTCGTTGATGCAATCCGAAATGAGACGCGACTTCTTGAAAAAGCCAATATTTCCTGGCGATGTCATACCCGGCGATCTGAATACATACGGCCCATACAGGAGTATATTGAAGCTCATTATTCGCCTAACCTCGAAGACTTCCTGGCAGAAAATGCAGAATTCGTAGGGAAATTTGAAGAACACGACAATGCCTTACGTGAAACTGAGGAGCAGGCCAGCAAATTCTACGATATCCTGGTGGGCAGCTCGCTTTTCACTGGAGCGGTCGGCGAAATGCTCACGGAATATGAATCGGCAATAGGTCCTTCTCATCCATACATTCCCAACACTCCCAGCCTGGGTTCCATGAAAAACGATCTCCCGCGATATGTGGCTGAGAACCTAATTAACAACATAGCTACTATGCCGACACATTACACGATTCATGCGTTTTGGGAGCGCTTTGGACAAGTATTGCGCAGCCGTATGCCTGAATTCGCTGGTTATAAGCAGCGGCCTTCTTTTCAGGGACTCCATACCGTGATGGAGAATCTGAAGCAAACATCTGCCAGCCTCCGGAAAGGCTTAGAAGAAGACCGCCTGCGCCTTTGTCGTGAATTCGATCTGCCTGCTGCCCAACCGATGGCTCCTCAAACAACAGAACCGGACGCATTTCGTTACCTCAGATGAGCGGACAGATAGTGGTGCTCGATACAGGTCCCATTCGCGAACTCATTACATACCGGGCGGTGCATGATCTCGGATTTGCAAGCCTACGCGCACAATTACAATTCTTTTCAGCCCCGAGCGCTTATTCAAAATTCACTAAGTTCCTTTCGTCCTATCGAAGAAAAGTTACCTCTCCCTCGGTCGTAGTAGAACTGTATCACTGGATACGCAAGACGGATCGCACAGGGCACAATCGGCTTTGGTCGCTCGTCCATGATGAGTTTAAGGGAATGGGGATGGAAGAAGATCTGGTCACGCTCCTCGAAATGCCGCTTGATTTGGTGGCAAGATGTGGTCCAGCCGATATCAGTCTATTGATTCTGGCGCAACGTCATCTGCCTTCTCAACCGATGGTGGTAACGATCGAAGCTGAACTAGCGGCGGAGTGTTTCCGCGCCAGAATCAATGCAATTCAGATCCAGGAGATTCTTACTCAGGTTTAGGCTTGAGAGCAGCCGTACAGGGGTTCCCTGTCGCCAAAGGGCTGTGTCAAAAATACAACAGATGGCGGCGCAACTCCGGGTGTAATCTGTTGTTTAATCATTCACTTGCCCTACGAACAGACAATACGTACTCCAGTCGAGTGCCGGGGTGTGGGCCTGCACAACGGGGCGCCGGTGAAGATGCGTATTCGTCCGGCGGCTGCGGGCACTGGCATTGTATTCCGGCGCGTCGATCTTGATGACTTTGAAATCGAAGCCATCGGGCGCAACGTCGCCAAGGTGAGCTACGCGACCAGCCTGCAAAAAAAAGGTGTGCTGATTTCCACCACCGAGCATCTGCTCTCAGCATTCATCGGCATCGGTCTCGATAACGCGATCGTCGAACTCGACAACCTGGAGCTTCCGATTCTGGATGGTAGCGCGCAGCCGTTCGTGGAGATGATTCTGGGGGCGGGGCTGAAAGTCCAGCGCCGCAAGCGGACCTACCTGAAAATCCTTCGGGAAATTGAGGTGCGCGACGGCAACAAGTTCATCGGCGCTTATCCCGCGGATGGTTACTCGGTCAGTTACAAGATCAGCTTCGCGCCGCCCATCGGCGAGCAGTCGTTCGAGATTGACCTGTCACGCGATCTCTATCGCAAAGAGCTGGCGCCGGCGCGCACCTTCGGATTTCTGCATGAGGCCGAGGCGATGAAGAACATGGGGCTGATCCGGGGAGCGACGGAAGACAACGTGATCGTGGTGACCACGGAAGGCGTGAAGAACGGTTCGTTGCGCTTTCCCGATGAGTTTGTCCGGCACAAGACGCTGGACCTGATCGGCGACCTGGCCCTGCTGGGCAAGCAGGTTGTAGGGCGCATCGTTGCTGACCGTGCAGGACATGCCATGCACACCGCGCTAGTCTCCCGCCTACTCAAAGACCGTTCCCTATGGGAAGAGACCACTGAAGTCAGCGAAACTCATTTCCGTGCCGGAGATCAGGCGTTTCCCGCGACGCTGGTGGCAAGCCTTACTCCTGGCCAGTCCTGAGAGCCGGCACCCAGCTTCTATACCGGGGAGGTGGCGTCGATGAACATGGCGCCGTGCTTTCCGAGGGGTAGTCCGCGTTCGTCGAGCCAGTGCTGTAGCTCCTGCAAATCTTTGGTGGGCAAGACTTGAAAGCGGATGCCCGCGCGTCCTTCTTCGGTGCTCCAGACAATTTCACCCTTGGCCTGTACAGAGTTGGTAGCGCCAGGAAGGAAGATGCGCAGAGAAGCCGCACCGCCGAGATCGAGACGCCGGGAGCACTCAATGGAAATGCCGCCGCGGCTGATGGAAGTGATGGTCACGGGCAGTTCTGAGCCTTCGTCCACAAGGATGACGCCAGTAGCCTGCAGCAGATGGCGGTGATGGCGGCGGCGCTCCTGGCGCACGAGTCCGTGGAGGGCACGTACTCCGCGTGTGACACGCTCTGCCGAGATAGGCTTATTGAGAACGACGTTGGCGCCCAGGCGAAAGGCTTCTTCCACGCTGGTGGCGCCGTTTAACAATGCAAAGGCGATGGCCGATTTGTTGATGCTGACCTGGCGTAATTGCTGCAACACAGCCGGAGCTCCGGTCACGTCGTCGCAGTCCACCCAAAGTGCATCCAGCGTATCGCGGGATAAGATAGTGATTGCTTCTTCTGCTGTGTGGCACATACGAAGATCGATGTTGGCGCGGTCAAGGACGTGGTGAATCGTTTCTTGCGCATAAGGGTCGCAGCTTAGAAGAAGAGCCTGTAATGCCATGATGTAGTCACCATATCGTGGGCGGGGTGTTGAGCGAAAGTGACTGAGGTAACCATAGGTGGGGTGCTTTAGTAATCGGTTTTAGGAATAGCAACGAATTGAAGAGGCCTTAATCGTTTTGGCAAATCACACTGTTTATCTGTCGCTAGGGTCCAATCTCGGTGAGCGGATTGAGAATCTACAGGATGCTGAGCGGCGGTTAGCCCGTCTGGGAAACATACTTGGCCGCTCTTCGCTCTATGAAACCGAGCCGGTGGATGTGGCGGAGGAGCAGCCATGGTATATGAACTGCGTGATCGTCATGGAAACCGGACTGTCCCCAGATGGCTTGCTGGCCGGGGTGCTGGAGATCGAGCAGGCCATGGGGCGGCGGCGCGGCCACGCAAAAATCTCGCGGACCATCGACATCGACATCATTCTGTTCGGAAATCTACAGGTGGCGGCTCCAGAGCTAACGATTCCTCATCCGGAGATGCAGCACCGGCGGTTCGTTCTGGAACCTCTGGTCGAGGTCGCGCCCGAAGCGCTGAATCCGAAATCTGGAAAGGCAGCAAAAGAGCTTCTGGCGGAACTCCCGGCAAAGGGCGGGATTGTGCGGCGCGTCGTCATTAGTTAATTCAGTTAGCTAACTCGCGGCCATCACTGCGGCGGGCTGCCGAAGCGGTCGGCAGCGCGGGCCCTGGCTTTCGCGGCTTCTTCTTCCCGATTCTTGGGCGGCGCGTTGGTTTCCAACGACTTTAGCAGGCGGGCAGAGATGCGGGCGATTTCATCCACCGCCGCCGTAAACGAAGCTTCGTTGCCCTTCGATGGTTTATTGAAGCCGCTGATTTTTCTCACGAACTGAAGAGAGGCAGCCTGGACCTCGCCGGGTGTAACAGGCGGATCGAAATTGAACAGGGTTTTGATGTTTCTGCACATGGCTTCGAAAGCTCCTGCTATCAGCATTTCTCCCTCAAAAGGATATCGCAAGATGCCCCTCGCTTGCTTTACGATTTCAGGCGTGGACCATGCTGAAATTGCCGCGCTGCTAACTCCCTACGCAAGGCTTGAGGACCGGACGATTGCCTCCATCAACATCTATTTGAAGCTGCTTCTGAAATGGAATGCGAAGATGAACCTGACCTCGGTGAGGGACCCGGTGGAGATTATGCGGCGGCATTTCGGGGAGTCTTTCTTTGCAGCAGCGCATCTGTCAGGCCCAGCGGACTCTTTAACCGCCATCGACTTGGGTTCGGGGGCCGGCTTTCCAGGAATACCTCTAGCGCTGTTTTCTGCGGAGGCGCAGGTCACGCTGATTGAGGCGAACGGTCGAAAGTCAGCGTTCCTGAACGAGGTGATCCGGGCACTGGAGCTGAACAATGCCAGGGTGTTCAACGGGCGGGCCGAGGTTTTTTCGGGAAAGGCCAACCTGGTGATCATGCGGGCGGTGGAGAAGTTCGATCTTGCCGTAGGATTGGCGTTAAAGCTGGTGCGTCCTGGAGGGCGGCTGGCGTTGATGATCGGTGAGTCACAGGTGAAGGAGGCACGGGCCCAGACGCCAGAAGTGAATTGGGGAGGAATGGTGATGGTTCCCGGCGGAAGGGAGCGGGTATTGATGGTGGGAGAGTTTGGGACCGGGTGATCTGGTGCCTCGTAAACTACTATGAAAATTGGGGGTTGCGGGAATGTTCCACGTGGAACATTTTGGGAATGGCCTGGTTTTGGGCCGTCGATACGAAAGAATTTGGCCGCGAATTAACGCGAATGTACGCTAATTGGGGAAACTGGGGTATGGTCCGCACAGAATGTTCCACGTGGAACATTCTCGGAAACCCCTGATTTTCCGATGCTCCGATGTCCACGATGTCCCCGATCTGATTAAAGCGAGCTTAACCTCTGGCTTGGCCCAGGATGACCGGAGGCAGATCGCCTTCCGGTATTGCAGATTTCTCCGGCGTCCGCTAGAGTCGAAATTGCTCTCTTTCCTTGGCATCCCATGGGACGCATCATTGCAATAGCAAATCAGAAGGGCGGCGTGGGGAAGACCACGACAGCCATCAATCTCGCGGCCTCCTTTGCGGCTGCTGAGGTGAAGGTGTTGCTGGTCGATACCGATCCGCAATCGAACTCCACCAGCGGTCTGGGAGTCCAGCGTGATCCAGGACGGTTGAGCACCTACCATATTCTGATGGAAGAGGCGGATGCGGCCAGCGCGATCCGCGCCACGGAGATGGAAGGATTGAGCCTGCTCCCAGCACACAAGAACCTCATCGGGGCAAACATCGAGCTGGTGGCCGCCGAAGGTCGGGAGTTCCGGCTGCGCAACGCCCTCGCAAAAGTCCGGGACCGTTTCGACTTTATTGTGATCGACTGCCCGCCGGCCCTCGACCTGCTAACGCTCAATGCCCTGGTGGCCGCCGACTCGGTGCTGATTCCCATGCAGGGAGAGTATTTTGCGCTGGAAGGCATCAGCGAACTGCTGGATACGATCAACCGCTTGCGCGACAGTTTCAACCCGAAGCTGGAGATCGAGGGCGTAGTGCTGACCATGTATGACGACCGCACCAACCTGGCGCAGCAGGTAACCGAAGAACTGAGAAAGTATTTTGGCGACAAGTTGCTGGATACGATCATTCCCCGGAACATACGGCTGGCGGAAGCTCCCAGCCACGGCAAGCCGGTGGTGTTGTATGACGTCCGCTCCCGGGGAGCGGAAAGCTATATACGGCTGGCGAAAGAGCTGATGGAGCGGAGAAGCGTTGGAGCAAAGATTTGAAATTTAACTTCTTTCTTGTGCCTTCCGTGGTGAAGGCTTTTTGAAGGGGCTTTATTGGCGATGAACGATAAACGCAAAGTGTTGGGACGCGGCCTGGAATCTCTGCTGCCGGGGCCGGGTCTGCCTACGGTGGTGCCTGGGGCACAGAGAGGCGGTGGGCGGGACATCCCCTTGGATATGTTGGATCCTAATCCCTACCAGACACGGAGCCACGTGCGGGAAGAGGGGCTCAAGGACCTGGCCGAGTCGATCAAGGTAAGCGGGGTGGTGCAGCCGGTGGTTGTGCGGCCGCTACCCAATGGCAGGTTTCAACTGGTGGCGGGTGAGCGGCGTTGGCTGGCTTCCAAGCGCGCGGGCAAGACCACGATTCCGGCGGTGGTGCGGGAGATTTCCAATGAGCAAGCCATGGAGATCACCATCATCGAAAACCTGCAGCGCGAGGACCTGAATCCCGTGGAGCAGGCGCGGGCCTTCGACCGGCTGAGCCGGGAGTTCAATCTCACCCAGGAACAAATCGCTTCGCGCACCGGCAAAGATCGCGCCTCGATTTCCAATTTCATACGCCTGCTCAGGCTGCCCGCGATGGTGCTCGAACAGATGGAAAAGGGCACCCTTACGCTGGGACATGGCAAGCTGCTGTGCTCACTCACGGGACATCCGGAGGAGCTGGCCAAAGCTGCGGAACAGGTGGTGGCAAAGAACCTTTCCGTCCGCCAGACGGAAGAGTTGGTTTTGCAGATTCTCAACCCCGAAGGCACCGGGAAGAAGAAACCAAAAGTAAAGCCGGTCGATCCCAATGTGCGCGAAGCTGCCCGTACACTGGAACGCGCCCTGGGCATGAAAGTCGAAATCGAAGACCGCAAGGGAAGAGGCAAGATTGTGCTGAAGTATGCATCGCTTGATGAGTTTCAGAGGGTGGTGGATGCACTGGCGGGAAAATAGAGATTGCCAAAAATGCCAAAATTGGTAATTGCCAAAAATTGAAGACGCTCATTGCCCGTTTTCAAATTTTGGCAATTACCAATTTTGGCATTTTTGGCAATCTCTTCTCATTGTCTCAGCCCTGTCCAGCTCTCGGCCACTACGATTGAGTTGCCGGGGTTGGCGGGGTCGTAACGGATGGAGGCGGGCAGGCCGATGCGGCAGTTGTGCAGGTCTACCAGATGGCGCAAGTGGGTCACATCCTGTGATGCCTCGTAGCTGACCCCGGAGACATCGTAGTGGTAGATCAGGAGTTGCAGCTCGCCGGCTTTTCCGGATTCCAATTCACTTACATCGATGACTGTGCCGGTGGTAATTCTGCCGGTTGTACATAGCCGCTGGCGGCGCTCGCGTTCGCGCTGCTCAGGGGTCTTACGGAGTTTGAAGCGCCAATAGGAGAACGCGACGATCAGCACAGCGGCGCCGATACCAAGCAGAACGTAAGAAGAAAAATCGAGGTTCATCATGAATGGCCGTCAGGTCCCAGGAATATCATAAAGGCATTTGGGCCGCGAATTAACGCGAATGCACGCAAATTGGGAATCGGGTCGTTGTGGCCCAGCCGGGATTTGCCGCTGATTTTCGCTGATGAGCGCTGATGGTTGTTTTATGAACATGTTCAAATTATAATTGCCGCTCCTGTGACGATTCCATGACTTCAAGCCGCGCGTTTCTTACGGCCGAGTGGCGCATGTTGGCCATGCTGAATTACGAGGTGGATGCGGGCCTGCTGTCGCGGTTTGTTCCAGCGGACACGGAGCTTGATCTTTGGCGAGGCAAGCTGTTTGTGAGCCTGGTGGGGTTTCGTTTTCTGAACACACGCGTGCTGGGAATTCCCATTCCGGGGCACCGGAATTTCGACGAGGTCAATCTGCGGTTTTACGTCCGCCGGCGTGAAGGGCAAGAAATACGGCGGGGCGTGGTGTTTATCCGAGAGATCGTTCCGCGCTGGGCGATCGCGGCGGTGGCGAGAACTGTCTATAACGAGCGGTACGTCGCCCTACCGATGCGCCACCAGATTGAGCACCAGCGTGTGCCCGGACCGGCGGTTGAATACGGCTGGCGCACCCGCCGGGCTCGATGGAGCCGGATCAGCATCAAGGTCGCAGGCGATCCGGCGCTTCCCCAGGAAGGTTCCGAAGAACAATTCATCACTGAGCACTATTGGGGCTACGCCGCCCAGCGTAACGGAGGATGCGTGGAGTATCGCGTCGAGCATCCGCCATGGAAAGTATGGAGCGCACAAGAGGCCTCATTCGAAGGTGACGTGGAAGAGCTTTACGGAAAAGACTTCGTGGCGGTCTTGAGCAGACCGCCGGCTTCGGCGTTCCTGGCCGAAGGGTCGGAAGTCACGGTGGGCCGGGGGAAAGTAGTTGGCAAGTAGCAAAGTGCAGACTCAAATCTTTTCGTCGGGTCAAGGAGACAACCACAAACAATCCAACGCAAAGTACGCGAAGGCCGCAAAGGAAATACAAAAGAATGAACCGCAGGGGGCACAGCATGACGTTGCACAACCAAAAGCAGTTAGCCGCGAATCAACACGAATAACAGTTGGGTTATCGTTGCTCGCTGTAATAATCTTCAATGTAATTCAAGAGACGATCAAGCCTCAGATCGCGGGGCAAAGGGTGAATCATGCGGAAATCAACTCGATCTTTAGCACTGTTGGCGGGGTCGATGGCATTGGCGTTGTGGTGGGGATATTTCGTCGGTGTCCCGGCGGCCGGCGCAAGCGCCCTGCAGCAGCAGAACGGAGACGGCCAGTCCTCTGATGGCGATAGCGCAAACTTTTCCCGCCAAGAGTGGACCATCATCAAGGCATTTTCTCCGCTGCCGGCCTTGCCGGTGGACACAACTAATAAGTATCGGGATTCAGCGGCGGCAGCGCTGCTGGGGCAAAAGCTCTTCTTTGAGCCACGCCTCTCCGGTCCCATTCAGGCGGGCTCGCCCCAGGAAGGGCAGCTCGGCGCTATCGGGGAGACGGGCAAGATTGCGTGCCGCAATTGCCACATGCCGGAGTCAAAGTGGCTGTTCGACATACGGTCGAATAATGGCGGCGCGATTCCCAATGCCACCGCGTTGGGCTCGAACTGGATGACGCGCAATGTGAGCAGCGTCGTCAATACAGTCTTTTACATACACTCCGGGTCAGGCGCACACTGGCGGGAGAACGACGGCTTTTCCGACTCGGAGTGGTTTGACGCGCAGAGCGAGCCGGAAGGTCCGCCCGTCCAGAACGGGAGCCGTTTGCAGTTGGCGCATGTGGTGTTCGAGCACTATCGCGATGACTACAACAGCGCGTTTCCGGAGTGGCTGCTCACTCCGGCGCTGGCCGACTACAAACGATTTCCCGCGACCGGCTCGCCCTACGCCGACACGACAAATTGGAACAGCCTGAGCGCGGCCGACAAGGAGATTGTCAATCGAATTCTGGTCAATTACGGCAAGGCCATTGAGGCATATCTCAGAAAACTGGTAAGCCGTAATGCACCGTTTGACCGCTACGTGGCGGGCGACCGTGGGGCCATCAACCGCGAGGCCAAGAAAGGGCTTAAACTCTTTATTGGCAAAGCAGGCTGCATCCATTGTCACAATACGCCGTTGTTTTCCGACGACGATTTCCATGTGACCGGCTTGCACATTGATACGACACTTTCGCCTCATGCCGATGCCACGGAGACTGGACGAACCGCCAACCAAGCCCTCATCTGCGGCGCCACGGTGGCGGATGGCGACTTCAGCGTCAATGGACACTTCAGTGATGATCCGGCTACCAAGCGGAATGGCAACTTCTGCAGCCAGACGATTCCAGCAGGGCTGTGGCGGACCAAGGGGCTGCGCCAGGTAGCCAACACCGCTCCGTACTTCCGCAGCGGCCAGGCCGCGACCCTTGATGATGTGATCGAGTTCTACGATCGCGGCGGCGATGCCGAGGGCACGTTCCTGGGCGGACCGAAGGAAATTCGGCCGCTGCACCTTTCGGCAGAGGAGAAGGCACAGCTTAAGGAATTTCTGAAAACGCTGACCGGCGAGCCGGTTCCTGAACAATACCTAAGGGATTTGCATAATCGTTAGGTACAGTGAACGAAGGGAGCAGTCAGTATGGTAGATCGGGTGATCTGTTGATCGGATGATCGGAACTGCCAGAAGACAAAGCAGTGCTTGCCGAGGAGGCAGACCATGATGGAATTGCAAGCGCACGATCCGGCCCATCCGCCGGAGCTGCTGCGCACGATCTTTTTGAATCCACGGGGATTGCGCGCCGGATGGCGGCTGGCGATCTTTGTACCGCTGGTCATCGTGATCGTAGTTCTCTTTTCATTGCCAATTGTCCTTAAGTTTGGAAGTCCTTCGCCGGGAGCCTCACCGGGCGTTATGCTTGCGCTGGAGATGGCTTCCTTTCTCGCAGTAGCTGCCGCCAACTGGATCATGGGCCGGATCGAAGGCCGCAGCATGAGCGAATATGGCCTGCCTCTGCGAAATGCTTCAGCACTTTCACGCTTCGCCGTCGGGTACATCCTATGGGGCTTCTTGCCGCTATCCCTGCTCCTGCTGGCACTACGCGGGCTCGGCGCTTTCTACTTTGGCGGGACGGTAATGCATGGCATCGCCATTCTTCACTGGGCGGCGCTGTGGGGGCTGGTATTTCTATTTGTCGGCCTCTTTGAGGAATACGCCATACGCGGCTACGCTCTATATACGCTCGCCGATGGGATCGGCTATTGGCCGGCAGCCATCATTCTGGCGGCCCTGTTTGCGCGTCTACACGCCGGGAACCCCGGTGAGAGCCGTCTGGGGATCATTATGACCGGGGCGTTTGCGCTGTTTGCCAGCATCACCCTGCGGCGCACCGGAAGCTTGTGGCTAGCGGTGGGCGCCCATGCCGGCTGGGACTGGGGCCAATCTTTTTTCTATGGAGTGGCTGACAGCGGATTACAGGTCAAAGGACATTTGCTTAATCCTCGTATTGAAGGTCCGGAGTGGCTTAGCGGCGGAACGGTTGGCCCGGAAGGAAGTGCGCTGGTGCTGGTGCTGATGGTGATGATGTCGGTGCTGGTGGTGGTGCTGTATCGTGAGCCAACAGACCAAAAAACGGCGTGACGGGGCCGGAACCGAAGGAATCCACCGCAAAGTACGCTAAGGGCGCAAAGGAAAACAGAAGTAGGTTACATATCTGATCAACCCGTGCGCTTCATTCTGATCTGAATTTCATATTTTCGCGGCTTCAGGGATTTCAATTCGACTTCAAATTTGTTCGGATCTGCAACTTCGATTGAAAACGGAAGCCGGAGTTGCATGGGCCGGGACTTGGATTTGGCGCTTGGTTCCCTTGCGCCCAAAGCTTTCGCAACGTCCACTTTTTCATATTGAACACTAATTGCGTAGTGCCTCAAGGCAAGGGCCACCGTCCGGATGCTTGGCACTGCTTCGCCCCTCAAATATTTCCTTAACTGTGATCTTTCAACACCTATTGATTCAGCGAACGCCTGGTCTGTTGCGCCGGCTGATTTCGACGACCTGTACACCTCTGCCAAGCGATCACCAAAGTGCTCGGCGTAGATATCGTCCTCTGGTGTGCGCTTCACCTCATGCCATTCACGCACAAACCAGGTTGAAATGCAACTTATGTTACATGTATTATAAGATACGTACCATAGATATTGTGGTTCATTTATTTGAACCACATTTTGTTGGGATTCGGCCCGCGCCAGCCGGGGCCGGTATCGAATTGGGGGTAATATGAACCACGCGATGCCCGCAGAAGAACCTCTAATCCATGAACTGAGTTTTTACGCGGCCAACAAGCACAAATGGCTGGCCTCTCACCCCAATCAGTTCGTGGTGATCGCAGGAGACCGTGTAGAAGGGTTTCATGCTGATTATGAGTCCGCGTTCAATGCGGGCCTCAAGGCATTCGGCCTTGGTCAGCAGTTTTTGATTAAGCAGATTTGCGAAACCGAACCCGTGTATGTGGTGTACTGATGGCGGGGAGGATCGTCGTGAGGATCTCTCCGGCAGAACTTCAACGACGGGGACCGATCATCAAGGTTCTCATCAGCCACACATTTGCAGAAATCACCGAGGCGAAATCCGTCGGATTTGAGTTTCCCGAATCTCTTCCATTCAGCGCCCTAATCGACACCGGCGCGGCCGTTACAGTTATCAATCCCCGATTGGCGGTTCGTTACAAGCTAAGATACACCGGCCCAGAGCGGATAACGGCGCTTGGACACACGGGCCAATATCCTGGGTACGCAGCAGCCATTTCATTCCCTGACCAGCAGTTACGCGCCTTTGATACAGTTCGCATCATCGCGTGTGAATTGGCTAGCGCCGAGATGTCATGCTTGATAGGGCGCGACATACTCAGGTATTGGGAACTCATTTATAACGGGGCATCTGGCGAATTTGCGATCCGAGACCTGCGACCGTGACAATCTGCTTCAAGGGCTTGGGATCCCTCGCGCCTACTCGCGCGCTGAAGAAAGCGCGCGCTCCCTACGGCACTCGGGATGACACCGGTAAGTAACTGTCGGACTTTCGGGCCACATCCGTTGGAACAAGCCTTGCGTCAAATATCCAAGTTCTTCACATCGAGTGCGTTTTCTTCGATGAATTTGCGGCGTGCTTCTACGTCTTCGCCCATGAGGGTGGTGAAGATCAATTCGCAGGCTTCGATGTCGTCGGCGCGCACGGATAGCAGAGTGCGGCGTTCAGGGTCCATGGTGGTTTCCCAAAGTTGCTCGGAGGTCATCTCGCCCAGGCCTTTGTAGCGCTGGACGGTGTATTCGCGGCGGCCTTCGCTGAGCACGTATTCAAAGAGTTCACGGGCGGTCTGCTTTTCGACCACGGCGACTTCACCCTGGGTGCGGCGCGTCGGGGCCTTCGATGATTTTTTGGCGGCCTTGGCCTTTTCCAGGTCGTCGCCTTCGGATTCACTCACGTCAGCATTTTCTTCGCTGCCGCCGCCGCGGCCCACCACTTCTACGATGAAGGGCGGCTCCATGAAGGGCTCGATCTGCTTGAATTTGGCAAGCATCTGCCGGTATTCCGGGGTGGAAGCCAATTCCCAGCTAATATGGCGTTCGGCACCCTGGGAATCGGTGAAGCTTACTCCCCACAGGTTGTGCTCTTCGTCGAAATAGCGCTGCACGTCTTTGAGCTGTTCTTGCTTGGCAAGCTTGCTCAGATCTTTTTCGAGCCTCTCGATTTTTTTGGGAGCGTTCTTCTTGTCACCTTCAAAATCCGCGCGCTGGGCGAAGGCGATACTCGGCAGCAGGGCGGTGATCTTTTCATTGCGCAACCGCTTATCGACTTTGTCAAAGAACCCTAGGTATTCATTCAGGGTGGTCATGAACTTGGCCAGGGCCGGACCTTCCAGCTTGGCCGCGCCCTCGCCATAGCGGACGATCATGCCTTCGGCGGCGCGGCGCACCATGACCCGGACAAACTCGCGATCGTCTTTGATGTACTGCAACGTCTTGCCCTTCTTGATGCCGTAGAGCGGCGGCTGGGCGATGAATACGTTGCCGCGCTTGATCAACTCGTTCATGTGGCGGAAAAAGAACGTCAACAGCAGAGTGCGGATGTGGGAGCCATCCACGTCGGCATCGGTCATCAGGATGACCTTGCCGTAGCGGACCTTGGCGGGATCGAAGTCATCTTTACCGATGCCGGTGCCCAGGGCGGTAATCATCGCCCGGATTTCCTCGTGGCTGAGCATCTTGTCGTAACGCGCTTTTTCGACGTTGAGGATCTTGCCCTTGAGCGGCAGGATGGCCTGGAAACGGCGGTCACGTCCTTGCTTGGCGGTGCCGCCGGCGGATTCGCCTTCGACCAAAAACAGTTCGCAGCGATTGGGATCTTTCTCGGAGCAGTCGGCCAGCTTGCCGGGCAGGCCCCCACCATCGAGGGCGCCTTTGCGGCGGGTGAGGTCGCGGGCCTTGCGGGCGGCTTCGCGGGCGCGGGCCGCGTCAATGGCCTTGTTGATGATCTTGCGGGCCACCGGCGGGTTCTGTTCAAAGAAAGCGCCCAGGCGTTCGTTCAGGAAGGCCTGCACTACGCCGGCGATATCGGAATTCAATTTACCTTTGGTCTGGCCTTCAAACTGGGGCTGGGAGAGCTTTACGCTGACCACTGCCACCAGCCCTTCGCGGACGTCATCGCCGGTCAGGTTTTCTTTCACGTCTTTGAACAAGCCCATCTGCTGCCCGGCATAGTTGATGGTGCGGGTGAGGGCGGTGCGGAAGCCGGAAAGGTGGGTGCCGCCATCGACAGTGTTGATGTTGTTGGCGAAGCTGAAGACGGTATCGGAGTAGCCGTCGTTGTATTGCAAGGCGATTTCCATCTGCACGGCGTCACGTTCGGCTTCCATGTAGATGGGCTTGTCGTGCAGCACGGTCTTGCCCCGATTCAGGTGTTTGATGAACTCGCCAATGCCGCCGGTGTATTTAAACTCGGAGCGCTTGGCTTCCCCGGTCTTGGCTTCCGTCTGGCGCTCGTCGGTGAGCGTGATTTGCAGACCTTTGTTCAGGAAGGCGAGCTCGCGCAGGCGCTGGGACAGGGTATCGAAGCTGTACTCTGTGGCAGTGAAGATTTCCTTGTCGGGCAGAAAATGGATCTTGGTGCCGCGCTTGCGGGTGGTGCCGGTCTTCTTGAGCTTGGTCTGGGGCACACCTTTGGAGTAGGTCTGTTCCCAGACGTGGCCGTCGCGCCAGATTTCGAGATCGAACTGGTGGCTGAGGGCATTCACGCAGGAGACGCCGACGCCATGCAATCCGCCGGAGACTTTGTAACTGGAGTTGTCAAATTTTCCGCCGGCGTGCAGCTTGGTGAGCACCACCTGGGCGGCAGGCAGCTTTTCGCCATCCACCAGCATGTCATCCACGGGGATGCCGCGGCCGTCATCGACGACGGTGATGGAGTTGTCGATGTGGATGGTGACATCGATGCGGGTGGCAAAATCGGCCAGGGCTTCGTCCACGGAATTGTCGACGACTTCATAGACGAGATGGTGCAACCCCATTTCGCCGTTGGAGCCGATATACATCGCGGGACGAAGGCGGACGGCCTCCATTCCCTCGAGGACTTTAATATCATCCGCGGTGTAATTGCCGTTGCTGCCGGTCTTCTTGTTGTTTTCCGGCGGACGCTTATTCTCCGACACCTGCTTGACAGTTTCTTTGGTCGCCACTCGAACTCCCTTGTCTGAAAGGCGCAATCCGGACATTCAGGTGGAATGCCGTGGAACCCACAGAAAACCACTCAAGTCACTTAAAATTCAATGATTTAGTGGGAATTATGCACTCTTGATTCTACCACAGAATGGCGCATCTTGATGTTGTATATTACCGGTGGCACCGGCGGTTCATCTGCATCGAATCGTCGATCTTTAGACCGCCCAGATTCGCCGCATGCGAAAAGTGACGTTTAAGAAGGCAAGCCTTTAGACGTAACAAGTTACGTTCTCTACGCCACGGTTCGCGGTCAGGAGCTCTTCAATATTTCGGAAAACAAAAATGGACTAAAGTAACATCTTCCAATACCGGTTATAGCCTGTATAATTCCGCCCTTGCCACTTGCGGTTGCTTGCCGGCAAGAACCTTCGGGTTACTGGTTGTCGTACAAGTTACGAGTTTTGTCTGCACGGACCAGAGTTAACGAGTCAAATTTGTTCAGGAGAGAATCCCCCATGAAAACGCTTCTTCGTTCCAGCCTTCTCGCAGTCCTTGCTCTTTCGTTCATCGCCGGGCTTGCCGCCCAAACCGCCAATTTTTCTTTTCCGACGGCACCGAGGCCGACCACAAGTGGAACCGGTCCGTGCTGCACTACACCAACCACCAGTATCCACTAATGCAACACAGATGCCTTGTAACTAGTTGCTACAAATAGCTTTACTGAAATAGCGCCATGGTTTACTACATGGAAGACTGTTATAGCACTAGTTAACATGACTAAAGTTTGAGGCTGGCCGGAAGGTGCTTGCAAGGGCACCAAGGGGGATGGTATGCTCGTTTTCCCTTGGAGACAGCCTCTTATGACATTGGACAGACTCGATTGCTATATGCCCCTGGCGTCAAGCCTAGCGATGGGCCCGCTGCTGTGGGTCATGTGGCAAAAAAAATTGCATGTAGAGCTGCCTAATTTCTTTCGCTACGCCGTTTTCTTTGCAATTTCGGCGTTGACGATGTTTTTCTTGGCTTGGAGTCCTCACTACACGTATGCCTTCTGGTTCCTCTCGTTCGTATACAGCGTAGCGAGTTTCTTTGTCCTGTACGAGGTGTTTGTCCGGCTGCTGAAGCCGTATTCCGCGGTGATTGACCTGGCTACGATGATATTCAAATGGGCCGGGGGTTTTCTGGCGGCCGTAGGCGTTATGACTGCGCTGGCCACTGCCGGAAATGTGCAAAACAAATTTGATGCTGCCGTCAATCTGATCGACCAGAGTCTTATGTTGATGGAATGCGGCATGCTGATGTTGCTGCTGGTTTTTGAGAAGCGTCTGGGGATTTCCTGGCGCAGCCGCCCCGCGGTCATCTCGATCGGAATGGGCGCTGCGGCGTCTTCTGGATTGCTTCATTCCTATTTAGCTGTCCGGCTCCCAGCCTTGGTCATACAATTTGATTTGGCGTACGGTCTCGTAGTGATTGGATCCATTGTTTACTGGACCGTGATGTTATATCTGCCCGAGCCGCAGCGGACGAATGTATTGGCCTCGCCTTCCCGTCTTATTTTCCAACGCTGGAATGAAGTGCTATCAAGCACTCCGTTGGTGGCCCAGGGCCGTCAATTTGCGGTCGCAGAAGTCGACTCATTTATCCCCGGCGTAGAGAAGACTGTGGAGCGCATCATGGCGCGCAAAATGTCAGGGAATTAGAAGTTTTTCTACGAGGTTAAGAGCGGGAGGCCGGAGAAGGTGAGCCGGCCTTTTGCTTTTGGGCCAACCAATTTAGCCGCTGATTTTCGCAGATGAACGCTGATGAAAACCAAATGAATGTCGGTTGTTAACATCTCCCTGGTCGTCCCCTAACACGCGCTGACGCGCGCTTGGGCCTTCGCTGCCGCGAAGACCCAGAGACGGTGCTGAGCACCGTCTCTACGACCCAATGGTTTCAGATGCGCATGGGCATGACGACGTAGCGGTAGCGAAATTCGCTGTCGGAGGGCTCGTCGGGGCGCAACTGGCCGGCGGTCTGGGCATCTTTGAACTCGAAGCGGACATCGCTAGAGCCGACGACCTTGAGGAATTCCAGCAAATATTGCGAGTTGAAGCCAATGACCATGGGATCGCCTTCATAGCTGGTCTCGATGGAATCTTCAGATTCACCGAGTTCGGTATTGGAGGAAGACACCCGGAGTTCGTTCTTTTCCACTCTCATCCTGATGGCGTTGGAACGCTCATCGGCAAATTGGGCGACACGCTGTATGGCCGCAGACAACTCATCACAGTGGACAGCAACCGACTTACTGTTGTCACGGGGCAGCACGGCCTCGTAGTTGGGGAACTGGCCGGTCAACTGACGGGAGGTGAGCACCCGGTTGCCAATACGGAAGAACAGGGTGGATTCGTCTTTGGCGAACTCAATAGACTGGATGTCAGAAGCATTGAGCAACGAGCTTAGCTCAGCCATGGCCTTCTTGGGGACCAAGACCTTCATTTCGCCGCTCACGCCGATCTGGGAGTTCACATGTTCGACATGGGCCAACCGATGGCCATCGGTGGCGACCATGGTGATGCTTTCAGGCTTCAGCACCAGCAAAGCGCCATTCAACGTATACCGGGATTCTTCGCTGGAAATAGAGAAAATCGTCCGGGCAATGAGACTGCGCAGGACTTGCGCAGGGAGTTTGATCGCCGATTCAGCCGGGAACAGCGGCAGGGCCGGAAAATTGGCCCTGGCCATACCCACCATCTTGGTGTTGGAGCGTCCGCTGCGAATCTGTATCCAGTGGTTTTCCAGCAGCTTGATGCTGATCTCACCATCGCCCAACAGCTTGGCATAGTCATACAGCTTGCGGGCCGGCACCGTGCAGGACCCGTCTTTTTTTACCTTGGCCGGGCATGAAGTCCTCAGACTCAGGTCCAGATCGGTGGCCGTGATGGCCAGATTGTTTTCCGTGGCTTCAAACAGAAAATTCGAGAGAATGGGAATGGTGGTCTTGCGCTCCACCACACCCTGGGTCGCTGTGAGTTCCTTCAACAATTCTGTTTTGTTTACCGTAATTTCCATTGCGGCTCCCGCCTGTGCCCTGCGGTAGAAGACAGCACATTGCCTTCCCGGAATACTGGTTCTACTTATATCAAAACAAAATAACTAAAAATAGTAGTAATAGTCGATGCCTGATGAAAAGTGGAAATCGCGCCTAACCTGTTGCCTGACACCCGACTGCGGACAACGTCCTCGTGGAATTCAGGGCAGCCATATTGTGCGGTTGCCAGTATATCCGGGACGCCTGCGGGATTACCGCCGTTTCATCCACCGTTTCCACAGGCCTTCCACATCTTTCCACAAGGAAATCCAGGCGCTATGGTGGAGAACGGCGTTATTAATTGCTAAGAGTCTCCGTGAGCTTATTCAGCAAGCGGTTCAGGTCTTTGTCGCTTTGCCGTTGTTCCTCGATCTTTTCGATGGAGTGCATCACGGTGGTGTGGTGCTTGCCGCCGAACTGGCGCCCGATTTCAGGCAACGATGCTTCCGTCATCTGCTTGGCCAGGAACATGGCAATCTGGCGCGGGAAAACGATGGCCCGGGAGTTGCTCTTGGCCTTGATTTCAGCGATGCGCAGCCCAAACTGTTCGGCCACCGCTTTCTGAATGGCGTCAATGGTGACCTTGCGGGCCTGTGAGTCGATAAAGTTCTTCAGGACCTGCTGGGCGGTGGCCAAATTGATTTCCGCGCCGGTTAGCGAGCAATAGGCCATCAGGCGGATCAGGGCGCCTTCCAGCTCACGGACGTTGGTGCGGACGTTAGCGGCGATATACAGGGCCAAATCAGTGCTGAGAGCAACGTGTTCGGATTCCGCTTTCTTCTGGAGAATCGCGACTTTGGTTTCGAGGTCGGGCGGTTGAATGTCGGCAATCAGGCCCCACTCGAAACGGGAGCGCAGCCGGTCTTCGATTTCCGCCAGCTCCTTGGGGGGACGGTCGCTGGCGATCACAATCTGTTTCAGCGAATCGTGCAACGCATTGAAGGTGTGGAAGAACTCTTCCTGCATGCGCTCTTTGTTGGCCAGGAACTGGATGTCGTCGATCAGCAGCACATCGACATTGCGAAACTTGTCACGAAACGAGATCATGCGATCGTAACGCAGGGAGTTGATCAGTTCGTTAATAAACTTTTCACTGGAGATGTAGCAAATGGCCGAGTGGGGCTGCCGGCGTTTTACTTCGTGTCCGATGGCTTGCATGAGGTGGGTCTTGCCCATGCCGACACCGCCATAGAGAAAAAGCGGGTTATAAGCCTTCGAAGGCCTCTCGGCGACAGCCTGGGCGGCGGCGTGGGCGAACTGGTTGCCGGAGCCGATGACGAACGCCTCAAAGGTGTAGCGGGGGTTCAACTGGGCAGCGGAATCCCAGTCGAAACGCTGCTGCCGGGCAGAGGCGCTGGTGGCGGCCGCGTTGGTGGCCGATACCGGGGCGAAGCCCCCATCGGGACGCACCGGGGTCACGGTGGGATCTTCTTCGGCGGTGATGAACTTTACCTCGTCGAATCCCGGGGCGCAATTATCCATGGCTTCCTGAATCAAGTCGCCGAACTTTTCACCGATGTGCCGGAATTCAGCGGTAGGAACACGGACGAAGATGACGGAACCGGCAACATGGCTGAAGCGCGTGGGTTTGAGCCAGGTGTCGAAGGAGTGGTGGCTGATTTTCTTTTCCAGGGCCGCCAGAATACGGAGCCATGGGTTCGCAGTAACAGCGGCGATGGAGGAAAATGACAATGACATTGCTTAGGCTATTTCTATTTTTGGGCCGATTACTCGGTCTGAGAATTGGGTATATGTTATGCCGTTCACATGCGGGCTGGCAAAAACGACCTCACCGCGAAACAATTTCCACGGGTTTTGTGAAAAACAAATCAAAAAATTTAAGCTGGAGGGCATACTAGCACGAACTACAGGCCATGGAGGACGAAAAAATTTCGCTGGCCCTGTGGCCATGAATCTTTGCCAACAAGATTTGTCCGGAAATGCCACACTGATGGTGCAAGAATTAATAATTCTAATGGGGGCGGCTGGCTTCCCTTTCAAATCGCAGGCCCTGCCACAACTGGTGAGGGCATAGCGACATCCGGAATTGGCCTCTTTCCTACTTGGTTGATTGTAAGCAGGGGCGTCCAGTGGGGTCTTCGGGTCCGGTTCATGGCCTATAGCACGAAGTGCCATGGTTCCTTTATACTTTTTGTTTGCCCCGTGCAAAACAAATTACTCTGCAGGAGTGCCATCGTTCATGCCGAAGCGCACGTTTCAACCAAACCGGCGTCACCGTTCCAAGACGCACGGTTTTCGCACAAGAATGAAAACCAAGAGCGGACAGGCGGTTCTGTCGCGCAGGCGCGCCAAAGGCCGCAAGCGGGTATCGGTGAAGCCCGGGCACCGCGATTAACCTCCGCAGCAAACGCCTGCAAGCATCAGGCAGGGCAGCCGTGGTCCACAGCCAGAAACGCTCCTTACGAACCTTCGGGAAGAGTTCACGACTTCTGAAGCACGCTGACTTCCAGGCCGTGTACCAGCAGGGACGGAAGCACTTCTCGGGGAACATCACCGTTTTCTATCGCCGCCGCGAGGACGATGGCGGGCCGCGAGTAGGGTTCACGGTGGGAAAAGTGCTGGGGGGAGCGGTGCAACGTAACCGCATCCGGCGGAGAATGCGGGCGGCCGTGCAGAAGGGGCTGGGGCAACTGGCGCTGCCGCTGGACGTTGTCATGCATCCGCGCCGGGTGGTGCTGGACATGGATTTTGCCCGGCTGCAGCAAGAAGTCGCGCAGGTGTTTGCAGCCTTGCAGGCGGGCGCGAAAGGGAGGGCGCGATGAAGACGGTCCTCTTCCGGCTGATCGGCTTTTATAAGCGGCTGGTATCGCCGCTGTTGCCTTCGGCCTGCCGCTATGTTCCGACTTGCTCAGAGTATGCGGCCGAGGCCGTGGCGGTACACGGAGTGTTCCGGGGCGTCATGCTGGCGGCCTGGCGCATCGCGCGCTGTAACCCATTTGTCCATGGCGGCTATGATCCTGTTCCAAGGAATTGACAGAGAAAAATTTGACTGAATACTACAATCCGAAAGACGAACCGGGCATCGAAAAGCGGTTGCTGGTCGTGTTTGCGCTGGTTTTCATTGGCATCCTGATGTTGCAGTATCTGGGCCCCAAGGCGCCGCCGCAGCCTCAACAAAAGCCGGAAACCCGTGAACAACAGCAAAAGCCTGAAATGGCGCCGGTGGCGCAAACTCCGGCTGCCAAGGTACCGAAATCGAAGCCGGTTGTTCCGGCGGTGAGCAAGACCGCCCAAGCGGAAACCGAATCCATCATCGACAACGATCTCTACCGGATCAAGTTCGTGAACCGTGGGGCCCAGGTGAAATCCTGGGTGCTAAAGAAATTCAAGAACGACAAGCACGAAGATCTGGATATCGTGAATCCGTTTACGGCGCGGGCCGTCGGCTATCCGCTTTCGTTGTTCACCTATGATCCAGAGCTGCAGAAAAAACTGAATGAGGCCCTCTATGTTCCGAGCGTTACGGGCAACCAGGGGGCCCCGGCGTCCCTGACTTTTGAGTACGCCGACGCCGATCTTCAAGTGCGGAAAAAAATTGAATTTGATAAATCCACGTATGTGGTCCGGGTGGAAATCGAAGTGGTCTCGAAGGGTGTGAACGTGCAGGCATTCCCGCAATGGCCAGGGGGCTTTGGCGATCAGACCGCGCTGTCATCCTATGGCGGCGGCACCCTCGACTGGCAGCAGGACGACTCGATCAATCACACCAAGGCGCAATCGGGCTTCCTGTTCAGCAAGAAGTGGGTGCCCAACGGGGACACCGTCAAGGGCCCGTTTCAGTGGGTAGCCACCGCCGACCAGTATTTCGCGGCGGTGTTCATGCCGGATGCGCCCAAAGATTCAGTGCTGATTACACTGCATAACACTGTCGAATTGCCGCACAACCTGGAAAAGCCCGACGATGCCGCCAAGGACAAGGTTTCTGTCTTAGGCATGGCCGTAGGCGCGCGTAGTGGCCTGACCCGCACCCGGCTTTTTGTGGGGCCCAAGGTGGTGGAAGTGCTCGAAGGCACGCATGCGCAGGCAAATGGGCCTGACCTGCGGGGGTTGCTGGATTTCGGCATGTTCAGCCTGATTTCGCGCCCGCTTTTTCTGTGGCTGAAGTGGACCTTTGTACACATGATCCACAACTGGGGATGGGCAATTGCCTTTCTGACATTGGTGATCAGCGCGGTGCTGTTGCCTCTGCGGATTTCAGGCATCAAGTCATCGCTCAAGATGCAGAAGATCCAGCCCCAGATGAAAGCCATCAACGAGAAATACAAACGCTTCGGCCTCACCGATCCGCGGCAGGCGGAGAAGCAGAAGGAAATGTCGGAGCTTTACAAGCGCGAAGGAGTCAATCCGGTAGGTGGATGCTTCCCGATGCTTCTGCAGATGCCGTTTCTGTTCGCGTTTTACTCGATGCTGGGGAACGCGGTGGAGCTACGGCAAGCGCCTTGGCTGTGGATCAGCGACCTCTCGTCGCCCGATCCGCTCCATATTCTGCCGATAGGGATTGTCATCACGATGTTCCTGACGCAGAAAAGTACGCCGCAGGCGGGTATGGATCCGGCCCAGCAGAAAATGATGCAGGTGATGACCCCGGTGATGCTGGGGGTGATCAGTTGGAACCTGGCCGCGGGGCTGGGCGTGTATTGGGCGATCAGCAACGTGGTCCAATACGTGCAGCAGGCGGTCATGAACCGCACCGCATTCGGCAAGCAGGTGCGCAAGACGGTGGAGCGCCGGGCGCAGCGCAAGAAATAGTTGCAGGGACACAAAACTCCGGGAGATGGGGACTTTCGACTATGCTTCAGGACAAGGTCGCAGTAGCCAAGAAAATAGACGCCCTTCTCAAGACCATCATTTCGGCTGGTGGTTTCCGGCTGAAGTACCGCATCACGGTGAATCCGCCAGCGCCGGCCGGCGGTCATGACCAGGAACAGCCGGAGATCCTGGTGGAGCTGGCCGGACCTGATAGCGGCTTGCTGCTGGAGCGGGGCGCAGAAACGCTGCGTTCGATTGAGACCGTGGTACACGAATCGCTGCGGCTTTCCCAGGACGATCATGACAAGATCAGCTTCGACTGCCAGGGCCACCGCGCGGCCCGCCAGCATGAACTGCGCTTGGCCGCCCAGGTGGCCGCAGAGAAAGTGCTGCAAGGCGGAGTTCCCTTTTCCTTCGCGCCCATGTCATCGCGAGAGCGCCGGCTCATCCACTTGGTTTTCCGTGACCATGAATCGCTCACCACCGAGAGCGAGGGCGAGGGCGGACGGCGTTATGTGGTGCTTTATCCCAGGGACCACAAGCCGAGACGGTAGTACAGCGGCTGAGAGATTGAGTACTCTTCGCGGATCTGGAGATCGGAACTGGGAGCTTTGCATTTTCGCCGACATCACCTATATGGCCGGTCACGGCACTAGTCTTTGATTCCACAATAGGGATTCCACAATAGGAGAAGCGCATGTCTGCTGATGTGACCATGATCGGCGAAGTCCCGATTTTTGCGTTGATGGATGGCGAAGAGCGGGAAGCGCTCGCAAGCATGATGGATGCGCGCACTTTTAAGCAGGGTGAGAGCATCTTTGAATACGGCGACCAGGGCGGGGAAATCTATATCGTCCGCGAGGGCCGGGTTGAAGTCTTTCTCGAAAACACCGATGGACAGAAGATTGTGGTGGCCGAGAATGAACGCGGTGACGTGCTGGGGGAACTCTCGTTTCTGGATGGCGGACCGCGCAGCGCCAGCGCCCGGGCCGTGGAAGATACCGAGACCCTGGCCATGGACCGCGACCGGCTGCTGGAATTCATCAACGGGCATCCGCATGCGGCGCTCGACCTGCTGACCGTGGTGGGGCGGCGGCTGCGCTCCACCAATGAACTGCTGCGCAGACAGGTGACCCGCAACGTGAACGAGGAAGTGGAAGAAAAGCTCACCTTTGGTGAACGCGTCGCCGACAGGGTGGCGGCTTTTGGCGGGTCATGGACGTTTATCCTGATGTTTTTCGCGATCATGGTGGTGTGGGTGGTGCTCAACACCAGCGCCTTGCTGCGCGACCATTTTGATCCCTATCCGTACATATTGCTCAACCTGGTGTTGTCGATGCTGGCGGCCATGCAAGCGCCGATCATTATGATGTCGCAGAACCGGCAGTCGTCGAAAGACCGCATCCAGTCAGATATGGATTACCAGGTAAACCTGAAAGCTGAACTGGAAGTGGCGCACCTGCACCACAAACTGGACCACATGCACGAACGGCTGGAGGCACAGTTGGCAAAGATGGAAGGGCGTAATCACTCGGCCACTGAAAACAAAAGAAGAAGCCCGAGAACTTAATCTTTGGCTTTTCCTTTGCGGCCTTGGCGTACTTTGCGGTGGATTCTTTTGGTTGGATCTCCGTCTTGCTTCGCTGTGACTCCGCGTCTAACGATAAGCTGGCAGCCTCACTTCAACATTTTTTCCATCCATAAGAAATGTGACGACGCCCAGGCGGTCGGTGCGGTAGGTCTTCACGTTGGATTCTGCCAGCCGTTCCAGGACTTCGTGCCGGGGATGTCCGAAGGAGTTGTGGGCGCCAGCAGAGATTACGGCGAAGCGTGGCTGCACGGCGGCCAGCAGCTCCGGGGTGGTCGAGGTATTGCTGCCATGATGGGCCACTTTCAGCAGGTCGGCGCGGGGAGATTCGCTGGCGACAAATCGCTCCATCTTTTTTTCGAGGTCGCCGGCCATCAGTGCCGAAGTGTGTCCGTAGGAGAGCAAGAGGGCGAGCGAGTCGTCGTTTTTGGGAGTTGCTTTGGGCTGCCAGTCCGGAGGCGGCGAGAGCGCGCGGACGTGCATTCCGGCCCAGTCGAACGAGTCACTGGAAGTGAGCTGGAAGATTTCCGTGTGGCCGGCCTGGGCCATCTCAAACAGATGAATCAGGGGTGCCGATTCCGGATTGATGCCCACCCATAGCTCTTTCGGATGGAAGTTCTGCAGGGCGCGGGGTAGACCACCCAGATGGTCGTCATGGGCATGGCTGAGCGCGATGACATCCAGGTGGTCGAGGCCGCGCGACCATAGATAGGGTGAAACGACATCTTCACCGTAATCGAACTCGCCGCGAAACGGGCCGATGGCGCCGCCTCCATCTACGAGCAGGGTCTTGCCTTCGGGTGAGACCACCAGCAAAGAATCGCCCTGGCCTACATCGATGGCCGTGATTTCCAATTTGCCGGGTTCAAGGCTGGGCTTCGGCCGGTAGAGCGCCGCCAGCGTAGCGGAGATGAACAGCACTGCGGTCCCGGCTATGACCACGCGGCGGCGGCCATGGACGGTCGCCAGGGCCACGACGATTCCGGCCACGGAGACCAGCACCACCAACAGATCAGGGTCGGGTATACGCCACTGAGAGATGTTCCAACGGGAGAGGGAGACGATGCAGAGCAGGGTCCAATGCAGAGTCGTGGAAGCGATCAGGGCAGCGATGTGGGCGAGAAAGGCAGAAACGTAGCTCAGCGCGATGGCTGCCACCGCTGAGTTCATCAGCAAACCCGCCAAGGGCAATACCAGAAGGTTGGCGGGCAGGCCGGCGATGGCTGCGCGATGGAAGTACAGGCGCATGGGCAGCACCAGCACCGCCTGGGTGACTGAGGAAACCACGAGCAGATCATAGGCGATCAACGCGGATTTCACAGTTCCCCTGACCAGGAATCCCGCGGCGCGCGTTCCGGTGATGACCGCCAGGCGTCCGGCAATGAGGCGAAGATCGATGCGGAGCTGGGCCAGCTTGGGTGGCAGGGTGAGGTCATAGCTGGTGGAATCGAAATGGGCCAGGGCGCGTCCCAGCGGCGCGGAGGTACGGTCGAGCAAGGGAATACTGATGCCGGAAATCGCCAGCAGGGCCAGGAAGGTGAGCTGAAAGCTGGGCTCAAACCAGGCATGAGGAGAGAGCAAGAGCACCACCAGCGCGGCGAATCCGGTGGCATTGAGCGCGGAACGGTCACGGTAGAACAACCGCCCGAGCAAGTAAATGGAGAGCATGAAGACGGCCCGCAGAATAGGTGCTCCCATTCCGGCGACGAAGGCGTAGAACACCGAAAGGGCGATGGTGATCAACGCCGCTATCCATTGAGGAACGCGCAGCAGGCGGGCCATCCAAAAGATGGCGAGCGCCAGAAGGCCGACGTTCATTCCGGAAACCACCAGCAGGTGATAGACGCCGGTTTCCTGAAACTCTTCGCGAACATGCCGCAGCAAGAGCGAGTCGTCGCCAACGATCATGGCCGCAAACAGGGCTGCGTCATCGTCCTGCCAAAGGTTATGAACGTGCCGCAGAATGCTGCTGCGGCAACGGCTCCGCCAGAACCCCAGGAGGTCGCCGGTCTTTCCCGGCAGGAGCTCGATTTCATTAGCCGGTACCGAGGCGATAGTGGTGATGCTTAGACCATGAAGATAGTCTTCATAGTCGAAGGCCCCGGGGTTACGGAAGTTGTGGGGCATCCGGAGCTTGGCGGTGAACTTTACGCGGTCTCCGTAGGCGAGTTGTGGAAAGCCGCCATTTGGAGCCAGGTGGTCTTCTTCCCGCGGATGGGAGAAGAGGGTCGCACGCATGCCCACCGGCTGGCTGAAACGGACGCCGCCCAGCTCCAGGGTTTCGGTTTCCAGATCAAAGCGCTCGCGCGGACCTTTACCGGCGAGCATGGCGCCATCGTTGGTCACATGGCCGGTGACCTCAATCTTTTCGCTGAAGAGAAAACCATCAGGAGGCGTGGTGAGGTTGGGTTGCGGCATCCAAAGCCAGGCCAGGGCCCCAGCGGTGACTGTGGCCAGGCCAGCCGGAATATAGCCCAGAAGAACGATCTTTCGATGGGCCGCCACGGCGGCGCACAGCAGGAGCAGGAGGGTGGACGCGGCCCACAGGGCCGCCGGGCGATGGATGGCGGAAGCCAGCCAGATTCCCAACCCAAAGGCGACGGAAACAGCCGCCAGGGGCGCACGGGGATTTGATTGACGGTGCTGTAACTTTTCCGGGGGTGTCATCATCCTACATACGAAAGAGTAAAGCTATCACCAAACGCCATGCTGGAGCGGGAGGAATTAGCCGAGTCAGGGGTGTTTAGCCTGGGGATTCGCCGGCCGAGTAAGCGAACGTTTGCCGGAGATTCAGCTGGGATGACACCAACTGTCAGGGCCATCCCCCGGTCGTCATGGTCAAGAGGCCGTACCATAGATTGTACTTCCGGCAAAAAAATTGCTGGCGGGGCGCTTCGGGTTTGGTGCTAGAATACTGGCCTTGCTGTTTCATCAAATTCTACGCGTTTTCGATAGTCCCCAAAGGAGACACTAATGACGAAGTCACTGAAAGCACTGCTCATCGGAGCAGCCATGACCGGTTTTGTTGCCGGAAGCACCTGCGCTGTGGCACAAGACACGGGCGGCGACAAGAAGCCGGCCAAGGCCGAAGGCAAAAAGGCAACTAAAACCAAGGCCGACAAGCACTCCTGCAAAGGAAAGAATTCCTGCAAGGGCAAGGGTGGTTGTGGCGAGAGCAAAGGCAAGAACGAGTGCAAAGGTCATGGCGAATGCCGCACCGACGGCAAGCCGATGAAGAAGTAGTAACAGATTTTCCAGTCCTTCCCCGAAGGATCAGGGCGTGATAACTCTGGTCCTTCATTTTTTCACTTAGCATTTTTACCGAATAGATCACGACCGCTATCCTAAATTTTATGCCCGCGAATCGATTCAATGGACACACAGACTACGGCGTCGGCATAGGGCTGCGCATTCCTCATTACCAGCACATTTTTGACAAGAAGCCAGTGGTTGACTGGTTTGAGATTATCTCTGAAAACTTCATGGTCGACGGCGGGCGCCCGTTGAAGGTGCTCGACCAGATCCTGGAGCGCTATCGCGTGGTGCAGCATGGGGTTTCCATGTATTTCGGATCGGCCGAACCACTCAACCGCGAACATATGCGGCGGCTGAAGACCCTGGTCAAGCGCACCAAAACGCCATGGCTCACCGACCACTTGTGCTGGGGCAGCGTCGATGGCCGTTATTCGCATGATCTCTTGCCCATGCCTTATACCTTTGAGGCAGCGAAAAGGACCGCCCAAAAAGTGCGCGAGGTGCGCGACTTTCTGGAAGTGCCGATCGCGGTCGAAAACGTTAGCAGTTACGCCGAATACCACGTTTCCGAGATGAGTGAATGGGAATTCCTGAATGAAGTGGTTGAGCAGGCCGATTGCGGCATTCTGCTGGATGTCAATAATATTTACGTGTCGTCGCGCAATCATAGCTTCAACCCTTACGATTACCTGAACGGCATTGATCCGCAGCGGGTGGCCCAGATCCATATCGCGGGGCACTCCAAATTCCGGAAATATATCCTCGATACCCACGACCACCCGGTCATCGACCCGGTGTGGCAGCTTTACGCACGCGCCCTCGAACTGGCCGGACCCACGGCCACCCTGCTGGAATGGGACGACCAGATTCCGTCATTCGAGGAGTTGCACGATGAGGCCCTGAAAGCGAAGAAGTATTTTCCCCGGCCCGAGGATGCCGCAGTGGCATCATGAACCTCGAACAACTGCAACGCAAAATGTTCGATGTGATTCGCCAGCCGCTGACCGCCAAAGAACGCATGAACCCGCGCATGCCCGATGGGTCTTCAACGAAGAAGATCGTCGAGGAGATGATCAAACCCAACGACCGGCTGACCTCGTTCGAGCGGCTGCAGATCTACAATCAGGTATATTGGTTCCGCCTTCTTTCGTCGCTGGCTGAAGATTACCCGGGGTTGCGGGCCATCATCGGGCAGAAAAAGTTCGATCAACTGCTGATCGCCTTTCTTACGGAGTGTCCGTCAGAGTCTTATACTTTGCGCAATCTGGGGTCGCGGCTGGAAGGGTGGCTGCGCGACCACATGGAATTGGTCCCCAAAGTCGAGCGCCTGGCCCTCGATATGGTGCGACTGGAATGGTCGGACATCGAAGCCTATGATCGCGCAGAACACCCCAGACTCGACGAGAACGATCTACGCAACCTTCCCGAAGACCCGGTCTTTCATCTGCAGCCTCATCTGTTGTTGCTTGACCTGTCGTACCCGGTCGATGATCTGCTGTTGTCGATCCGCCACAACGATGAGCCGCACAGCGATATCGCCAGCAACGTGGTGAAGATGCGCTCTCCCCGCCGCCATGCAAAGCGCCTGGTCTTGCCCAAGCCGCGGAAGGTCTACCTGGCCGTCCATCGCTCTGAAGATATTGTCTATTTCAAGCGGCTGGAAAGGGACGGTTTTGCCCTGCTGCGGGCGCTGCAACAGGGTAAGCCTCTTTCTCAAGCGATTGAGGATTCTGTGAACTGGTCCAATGGGGCGGTCGAGCAAGTTACCGGCAAGGTACATGATTGGTTTTCCAACTGGTCGAATCTGGGATGGTTCTGCAAGCCACCCGAAGGTCAATAAAAATGAAATTGATTGATTTTATCTATGGCTGGTTTCTGAAGGTCGCCAACCTTGCGCAAGCGCCCTTGCTGCTTGCCATTCGTCTCTACTGGGGATGGCAATTCTGGCAGGCTGGTTATGGAAAGCTCTCGAACATTCAACAGGCCATCGAGAATTTCACCAATATGGGCGTCCCGGCCCCGGCTTTCAACGCCCATTTCATCGGGTTGCTCGAAGCCACTGGCGGCGTTCTGCTGATTCTGGGCTTGGGATCGCGGTTGATCGCCCTGCCCTTGACCATCAACATGTTTACGGCCTTCATGATCGCCGATCGCGAGGCGCTGCGTTCAGCATTCTCTGAGCCCGACAAGTTTTATGCGGCCGCGCCCTATACCTTCCTGTTTGCTTCTCTGCTCATTCTGGTCTTTGGCCCAGGGTGGTTTTCGGTGGATACCGTGATCGCATGGTTTCGGGCGAAAGGAAAGAACGAGGTCGAGGAACCTGAAGGGAAGTGAGCTTCATAGCGATAGATTGCGTGCGTAAGTTCTACAATCGTTATGACAGAGAGCGCGGATTCGACCTCTCCGTGCGCGACCAGTACGCGCTTGAGGATCTGGCTTAAACTTTCTCATGGATGATATGCTTGGCCATACTCTGAATTATACAACCGTCAAGCACACCGCAGAGTACCTGTAGATATTGAGCCCAGGAAGATTACCGCCCGAGCCTTACCACACTCTCAATGTGAAAAGTCTGCGGGAAGAGATCGAACAGACGCACTTCCTGTACGCGATAGCCTGATTTCAAAAACGTAACCAGATCGCGCGCGAGCGTGGTGGGGTCGCATGACACGTAGACAATCTGGGGCGCCTGTAGTGTGGCGAGCATGCCGGCGGTCTTCTCGCCCAGGCCGGCCCGTGGCGGATCGACCACTACGAAATCGGGGCGGAGCTTTCCAGGCTTGCGGTTGCGTTCCAGGAATTCTTCGGTAGTGGCTTGGACTGGCGTGATGTTCTTTAGGGCGTTGGCTTTAAGGTCCTGCGCCGATGGTAACGCCGATTCCACGGCCAACACTTGCTCGAAGTTCTGGGCCAGATGACGGGCAAACAAGCCTACGCCGGCATACAGATCAAGCGCGAGCTTTCCGGAAACGCCGGCGGCCACGCCTCGCGCCAGCTCTTCCACCAGAAAGCGGTTGACCTGGAAGAACGATCCGGCACTTACGCGAAACGATTCAGGGCCGGCTCTGTAGGCGAGAAAGCTTTGCCCTAGAATCTTTGGAGGTCCGGGCGTGGGGCCGGCCTCCGGGGCAAACACGGCCACACCTTTTACTTCCGGCATTGTCGCCTGCAAAGCGCTGAAGAACTCCTTGAGATCAGGACCGTGCTCTACACCATAGACCTCGAGCAATAGATCAGCATCGTCATGGCCGGCGAAGACCTCGATTTCACGAATGCCTGGAGGAATGTGTCCGGCCCGGCCCATGTCCCATAGGTGACCCATGACACGATTGATGGCCGGAGAGCTGATTGGGCAGCTTTCCACCGGCAAGAGCTCATGCGAGGCCAGCCGATGATAGCCGAGAGCAAAGTCAGGAGTGTTGCGGACTTTCAGGCGCGCGCGGTTGCGGTAGCCCCAAGGTTCGGCACAGTGGGTCGTGATTTCATCCGCCCATTCAAATTTCGCGGTGCGCTTGAAGGTCTCGCGCAGGATGGCCAGCTTGAATCCGAGCTGGGTCTGATAGTCAGTGTGCTGATAGTGGCATCCACCACAGCGGCTGAAGTAGCGGCAGGCCGGGGCAATGCGCTGTTCGGAAGCTTTGAGCACCTCAAGGGGCAAGGCGCGAATGTAGCCCTTCTTGGCTTCCAATACATTCGCTTCCACCTCTTCTCCAGGCAACACCAGAGGCACGAAAGCAGCTTTGCCCTCAGGGCTGCGGGCCAAGCCGTCACCGCCGTAGATCATTTTTTCGATGGTTAGTTTCATGGAAGAGCGCTCTTAGATGCTGGCGATTAGCTGCTAGCCTTTAGCTCTTAAGTTTTATACTGCTGATCTTTGGCTTATCTTCCGTGCAACAAATATACAAAGCTAATGGCTAATGGCTAACGGCTAAGAGCTGCTATCTCACATATAAAACAAACTCAGGCGCGGAAGCTGGCCCTGTTCGAACAACTTCTTATGAACGAACTGCTTCATTAGTTGCTCGATCTGCGCGGCCGGCATCTTGCTGCGATAGGGTGCGATCTCGCGGTCCGCCTGGGCGCGAAGGGTTACCAGCGTTGCATCGGGCGCAGACATCGTCAGTGCCGCGAGCAGCTTCTCTTCGAGCACTGTGAGGTGGCGCTCCAGGTCTTCGAGCCGCAATCCGCCGGTAGCGGATTTCACACTTGCAGCCAATTCGGCCAACGTCGAGGCACATTCTTCCGCGGTATTCCTCATTGCGACGGCGCCCAGCACGGCCCGCAGCCTGACAGCGTTGTGTGCCAGGTAGGCAGCGATAGCGTCGGGCTCGAAGCCGGGCGCGGGGCCGGAGGGACCGGCCTTTGTCCCTACGGCCGCTTCTTTCATGTCTTCGGCGGCAACCAGCACCGCCTGCGAACAATAAGCCAGGCTGTTAATTTTCTTGGTCTTCTTTGGGCGGCGATCCCAGGCGTCAAAGGCTTCGTCAATGCCCCGTAAGACCGCTTCCAGGGGAAGGCCCGCGTCCTTCCAGGTTTCGATCAGGGCCCAATCGAGGGTGGAAAGCAACAACCCGCTGCCCCGGCGGCGCTGATAGTGCTGTTCGATCTCGGTATAGTAATTGAAATAATTTTCCACGGCGGAGAAATGCCTGAGTTGATACTATCAGGACGCTCATGAAGGGAATCGACGATGACAATGATACAGAAGAATGCTTCGAGCGCGCTTTTGTCCCTGGTGGTGCTGCTGGGCGGGATGGCTGCCCGCAGTAGCGCTGCGGAGAAACATCCTTTTGGCCGGGACGACTATTCTGCCTTGCACCAGGCGCGGGCTGTTTCTGTCTCGCCCGACGCCAAAGCGGTGCTGTATGAAGTAATCTACGGCGGCGCCAAAGGGCCCGAGAAGCATGAGTGGTGGATGATCCAAGCTTCCGGAGAGGGCCCCCATAAACTCGATCTTCCCGAAAAGTTCAGGCCCACAGGCTTCACCGCCGATGGCGCTCTGTTCGGCGGCTATGAAGTCGAGATGGCGCAACAGCTCGCCGTTGTTACCCTCAATGGACAACCGGCGAGGATCATAACGTTGTCTTCCGGCATCCGCTCATCAGCCATCTCACCGGATGGCACACGCTTCGCGCTGCTGGCCGATCCGCGCAGCAAGGATCCGCTGGAAGGCGAAGGCGTCCACAGGGTGGTGCAGAACGACCGGAACAGCCTCTATGTAATGAACGTCAACGGCGGTGAGGGCGGCTGGTGGTGCCCGGAGTTGCAAGATATCGGCGAAATCCAGTGGTCGCCCGATGGTTCTCAGATTGCTGTGTCAACCGTCACGCCCAAGATCGGGCATCACGACCTGCAGTCATCCATTTATGTTTGCAATGCGAAGGGCGGCCGCCGGGTGGCGGAGATTCCTAACTCCGTGAGCGGAATCGCCTGGGCAAGAGGCGGGCAAGAGCTGTTCTTTTCGAGCACCATCACGCCGGTGCTTACGCCTGATCATTTATGGAGCGTCCGTCTGGCTGGCGGGCCGCCTGTCGACCGCACACCACAGCTTCAGGGTTCAGCGGTTAATGTAGTCTCCGACGCTCACGGGTCCGTATGGGTCGAGTTGCACAAGGGCGTGGTTACGGAAATCGATGCCTGGCGCAACGGCCGCCTGGAGACGGCCTACCGTTGGCCGGAAGGAACGGTCGTTGGGTTGCCGGTGTTTCCCGCGTTCGCGTCGTCGCCGGAAGCGGCGGCGCTTTCAGTATCCGATCCGGGCCATAGCCAAAATGTTGCAATGGCGAAAGACGGTGAACTCAAGAAGATTACCCATGAAGGTGACGGCACACTGGCTGGTGTACAGCTCGGGGAAGTCCGCGCCGTACACTGGGTGTCAAAAGACGGAGTCAAGTTGGAAGGGATCGTGACCTTTCCGGCGAATTACGATTCCGCCAGGAAATGGCCATTTCTGGTGCTACCGCACGGCGGACCGGAATCGAATGATGAGCTGGGTTTTTCGATGACTTCCCGCATCATCGCGGGGATGGGGTACGTGGTGCTGGAGCCGGAGTATCGCGGATCGACCGGCTACGGTTCGGAGTTTCTGGCTGCGATCTATCAGCACTTCGGCGACCGCGCCTATCAGGACGTAGACAGCGCCACGGACTTCGCCATTGCCCAGGGCTGGGCTGATCCGAACCGGCTGGCGATTTTTGGATGGAGCGCAGGCGGCTTCATGACTTCATGGACTGTAACTCAAACCCATCGTTATCGCGCGGCCATCGAAGGCGCCGGCATTACCGACTGGCTCAGCTTTATTCCCACGAGCGACGTATGGCAGACCGACTATGACGCCCGCCTGCAGGAACAAGACCCCACACCCATGCTGCAGTTTTCCGCCGTCATGCACGCGGACCAGGTGACCACGCCCCTGCTCATTTTGCACGGTGAGGCGGACATCCGGGTGCCTATGTTGCAGGGGCTGGAGTACTTTGCACTGCTGGCCGAGCGCGGCAAGACGGTGCGCATGGTGACCTATCCGGGATCGCCGCACTTCCCGCGCAACATAGAACAACGTCTTGACCTATTCAAGGAAATCGAGGAATGGCTCAGGAAGTACAATCCGTGATGGTCCGGCTGATTTAGCGAGTAAAGCGACCCCTTGCTTGTGCCGGTAGCAAGGCTTTGGCGACCCTGGAGCGCAGTGGAGCCGGTTCCTCAGGCCACGCCCGCGCTAAAACCGCGCGTACGCGGCCTATTGAATGACAAAAGGGTGAGAGTGTCGTGTAGCGCGGCTTCGGCGGGCTCGGAGGCTTCCTAAGATGCACCCTTCGGCTTCTGCCCGGCCGCGTTCCGTTCCCAGATGATGCGCAGGCCGTCTAGGGTGAGCAGGTCGTCGACGGTCTTGATGTACTTGGATTGGTCGCCGATCAGGCGTGCGAGGCCTCCGGTGGCGAGGACTTTGGTGTCGCTGCCTAGCTGCTGCAGCAGGCGCTCGAGGATTCCATCGACCAAGCCGAGGTAGCCGTAGAATAGTCCGGACTGGATGCTGCCTACGGTGTTGGTGCCGATCACCTTTGCGGGCTGGCGTATGTCGACCAGCGGCAGGCGGGCGGTATGCTCGAAGAGCGCTTGGGCGGAGATACCTATACCGGGACAGATCACGCCACCCAGGTACTCGCCTTTTTTTGAAACTGCGTCGAAGGTCGTGGCCGTTCCGAAATCAACCACTATGCACGGCCCGCCATATTTTTCGAAGGCGGCCACGCCGTTTACGATGCGGTCCGCGCCTACTTCCGCCGGATTGTCATAGTGTACCGGCATGCCGGTCTTGATGCCCGGTTCGACAAATATTGACTTGAGATGGAAATAGCGCTCGCAGACTTCGCGCAGGGTGGAATCCATGGGGGGCACGACCGAAGAGATCACAATTCCGTGGACATCACGCGCATCAATTCCACCGATGGCGAAGAGGTTGCGGAAGAGCACACCGTATTCATCCACGGTATGGGTCTTGATGGTGGCCACGCGCCAGTGGGCGATCATCTGGGGCGTGCCGTTGGTCTGCTGGACAAAGCCGGCCGAATCGAGCTTGAAGACTCCCAGCACCGTGTTGGTATTGCCGACGTCAATGACTAGCAGCATCGGGCCTCCTTTGCACCGGCCGTACGCTGCCGGAAATCACCATCCGCAGTCCGTGGGCGGTCTGCACACGCAGGAAGCCGCGCGCATCCAGGCCGTCGGTCACGCCTACGTAGCCCGCTTCTCCGCCTTCTCCGGCGACCTGCACGTGCTTGCCCTGGGCGTAGGAAGAGCGTGACTCCACGCGTTTGAGAATTGGCGCAAACCGCAATTCGGGGCTTTGTACCGGGCTGCTCACCGCGTGCAGCAGCGCGCGATATTCCCGGTCAAGGGACTTCAGCAGCGCGGCCGTCATTTCCAGACGTGAAAGATCTTTTCCGGTTTCGAGGGCCAGCGATGTGGCCAGATCGGCGAGTTCCGGCGGAAATGACCGATGCCGGACGTTGATGCCGATGCCGACCACCACGTGATTGACGTGGGTGGAATCGGAATTCAATTCCGTGAGAATGCCGCAGAACTTCTTGTCATTGACTACCAGATCGTTGGGCCAACGGATGTCCGTCCGCAGGCCGGTAACTTCGCGGACCGCATCCTGCACGGCCACGGCCGATAGCAGTGAAATCCACAAAGAGTCCGAGGGCTTGATGCGGGGCCGCAACAGCACCGAGCAGTAAATGCCGGCGCCCCGCTCGGAATGCCATGAGTGGCTTCCGCGACCGCGGCCTGCTGTCTGCTCTTCGGCCAGAAACACCTGGCCTTCGGATGCGAATTCCTGGTTCTTCCCGGCGCTTGCGGCCGCCTGGGCCAGCAAGTTGGTTGATTCCGCCTGCAAGCAGTGGTGAATATTGCCGGCGAAAATCGTGTTGCGCACCAGGGGCGCCAGTAATTCAGGCAACAGCAGGTCGCGGTCCACGGGAGGAGTTCTACTTCCCGGCCGGAGGCGGAGCTTTTACCTCTCCGGCTTCGACGTTGATTTCAATCTGCACGTCGTTGCCTACCACCAGTTGGCCGCGATCGAGCGCTTTGCTCCAGGAAACTCCAAAATCCTGGCGGTTGATGGTGAGGCCGGCTTCGGCGCCCAGTAGCTTCTTGCCAACGTTGACCGGGCCCTTTAACTGGAACCCGAGGTCAACGTCCTTGGAAACGCCGCGGATGGTTAGCGTGCCGTGGGCCACGTAGCTGTTGCCGGTCTTTTCAACCGCTTTGCTCGTAAACGAGATTTCGGGAAAACCGGCTACGTCGAAGAAATCTTTGGAGCGCAGGTGATTATCGCGCTGGGCGTTGTCGGTATTGATGCTGGTGGTCTTGATGGTTACGTTGACCGAAGACTTGCTGATGTCTTTATCGTCCAGCAGAATTGAGCCGCTGAAATCGGTAAACCGCCCGTGGACGGTGTTGACCACCATATGGCTGACGGCAAAGCCGACCCGCGAATGGACCGGGTCAATTTTGTACTCGTCAGCCGCGAATGCCTTGGCGCCCAGCAGGGCCAGGCCCAGTAGCAGTCCTGAAATCTTACGCATAGAAATCCTTTCCTGTTAGCGAAGTGTGAGATGGCGCACAACTAATTCGATGTTGAAGTACTCCTTCTGGATGCAAAATCACCGAGGGCGTCAGGCCGGAACAATGCGCATACTGAGATCAACGGCCTGGGGTGAATGGGTAAGTGTACCAACAGAAATGTAGTCAGCGCCGGATTCCGCGTAGGCACGAACGTTTTCCAGTCTGATGCCTCCAGAGACTTCAATGGGAATCCGCCGGGAGTGGGAGCGGGCGCGGGCCACGGCCAAGCGAGCGTTTTCGGGGCTCATATTGTCCAGCAGCACGGCTTCGGCCCCGTGGGCGAGAGCGTCTTCCAGTTCGGCCAGCGTGCGGACCTCGATTTCAATGGGCTGGGGGCCGCGGCGATTCTCGATGGCCTTGCGGAGCGCAGCAGCGACGCCGCCGGCCAGCGCAATGTGATTGTTCTTGATGAGCACGCCGTCGGAAAGATCGAGCCGGTGATTGTGCCCGCCGCCGCAGCGTACCGCATACTTGTCGAGCACCCGCAGACCGGGGACGGTCTTACGCGTATCGAGAATCCGGACGCTTGTCCCATGCACAGCATCGACGAACTTGCGGGTCAAGGTTGCGATGCCGCCCAGACGCTGCAGAATATTCAGGACCACACGCTCGCACGACAGCAGCACACGCGCATTATGGCGGACCACGGCGATGGATTGGCCTTTATGCAGCCGCACACCATCGAAAATCTCGCCATGACTGATGACTTCCGGGTGCCCGATCGCATTTGGATCAAGCCGTTCGTAGACCGCGAAAATCTGGGCGATCGCGCCGACGCCCGCCAGGATGCAGTCTTCCTTGGCCAAGATAGTGGCGGTAGCGCGCTGCTGCGCATCAATGCAGATGCGCGAGGTGGCGTCACTAGTGGCCTTGTCTTCGAGCAATGCATGCTCGAGGATGGCCGAGAGTCTGCGGCTGTGCCAATCCATAGGTTGAGAGATTATCCCAGTCTAGCCAGGGCTGCCTGGTTCTTTTCTATCATCAACTGCATTTCCGCGGACTGCTTACGCAGCCCTTCCACGACCTGGGGCGGCGCCTTGGCCAGAAAACTGTCATTCCCAAGCTGGCGCTGGGCGTTGCCCAGCGCGCCTTCGAGCTTCTTGATCTCTTTGGTCAGCCGGTCGCGTTCCGCGCCCACATCTATCTTCTGCTCGTAAACGATGCAGACTTCGAAGCTCGGGGTTGTCCGCGCACCGGGAGTATTGGCCAGCGACTCAGGGACAAACTCAATGCCTTGTACACTGGCCAACCGTTCGACCAGCGCCCGGTTCTCTTCCACCAGTTTGCGGAAATCGGCGGCCGCATGGATCCTGGCCGGGACCTTGTCTTTCGGCAATACCTTGAACTCAGCCCGCAGGTTCCGGATTTTCTCAATCAAATCCTGGAGCGAGGTCATCTGCTCTTCCGCCCGATCGTTGAGCCGTTGCGGCGCGCCTTCCGGGAAATGCGCCAGCGCAATCGACTTTGCCGGCGGCCGGCCGTCATACATGGCGTGCCAGATTTCTTCGGTAATGAAGGGCATGAACGGCGACAGCAGGCGTAGCGCACCCTCGAAGATCTCACCCAAGAAGGCCAGGGCGCTGCGGGCGTCATCGGCGGGACCCAAGAGGCGCGGCTTGATAATTTCCAGGTACCAGTCGCAGAATTCCAGCCAGAAGAACTGGTAGACAGTGCTGGCGGCCTCGTCAAAGCGGTAATCGGTCAGGCCCTGGTTGACCTGGCCGGCGGCGCGATGAAAGCGTGACATGATCCAGCGGTTTTCGAGAAGGTCCATTTCCTTCTGGGGAGCGCCGCTGGTCAAACTTGCGCCTTCACCCACGCGGTCGAGATTCATGAACATGAAACGGGCGGCGTTCCATATCTTATTGGCGAAAGCGCGGTAGCCTTCCGTGCGGCCCTCCGAGAAGGCGATGTCGGTGCCGGGCGAGGCCATCGAGGCCAGGGTAAAGCGCACGGCATCGGTGCCGTATTTTTTTGTGACTTCAATAGGATCGATGACGTTGCCTTTGGTCTTCGACATTTTCTGGCGGTCGGCATCCCGCACCAGGGCGTGGATGTAGACTTCGCGGAAGGGCACGCTCCCCTGCGGATGGCCGGCCATGAAGTGGCAGCCCAGCATAATCATGCGCGCCACCCAGAAGAACAGGATGTCGAAGCCGGTAATCAGCAGCGAGGTGGGATAAAAGACCTCGGCGGCGCGGGTCTTTTCCGGCCAGCCCATCACGGTAAAGGGCAACAAGCCGGAAGAGAACCAGGTATCGAGAACGTCGGAATCCTGTTCAAGTTGGGCGCTGCCACACTGGGAACACCCGGCTGGGATCGAACGGGCCACTGTGATTTCCTTGCATTCATGGCAGTGCCAGACGGGAATGCGGTGGCCCCACCACAGTTGGCGCGAGATGCACCAGTCGTGGATGTTGCGCATCCACTCAAAATAGGTCTTGGCGTAATTGGCGGGCGTGAAGACGATCTCGCCCTTTTCCACGGCTTCGATGGCCCGTTGCGCCAGAGGCGCGATCTTGATGAACCACTGGACCGAAAGCCGGGGCTCGACCACGGTCTTGCAGCGGTCGCATCGGCCCAGGGCGTGGGCATGGTCTTTGATGCCGGCCAGCAATCCCAATTCGTCGAGGTCTTTGAGAATTTTTTCCCGCGCAGCGTAGCGGTCCAGGCCTGCATAGGCGCCGCCGTTCTCGTTGATGCGCGCCTGGTCGTCCATGATATTGATCTGCGGCAGATGGTGGCGCAGACCGAGCTGAAAGTCGTTGGGATCGTGGGCCGGCGTGACCTTGACCGCGCCGGTGCCGAATTCCGGGTCCGCGAGATCGTCGGTGACCACCGGGATGTCACGCTCCATCAGGGGCAGGCGCAGCTTCTTGCCATGTAGATGTAGATAGCGGGCGTCCTTGGGGTTCACCGCTACGGCCACGTCACCCAGCATGGTTTCCGGACGGGTGGTGGCGATGGTCACGGAATCGCCGGAGCCGCCGGCCACCGGATACCGAATGTGGTACAGCTTGCCCACCGTGTCTTCGTGGACCACTTCCAGATCGGAAATGGCGGTCATGCAGCGCGGGCACCAGTTGACGACATACTTTCCGCGATAGATCAAGCCCTGTTCATGCAGCCGGACAAAGGCCTCACATACGGCGCGTGACAGGCCGGCATCCATGGTGAAGTATTCGCGGTCCCAGTCCACGGACGCCCCCAGGGTCCGCATCTGTCCGGTGATGGCGCTGCCGTAGAGTTTTTTCCATTCCCATACGCGTTCGACAAAAGATTCACGGCCCAGCTTCTGGCGGCTGAGACCTTCGCTGGCCAGTTGCTTTTCCACCATCATCTGCGTGGCGATGCCGGCGTGGTCGGTGCCCGGCAGCCAGAGCGTGAGGAAGCCGCGCATACGGCGCCAGCGCATGATGATATCCATCTCTGTCTGGTTCAGCATGTGGCCCATGTGCAGGCGTCCGGTGACGTTGGGCGGCGGCAGCAGCAGGGTAAACACAGGCTTGCCGGCTTCCGGAGAACCCGGTTCTGGCGTCCTGACCGAGAACAGTTTTTCCTGGACCCAGTATTCGGCCCAACGGGATTCAATCAGCCCTTGATCGTAGGATTTAGGAAGTTCGTGTGACATTGAGCAATGAAGGACTAAGCAAGAATATTACAGGCGGAATGCGGGCGGAGCAAACGGCTAGCTACTTCTTGTTTCTCAATTCACGCACGATTTCTTCAATCAAGCCGGGTTTGATCCGGTCCATCACCCGCTGCACGACGGCGGCGATCATGAGGTCGTCGGAATCCTGGGCCGCAGACATTTCACCTTCCATCTGAGCAGGCGCGCTATGTTTGATCTCCGCAACCGGCAGGGCCGCAACGGCCAACGGTTCCGGAGCGGGTGGCGGCATCGCAACTAGCACCTGCGCCGGCTGGACGGGAACCGCATGGATGGTCGTTGCATAAGAGCGTTCGGGAGCGTCCATGGACTCGATTCCCAGAGGCTCTGCCGTGAACGGCATTGGATCCACGGGCTTCATTTCGACCGGCGCCGGTTCGGGACCGGCCGCTAATTCTGCCGCCATCTCGGCTTCCATGGACTGCTCGTAGACTGACATAGCCCGGGCGACGCGGGCTTCGAAATCATCTTCGGCCACCGGCGGAACGGCGACTGCAGAAGTCTCAACCACGGCCAAAGGCTCCGGTGCGGGTTCGACGGCTGTGACATGCACTTCGGGTGCGGGTTCGATCTCCGACGATACTTCCGCGGACGGCGGTTCGGGCGCCGGTTCGACCGCAGGCAAGACTTCTGTGGCCGGCAGTTCGAGCATGGGATCAACCGCAGGCATGACCTCCATGGCTTGCAGTTCCGGTACATCGGCTGCGATACCTACCGGGACTTCTTCCGGGTTATCCACGCCAAATTTGGTAGAGAACGATTTCAGGGCCATGGAATCGGACAGAAGCGCGGGGTCGGATGCCACGTAGGTGACTTCTCCCGCAAACTGCGCGGTGGGCTCCAAGGCTGGTTCGGTTGCGTAAGGAACGCTAATACTGGCAGCCGAAATCGGCGCCTCGAACGCCGGGTCGGGCGCCACTTCCATCTGCCCAACTTCCGGAGCCACGCCATGCACCAGCAACTCCGGCTCTACAGTTACCAAGTCAGCTTCAGAGGGCCCTTCTTCCGGCATAGGGGCTGATATGGGGGCTGATAAAGATTCGAACTGCGCTTCTTCCACCGGGATGGGAGCGGAATTCTCTTCCACTGGAGTTTCTTCCAGCGCAGACGCCGGGACTTCCAACGTATGGACCGTGACGGGCGTAGGCTCCTCAATCTCAATAGGTGGCATGACCGCCGCCGGGTTGGCGTCAAACTCGCCTGACATTGGCGCATCGATCTGCATCACCGCAGGCCGAAGTGGTGGCGGAGCCATAACCGCGGCCACGGGCGCCGGTTCTTCATAAAGATCCATGCCCAGCATATCGCCGAAGGCCGCAGAAGAGGCCATCTCATGGGGCACCGAAGTCACCGGTTGCGTGGGGGTGGATTCTTCGGGATGGGGCGGGTCTACCTGAAATGTATCGCGCTCCTGTACGAACTGGCTGAAGTCAGGTGGACGATCCAGCAGAATCGTCTGCTCTGACATGGAGACCGCCTTGGGAGCGATACGCTCTTCGAGCTTCTTGACGATGGCCAGCAGATCGCTGGCTTCAAACGGCTTGATAATAACGCCGTCGGCCCTGACCCGGCTTGCGTCTTCCGGCTTGTAAGGCTCCATTTTGCCCACGGTCAGCAGCACCGGGGTCTTCAGGGTTTCAATCGAGGCACGGACTTTTTCGCAAACTTCCAGCCCGGAGTAGCCGGGCATGTAGACGTCGAGGATGATGATATCCGGCTTCTGCTCGGCAATCTTCTTAACGGCGGCCGCGCCATTGCTGACGGCAATGACTTCGTATCCAGCATCGGTCAGGATTTTTTTGCCCATATTCTGGGCGGTCATACTGTCGTCAGCAAATAGAATTCTTAGAGGCACAAAAATACCTTTATGCGGGGGACACTCTCAACTTACTGAACATTATCTTCCGAGTCAATGAAAAGACGGCATCAGTACCTTTCCAGGCATACCTGTCTCCTGCTCCGAAGTGCTAGTCCATTCGTTCGAGGGCCTTAAAATAGAGAGCGATCTTAAAAAACGTTCTTAAAAAGCGACCTTTAAAAAGGGATGATCTTACGCAGCCCTTTCTTTTTCTTCTTTCCGCTGCTGGAATCCTGCTGGTCATCCTTTTGCTGTGGGGAGGCGGAATTGGGCTGGTCAGTCTGAGCTCCCGGAGCGGTTGGGTTTTGGATCTCATTGATCTGATCCGGGGCCTTGGGGGTGGCGCTGTTCCCTGCCGGCTTGACGGTCTCTGGGGCGGGGCCCTGGCCGGCTTTCACTTCCACACCGACCGTGCCTGCGGCTGTCTGGCTGCCCTTGACGTCGCGATCGAGCTGCTGCAGCAGTTCCGGGGCGCTGACAATCTCTTCATTTTCCATGCTCGGCTCGCCCACCGTTGACACCCGCGAGATATCAGGGCGATGGCGGAAGTTGGCGGTCAGCAGATGGATGCGGCTGCTTTCTCCGCGGCTGCTTTCCTCCGCCCGGTTCTGGGCGATGGCTTCCGGGGTGGGCGTGGGCACGGGGGCCTTCATGGCTGCCAGCCGCGCCTTGGCGTCACCAACGCGGTTCATGACCGGGTAGCGGGTCACAATCCTGGTATAAGCGTCGATGGCCTCTTTCTCGAATTGGGACACCAGTCTTTCTTTGGTGGCCTCAGGTATACGCTGCTGCCGCATGGATTCAGCTTCACGTTCGTAGATCGAGCCCAGCGAAAACAACGCTTCGTCGATACCGCTGTACAGAGGATAGGAATTGGCCAGCGACTTGAGGCGGGCCTGGGAGGCGGCCAGATTGTCGCGCAACAGGTAGAAATGGGCGATGCGCCATTGCCGTTCGGCCAGGATTTCCTGCACGTCGCGCAAGCGCTGCTTGGCTTCCGGGGCCAGCTTGCTGTCAGGGAACTGCTGCAGCAACTGCTTGAATTCGTCTTCCGCGCGCACCGCCTGGCGATAATCGCGGTCCGGCTTTTCCATCTGCTTGTAATGGATGTCGGCCACTTTCAATTGCGCTTCAGCGGCCTCCGGCAGGTTAGGGAAGAAAGTGATGAAGTCCTTGTATTGGGCTTCCGCCTGCTGCAGGGCGGCGCTGCCGCCTTCGTTGTACCAGGAATCGCCCAGGCCCAGTTTGGCGCGCGCGATGAATTCTGAATCCGGATAAGCGTTGATCATGGTTTCGAGCAGGGAGCGGGCCTCGGTATATTTGCCGCGCTTCATGGAATCGAGGGCCCGGTCAAAGAGCACCTTATCCGGCTGCTTCGAGTCAACGTTGGCGATGGGATTGACGACCTTGTTGTGGCGACAGCCGGCGGTCAGCAGCAGCGATGCGGCCAACAGGATAAGGGCAAGTTTTTTCTGCAACATTTCCTACCTCAAACTTGGGAGTCTGCTTCAGACTTTCTGCAATGCGGCTTCCGTCGCCAGCTTCAGCAACTGCCGTGTATTTTCCCGGGCATCGCCTTTGCCGAAGACCGCGTTACCGGCCACCAGCAGCTCCACCCCGGCGCGCACGGCTTCGCCAATGGTGGCGGGGCCGATGCCGCCGTCGATCTCGATACGGAATTCCAGCTTGCGTTCCTCGCGCATACGCACCAGTTGCTGCACCTTCTTCAGCGACGGCCAGATGAATTCTTGCCCGCCAAAGCCGGGGTTCACCGACATAACGAGCACATGGTCCACCAGGTCGAGCACCTCATCAAGCGTAGCCACCGGGGTGGCCGGATTGATCACCACGCCCGCCTTGATACCCTGGCTGCGGATGTGGTTGAGCGTCCGGTGCAGATGCACACATGCTTCTTGATGAACGGAAATCCAGTCAGATCCTGCGTCAATAAATGCAGAAATATACTGGTCGGGGTCTTCGATCATCAGGTGGACATCCAGGGGCAAACGGGTCACCTTGCGCAGGCTGGCCACTACCGGCGGCCCAATAGTGATGTTAGGGACGAAATGGCCGTCCATCACATCCACATGCAGCAACGTGGCCCCGCCTTCGACCGCCGCGAGCACATGGTCGGCCAAATGGGCGAAATCCGCTGACAGGATGGAAGGCGCTAACTCAATCAAGGCGTTTTTCCCCTCCCTGGGGATGTCAGGGTTTCATCAGATTCTAACATGCGGGGAGCGGTGTGGTTAGGGATGAAAGACCGGCCCTGGTGCGGACTTTGAGGCCCATTGCGCCTTCCTCATCAGCATAGTAACGTCAACAGCCAGGGACCGAAAAGGAGACAAGGCCCATGATCTGCACCCAATGCGGTGGCCAGCTTCCAGACCAGATGCGATTCTGCCCGACATGCGGGACTTCGACGGGAGCTCAGACCGGTATTGCCGGGTCGGCGGCGCAGACTCCGCTTCCGAACGCAGGGGTGACGGGCGCAAGCGCCGCCCCGGCCTTGCCCCAGACTGAGCCAACCGCCGTTATCAGTCTGGTCCTGGGAATTCTCTCACTGACGATCTTTCATTTTCTCGCAGGGATCCCGGCGGTCATCGTGGGCCAGTCAGCTCGCGCCAAAATCAGGGCCAACCCGCGGAAGCTGGCGGGCGAGGAAATGGCAACGGCCGGCATCGTTATGGGCTGGATCAGTATCGGTTTGGCGTGCTTCGTCCTACTGGTGGTCGTGGTGCTGGCCATTATCTTCGTCACCTTCGGCCTATCCAAAATCCACTGAAGCGAGTTCTCGGGTGATAACCACCTCCGGCAGAATCATCTCCCGAAAATGCGGTAGAGGAATGGCGTTCCGGTGCGGAGAATGACGAAATAGATGAATGCGGCCAGGGCGGCAACCAACAGGGAAGGCGGATCTGGCTGGATGCCATTCGGGCGCATGGCCCTCCAGGCCAGGACGAGAATGGCGATTTCAATCCCGAGGGAAATGACCAGGAAGAGGGCGGCGCGCGAGTGACTCGCGTAGAAGGTGTTCTGCGTGGCTGCGCTGTACAGGGTCATCAGCGTCAGCGCCGCGGGCACCGCGACGGTGTAAACGAAGGTCCAGCGGAGAGGCCCAGTTAGAAAACCATACAGCAGGATGGCGTAGGGTAGGTTGTACAGAATGAGGGCCGCTATCTGGACCAGCAAGAACTTGATCTGAACCTCATGCCCCGGCGAAAACGGCAAGGCGCGCTGGTTCACAAACAAGGCAACAAAACTCCACGTCAAGCTCGCGCCCAGGACGAACACCACCAGGTCGATGGCCATCCGGCCTTCGCGGGAAACGATCACTGGATCGGCGAGCGACGGTTGCGGCGCCGATACACCAGGGGCATTGCTGACGGCTTGCCCCTTGGAGCGCCTGGTCCCCCGCACCAGCCAGACGACCAGCCAGATCCCAAGCGCCAGCACCAGCACGCCGCCCATGAAGAAAGCCACAGCTTCCGGCTTCCGGCGGGAATCAGTGATGCCAGATAAGAGAGAAATCAAGAGCAGTAGCCCGGAAGCAGCCAGGGTCACCAGGACGGTCACGATGGTCCCCAGGACCCGGAGAGTGTTGGCCGTGCCTCGTGTCATGCGGATGCTCCTTCCTGCCTACGCTGAAGCCATAGTAAATCAATACCAGCAGGCTGCCAGCTATTCAGCGAGACGTTTGACATGCCGCCAAAGAACGCGGCTTCCAGAGCTTGAGGGAAAAAAGTTACGGTTCACTGAAACGGTCAGACCAACCGTCAAAGAGCACGGCTTCAGCCGTGCGTTAAGCATCGGTCCGTGTGCGGCTTCAGCCGCAGTTTAGCTCTGCCCCGGCGAGGAGTTACAGAGCGGACGAACCCCAACCCTCGCCCATGGCGGCACACCCACCTCTCACCGATTCGGCAATAAAACCTCGGCTGAAGCCGCATCCGTGACGCACGCTAACGCACGGCTGAAGCCGTGCTCTTGGACGGTTGGTCAGGCAGTTTCGGTTAATGCTGTTCTTATCTAATAAGAACAGATATTATAATGACCACGAAGGCGACACTATGACTACCGTAACAATCTCTCTGCCGGACTCGTTGAAAGATTTTATCGATCACGAGGTTCAGACCAAAGGATACGGCAACGTCAGCGAATATGTGCGTGGACTCCTGCGGGATGCGCAGAAGAAAGATGCGGATTCTCATCTGGAAGCCCTGTTGCTGGAAGGGCTGGCTTCCGGCGGGGACACTCCGTTGACGCCCGATTTCTGGCGTGAATTGAGGAAGGACGCCTCCCGCATTCTCGCTCGAGAGAAGAAACCGCGGAAGCGGCGGGCTGCCCGTTGAGAAACGTTATCCGGCCGGCTGCGCGCGAAGACATCCTGCGACAGTATCGGTATTACCTCATTGAGGAGAACAGCCCGATTCGCCGCTGAGCGATTCTTGAAAGCTGTCCAGACCGCAATTCGACAAGTCTGTAAGCGCCCCGCAATCGGCGCTCCAATAGCGCTCAAGAATCCGCAATTAGCGGGCCTGCGATCATGGCTTGTTGAAGGATTTTCATCAATCCGCGTCTACTATCTCGTCTCAGGAAATACACTCCGCGTGGTGCGCGTGCTACATGATAAAAGAGATATCAAAGCAATGTTAGAGAATGAACCCACGGAATGACCACACGTGTAGATTCGCAGCCGGCCGTCTCGCGGACAGCCGGGTGCTGAGTGCATTCTGAAAATGCGCAACCTTAGCCTTGAATAGGATTCAATCGCCGCTCCATCTCCTCGGCATCTTTAACTCTGCCACGCTCACGGTAGAGCAGGGCTAGGTTGCGTATGCAGAGTTGCGTAGTAGGATGGGCGTCCGTCAGCGCTTTCTTTGCGATGGTGACAGCCCAGCGATATAGCGGTTCGGCTTCGTCGTACTTGCCTTTGTTGTTCAGCAACAGTGCTAGATTGTTGAGGCTTTGTGCAACATCTGGATGCTCGGCTCCCAGCGCCTTCACGCCGATATCCAACGCCCGCCGGTATAGCGCCTCGGCTTCGTCGTACTTGCCTTTGTTGTTCAGCAGCAAGCCCAGATTATTCAGGCTGGCCGCCACTTTTGGATGCTCGATTCCCAACGCCTTCTCGAGCATCGCCAACGCCCGTCGATGGAGTGGCTCGGCTTCGGCGTGCTTGCCTCGGCTGTCCAACAGCAGAGCTAGATTGTTCAGGCTGGTGGCTATCTTAGGGTGCTCCGCTTCCAGTGCCTTCTCGCGGATCTGCAACGCCTGCCGGTGCAGCGGCTCGGCTTCGGTATACTTGTCTTGAGTCCTGTAGAGCTCGGCCAGATTGTTCAAGATTTGTGCAGTATCTGGATGACCCGTGCCAAGCACCTTCTCGTTGATTCCCAAGGCCCGGAGGTACAGTGGCTCGGCTTCAGCATATTTGCCCTGATCGCTTAAGAGACTGGCCATATTGTTCAGACTGATGGCCGTATCTGGATGCTCCACTCCCTCAACCTTCTCACGGATCGCCAACGCCTGCCGGTACAGCGACTCAGTCTGCGCGTGCTGCGCACGATCATGCAAGTAACCCCCTGCGTTATTTAAGAGACACCCAGCCGCCGCGAATTCCAGCGCGTAAGAATGAATCAGTCCGGCACAGGCTAAGGCATGAGGCAGCAGACGGTCACAATCGGGCCAATTCTGAAAGTCGGCAAAAGGAAATGCCGCATTGACGACACGCACCGCTCTCTCTGCCCATGCTTTCTCCTGCGCTGCTCCCAGTCCCTCACGCATTACCTCCTGCACCAGCGGGTGGATGCTGTAGCTGTTGGTCTCGGGATTGCGGTGCACCAGGGAATAATCCACCAGCGGCTGGAGCAACTCATCCATCGCTAAAGGATCGTCTTTAACTCTGGCCAACTGCGGAGCCAGTGGCTCGCCTAACTCTCGGCCACCTCTCTCCAGCAACTCCAGGGGAATCATGTCGGGAGCCAGGAAGGCGCTCAGGCGGAGAATCTGGGCTGAGGCGGGCGAGTGTTTCTCAACGTCCATAAAGTTGACTGCCCAGGTAGTTGCCACTGTCCGCTTCTGCTGCTCCTGCGGATTACCCAGGATCGGGCCCTGCTTGTTCAGCAGCTTTAGTCCTTGGTTGTTGAAGCTCGCCAGATACTTCTTGAAGTCGGTCCCGGTCTTTTGGATGTAGGCCGCCGCCTGCTCCAGGGCCAACGGTAGATACCCCAATGCTTTGGCAAGCGCATCCGCCTGCGGGGACTTTCCGGCACCGTCCGTTCCTGTGCGCTTTAACAGGAATTCTGCGGCCTCCGAGGACTCCAACACGTCCACTTCGCGGGGATGGAAAACTCCAATGGTCTGAAAGACCGCAGCCCTCGAGGTCAGCAGGATGTGTCCTTGCGCGTGCAGCGGCAGAAAAGGCTTTACAAGATCGGGCTGGTCAGCGTTGTCCAGCACCAGCAGACAGCCTTCATTTTGCTCGAGCCAGGTCTTGACCGCCTCGATCATCACCGCCTGCTCTTGGCTCGCGGCTCCGGGCAGGCCCAGCTTTGTGGCAATCTGCGCGAAGCCTGCGGTCAGCGATGCGACGCTCTCGGCAAACGTCCAGAGTACGGCGGAGTAACTGTCCCTGTGGCGATAGGCGTACTCCACGGCGATTTGGGTCTTGCCGATGCCGCCCAGTCCGCGTAGCGCCTGGCGGCGGTCCTTCAAGAGGTCAGCTCTCAGGTTCTCAAGCAGTTGGTCGCGTCCGGTGAAGGTCGGGTTTTGCTCCTGGGGGACGAGAAAGATACCAGCGTTGCTGGCGGTGAGTGCTTCATCGGTGAATGGTTGAACTGTGCGAGGCGGGAGATCTCTTAACGGGCCGGGTCGGGACCGAATGAACTCGGGCTGGTTCGTGAGGTGGCGCAGAAGCGCTTCGTAGTCACCTTTCTGAGTGCCGGGTTTATAGTGGTTACCACCCCTCATTGGTTTGGGAATATGTTCGTATTCTCCGCGTTCGAGCAACACCGGGATGAACTGACTGCTGTCTGAGTCGTTGTCATAGATCTGCTGGTAGCTGAGGAGACTCTCGAATTTTACTCCTTTGCCGGTGCCCTTTTTTGTTTTCCTCTGGACTTTCTTCAGATAGCCCTCGCTGCAAGCGACAAGGATGAAATCAGCCTTGGACATCTGATCTTCCATCCACAGGGGCCAGTTCGAAGGAGGAGGAAAAACCAAGCGGTCCAGGACTACGTCTACGCCATCGGTGAGCAGGCGCTGGCCCAGGGCCAGGACTCGCTCTATGTGTTCAGGGGTGTCGTGGCTGTAGCTGATGAATACTTTCGGCGGTCGTTCGGCGGGCGGCATTGCTGGGGAGATTGTAGCTTGAGTTCGGGACTTGCTGAGGAAGAATTGAGAAAGCGTCAGCGCCGAGCTAAATCCCAAGAGACGCACGGCAATCTCGAACTGGCGTTCCACCTAAGTCCCGCTGAAGTGGGACTGGCTCCTGAGTTTTCTACATTTTCAAAATGCACTACCAGGGATGCCTTACGGGTCACCCCAAATTCTGCTGCCACTCTGACAGCCGAACGACATCAAATGTTGATAGGCAGCCGTCCTGCGGTCACACTCGAAAATGGAATAGCTGTGCCCCCAGGGGCACCAGCTTGAGCCGCTTTCCAGGCGTGAGGCGAGGCCGCGCAGTTCAGCGGCCGGGAGCCTGCGAAATTCTGAGCCCGTTCTTTGGGCGAAGGATCTTCGGTTCTTTGACAACTGAATAGCAGGCAAGCCTCGGGCGGCTGCCGAAACGAAGGCAACGCCCGCGTACCGTGGATCAACGATCGCGGGCACACTCGGCAAAGAAGTCATCCGGGGCGAGGGAATTGTGCTCCGCTGGGCTGTGTGCTCGCCATCAGAGAAAGACGAGCGCGTGATTCACATGCGCAACTGCATCGGGCATGTGCCAAGTATATTGATCTTCTATGCGGCACAGTGGACGTGTCCCCCCAGCCCCACCCTACGAAAAGCTCCGTTTGTCGTACGACAAAAATGTTATCTCCAACGTCATCTGCAACCGGGATTCAAGATCGCCATTTACCCCCCTTTATATGGCTTGTATCCTGCTTTTATTCCGGCTGCTGTCTTTGGCGTTTGGACTGTAATCCCTTGCCCGTCATGAGCATATCCGGAAAACGAGAGATCGCACGGTGGTGCCGGAGAGAGAATTTCACCCTGTATGCTGCTTTTATTCGGATGGCCGATTATACCGCTGGCATTGTCGTGCTCCTTACGGGACGGCGGAGCAGGTCCTTCAGTTTCGGTTCTCCGGGCTGCCGCCCTGCGAACCGAAACTTCAGGATGACAAGTCTGGGAGAGTGTGAGCGCTCTTAAAATTTTGGCAATTGCCAATTTTGGCAGTTTTGGCAATTCTCACCGCTTCAACATGATCTTTCCTTCCACATTCTCGAGATGCGCCCAAGGGATATCCGGGTCATGGGTGAAGATGGTGAGCCAGTTTCCGGGGATGGCTTCGGCGTAGTAGCGGTGGCGGTTTTCGATGACTTCTAGCGGGAACAGGTCGTAGGCCATCCCCCATGTGGGATGCAGATGCCAGGTCGCAGGGATCAGATCGGAGATGTAGCAGGCTGTCTGGCCCGCGCTGCGGATGAATACTGCCTGCATATTGCGGGTGTGTCCGGGATAGAGGGCGACGGAGATGCCGGGGGCGATTTCTGCGGGGCCGTTCAGGAGCTGCATCTGTCCGGAGCGCAACAGCGGGTCGTAGTTGTCGCTGATGTAGCTCACGCGGTCGCGTTCCAGTTGCAGGCAGCCGTGACGCCATTCGCCTTCCTGGGTGTAATACTTTGCCTTGGGAAAGGTGGCCACCGCCTGGCCGTTGCGGTAGATGGTGTTCCATCCGCAGTGGTCGAAGTGCAGGTGGGTGTTGATCACGATGTCGATGTCTTCGGGCGCGAGGCCGGCCAGATGCAGGTTTTTCAGCAGCAGTTCTTTCGGCAGAAAGATCTTTTTGGTTTTTTCATTCAGCTTGTTGCCAATGCCGGTTTCAATCAGGATGTTCTGCTTTCCGGTGCGCACGAGAGTGGAATTTACTCCGGCATAGATGCGGTTCTGGTCGTCGGGCTTGACCTTGCGCTCCCACATGGCTTTGGGGACTACGCCAAAGAACGCGCCTCCGTCGGAGATGTAGTTGCCGTCGGAGAGCACAGTGAGTTCAAAGTCTCCCAGGGAAATCGATTGGTTTTTCAATCTTCGCTACTCCGATCTAGGGGCGACGAGAAGGTCGCGTTCCAGGTGCTCGCGGATGCGGGTGAACAGATCGATGCGCGCCCGGCTTCCGCCGATGCTGTGGGTCTTGCGCGGATACAGCATGAGCTCGAACTTCTTATCGGCATTGATGAGCGCATCCACCATCTGCATGGTGTTCTGCATGTGTACGTTGTCGTCGCTGGTGCCGTGGACTTCCAGAAGATGTCCGTGCAGATTGGCGGCCGCACTGACGGGCGCGCTCTTGCGGTAGGCGGCCGCCATCTCCGGCAGAAGGCCGCCGTAACGTTCCGTATAAGTGGTGTCGTAGTTAAGGAAGTCGGTCACCGGAGCGACGGCCACGCCGGTCTTGAATCGCTGGGAATGGGTCATGGAGTACAGCGTCATGAAGCCGCCGTAGCTCCATCCCCAGATGCCTACGCGGCCGCCATCGAGCTGCGGGAATTTCGCCAGGGCCTGGTCGAGCGACGCGATCTGGTCTTTGAGTTCCACTTCGCCGTAGTTATGCAGCATGGCGGCGGCAAACTTCTTGCCCCTCTGGCCCGTGCCCCGATTGTCGACTGTGAGCACGGCGATGCCGTCACGCATCAGAATTTCGTTGAACAGCAAGTCGTTGCCGTCCCAACGATCATTCACCACCTGGACGAGAGGCCCGCCATAGGGATGCAGCAATACCGGGGTCTTGCCATTGCCGGCATCGGGCGGCAGGAAGAGCTTACCGTGCAGTACGGTGCCGTCTTCAGCCTGGAAGTCGATGAAGCGCGGGGAGGCCAGCTTGAGAGACTCGATGCTTTTCGACTTCCAGAAGACTTCACAGTTGCCGCCCATGCGGCAGAACGAAACTTCCGGCGGGGTCATGAGCGCGGAGAAGCCGTCGACAAAATACTTGCCGCCGGGTGACACCTCGGCGCCGTGCGTACCCGGATGGGCCTTGGTCAGCACTTGAAAGTTACTGCCATCGAGCTTCACCGAACACAGGTGCCGCTGGCGCGCGTCCCCGGCCGTGGTGGTCATGAAGAGCGTGCCCGCCGCTTCATCGACTGCTTCCGTGCTCAGCACCTCAAAGTCGCCGCGGGTGACCTGCCGCTCCAGATGGGCTTCGGTCTGCAGAGGCTTGGAGGAGTCAAAGGAATACAGGTAGAGATGTGTATGGCCGTCGCGCCAGCTTGGCCATAGGAAGAAGCCGCCGGAGGTCATCATATGGAAGTTGTCATCGACTTCCACCCAGGTATCGCTCTTTTCGCTGAGGATGCGGTGGGCCTTGCCGGTGGCGGATTCCGCCAGGTAGAGATCGAGCTGGTTCTGTGCGCGGTCCAGCACCTGGAACCATACCAAGCCCTTACCGGCCCAGCCAAAGCGGGGCACGTAGATGTCTTTGTTGCTGCCCATGTCGATCCACTGAATCGGACCGCCGGCGGCGCTCACTACGCCCAGCCGGGCTTCGGGATTGGGATCGCCCACCTTCGGATACTTGGCCCCGGAAATCGTGGGATGCTGGGGAATGAAGTCGGTGATGGGATAGCTGGGCACCTTGGTCTCGTTCATCTGCAGAAAGACGATGTGGCTGGAATCCGGCGACCAGAAATAATTGCTGCGGGCCGACAGTTCTTCGGCGTAAAGCCAGTCAACCTCGCCGTTGAGAATGTTTTCGTCTTTGTCGTTGGTAACGGCCGAAGCTGCGCTATCGCCATCGACATTACCGAGCGGGCGCACATAAAGATTGTGGTCACGCAGCCAAGCCAGCTTCTTGCCGTCGGGCGAGAACTTAGGATCGCCGGCGGATTCGCCGGGCGCGCTCATAGCCGCGGAATTTCCGCTGGCCAGGGAGTAAAGCCAGAGTTGTCCGTTGGCGTCAAACAGCAGGTGTTGCGAGCCAGGCGCCCAGTGATAACCGGCCACGTTGTAGCGGGCGCGGTTGTCGTTCTGGCGGTCGTCTTTGGTTTGTGACGCTGCCGGGGTCATGGCCGCGATCTTTTCCGCGGGCACCAGCACCGATTGTTTTCCGGTGGCGGCATCGATGGCGTAAAGGGAGGTCTTCTGTCCGGCATCAGGCAGCAGGAAAGAAACCTGCGTGCCGTCGGGACTCCACTTTATCGTGGTTGGCGGCTGGCCGGTGGCGCTGTGCGTGTACATCCATTGAACCGTCAGTTCTGGTGTTTGGGCCGCACAGTTAACGACAAAACACAAACATGAAAGCAAGAAGATGCGCTTCAAAAGAAATCTCCCTAGGCCGTTCTTGAAACTTCAAAGTTTACACTGAGATGAGGGGGTTAAAAACTAAAGATGTGCTGTCGTACTGTCAGTTCAGAGTGAAGTAGAGAACTCAAGGTCCCTCGCGCCTACTCGCGCGCTGAAGAAAGCGCGCGCTCCTAACGGACGGGATGACTTCGCTTTTTATGATCTCAGGCGATTCAGAATTCGCTCTGAAGCCCTTGCCTTACATCTCTTCCATCTGCCGTTTCAGCCGGCGTGATTCGGCGAGCAGGCCCATGCTGTGCATCAGGTTTTGCAGGGTCACGATTCCGACGAGGCGTTCCTGGTCGACGACTGGAATCAGGGTGAGGCCGCGTCCGGTGAGTTTGCGGAAGGCGGAGGACAGGGATTCGGTGCGGGAGGCGATTTCGAAGGCCTTGTTCATGGCGCCCTGCACGTAGCCGTTGCCTTCTTGGCGCAGGCGTTCGACGATGGTCTGGCGGTTGATTACGCCCACCAGATCGGCGCCGCGGACTACGGGGAAGTCATCCTGCAGGCTGTGAACCGCCTTATAGAGCGCGTCCTCGAGCGTATCGGCGGGCGACAGCGTGGAAAAGTGCGTGAGCATGATGTCTTCCATGTTCACCGATTCCACGACCGACTGGAACATCAGGGAGCGCTCTTCCATCTGCGCGCCCATGAACATGAAGAAACCCAGGACGATCAGCGAGGTGTAGGACCAATAGGCGCCCGCGAGCATGAAGGCGGCGGCAAAGACGTTGCCGATGGTCACGGCGCGCCGGGAAGCCAGTTGGAAATCCATGCGGCGGGCCAGCCAGGAGCGCAGGGCGCGTCCGCCATCGAGGGGAAAGGCGGGCAGCAGGTTGAAGGCGAAGAGCAGCAAGTTGATCCAGAAGAAGCTGCGGTCGAGGGCGCGGGTGGTGACCCAGGGCTTGGCCCAGAGATACGCCGACGGCTCAAGCCTCAGCAGCAACGCGCCGGTACCCAGCGCCAGGGCCGCATTGACTAGAGGACCGGCAAAGGCTGCGCGGAATTCACGGGCCGATTCCTTGCGCTCGTCAAACTGCTCATGGGAATCGGCCAGAGTAAGGCCGCCCAGAGGCAGCAGCAGAATTCCACGGACGGCCACTCCGGAACGCAGGGCGGCCATTGCATGCCCGAATTCATGCAGCCCAACGGAAGCAAAGATGAGCGCCACCAGAACGGCGCTACGGACCACACCCGCGGGCGGGGCGTCACCCATGAGGACCAAGAAGACCAGGAAGAAAAAGGTCAAATGAATGCGAACTTCAATGCCGAAGATCCTTCCCGCAGAAATTGACCAGTTTCTTATCATTGAGGCACAGTATTCCCCAGACTTCGATTCTATACACTTATTCAGATGCTCGGCCAGCAGCACTGTGGAATGGGAGGTTATGCGCGTCATCGCGGGCAAATTCCGGAGCCGGCGGCTGGTGGCCCCGGCCGGGACCGGCACCCGTCCTACTTCCGACCGGCTGCGGGAAACGCTCTTCAATGTAATCGGCGACCCGGTGCAGGGTTCGGTGTGGCTCGATCTTTTTGCCGGGACAGGCGCCATTGGCATCGAAGCGTTGAGCCGGGGCGCGCGCATGATTTATTTTGTGGAATCGTCGAAACGCGCTGCGCGCACACTGCGCGAGAACCTGCATGCGCTGGGCATCAAGAGCGGTTTTGAAGTGGTGGAGCGGGAAGCCGCTTCCGGACTGCGCCAGTTGAACGCGCAAGCGGTGGGGTGCGATTTTTGCTACCTTGATCCGCCGTACCGCAAGATGGGCGACTACAGCCAGACGCTTTCATTTCTGGCGGAATCAAAGCTGATAGCGCCCGGGGGGTTGGTGATCGCGGAACATGACAAGCACTTCGATCCGGGTGAGACATTCGGGAGCCTGCAGCGCCGCCGGAAACTGCAACAGGGCGACGCGGTGCTGAGCTTTTATGGGCTGGAGACAGCCGGTTTTCACGTTGATGCAGCCCCGGAGAACGATAAATAGCCGTATTTCGGGCTTTTCCACAGCCTATCCCAAAAAAACCCGTATAAAATGCGGGAAAAACGCTTGCATGGGCGCTCAACTCATGTAATATACGGAATTAGCAGGATAGAAACAGGAGATTTTTGGAGGAAACATGGCATCTACAATGACAAAAACCCAAATCGTCAAGGCCCTAGCGGAGAAAAACGGCGTCAACAATAAGCAATCCGCAGCTTTTCTAGAGAGCCTGGCTGAACTGGCGATCAAAGAAACCAAGAAGAGCGGCGTATTCGTTGTTCCGGGACTCGGCCGTCTAGTGAAATCGAACCGCAAGGCCCGCATGGGACGCAACCCGCAGACGGGCGAGGCCATCAAGATCGCAGCCAAGACCGTGGTCAAGTTCCGCGTCGCTAAAGCAGTCAAGGACGTCATTGCCCCGAAGAAATAATTTCCCAGAAAGTCATTATGCGGGCCGGCTAATGCCGGCCTTCATTTTTTTCCGGCCAATCCCTCGCTAAACCCTCAATATAAAATATAAATCGTAACTATTGTCTTCCGTGGGCGTCTATATAAAAGTTGCCCCAGGCTGAACTGATTCCTTCCAAACAGATTACAATGTGGAGAGCTCTGTAAGGGAACCCTAATGTCGTCATTGCCATTGCCTATTGCCGCTTTCGTAGCTGGACTGATGTCCTTTCTGTCGCCCTGTGTCCTGCCACTGGTTCCGGGATATGTGTCCCTGATCTCTGGCGCCAGCGTGGATGAGCTCAAGAACTCTGAGAACCGGCTTACCAAGACGGTGCTGGGCCACTCGATCATGTTCATCCTGGGCTTTTCCGTGGTGTTTATCAGCTTCGGGGCGGTGGCCACAGAGGTTGGGCAGTTGATTCACGCGAACTTGGGAATTCTCTCCAAGATCGCGGGCGTGGTCATTATCATTTTCGGGCTGCATCTGATCGGCGTATTCAAGATCAAGGCCTTATATGCGGACAAGCGCATGCACTCGGTGCAAGGGGGCAAGTCGCCGGTGGGTGCGTTTGTGGTGGGCTTCGCCTTCGCTTTCGGCTGGACGCCCTGCATTGGCCCCATCCTGGCGGGTGTGCTGACCCTGGCGGCCAACAGCAGCACGGTCAGCAAAGGGATCCTTCTGTTAACGGTGTATTCTCTGGGACTGGCGGTGCCCTTTCTGCTGACTTCGCTGGGCATTAACCGCTTCCTGAATTTCTACGGACGGTTCCGCCGCCACCTGCACCTGGTGGAGGTGCTGAGCGGAGTGCTGTTGATTGTGATCGGCGTACTGATTTTCTTCCGCCATTTCACCGTGCTTTCGGGCTATCTTGGCTTTCTCAACCGATTTACGACTTTGTGAGGATTTGTGAAAAGAAACATAATGTTTTTTGCGGTCGTCGTGGTTGCTATTGCGGGTCTTTTGTTCGCGGGGAAACTCATGTCGCGCCGCAATACGGTAGCCGCGGGCGCCTTGAATGCCGGCGCGGTGATCGGCGTGCAGGCCCCGGATTTCGAACTGAAAGTGATCGATGGCAATGGCAAGACCATGAAGCTGTCAGACTTGCGCGGCAAAGCGGTGCTGGTGAATTTCTGGGCCACATGGTGCGGCCCCTGCAAGATTGAAATGCCATGGTTCGTCAAGATGCAGGAGAAATACGGCCCTGATGGGTTGGTGATCGTGGGCGTCGCCATGGATGACTCGGGAGAAAAAACCATCTCTGATTTTGCCAAGCAGATGAAGATCAATTACCCGATCGTACAGGGCACCGAGAAAGTGGGCGAGCTTTATGGCGGTGTGGAAGGCCTGCCGACTTCGTTCTTCCTCGACCGCACGGGCAAAATTGTCGACCGGCAACTGGGACTGGCCAGCGAGAGCGTTTTCATGGATGCCATCAAAAAAGCCATGGGTAATGGCGCGGGCGCCAAACCGGCTTCGGGACAGTAAAGGTAAATTCAATGCGCACAGCACTCATCTGGATCGGAATGTGGGCGGTACTGTTTGGTGGAACTCCGCAGGCACAGGAAAGCGCAGCCAGCGGCGGGCACTCTTATGTCAGCTTTGTGCCTCTCGATACGGTCACGGTCGCCCAAGGGCATAAGGCCCCTGTGACTTTTACTTTTCGCGTGGAAAAAAGTTATCACATCAATTCCAACAAGCCCCTTACGGAAGAACTGATTCCCACACAGTTGCACTTCTCCCTGCCCGGTGAAATCGCCATCGGCAAGGTGGAATATCCAGCGGGCATTTTAACCAGCTTTCCTTTCGATGTGACGCAGAAGCTAAGCGTTTATTCAGGAGAGGTCACCATTCACGCCATGGTGCTGGCGCCGCAGGAAGCGCAGGCCGGGCCGCTGACCGTCCATGGGGAGCTGCGCTATCAGGCTTGCGACAACAATGCCTGCTATCCGCCGAAGAAACTGCCAATCAGTTTTAACATAAAAATCAGCGCCAGCAGCGTGCGCAAGAGGGCGCGCGGCAACGCACAAAGCCCACATATACACTAAGTAAGTTCTCAAGCTGATTGCGAGATTTTAAATTTGTAATTTAAATTTGAAATTGTAATGCTGCCGAATCCGGCTGTTGCGTCATCCTACCAGCGTGCATAAAGAACAGGTTTTAAATTTCAAATCTGCGAAGTCCCGGCCCGAACGTCACGCTCTGCTTTCAGAACTGCACCCACCTTACTTCTTTCACATTGGGATTCTGCCGCAATTCCTGGAGCACGGCCTCAGGCGGCGCTTCATCGACCTGCACCACGGCCATGGCTTCGGCAGTGCCTGGCCCGCCGAAGCGGCCCAGGGCAAGGTTGCCGATATTGATCTTGTGGCGGCCCAGGGTGGCGCCGAGCGCGCCTACGACACCGGGCACGTCGCGGTTGCGCAAGTAGATGAGCTTGCCTTCCAAGGGGACTTCGATGCCGATATCGTCGATGCCCAGCAGACGCAATGAGCTTCCGCGCAGGACCCCGCCTCTTGCCGTGTGCTGGCCCGTGGCGGTCTTAAGGGTCAGGGAGAGCACGTCTCCCATGCTGGCGGCGGAGGCGCTCTTGCTCTCACTGATCTGAATGCCACGAGCATGGGCCAGGGAAGCTGCGTTGACCACATTGGCGCGCTCTTCGACCTGCTGATTCAGCACACCTTGAATGGCTGCATTGCGGACCAATTCGGTCTTCCACTCGGCAATGCGACCGCTGTATTGGATGGCTATCTCCTGCACCGGGCCGGAGACCAGGCAAGCCAGAAAGATCCCCAGCTTTTCCGCCAGGGCCATATAAGGGCGCATCTGTTCATACTGCTGATCGTCAATGGAAGGCATATTGACGGCGTTCCGGATCACGCCGCGTTTCAGGTATTCGCGCACCTGGTCCATGATCTGCACACCCACGGCATCCTGCGCTTCATGGGTAGAGCCGGCGATGTGCGGCGTGGCCACCACGTTCTCGAGGGCCAGCAGGGGAGAATTCTTTGGAGGCTCTTCCCGGAAAACATCGATGGCTGCGCCCCCCACCTGCTTGCTGGTGAGGGCGGCGGCCAGCGCGGCTTCATCGATCAATTCACCACGCGCACAATTGACGATGCGCACGCCCCGCTTCATTTTGGCCAAGGACGATTCGTTGATCATGCCCGTGGTCTGGGGGGTGAGCCCGACATGCAGGCTCAGGAAGTCGGCGGCGGCGTAGAGGGCATTCAATTCCATGATCTCGACGCCATGTCCACTGGCGACGGTCTGGGCCACGTAGGGATCATGGGCAATCACCTTCATCTCGAATGCCCGGGCGCGCCGGGCCAGCTCTATTCCGATCTTCCCCAGGCCCACGATACCCAGGACCTTGCCGCGCAGCTCGGTGCCCTGCAGGGACTTCTTTTCCCACTTGCCGGCGCGGGTGGTAGCGTCGGCCCGTGGCAGTTGGCGCGCCAGGGCCAGCATTAGCGCGAAGGTGTGCTCAGCCACCGCGACGGCGTTGGCCCCCGGAGTGTTCATGACCACGATGCCGGCCTTGGTGGCGGCGTCGAGATCAATGTTGTCGACGCCGACACCGGCGCGTCCGATGACGCGCAGTTTTTTTGCGCCTTGCAGAAGTTCAGCGGTGACGTCGACGGCCGAGCGAACGATCAGGGCATCAGTGTCGGCAATGGCTTTGACGAGATTTCCGTCGACCTGATCGTGGGTCACAATCGTCCATTCCGCTTCCTGCTTAAGCACCTGCACGGCATTGGCGGCAACTTTCTCGGCAATCACAATCTTCATGACAGTCTCAATTCTATTTGGTTGCCTTCGGGGAAAAGGACTGGGCAAAGACCTTCTGCGCCGCGGCCATCCCCGAACCCAGTTCAACTTTCCTGCCGGTCCCGGCGAGCACGAGTTCCAGGGCGCCGATGATGGCGATCGTGTCAAGGTAATCGTAGAAGCCGAGATGGGCGATGCGGAAGAGCTGGCCCTTCATCTCACCCTGTCCGTTGGCTACCACGGCGCCAAAGCCGGAACGGAAGGCCTTCACGATATCGCTCGAATCGATGCCTTCGGGAGAGGTAATGGCAGTGAGCGCGGCGCCGGGAGCGGCAGCGGCATAGAGCTTGAGACCCAGGGCCTGAGCGGCGGCGCGCGTCATGGCGGCGGCGGTTTCGGCGTTGTCGATCAGCACATCACGTCCGGCGGCCAGATCGCCGGAACCCTGTTCACGCAGGTAGTCGAAGGCGGCGGCCAGAGCGGCCACCAGGGCCGTGGAAGGAGTGTAGGAAGATTCTCCCTTGGCCCCGTTTTTTCTCTCTTTGCGAAGGTCGAAGTAGTAGCGTGGATTCTTTGTGGACTCCATGCGCTGCCAGGCGCGTTCGCTCACGGCGCAATAGGCGAGTCCGGGCGGGATCATTACCGCCTTCTGCGATCCTCCGATGATGATATCGATGCCCCAGCCATCAACGTCAAAGCGGGTGGTTCCCAGCCCGGTGATGGCATCGACCACCAGCAGGGTGGAGGAGCCTTTCAGCAATTGCGCGATGGCCTGCACATCGTGGCGCGCGCCGGTGGAGCTCTCGCTGGCCTGCATGAAGAGCACAGTATGGCTGGGCTTCAGCTTCTCCTTGACCTGCTGCGGTGTGACCGTCTGGCCGTAATCGGAGCGCACGGTCTCCACCTGGCAGCCGTAGGCTTTGGCCAGGGATTCCCAGCGCTCGCCAAACTTGCCGGCGGAAACCACCAGCACATCGTCGCCCGGCGAAGTCAGGTTGCTGACCGCGGCTTCCATGGCCCCGGTGCCGGAAGCGGTGAACAGGACCACATCGCTGGCGGTACCGACAAAGGTCTTGAGATCGGCGAGCACGCGGCTATAAAGAGCGCGGAATTCCGCGGTGCGATGGTGCATGCTGGCAGCCGCCATGGCGAGCTGCGCGGAAGGTAAGAGCTGGGTTGGGCCCGGTGTGAAGAGGCGCCCTTTACGAATCATGAATGATTACTCCTCAGGATACTGAGCTGATTGTGGTGAAGTCTTGCCGGACGCGCGGAGTGTGCCAGCCTGCACAAGACTCGCGGATGATCATCAGCACCTTCTACACGGCTGCCACGCGAGGCGCTGTTCACCATTCTACTACGGTCTTGGATCGGGTGATCAGGTGATCGGGAGATCTGGTGATCGGAACTGCGAGTTTCTATTCTTACCAATATCGCCGGCCGATTACGGTACTACGCCAGCCAAACGGTCTTTGGGTATGGCAGGGCGAGCCACGGTTAAGCTCCCTGATCCGCTGGCGAAGCTCCGACGTTTAAACGCAAGGGCGTCCTTCATAAGATGCATGAAAGACTGCACGCGCTAAACCGCGGCTAAAGCCGCCCCTTGGACGGTATTGCAAGCATTTTTCCGCAAGCTCTAAACGCGGCAGCGCAGTTTATGGGCAGACTGCGCATTATCGCATAGCCCCATGTTTTTCCGGCTCTGCCCCCGAAACGGTTAAGCACTCAAAAGGCGTTCCGGCAGATGACAAAGTCCGGTAAACTTGGAATCTATAAAATCTCTGTCCGGTAAAGACAAGGTCTCCTGATGAGTATTGGCGAACAGATACAGAAGGACATGGTCGAGGCCATGCGCGGCCGCGAGGTGTTGCGGCTTTCGACTCTGCGCATGATCAAGAGCGCGCTCGACAACAAGAAAATCGACAAGCGCGCGCCCCTCGACGAAAAGGAAGAGCAGCAAGTTCTGGCCACGATGATCAAACAGCGCCGCGACTCCATTGAGCAATTTCAGAAAGGCGGGCGTCCGGAACTCGCCGATAAGGAAGCCGCTGAAATCACCCTCATTGAGGTCTACCTGCCCAAGGCGCTGGGCGAACAGGAAATCGCCGCCGTGGTGAAAGCCACGATTGCCGAAATGGGAGCGCCCACTATCAAAGACATGGGTGTGGTCATCAAGAACGTCATGGCCAAGCTACAGGCCAGCGGCGCACGAGTCGAAGGCAAGACCGTCAGTGGACTGGTGAAGCAGCTCTTGGGAGGATGAAACCGAGAGCTAGGCAACCAGTTGTCCGCTAGGCTGCCCCTACCCTTTCCCGCGCCAGGGCCGACTGTAACGCTCGCACGATGCGCTCATTCTGGTCTTTTCTTTTCACCGCCAGGCGCACATAGTTGTCGTGGAATTGGCGGCTCATGGAACCGCAATGCCGGATGAAGATGCCGTCATGCTCCAGTGCCTTCACCAGGGATGTGGCGGTGGGGCTGCCGGTCTTGATCAGATAGAAGTTAGCGCAGGAGTCGAACAGTTCGATGCCTTCGATTCCGCATAGTGACTCCAGGGCCTGAAAGCGTAGCGCATCGGTCTCGCGATAGCGGGCCTGGTAGTAGCCGGGGTCGTGCAAGGCCTCAATGGCCGCCACCTGAGCAGGCAGGCTTACCGACCACGGGGCAATGAGCCGGGCCACTTGGCGCACGATGGGTTCTGGGGCGGCCAGATAGGCGGCCCGCAGTCCGCTGAGGGCGTAGATTTTGGAAAGCGATTTGAGCACCAGCAGGTTGTCGAAGCTACCGACCTCGGGTTCGAGCGATTGCGCGCTGTGTACGTAGTCGATATAGGTTTCGTCCACGAGGCAAAGCGTATCCGGCATATGCCGCAGGAATTCCAAGACTTCGTCGCGGGGCCAGTAGCGTCCGGTGGGGCTGTTGGGATTGACGATGACCACCATGTGAGGTTGGATACGGCGCGCGTGGTCGATGAACCGCCGGGTGTCGATGCGGAACGCGTTGTCTTCTCGCAGGCAGTGCCGCGTGACTTCCAGTTGTAGTACCTGTTCGAGAACGTGCGCATATTCGCCATACATAGGATCGAGAACCATCACGCGGCTGCGGCGGTTGGTGAGCGCAGGCAGGCAGGTGAAGATCAAGTGCGACGACCCGCCACCCAGGCAGAGACGGGCCGGGGAAATGCCCCGGACTTCGGCGATGGTTTCGATCAGGCCGTCTCCGTGGGCGGGAGGCGAGGTGCGCGCCAGGAACGGCAAATGCTCGCGCAGCTTTTCGATGACCCGTGGCGATGGATCAAACCAGGCATCAAGCACGTCGGCGCTGATAACGGCTTCTGATTTCGCCAGGTCGTTGAAGGTCGTTCCAATGGCCTCAAAAAAGCGGCCACCGTGAAACGCATGGGCAACAGCAATCGATGTGTCGGACATAAGACTGATCAGACATCAGGCATGCAAACGGGGCAAGCGGCAAAGAGCGGCAGGAAGGGATTGACGTAGAATGACAGCTCTATGCCAGTAGCACAGCGTGACGTTGCCACAACCAAAATGGATCCACCGCAAAGCACGCCAAGGACGCAAAGGACGCAAAGGAAAAACACAAAGATTGAACCGTAGAGTGCGCGGAGATCGGGTGACCGGAACCGCGAGTTTGCATTTTTGCCAACATTACCAATACTGCCGGTCACGGCACTAGCGAGACTTGGCCGCGTTACTTTGCGCTTGAATGGCCTCCAAGCGGCTGCGGGCCTCGGCCATGCGGGGCTCCATCATCAGGGCCGATTGATAAGCGAACAGGGCAGTTTTGACGTCGCCTCTTGCCTCGGCGCTGCGTCCCAGCCAGAAGAGCAGGAATGGTGATGGCGCAATGCGAGCGGCGTGGGTAAAATCCGCTTGGGCCTCGGAAGCCTGGCCGCGTTGAAATTCAATCAGGCCGCGTCCCGCCAGGCTGTTCAGATGGTCCGGTTCCATTTGCAGGACGATATTGAATTCCACCAGCGCTTCTTCCGGGTGATTGATTTGCAACAACAAGGCCCCGGCGTTGTTGTGCGCAGCAACCGTTAGTTCCCTGACCGATCCCAGGGCCGCCGACTGCCGGTATTCATAGATGGCTTCCTTGGGGTGTTGCAAGTGCTGGAGCACGTCGCCCAACTGATAGTGGAGTTTGGCGACCCGCGGGGCAATGCGGACCGCCGTGACTGCATGGGGAAGGGCCAGATCAGGCTGGCCCGCCTTATCGAAAGCTACGCTGAGTGAGCTCTCGGTGGTGTAGTTTTCAGCGGTGACATCGCGCGCGTGTGAAAAGAGGGCGATGGTGTCGTGCCAGTAGCCAATCTGCCGCTGGGTAACCAACGTCAGCCCGGTAAGGACCGCAAGCACGATGACACCGCAGATCGTGGGAGGCAATTGAACGCGCAGCCCAAGATCTGACGCCAACCACACGCACAAGATGAACAAGCCAATCAGGGGAATGTAAGCATAGCGGTTCGCCATCCCCTGGCGTCCGATCTGCAGGATGCCGATGACCGGCACCAGCGCCGCCAGATACCAGAGCCATCCCATGAGCAGGTATCTATGTCTGCGGAAATGCCAGACTGCGATCGTGACGACGAGCAGAAACACGCCCGCCAGGCCTACTTTCCACCAGACAAGAGAGTCTTCGGGATGCGGATAGAAAACCGCCAGATGCGTGGGCCAAAGAGTCTTGGAAGCATAAGCGAGGTAAGAGTAGACGGTGTTGGTGAGCCGGGCATGCAGGCCCAGGGCGCCGAGGCTTCCGACTGTTTTATCGCCGTGTTGGGCCAGGAAAGTGGCGAACGCATCACCGGCCGCCATGACCAGCAGAGGGGCTTTTTCCAGCAATATCCGCGGCAGGCGGGAGGATGGTTCCGGATTGGCGCCGGCGGATTGAGAACGGCCAATTCTATTGAGGGGCCAGTAATCGAACAGCAGCAACAGGAAAGGCACTGTAATGGCCATGGGCTTCGCCATCAGCGCCAGCGCGAACATTGCCAACACCCACAGATAGGCCACGGCCGCAGGACGCCGGACATATTTCACATAGGCCCAAAATGTAAGAAGCGTGAACAGGGTGGAGAGCAGGCCCTTGCGCTCGGAGATCCAGGCGACGGATTCCACATTCATCGGGTGAACGGCCAAGAGGGCGGCGACCATGGCGCTTCGCCAGACCGAGCCGGTAGCCAGGCGAAGCAACAGAAACAGCATGAGCACATTGAGCGCATGCAGGAAGACATTGATGAGATGGTGGCCGGAAGGGTTGAGTCCAAAGAGCTGCACGGCCGTCATGTGCGAGATCCAAGTCGCGGGATGCCAGTTGGCGATTTCCAGCGAGGTAAATGCCCACGACAGGTTGCTCCACGTGAGCCCTTGGAGGACATGGGCATTGTCGGTCACATAATCAGGATCGTCGTAGGTTACGAAACCGTGCTTGAGCGAAGGGTTGTAAAGAACGAGCGTACACAACACCAGCAGGAGGGAAATCACCAGCACGCCGGCAGGGCCACGGCCACGCTGCAGCAGCCCGTCACTTGCACTTACAGCCTGCTCATTCATTCGGTTCTCCAGGCCGGGAAGGCACACCGGCGTCGCGGACTACGGAAATATACTGTGATGATAGCAGTCATTTCAGTTGTCCTCCCCCTGCGATCTCTGCGCACTCTGCGGTTCAGTCTTTTGCTTCCCTTTGCGTCCTTCGCGTACTTTGCGGTGGATCGTTTTTTGGTTGCGGGCCGGAGATTTCCGGCCTGGCGGCCATGACCAGCGTTCCTCCACGGGAACATAGCGAAGACAGAGGCACCAGGGGCGTGGCTGCGGCGGTGAGCATGAGACCGGCGGCGAAGGCGGCTGCCGATTTCAGCGCGCCGGCGGCGGGTTTGCGTCCACGCAGCAGATCAAAGAACAGGTTCGATGGAGACATGGAAATGTTGAGCGCGCTCTGCGACCATCCCAGGGCGTCGTATTCGAATTCCTGGCGCCATTGGCGGGCGGGCGTGAATCCACAGGAGTACACCAGGTGTGCGAGCGACTTGTGGGTGAAATGAAAGAGATGGCGGGGAACATCCAGGTGGAACCAACGGGCGCCGAAGATGCGGGCCTGCCAGCCGCCGGCATCGGGAACAGCGATGAGCAGCGCGCCCGAGGGAGAAAGAAGCGCGCGTAGCGATGCAATCACACGGTGTGGGTCGCGCATGTGTTCGAGCGTGTGCCAGAGCGTGATGCATTCGAAGGGCGCAAGGCCGTGTATTTCCTGTAGGCCGGAATACACCTGCAGGCCGAGACTCCGGGCTGCGGCAGTATTCATTTCCGTTCCGGTGACCTGCCAACCGGCGGCTTGGGCCGCCAGCAGAAATGTTCCATCGCCACAACCAACGTCGAGCAGTCGGCGCCCTCGGGGTTCGGCGACCATCTGGCGGACGAAACGCATCCGGCGGCGGGCGCAGTAGACCGCAGAGAAGCCGTGACGGCCGCCGTGATAGTCGCGATAGAAAGCCGCCATTTCAGCTTCATCCGGGGCCGGCGATGTATGGCCGAGTCCGCACTGGCCGCAGCGGAGAATGGCGAACTGCCGGCCGGATTGCGGGTCGTCGGCTTCCGTGAATTGCGTGGTGAGAGCGCCGGCGCAGACTTCGCAAACCCGCGCCGGTTGCGGTGCAGGGCTCGGCTGGGAGGCGTACGCCGTCATTCCATCATTCCGAAGACTTGCCGGCCAGACTGTAGTAGTCCTGAAGCAGCCGGCTGCCTTCCGCGCTGAAGATCTTGAAGCGGCCGACATGCATCTTCTGCAGGCGAAATTTCATGGATGTGGCCAGCACGCCCAGCCCGTACTTCACGCTGCGCGCAAAGCTGATGGAAGACGCCTCGGGAAAATAGCGTGTAGGGCAGGAGATTTCACCGATTCCATAGCGGAAGTAGACCACCTGCGCGAGCATTTCATTGTCGAAAACAAAGTCATCGTTGTTGGCTTCGAGCGGCAGCGATTCCAGGATGCGGCGCGAAAACGCGCGATAGCCGGTGTGGTACTCCGACAGCTTGCAGCCCATCACGAGGTTCTGGAACAGGGTAAGGAACCGGTTGGCGATGTATTTATAACGAGGCATGCCGCCTTGCAGGGCGCCCGTACCGAGAATCCGCGAGGCCAGGGCCACATCATATTCGCCGTAGGCGAGCATGCCCGCCATCGACACGATCAGCCGCGGCGAGTATTGATAGTCGGCATGTACCATGATCACGATATCGGCGTCGCGCCGCAACGCTTCCCGGTAGCAGGTCTTCTGGTTGCGTCCGTAGCCGAAGTTTTGTTTGTGAACGAAGGTAGTCAGATCGAGCTCCGCGGCAATCTGGGCGGTCGTATCGTGGCTGCCGTCATCGACCAGGATCACTTCATCGACGAAATCGCGCGGGATTTCACTATAAGTCTGTTGCAGAGTTTTTGCCGAATTGTAGGCCGGCATGACTACTACGATTTTTTTGCCATTGAGCATGGAGAAAACGGCTGAGACAGTTTCTACGGCCTGGGGCGGCGCTGTGCGGTAACGATTGCACGGCTGCAAAATGATAACAGAAAGAGCTTGAGACTCTGTTGGGTCCGAGACTGGGCAGTGTCCCACTCACGAATGGGGCACTACCCGAGCCCGGAAGAATTCGCTGCGGCCGCTCGGGGGGCTCTTCGCGCCGCTCGCGGAAATGCTCCACGGGTTCGTCAACTCGACCCTCGACAACGACGCCGACGGATACAACGGCGGCACCTGCAACTACTATATCCTGGCGCAATTGCGGGACGGGACGTTCGCGCTACTCTTCACCGATGAACAGAGTTTCTTCTCACAGCGCTGGAGGCTCTCCGACCCCAGTGATCGACACGGCGTGATGTTTACGCTCGTCCGCGATCTTGCCGACCATCCCGAGAAATATCCTCTCTGGGCAGCAGGCTATCCGGACACCGCTATCGACTTCAGCTTCGACCCCGCAGCCCCAAAAAAAGGAGAAAGGCGCATCGGGGCATTCTCTATTTCTTCAGTTCCCCCCGTGCAATCGACTCCATGTGTACTTCGTCCGGCCCATCGGCCAGGCGGAGGGTGCGAACGCTGGCCCAGGCTCCGGCGAGAAACGTGTCTTGCGATACACCGCCGCCGCCGTGGGCTTGGATGGCGCGGTCGAGCACGCGCAGGGTCATGTTGGGGGCTACGACCTTGATCATGGCAATTTCCGCGCGCGCTTCTTTATTGCCCACGGTATCCATCATGTAGGCGGCTTTCAGGGTGAGCAGGCGGGCCTGTTCGATTTCCATGCGCGAGTTGGCAATGTCTGCCCGGATCGTGCCTTGTTCGGCCAAGGGCTTGCCAAAGGCCACGCGGGATTGCACCCGCTTGCACATAAGTTCGAGGGCGCGCTCGGCCACACCGATACACCTCATGCAATGGTGAATGCGGCCGGGGCCCAGACGTCCCTGGGCAATTTCAAATCCACGTCCTTCACCCAGCAGCATGTTGGTTACCGGAACGCGCACATTGGTGTAGGTAACTTCGCCATGACCATGGGGCGCGTGGTCGTAGCCGTAGACGGTGAGCAGGCGTACGGTTTTCACGCCTGGGGCGTCCATGGGGACCAGAATCATGGATTGCTGCTTGTGCTTGGGCGCCGCAGGGTCGGTCTTGCCCATGAAGATGGCAATCTTGCAGCGCGGGTCGCCCGCTCCGGAAGACCACCATTTGCGGCCATTGATCACATATTCACTGCCCTCACGCGCAATGCGGGATTCAATGTTGGTGGCGTCGGAAGAAGCCACTTCCGGCTCGGTCATGGCAAAGCAGGAGCGGATTTCACCGGCCAGCAGCGGCTTGAGCCAGCGCTCTTTCTGCTCCGGCGTGCCGTAGCGGGCCAGAACTTCCATGTTGCCGGTATCGGGCGCCGAACAGTTAAAGACTTCGGAAGCCATCACGCTGCGTCCCATGATCTCGCACAGCGGGGCGTATTCAAGATTGCTGAGTCCCCCGCCGCCATCGTGGTGGGGCAGGAACAAGTTCCATAGACCCGCGGCCCGGGCTTTAGGCTTAAGCTCCTCGATGATCTGCGAGGGCGACCAGCGGCTGCGGGAGATTTCATCGGAAAAGCGCCGCTCGTTGGGATAGATATGCTCATCCATGAAGGCCGTGAGCCGCTTCTGCAGGTGCTTCACTTTGTCTGAGAATTCGAAGTGCATGGTTTCTCCTTAGGTCAACAATGCGCCGCCATCGACTACCAGCGTTTGCCCCGTCATGTAAGACGACCCGTCGCTGGCCAGCAGCAGCGCAACCTCTGCGATTTCATTCGGCTGTCCCAGGTGGCGGACCGGCTGCGACCGGGTGATCTCTTCTTTGCGCTTTTCGTCCTTCCAGAAATATTCGCTCAGCGCCGTCTGGATCAGGCCGGGAGCGATAGCGTTGACCCGCACTCCCTTGGGGCCCAGTTCCAGCGCGTAGGATTGGGTCATCATAATCATGGCCGCCTTGGTCATGCTGTAAAGCAGACCGTGGTGCTGAGGCCGCAATCCGGAAACCGATGCGATATTGATGATTGATCCTGCGCCCCGCGTTACCATGCCCGGCGCCACCAGCCGGATCAGCCGGAACATGCTCTTCAGGTTGACCTCGATCATCTTATCGAACTTGGCTTCATCTACGTCCAGGCAGGGCTCCTGGGCGATATTGGTGGCGGCGTTGTTGACCAGGATATCGATGCTTCCGAATTCACGGGTGGTCGACTCCACCAACGCCTGGATTTGGTCTGCCCGGCCCACGTGACAGGCAACCGGCTTGACGCCCGCGCCGATCTCCCGTGCTACCTGGTCAAGGGTTTCCTGCTTGCGCCCGCAGATCACCACCCGGGCGCCCTCGCGCGCAAAAACTTCGGCTATCGACCGGCCGATGCCGCGGCTGCCTCCGGTCACGATGGCCACTTTACCTTTTAGAATTCCCATGAATCAAAGCTCCTCTGGATATAAGCTGGGCATCAATCTTCCGCTGGCCCGAGCGCTGCTGTCAATCCCGGACGCCGCACTTTTCATCGGGGGCATTTCTAACGAGGTTTGACGCACTCTTTTCACTAGGGGGACATTTCTAACGAGCGTTGACAACTCTTTTCACTAGGTCTTGTGGGCGGCCCTTGGCTATGTTAGCTTCGGGTGACAAAAGTATAGACAGTACCCAGGCCCACGGCGAAAGGCTTCCGCCCGCATCACTCATCGTTTGCGATGGCGAACAACCAGCCGTCGCACCTCAATCAGGGGGAGGCAGGTGAAGACTAAAGTTGGTGTAGCGAAGCCGCCTGCGAATGCCAAGAGGCACTCGCAGGAATTCCGTGCGACCTTCCATCAGGCCCACTCGCTGGCCAGGAAGGTGGCTTTGCACCGCCTCACGGCGCATGAAACGGGGTTGAAAGAAGTGGTGCGATATGCCTTGGATTACCAGACCACCTCTGACTACCCGTATTTGATGAAGTACTGCTTCTGCCGCCGGGAAGAAGATGGCCATGCCATTGCCCCTATCCTGGCGGGTGTCCACCTGCTTCAGACTTCCACCATGATTACCGACGACATATTCGATGTCTCGAAGTTGCGCTACGGACGCAGCGTCCTTCACCGCAAGCACGGACTGAGCCAGGCCATCATCGCTGCCGCGCTATTTCAATCCGCCGGGCTGGAATCGATCGGGCATGAACTTGAGACCGGAAGGTTCGCCAACGGCGCCCGCGTAATGGCGCTCTTGAACCGCATTCTAGCTGAATGCTATGTGGGCCAATATCTCGACATCGCCACCAGCGGCGACCCCGCAGTCACAGCAAGTGCGTACTATCGTGTGATCCGGCTTTGTGCCGGGAACTTCTTTGGGAATCTGGCGGCTTGCGGAGCGCTGCTCGCCAACAAGAACGAACGCGATACTGCTTCACTGGCCCGCTTTGGCTTCAACTACGGCATGGGCTTGTTCATCACCGATGACATCGTAGATATCACCGATTCGTGGCGGCAGACAGGCAAAAGCCAGTCGCCCGACCTGAAAGGCCGCAGGATGCGGCTACCCATCATCTTGGCGTTGCAGTCCGGCCGCCCAAGCGATGCGAAATTGCTGCGCGACTTCCTGGGGTCCACAGGGACGTCTGATGCCGATATCATAGCCGCTGCCCGGACCATCCGGAATTCCGGCGTGCTTGAAACCTGCAAAAGCACCGCCCAGCGCTATCTCCGGCGCGCAAAAAAAGCACTGGAGGCCATCACGAACCCGCTAACAGCCGACAGGCTGGGCTGGCTCTGTGACAGCCTTTTCACAGTGCAGGAACTCTAGCGTTTCATTGCGAAACAGCCGAATCTACTTCTTTTTCTTCTTGCTCGATTTCTTCTTGACTGATTTTTTCTTGGGCTTGGGCTTGGTTTTCTTCGCGGGCTTCTTGGGGGCCTTTCCAGGCTCCTTTCGCTCTTCCGAATCGTCGTCGTCACCGGGCTTACGGTAAACCATAGTTAGATTCCTCCTCAACAGCCGAATGAACTTAGACCGTGATCGCCGTTCCATGGAACGCTTCGTATCTTGATTGCGAGAACGCGCAGATTATTACACTGTAAAGAGGGAAAGTACAGTGCAGTGCGTGAGATTACAGCCCAATCCGCTTCATCAGCTCGATCGCCCTCGGGTCGGCGCGCAGGCGATCAAATTCCGGCGCGATTTTAAGGTAGAGGATGTTGGCGTCGCGCTCATCGTAGGCCTTGGTGAGCCATTGGAAAGCCTGCTGGTCGTCCGCCAGCCGGGCGTAGATTCCGGCCATGCGAAAGGACGAATCGTCGAGCCCGCGAGCTACACCTTGTTTGATTCTTTTCTGGCTCAGCCGTAACTGGGCCTGCCAGTAGCCCTTTTCGCCGGATTGCGAGTAGCCGCGACGGAGGTCTTCCACCGCTGCCTCGGCCTGCTGCGGGTCCCCTCCCCACGCGATGGTGGCAGCTTTGCTATCCTCAATGGCCTTGGCAAAGTCGCCTTTCGCTTCATCCAGATAACGCATCAGGCTGTGCGCCAGCGGGAAGCTGCTATCGAGGTCGAGCGCCTTCTTCAATTCTTCCGCCGCCTGGCCGTAACGCCGCGCCCGATAGAGTACGTCACCCAGAGTGGCATGGATGATCGGCGACAACGGATCCAGGCGTATGGCCGTTCGCAACTCCGCAATCGCGTCATCGAACTGGCCCCGGTAGCTGCGGCATTGCGCGTACCATTGGTGGGTCGTCGCGTAATTGGGGTCCAGTTCAATGGATTTGCGGAACTCTCGCTCTGCGTCGCCAAAGTCCCATTCGTCATCCGCTTTGATTACGGCCATGGAGGTATGCGCCTCGGCGAGTTCCGGGTCGAGCTCCAGGGCCTTCAAGGCGGCGGGCTTGGCTTTCAGGTAACCGTCGCGCGGCGATGTGCCGCTGTAAATCCATAGAACGTGATACGCGTCGGCCAAGCCGGCATAGGCCATCGCGTATTGCGGGTCAGCGGCAATGGCGCTCTGGAAGTGCCCGATGGCGGCTTTGATTCCGTCTTCTGTTCTCTTGTTCCAGGAGTGCCGTCCGCGCAGGTATTCCTGGTACGCGGTGGGGCTGGCCGTATAAAACCCCAGGGAACGATTTCGCAGGCGGAAGCTCAGGCTCTTCGCCAACTGCAGGGCCACATCTTTGGGCAGGGCCATCAGCGTACTCATAGTTGCGTCATACTGATTGCCCCACAGATGCCTTCGACTGGATGCATCCACCAATTCGAGATTGATCTTCAGATCGTTTCCCTGGCGCAGGATCTTGCCGTAAAGGATACTGCTGACGTTCAGGTCGCGCCCTACCTCACGAGGATCTGTGTCTCGCCCCCGGTAGCGGAAGACCGAGGTCCTGGAAATAACTTCCGCATCGGAGACTGCCGAGATCGCGTCAATCAAGTTCTCTGTAAGCCCATCCGCCAGATAATCGCGCTCGGGTTCGTTCGCGGCGTTCGGATCTGAATTGTTATAAGTCAGCGGCATGACGGCAATGGCAGAGTGCGTGGAACTGCTGGAGAAATAAATGCGGCTGCCCAAGGCAGCCGCGGCGGCGATCACGATGATGGCAGCGGTCGTCAGCAGCCATCGCTGGCCTTTTTCTGGAATGAAAGAAAGCGCCGTGGCCGGTCGAGCGGCGGCCTGAAATGCCTCCGGCATGAGCGCTTCAACCACCTGCTGGGTGGACGAAAATCGCTGCCCCGGATCGCGCGCCAGGCATTTGAGAATGGCGTTGTTCCAGTTGGGGCCCAAGTCAGGGACGATGGTGACCGGCGGCGGAGGATCAACGGACAGACGCTTGAGCGTTTCCGTCCAACTTGATTCGCCCCGGAAGGGCCTCATGTTGGTGACTGTTTCATAGAGCACCAGCCCCAGAGAATAGATATCGCTGGCCGGAGTCAGCGCTTGCCCCAGCAGTTGTTCGGGCGACATGTAGGCGGGAGTGCCCATGACCATTCCCTGGCGGGTCTCAAAGGCCTGGGGTTTGTCTTTGGCCTCGGCTGCTTCCGCTTTTATCCAGCGCGCGATCCCAAAGTCGGTGACCACGGCGCGCACCTGCTCGCCGGAACCCATCAACATCACGTTTCCACACTTGAAGTCGCGGTGCAAGATGCCGGCCTGGTGGGCAGCGCCCAGGGCCAGGCAGAGCTGTTCGGCGATCTTCAGCGATTCCCTGGGAGCGATTTTGCCGGAGCGTTTCAGGCGATCGGTCAGGGTCTCGCCGTTGATCAACTCCATGGTGAGGAAAATAATTTCCCGGTTTTGTTCGCGGTGATACCCCAGATCAAACACCCGGCACACATTGGGGTGGGTCACGCGGCGGGCGAGCTGGACTTCCCGGCGCAAGCGGTCGAGCGTATCCGGGGCAAGCAGCATTTGCCGGCGGATGACTTTCAGTGCGATCCGCTCGCCCAGTTCGATGTCGTGACCTTCGTAAACTTCGCCCATGCCTCCGCTGCCGAGGAATTTGACAATGTCGTAGCGGCCCGCCAGCCGGTCCCCGTGCTTCAGGGCGTCTTCCGGGCCAGCGGGAACGCCCGGAGCCGACCCTTCAAGAAAGCCGCTCATCTCATCATGGTGAGACAAAAGGCGCTCCACCTGCGTTTGCAGGTCAGGGTCTTCGCGGCACAGGCTTGACAGCATCGAGAGCCTGGATTCCGTTGGCTGCTCTACCACCGCGGCGAACACATCTTTGATTTGTTTCCAGCGCTCCGGGTTCATGGGGTGCCTATGGATATAAGCTGGGGCAATCTTCCGCTGATGCCATCGTTGGTGTCAATCATTGGAACTATCCTGCCGCCACCACTACCGGATGTTCCGCGCGGCGCAATTCCGGCAGCAACCAGGCGCACAGGCAAACCACGAGGATGGCGCCGGCGCCACCCACCACCACTGCCGGCACAATGCCCCACCATTGGGCGGTGACGCCTGATTCGAACTGGCCCAGCTCGTTCGATGCTCCGATGAACAGCATGTTGACGGCGCTGACCCGCCCGCGCATGGTGTCGGGAGTTGTAAGCTGCACCAGGGTATTGCGGATAATCACGCTCACCATATCGGCGGCGCCCACCATGACGAGCGCGGCCAGCGATAGCACAATGTTGCGTGAGACGCCAAAAAGAATTGTGGAAAAACCAAACGCCGCTACGCCCCACAGGATGGTGGTCCCAGCCCGGCCGCGCAGTGGACGATGCGCGAGAACAAACGCCATGGTGGCAGCCCCCAGCCCCGGACCACTGCGTAATAGTCCCAGGCCCAGCGGACCGCTATGCAGGATCTCACGGGCAAACACCGGCAGCAGCGCCACTGCTCCACCGAAGAACATGGCAAACAGATCCAGAGAAATGGACCCCAGAATGACCTTCTTGGCCCACACGTAGCGGAGCCCGGCCAGCACGGTGTCAACGTTCATCGGCTCGCGTGGCCTCGGCGGGGCAGACGTGATCCGCAAGCTGAAAGTCATGGCGGTCAATGCCATGGCCGCGGCCATCCCATACACGGCGGATGGGCCGTGGAAGGCGGCGTAAATCAATCCGCCAAACATGGGGCCCAAGATGGTTGCAATCTGAAAGATGGTCGCGCTCCAGGCGACGGCGTTGGGAAAATGCTCCTGGGCCACCAGGGTCGGCAACAGCGCCTGCCCGGTAGGGCCGTTGAAGGCGCGCACCACGCCTAGCAGGCCGGTCACCATGTAGATGGCATGCACCGACCTGATGCCTTTGAGACTGATCAGTAGCAACAACAGGGCGCACAGCGCGAAACCACACTGGCACAGTATCAGTAGATTACGCCGGTTGAAGCGGTCTACCGCATGCCCGGTCACCAGGAACAGAAAAAATCCGGGAAGAAAAAGCGTCAGCCCCACCAGGCCAAGGTCGAGAGGGCGCCTGGTGATTTCGTAAACCTGCCAGCCAATGGCGACCGCCACCATTTCCAGGGCCATGATGACGCACAGCCGTGAGACCTGATAGCGGACGAAATCCGGGTACGTGAAGGCCACCCGGGCGCCGATTCCCATGTTGTTCCTTTCAGCCACGATTCTCTAATGTACCAAGGAAATTCACGCGCGGCGTGACCTTCGTAATCAGCACCTTCGGCTCCAATTGGCTTAGACTGGAAACAATTTCATTCACAGTCATCCCCCAACTTGTTAGGTACGTCCGGCTCCAGCAAGCAAATGTCAGAACGTGATTTTGGGACGAAGCGCATGTGTATTGCGTGATCGAAGACCCGTGGAGGGGGCGTGCGCGTTCCCATGATGAAGAGGTAATTCACCGGCATGTTGAAATTTTTTATTCGCGTAGTTGTACTGGCCGTTCTTTTCTGCGGTGGCATTTTGGCCTGCGCCAAAACGCCAGACGGCATGGAGATGACCACCAAGTCAGCCAAGGCCCGCGCGTCCTTTGTCGATGGGCTGGCCAAGATGGAAACTCTGCATATCGACGAGGGACTACAAAGCTGGCGCAATGCGGCCAAGCAAGATCCGAACTTTGCCCTGGCGCATATCTTTCTCGCCTACTTTGCCCAGGACCCCACCGAGCAGGTGCGGGAACGGGACAAAGCCCTGGCCACGCGCCCTCTGGCTGGCCCGGAAGAACGGCTCATCGTCGATTGGCTGGCCAATGCCAGCAAGAGCAAGTGGATACCTGCCATCCAGGCAATGAACGAGGCCCTGGTGAAATACAAGCAGGACCGCCACCTGGCCTGGCTTGCCGGCTGGTGGCTGCTGCTGGCCCAGGACCAGCCGGGACAGGCCATCCCGCATTTTGAGCGCGCCATCAAGATTGATCCTACCTTTGCCGATCCCTGGAACGAAGTTGCTTACTGCTACGCCCGGACGGGAAACTTTGATCAGGCTTTCCAGCATATCAAGCGATATACAGAACTGCTTCCCAACGAGGCCAATCCCCAGGATTCATTCGCCGAAATTTCACGCATGGCAGGCCGCTTCGAGGAAGCCCTGGCGCACTATCGCGCGTCATTAAAGATTGATCCGACGTTCACGGTTTCCCAACTGGGGCTGGGCGACACCTATGCCCTGATGGGAGATCAAGTGCGGGCGCGGGCTGAGTATGCAATCGCCCTACAGAAGGCCACCAAAGTCCAGGCTGTGCAGTGGTCTTTGCAGTCTGCGGCCACCTACGTCCGTGAAGGCGATTGGAGCGGCGCCGATGCCGCCTTCCAGGCGGCCGCACAGAGCGCGAACCATGAAGATTTTGCCAACCTGCAAGCTGAGGCCTACCGCAGCATGGCGCTCTATCAGAAGGACCCAGAGAAGGCCCTGGATTCATTGAGAAGGGCTGAAACCGCGTTGCATGACACCCATAAGATTCCACAATTGCTGATCGACCAGGAGTTGTCTCTGGTCTTGCGGGCGCGCACCGAGCAGGCCATCGCCGGCGGAAATTTGGAACGGGCGGCCATGGTTTTGCAGCAGATCGAAAACCTGATTGGCGCTACGCCCGACGCGGTCGTCCGTGCTTCTTATAACGGGGCCGCCGGCGACCTGTTGGTGGCCCAAGGCAAATACGCTGATGCCATTGGACACTTGGAAGACGACATCAGAAGCCCCTATTCCATGCGCAGCCTGATCGTGGCCTATGAAAAAACCGGGGCCACCGACAGGGCCAAGGAGCTTTCCGCCAGACTGCTGGGCTTCAACGAGCCGCTCATTGAACAAGCCATAATTGTGCCGGCATTTCGCAAGAGCCAGAGTGAGCCCAAGGCCATCACGACGCATGGTCACCATCTGGGGCAGTAACGGTCCCACGCGTGTATTCCGAAAGGCCACGTCCGCGCGGTTTTAGCGCGGGCGGGGCCTGAGGAACCGGCTCCGCCGCGTTCCAGGGCCGCCGTGCGCTAAGCGGGCTTGTCTGTATTTGTAGTGACTTCAATCAGCCGCGTCGCAGACCGCTACCGTAATGCATTTACCTCCGCAAGGGCTTCTCTTTACCATAGGCGAAAATTTGACTCACTGAACGACCATTCACTAAACTTACCCGTCCGCCGAATGCATCAACCATGTCGCGCTGAAGAGGCGCGCCACTGGCTGGACACATTTCAAGGAGTTCCACCGATGGACCTGAACCTGACCAAAGAAGAACTGGCATTTCGCGATGAGTTGCGCACCTGGCTCACGGCCAACGTCCCTAAAGACTGGGATGAACACCGCGACGAACCAATGGATAAGCGCTTCGAATACCTGAAGCGCTGGCAGCGCAAGCTCTTTGAAGGCGGCTGGGCCGGTATCTCGTGGCCGAAGGAATACGGCGGACTCGGCGCGAGCCTGATGCAGCAGGTCATCTTCTGGCAGGAAATGGCATTGGCGGGCGCGCCCCCTCTGGCCAACGTCCTGGGCCTGGGATTGATTGGCCCGACGCTGATTGCCTTCGGAACGCCCGCGCAGAAAGAGCGTTTTTTACGGAAGATCCTGAGCGCCGAAGAAATCTGGTGCCAGGGTTTTTCCGAACCCGATGCCGGCTCCGACTTGGCCAACGTCCGCTGCGAAGCCAAGCTTGAGGGCGGCCACTACGTGGTCAATGGACAGAAAGTCTGGAACAGCTATGGCTGGGCTTCGCAATGGTGCGAGCTGGTGGTGCGCACCGATCCCAATGTTCCCAAGCACAAGGGGCTGACGGTGCTGCTGGTCGATATGAAGTCAGCGGGCGTCGATGTGCGTCCGCTGCGGCAGATGACCGGTGAAACCGAATTCAACGAGATCTTCTTTCACGATGTGAAAGTTCCGGTCGAGAATGTGGTCGGCAAAGTGAACCAAGGCTGGGAAGTGGCCATGGGCACGCTGATGCACGAGCGCGGGACCTTTGGCGCAGGCCTGCAGATCGCCTACAAGCGCAATATCGACCGGCTGATTGCGTTGGCGCGCACCCGTCAGCGCAACGGCAAGCCGGCCGCCCAGGACGCGGTCCTGCGGCAGAAGATTGCCCAGTGCTACGCGGAAATTGAGATCATGCGCATGAACCAGATGCGCGCCTTCAGCCGCATCAGCGCCACCGGCGTCCCCGGCCCGGAAGGGTCGATTCAGAAGATTTTCTGGAGCGAGCTGAACCAGCGCTTCCAGCAAGTCGCACAGGAACTGCTTGGTCCTTATGGGCAGCTCGAAGGCCACAGCTTGAATTCCGTGGATGGCGGCATGTGGTCCTATGGCTACCTGCGCACCCGCGGCAACACGATTGAGGCCGGCACCTCGGAGATCCAGCGGAACATCATTGGACATTTCGTTCTGGGGTTGCCGAAGAGTTACTAGATGCTGGCCATTAGCGGTTAGCCATTAGCCATTAGCCATTAGCACTTAGCCATTAGCACTTAGCCATTAGCACTTAGCCATTAGCACTTAGCCATTAGCACTTAGCCATTAGCACTTAGCCATTAGCACTTAGCCATTAGCACTTAGCCATTAGCACTTAGCCATTA
>DATMNZ010000060.1:0-7621 GCA_035568495.1 Saccharimonadales bacterium (SeqCode) | reverse complement strand
GGCCGCCGATTCCGATGCCGCCGCCCGGCGCCTTTTTACCTCGGCCCAACAAGGTTTCACCAATGTGGTCCGGGGCCGCCGGTCTCAACTGCCGCCACCGATCGATGACATTGAGGACTATTGGTCTCCGGAGGAGAAAGCTTTTGTTTCGAATCTGCTGGCCTGTTCCTTTGTTGGATCGGCGGAGACTGTGCGCTCCGGCCTGGAAGGCTTCATCGAAATGACGGGCGCGGATGAACTGATCGTCGCGGCCGCCATCTATGAGCACCCGGAGCGGCTGCGTTCCTATGAGATTCTCGGCCAGATCAGATAGTCAGATGGTCGCCGCGCGCAGGATATGGCCACCCTTGCCGGGAACAGGCTTCGTCCATTCTGGAGAGTAGCGGGCGGCTATTTGTGGAGGCCCCAGGTCTTCAACTTCCGAGAACCCCAGCGCCATGAGCCGGGCGCGAAGCTCTACCGCATCAAAGAAGGTCAGCCACGTTTCCCCCAACTGGGCGACGTGGGCCGCGCGCATTTCATGCTTGATGCGCGCTTTTTCCGGCAATGAGGCCGGCGGATCACTGTAGTCGAAAACTACGTGCGCGCCCTTCGGAAGGCCCGCGATGAAGCCGAGAGTCGAGAATACCGTTTCTTCGGTCAGGTAAGGCACCACGCCCAGCCAGAAGAAGAAAGTTTGCTGCGCCGGATCAAAGCCGGCGGCCGACAGGCCCTGGGGCAAAGTGTGGCGCTCGAAATCGATAGGAGCGAACGTCAGAGACTCCGGTACGGGGATGGCGCAATCTTCGAGGCGCTGGCGTTTCCATGCCTGTGTATCCGGATGGTCAACTTCGAAGATACGCAGCCGGTCGCGGAGCGTGCTGCGATAGGCAAACGTATCGAGCCCCGCGCCCAGCACGACCAGTTGACGCGCGCCTTTTTCGATGGCGGCCGCCAATGCATCCTCGGCGAAGCGCGTTCGGGCGGCGATGAAGATCCGCATCCCGCGTCCGGAGGGCGGGTCTTCAGCCGCGCGCGCTAAAGTCTCAGCATCGGCGCCAACGATCTGCATGGCCAGTGGATCGGCGAAGATGCTCCCATGTTCCAGGACCTGATGAGCGGCCCGGTAAGCTGCCGCCGCCATGGCCGTACGGCTTGGAGTTCGTAATTGCACGGATCAAGATTACAATAAACTACCGTCCAGGGTCATCAAGTGCCGTTAGGAGCGCGCGCTTTCTTCGGGCCCCATTCGCGCCCGATTTTGGCGCAAATGGGTAGAGCGCGCGAGTAGGCGCGAGGGACCTTGAGTTCTGCGTGCTGAGTATTTCCAGTCTTGCTCTGATATCTGATTTGTCTCCCGCCCACTATTTGAATTGGCCGTGCCTTCCCGCACCGCCGGCAAATCTTTGTGCGCCGGCTACGGTCTCGCCCGATGCCAGGACTTCCAGCCCACGCTTGAGTTCGTTGCGGCATGCTTCCACCCACGGCAGATCCCACTGCTCGTAAGCCGAGAGCCGGTCAGACCGCAGGCACTTCTGAGGGAATTCCGCGATTGAACGGGCCAGTTGCAGTGCGGCTGCCAGCGCCTGGCCCGGTTCCACCAGCCGGTTCGCCAGCCCCATGCGCAGGGCTTCGTCGCCTGAAACGCCGCGCCCTGTCAGGATGAGGTCGAGCGCGTTGCTGTGTCCGATCAGGCGCGGCAGGCGCACGGTGCCCATGTCGATCAGGGGAACGCCGAAGCGGCGGCAGTAGACGCCGAAGACCGCGTCCCGTGCGGCCACGCGCAGATCGCACCACAACGCCATTTCCAGTCCGCCGGCCACTGCGTGGCCTTCCACGGCGGCGATGACCGGCTTGCTCAGCAGACGCCAGGTCGGGCCCATCGGGCCTTGTTTTTCTTCTTGCGTCAGACGGCGGCTTCCCGTAGAGACCTCGCGCAGGTCGGCCCCCGCGCAGAACGCGCCTTGTGCGCCGGTGAGAATGGCGACGCTGAGGCTGTCATCGCGGTCGAACTCTTGAAACGCCGCATCCAGCGCCATGGCCGTGACGCTGTCAACGGCGTTGCGCGCCTGTGGACGGTTGATAGTGACGGTCAAAATATTGTGGTCTCGCTGAATCAGAACTGAACTTGACTGGGACACCTGGGTTCTCCCGTAGAGGATTTGCGCTGGGCGCAGATGAATTGGCTGCTATACCACGCATGATGCAATCGAGGATTCTACTAGCACTGTGGCCGGGAAGTTTAGTAATCCTTGAAAATCTGGTGATCGGGTGATCTGGTGATCGGAACGGCGCATCGTTTTTTCGATTCCATTACTTTATTTACTGGTCACGATACTAATGCTGGAACCGCAATATTGGTAATGTTGGCAAAAATGAAAGTTCGCGGTTCCGATCACCCGATCACCAGATTACCCGATCACCGGATCCGGTGTTGCTGAATCCCCCGTCACCGTACAGGTATTCGCTTGCCTGCACGTTACCGCAGGGCTTCCTCCACTTCCGTCAGCCAGTCGGGACGTTTCAGCACTTCGCGCGGCTTGGGCCCATCGGCTGCGCCTACGATGCCATCCTGTTCCATGAGATCGATCAGGTGGGCGGCGCGTCCGTAGCCGATGCGCAGGCGGCGCTGCAGCAGGGAAGTGGAGGCCTTGCCGAATTCCAGCACCAGCTTGACCGCATCCTGGTAGAGTTCGTCATTTTCCGGATTCTCTCCGTCTTCACCGGCCCCGCTCGTGGCGCCCTGTTTTTCATCCTTAGGAGCTTCCAGAAATTTTTGTTCGTACTGGGCCAGGGCCTGGGCGCGCCAGAATTCCACCACTGCATGGGTTTCTTTCTCGGTGACAAATGGGGCATGCAGGCGGTGGACGCGCGCCGATCCCGAGGGCAGGTAGAGCATATCGCCTTTGCCCAGCAGGCATTCCGCGCCATTGCTGTCGAGAATGGTGCGGGAATCGATCTTGGTGGCCACGCGGAAGGAGATGCGTGAGGGAAAATTGGCTTTAATCAGGCCGGTGATTACATCCACCGAGGGCCGCTGGGTGGCCAGAATCAGGTGGATGCCCACCGCCCGCGCCATCTGCGCCAGACGGGTGATGGATTCTTCCACGTTCGACTGGTCGAGCATCATCAGATCAGCCAGTTCGTCGATGATGATCACGATAAACGGCAGCGGTTTGTGCTCGTGCTGGCTGTCTTGGTTTTCGAACAGGCTGGGCGTGCTGTTTTCTTCAAACAGCTTGTTGTACTGGTCGATGTTGCGGACGCCTTTTTCCGCCAGCACCTTGAGGCGCCGCTCCATTTCACGGACCGCGTTGCGCAGCGCATTCGAGGCCAGTTTGGGCTCGGTGATGATCGGCACATAGAGGTGGGGAACGCCTTCATAGATTCCCAGTTCCAGCCGCTTGGGATCGACCAGGATCAGGCGCACCTGGTCGGGCGTGGCCTTGTAGAGGATCGACATGATCATGGCGTTGATGGCCACGCTCTTGCCGGCGCCGGTAGAGCCGGCGATCAGCAGATGGGGCATGGAGGCCAGGTCGGCGGTGATGATGCGTCCGTTGATGTCTTTGCCCATGGCCAGCGTGAGCTTTGACTTGGTGGAGAGGAACTCGTTTGCTTCCACCACTTCACGCAGCCAGATGGTTTCGCGCTCGTGGTTCGGCACCTGGATGCCCACGGTCGATTTGCCCGACATGCGTTCAATCAGGATGCTCTCGGCCCGCATGGCCAGGCACAGATCGTCGGAAAGGCTGGTGACCCGGCTGTATTTCACTCCGGCTTCCGGCTTGAACTCATAGGTAGTGACGACCGGCCCGGGATTGATTTGGGTGACGGCGCCATGCACGTCGAACTCGCCGCACTTTTCCGTGAGCACCAGGGCCAGCGCCTTGAGTTGCTCGGCATCCACGGACTGCGCGCCGTCGGGCCGGTGCAGCAGGGAAGTCGGAGGCAGCTTGAAGCCGCCGGCAATCTTGGGCATCACGGTCTTTGATTTGGCGGCGAGGTCGGCGCGCTCGGCAATCGGAGGCTCGGCGGCCGCTGCTTCCATGGATGATGATGAGGGCTTGGCCGGCATTTCCATCAAACGCGCTGAAGGTCTTGCTGACTCCGCCGGCTGCGATTCGTCTTCGTCGCCTTCCTGAGAAAGGCGCTGGGGCAAGGCGTTCGCCGCCTGTGCGGCCGCGCGGCGGGCGGGCGAGAACTGCGTGGCCACCATCGGCTTCTGGTTACGGCGCTTATCCAGTTGCTTCTGGGCCTTTTTCTTGGCCCAGGCTTCACGCCAGTCCTGGAAGCGCTGCCACGCTGCAAAAACGAAGGCGAAGCGGGTTTCGGTCCACACGCGGGCCGAAGCGAAGGAGAACGCCGTTGACAGATACAGGGCCATGGCAATGACCGTGGCGCACACGATGGAGGCGCCTACGGAGTTGAAATAGTGCAGCAGCACGTCGCCTGTGACCCGGCCCAGCAGACCTTCGATGGGCACAGCATGACGCCAGTGCAGGTCCCAAGGCAGCAAGCCGAGGAAGGCAGGCAGAAAGACCATCAGCACCATGGCGCCCAGACTGCGGGCGACCGGCGAAGCCACCGCGCGCGACCGGAACCAGCGTACCGCCAGCAGTCCGATGCACAGGGGCACAAGAAAGACAGCCACGCCGAAGAATTGCAGCAACAGATCGCTGACCAGGGCGCCAAACAGTCCGATCCAGTTGCGCGCCGGAGACGTAGCCAGCGGCGATGCCGCGGTGTTCATCGAGGCATCCAGAGCGGAGTAACTGGCCAGCGCCAGAAACAGCAGGATCGCCGACACAGACAGCACAAACCCGATCAGCTCGTTGAGCCGCCGGTTCTTGGTGGGCGTGAACGCGTAGGTTATGAACTTCATAGGTGTCTCAGCCTTCAACAGAGACCATCAGCCTCTATCGAGGTCCAGAGTACACCAGAGCAGCATTATTATGGCAGAAACGGGGCGGGAATGCTTGGCTGAACGACGATGGGGGTACTTAGGGATGTTCCTGGTTGCTTCTTCCCCCAAAATCGAAAAGTCATCCCGAGCGCCGTCAGGAGCGCGCGCTTTCTTCAGCGCGCGAGTAGGTGCGAGGGACCTTGTGTTCGGCGATGTGCTAAAGAGCGATGAAACCGCCACAAAAAACTTTTTACCGCGGATTGGCGCGGATGAGAATGGTAGTTTCGCTATTAAGCAACCGTCGGGCTAGTGCGAACCTGCAGTCGGACGCCTTCCTGCCGCTGAAGATAGGCAACGACTTCAAAGAGATTACTGGCCGTGAAGGACCTTGTGTTCGGTGGCGGACTCATACGGAGTTGATCGCCGACAGGAATGGGGGTGTTAAGATTTACTCAGTATCTGGAAGGCTCATGAAGAAGAGAAAGCCTGATTTGAATAGTGGCATCCGTCCCGAGTATGACTTCACCAAGATGAAAGGCGGTGTCCGGGGCAAATACGTAAAGCGCTTTCGTGAAGGCACCAACATCGTCTTGTTGGAGCCGGACGTCGCAGTGGCTTTTCCCAATGAAGCGGCAGTCAATGAAGCCCTTCGCGGAGTACTGAATACTACCTGTGCTGTCCGGCTTACGGGCGGGTTGGCCAATAAGGCTTTGCAGCCTGCGAGTGAGCGGCCTAAGAAGGCGAAGGTGCGCCATCCGGCACGAGGTTGAAGCATCTGCCCAGATTCAAAAGATATGAACATGCAATTTACGCGAATCACTATCGACCCGCGACGGATGGGCGGTGTACCCTGCATCAGAGAGACGTACGCATTCCCGTTGCGACGGTCGTGGAGATGATCGCCGAAGGAATGGAGACTCCGCAGATTCTGCAAGCTTATCCGGATCTTGAGGCTGATGACATTCGCGAAGCTCTTCGTTTCGCAGGCGAAGCCGTGCGCGAGCGGGTGTTGCCGCTGCTCCCAAACCAGTGAAGGCTCTGATTCTGCTATTCCTGTTTTTGTGTGGATGAGTGACAGGCAGTTTGTCAAAGGCGCGGTCCCATTTTTTGCTTGCTTTCTTGAGGTAAGGAGTGCCAGAATTCCAGTCAACTAGTCGTTATGCTAAGAGCTCCGGGCAATACTGTTCACTTAAGGGAACAGCGAGTCTCGGTTGTTAACATCTCCCTGGTCATCCCTGAAATGGCGATGGGGGTTAGCTTCCCGTTCTCGGCGGAGATTCTGAACCTCGATCTCATTGTATGTCCGAAACACGCGCTGCCGCGCGCTTGGGCCTTCGCTGCTGCGAAGACCCAGAGACGGTGCTGAGCACCGTCTCTACGGCCGCGGTTGTTTATGCTGGTTGACGGAACAGAAGGGACAACGCCTTACGTGAACAGTATTGGGCTTAAGCGACATTGGGCTTACGCGACCCATCACCGGCCATAAACCAACACATGGAACGTCCCCGGAATTGCCGTTCGCTGCGGGCGGGGGCGGTCTTTTGTGGGGGCTGAGGGTGGACCGAATTCCACGGTGTCGACGAAGAGGTTGTGGGTCTTGCTGTCGAGGCCCATGGTTTTTGCTCCGAACTCGGTCTTGACGGTCTCGACTTCGCTGAACTTGTCGGGCGAATCTTCATGGAAGATATGGATCATTCCTTCGCGGGTCGAGGCGAACACCAGTCCGGTTGCGGGCTCATAGGCGGCGGCATCGACGCCCGCTGAGATGGGAAACGATTGGATGACGTGTCCGTTGTCGGCATCCATGACCACCAGCATCTGGGGATCGCGGCCCGTGCTGAAGAGCCTGCGGTGCTGTTCATCGAGCGCCAGGGCGGTGAGTCCTCCAGCGGGCGCTGCCGGCCAGCGGGATTTTATGGTGAGCTTGTGTGAATCGATGACGACCACTTCGTTCTTGTCTTCCAGGTTCACGTAAACAGTTCCTTTACCATCGGCGACGGCGAACTCGGGCTGTCCTCCCATCTCGATGGTGCCCACGGCGGCTCCGGTCTTGGCATCGATCACTGTGCAACTGTGGGGACCGCCATTCATCACAAAGACACGCTTCGATGCCGGATCGTAGATCACGGTGTCGGCGTCCTTGTCGGCCTTGGCCTCGCCGATGGTCTTCAAGGTCTTCAGATCGAAGATGACTACTTTGCCGTCGCCGCTATCGCTGATGAATCCGCGTCCAAACTCATGCGCCAGGGCGACGCCATGGTCCTGCTTCAGGCCGGTGATGTTCCCTATGAGAGCGCCGGTATCGGCGTTGATTACTTTTATTTCCGTTCCGTGCGAGAGATAGACGCGGCGCGCGGAAGAATCGACTGTGATGTAGTCGAAATATTCGCGGCTACTGCCTGCGGCGGCGCCGAAGGGGTATTTTTTCAGCAGGTGATATTCACTTTGGGCCGAAAGGGCCAGAGCAAAAGCAGTGAGCAGTGTCAAAGATGCGATCGCCACGGTCCGCGTGACAGGAAACGACTTCATGAGAAACCCTCCGTTGAGTTACACCACAATGAGTCCACAAAAACCATCTCATTTCCATGGCCGCTCGTCAACTGGAGCGGGCCTTGACTCAGGGCAAACGCATCTTAATTCTTGACGAATAAGGGTTACTGATTCGATGCCTTTTGAGGACTTTGGCAGATAAAAGCCAGCGAAGGCAACCTCGCCCGGAGGCGGAGAGCATTTCTT
>DATMNZ010000059.1:0-25230 GCA_035568495.1 Saccharimonadales bacterium (SeqCode) | reverse complement strand
GTCTCGAACCAGACGGCACTGAATGCCGTCACCGGCCAGGAAGCCGGCATTACATTTCCACCCCGGGAGGATGACGCGCACAAAGGCGAATTCGGTCACGTCCTGGTGGTAGGCGGATCACTGGGCAAAGCCGGAGCCGCGGGCCTGGCGGGCATGGCGGCCCTGAACGCCGGAGCCGGCCTGGTGACCGTCGCCTGCCCGAAATCTATTCAAGCCACGGTTGCCGGCTTCGCCCCGGAGTTGATGACCGAAGGACTGCCGGAAACAGAAGAAGGGTCGATTTCCATGGCGGCCGATGCGCGAGTGGATGCGTTGCTTTCCGGCAAAGACGCGGTCGTTCTCGGCCCCGGCATTTCAGGCAACGAACAGACCGCCAGATTCGTGCGGCGGATGGTGACGCAGTCGTCATTGCCGCTGGTGCTTGATGCCGATGGCTTGAACGCTTTCTCTGGGCACTACGGCGAACTCCAGTCGCGTGGCGAGGCCGCGCCCCTGCGTGTTCTGACGCCGCATCCTGGGGAAGCCGCGCGGCTCTTGGGTGTCTCAGCGCAGCAGATCAATGCCGAGCGCCGGGAAGTGGCGCAACGCATCGCGATGGGCACAGGATCTTGTGTGGTGCTGAAGGGACATCGAACCATCGTGGCGGGAGTATCCGGTGAAACCTGGATCAACATGAGCGGAAACCCGGCACTCGCCAAAGGCGGATCCGGCGATGTGCTCGCAGGAATCATTGGCGCGGCGCTGGCCCGCAAGCGAGGCCCCAGGTTGCCACCCAGCCCTGCCAGTGAATCGAGCAACACCTCAGCCTTCCTCAAAGACCTAAACGTTGCCGGAGCGGTGTACCTGCACGGCCTCGCCGGCGACCTTGCCCGTGATCGCCTCCATGAACACACTGTCTTGGCCACCGACGTGGTGGAAAGCCTGACAGATGCCTTCCGTGAGTGCCAACTGCAAACCGACCGTGGATTGTTCTATCTGCAAAGATAGCAATTGGCGTTTAGCAACTGGCCTTGGCTTTGCACAAGAACGCCGGTTATGCCCGGACTTTTTGTGCAACTGGCATTTCTGCACAAAAACCCCACCGCCAGTGTAATTCCTGCCTATTGCGTTTTCAATTCGATTCGGCTTACAGTCCGAGACGAAGTGCAACGGTGCTCTTAACACCACTGCACTTCTGATCAAAATCACCTGACTGGCAGGGATCGTCCACAGGAAACAAGTTCAAGTTCACCTACGCCAGTACCAGAGTCGAGCAGGAAAAATAACTTTGTACAAAACGGATTTCCGTTACCGTCTGTATAGTTAATAGTCATCGGTAATTTCCAATGATAGCGAAAGTGGATGCTAATTTGTCCAGAGGCATGGGGATCATAAAAGCCCTTTTTGAATGCGGCTCTTGCATTTGGTTGCTGATTGAGAAATCCAATCATTCCACCATGATAATGGTCTCCATCTTCGGCCATTGGGTTGGCAAGTTTCATTTGTTTGGGGCCAAGCCTGTGAACCATCATGAATGTCACAGTTTCGCCAAGTGCTATCGCATCTATTTTAATGTTGTGTGCGATCTCACCGCTATTGTTTTCTAAGTACAAATATCGTTCACTTACAATTTCTTTAAGTTTTGCTATCTCTTCGGGCACTTCCCACGCGAGGAACACTTTTGGCCCACCATGTCGGCTCATTTCATTTTCAAGTTCGGTCTTCAGGGAAGTTATTTGCCTAGTGTATTCTTTGGTGGCATCCTCTATTTTTGTGGCTGATTCTTGGGTCGTGCCATCGAAATCCTCTTGTCTTTCGTTGTCCAATCTCCAAGCAGATCGCACAAAGGCAATGATCACGATAATGAGCATGGCCACTCCGCAGGAAACAAGGGCTACCAATACCGTTCGTTTTCCCTGCGCGTAATCGATGTATTTCAGAATGAGGTTGATTGCAGTGACAAATGCAGCCATGAAGAGTGTCCACATTACCTTGCCAACTCCCCATGTTTTAAAAACGTCCTCCCACATGTCATGGAAGAGCCGTCGATAATAAGATTTGAACGGTACGGGCTTTTTTGGTACGGGACGCGCCATAATAGGAAACGATTATTCACCTTGCACCCCCTTGAGGGAAAGCGAATAATCCGGGGTGCCCGGCCAGCAGACTTTGCCGCTTTTGGCCGTCCCTGAGAATATATTTTCGGACAGGGGTTTTTGTGCAGACCGGGGAGTTTTTGTGCAGGCTGGCGTTCTTGTGCAAAGCAATCGGCAGTACTGAAAACTATATAAGCAAGACCACAACCATGACAGCAGGATGCCGGGGGCAGTCGTCCCTGAAAGGGACTTTGGCTGTGTTTGGACCCTTACCCAGCACAGGGTTCGGCGCAAAACCATCCCAGGAGTCATCAGGGCCTCTCGCCGCGCCGAACCCGGTGCTGGGCTACTGTCACGCGTCCCTACGGGACTTCCCCACACCCGATGGGTCTTTCCGGAAATATAGAAACTTGCGGGGCGGTTTCAGCCGCCCGGCGGCGGTCTTTGCGTTCTTCCAGTGAGGTCAATTCGTGCTTCAGGAAAGCCTACTCCTGCGGAACCGGCCGCTCCTTCTCGTTCGCGCATCCACCGGCTCTCGATAGACGATGCGGTTCAACTTCATCTTGATAAAGCTGTCGATGCTTCTCAGCTCCATGACCAGCCCTTCCATTCCGAATGCGACAAACGGCGTAAGTTCAAAAGGAACACCGTGCTGCCAGCAGCGGTGCAGAAGGGTGTGATAGTGGATTCCATCATTCTGATAAAAATAATCGGAGAGCGCATAAAAGCCGCCGTGGACGTTGTATCCGCGCTGATAAAGAATGGCGGTGGCCACCAGCCGCGACGTTCTTCCGTTGCCGTCGCCAAAGGGATGCAGCGTAACAAAGAAAAAATGGGCCAGCAGTGCATGGACAACCGGGGGCAGGCTTCGCGACTCGCGGCTGTTGATCCATTGAACATACTCGCGCATGAGTAAGGGGACCCGTTCCGCCGGCGCCCCCATGTGCAGGCCTCCCACTTCACGCCTTCCAACCTGGACCGGATCGTTCCGCCAGTGGCCTGACGGGCTGGCCGTTTGCGTTGTTTCCGCCACCAGCCGGTGCATGGTTAGAATGTCATCCAGCGTGAGCAACCCTGAGCCCGGCGGGAAGCGATCTTTGATCCAATCCTGGGCAGCATTCTGTTTTCGAGGAAGGAATGCGGGAGGGGACGGTGAATCCGCCGTCCCTGGAATCTCCGCGTTTTTTGGCCCTTCTCCAGGCCTCCGCGCCTCGGTGATGGGTCCTTGTTTTTGCTCGCGCCACTGCGGTGGAAGCACGGTAGTCATGGCCGCCTGTTGGTACGCGGCAACGGCTGCGACGTGCGGCATCAGCCTACGGATGTCGAGACGGTAGCTGAATTGGAAGGCGGGCCAATACATAACGCCTTAGCGGCCATTCTCTCCTGTGGCCTTGCTTGTTTCCGCACCAGATGATGCCTGCTTGTCATGTTCGGAAGTCTGGGTCACAAGAAAGCCGATGAGGGCATCGATCTCTTCCTTGTTGAGACCCAAGTTGGGCATCTGTACCCGTTTGTATTTCTCAAATAATGCGGTGGCCAACGGATCTTTTTCCTTGAGTAACTGGTCGGGGCTCTTGATGATGCGCGCCAGCCAGTCCCGATTGCGGATATTGGTCACGCCCAGCAGGTCGGGCCCGATCTTGTCACCGTGGCCGATGGTGTGACACGCAGCGCACTCCCGGGCGAAGACATACCGCCCTTTGTCGAAGTTGAGGCCGTGGGCTTCCGTGTTACCCGGCCCGGTAGAAGGCTGGAGGTGCCGGAAACTGTCGAGAAAATCTCCGATCATGGTGGCCAGAAACCGCGGATTATCGAGGGCAGAATTGCGCATCCACTGGCCCAGAGGTTCGTTGCCCAGAAGCAGGTGCGGCGTGTGCCCATCCGCGTTGACGGAAGGATCGGAATAGAGCCCCAGCTTCTTGCTGAGAAAATCAATCTCTTCTTTTTTGCCGGTGAGGAAGGTCCAGCCGGGGCCGGCATGGAATTTCTCGGCATAGGCCTTCAGCACCTCCGGCGTATCGTGCTCGGGATCGATGCTGATGGAGTAGAAGAAAATATCTTTGCCTACACGGTCACCCAGCATCTTTTGCACTTGCGCCAGGCGCGCCGTTTCCAGCGGGCATGAATAGTGGCAGGAGGTGTAGATCAGGTCGATGGCCACCATCTTCCCTTGGATGAGATCATCGTAAAAGTGGACGACCTTTCCATCCTGGGTGGTGAGCTCAATGTTGGGGAAATAGTCCTTTCCCAGACGGCCACTGGCCGCTGCCGGGGCCGGGTGGAAAAACGCCAGAACGCCCACGGCCAGCAACGGACCGCACAGAAAGCGCAACCAATGTTTTCTTAGCATGACAATGCTCCCATGATTTCCTTATGCAAGTCCCGGCGAACGCTGGTCGACAGCGTTCGCCGGGAGCGTTTTAGAAAGCGCTCGGCAGAATCTGGTCCGGCGCCTGGAACGTTACCCCTGTCGGTTTGGGAATTGGAGTGGGAAGCGGGTTCAGGAATGCGCCTCCCGCATTATTGATTTCCCAGCGCATGAGCATGGCGTTGTCTTCATGCTCGGTGTTATGGCAGTGCTCCATGAACATGCCGCCCCAGTCCCGGAACTGCATGGCCAGGGTGACGCTTCCGTTGGCGCGCAGGCGATAGACATCCTTGCGGCCTTTTTCCCAGGCCGGCACGTTGCTGGCGCTTCCGTTCCGGGCGAGGATCTGGCCTTCTTCGAAGTGGATGTGTATCGGATGGTCCCAGTCGCTACCAAGGTTGACCAGGGTCCAGATCTCCGTGGTGCCGAAGGCCGGCGCCGAGGAGATCCGGCCAAAATCCGCCTTGAGCAAAGACCCTCCGGAATTTCGACTGCCGCCCGAGCTGGAGTTGTTCGTGCCGATGCCCCAATCGCCACTGAGCGCGTAAGAGGTCACAGGATCATTGGTGGTCTGCTGGGCGTTCCGGCCGAAGACGAACTGCCTTTGCCGGACTACAGTCGGCAACGTGGGGTTCGGAATCAAGGTTGCCGGTACCTGGCTCTGATCGGGCTGGGCCGGGTTGCGCACCACCTGGAACCGCAGGCAGGCGCCCACGCATGGATCGCTCGATTGGCCCCCGAGCGCTCCCGACACGCTCAGAATCTGTCCCGGCCCTTGGCCGTCCGTGTGCTCCTGCAGGTTCACCAGATCGACGGTCTGGCCGATGCTATAACGGGAGAAGTCAACGACAATGTCATAGCGTTCGGCGATACCCAGTTGGTCGAGCTGAGTCTGGGTGACAGGGCAGGGCAGCAGGTTGCCGTCATTGCCGATCTGGATCATGGCCGAACTGTCGCTCAGCGCGAACACAAAGAAGCGCGAAACCGAGGCATTCAGAATGCGGAAGCGGTACTTGCGCCGCTCTACCTGGAAGAACGGCTTGTAGGTGAGGTTGACGGTCATGGCGTCACCCAGAAAGCCATTGAAAGCCAGGATATCCATATTCAGCTGACCGTTGGCGTCCCATGCCTTGTCGGCAAATAGCAGGTTCACGTCGTAATCCAGGTTGCCCCAGTCTTTGGCCGTACCGCTGGGCAGCCGCAGGTTGACGCCGTCGTTGATCGCTTCATTCCCGCGATCGAGCGAACTGTAGATGTTGTTCATGGCGGCGATGCCTTTGTAGACGTTCTGCGCCGTGAAGCTGAACATGTGGTCGTGGAACCAGTGGCTGCTCATGGTCTCGTGCCAGTCGCCGGGCACCTTGTTAATGCCGCCGCTTCCATCGGGTGCGCCGGCCCGTGGATCGGTGGCGGTGGTATTGATGGAGTTGAATCCCGCCAGCACCCACGGCCAGTGATAGTCATAAAACTGGTTGGGAAAGAAATAGGCGCCGGTGAAGCCGTCGTTTTCCGCGCCGTGATGCCCGTTGTGCTCATGGGTGGTGAGGGTGTTGCGGCCAAATCCGTTGTTCTGTGTCACGTCCGCGGGCAGCCGGTTATGGTTCCGGAACAGCACGGGCTCACCGTAGCGCACCTGAGCCAGCTTGGGCGGTATGGTCCCATTAAACGTCCATACTGAATTTGGTTGTTGAGTTGGCAGGCTGGGATGGAACTTCAACGGTATGGACTGCGTCGGGTCGATACCGGAGTTCAGGCTCGACGGTACACCGGGATTGTAAGTGGTATTGGCGGTCGCCTGCGCGGTGTTGACCTCAATGGCCACCTGGGGAGTGAACTGGCTGAAGCGCTGGTGTGCCCAGATAGCTCCTGGGGGACGTCCCTCAATCGGGCCGGTCAAACCTGTTTGGCCGCCAACCAGGGCCGGATCGAGCGGCTGCTGCGTCTGATTGGACTGTGCCTGGGGCGCGGGGCTCAGTGTCGAGACCGGATTGCGCGACAGCACATCGAAACGGGGCATGGGCGCGGTGAAGGGCAGTACGCCAAACAGCGGGCTGCGTGGGAGCCCGGTCGGAATGCCGCTACCACCTCCGCGGCTACCCCCGAATCCGCTGGAGGCTGCATTCAGCGGCCTGACGAAAGGGCTCAGCCCGCCAATGGGAGCCAGAATGCCGGCGGACGTGAACAGCCCCCACTTCACCAGGTCTCGCCGTGATACCTGGCCATGGGACAAGGCCCTTGTAATTTCAGCCCGGTTACGGCGCGCGTTTTCTGCATCGCGCACATGAGATCTATCGGGGTTTTCCGGCAGCCAGAAGCCATCTCTGCGATCTTTGCGGCTCATAGTTTTTCTCTCCTCTTGAGTGTTCCTGCGTTAAGTGGGAATTCGCCGATTCGTGTTGAATCAGCGCGGACTGAATAGCCATGCGGCATCCAGAACGTACTCTGGGCGCAGCTTTCATAGGATGGTCGGATGAAACGGGACGGCGGTCTTTCGACGTGCGTATTCGACATTGCTCGGCTCCGGAAGTAAAGCCGTGACTTGCTTGTTGGAACAAATCGACGCCGACTTGCACTATATCGATCAAGGACCCCTGGCATTACATCGGCCCAAATTGAAAGCGAGCCTCGTTGCGCCATGGAGGAACAGCGAGGGATGCTACTACCTCGACTGAAACAACGTCAATGCAATTTAGCAAAATGATGTTCCGATAATCCAAAGAAAACCATTTCCAGGGCGTGGATTGAAGTGGTTTGTTAACCCGATGACTGGCGAACCGATACTGGCGGGCGACGCTTGGCGGAACGAGGGATGGTCCAGGACGTTGAAGAAGTCAGCACGGAAATCGATGCTATGGCTGCTGAAGGCGACGAGGCGACTGTGAAACTCTTCCATGCTTGGAAGGGGCATCCTTATTCATTCAGGTAATAATTCACTCCACCGCATAATACCCGGCGCGTGACTGCACGATCAGGCCATTCTGTTTTGTTGCAATCCTGATCTTCCGATATCCGGGCCGCGCATCTTTTTCGGGCGTGTATCCGAGGCTGTACTGGCTGCGTAATTCATCCTCAATCTGGCTGTAGACCCTGTCGAGAGGTTCTTTCTTGGATACTACAAACAGGCGACCGCCGGTTTCCTTGGAGAGCCTTGCCAGCGCCTTTTTCCCGGTTTGCCCTGTCCGGTCCCAGCCGCCTCCGAGTCTTCCCGCACCGTAGTAGGCGAATTCGTCGTAGAACAGGATGGAATACACAACGGTATCGGTGCGCTGGGCCGATGCAATCGCTTCCGCCAGATTTACCTGGCTGCGTGTATCCACACCGTCGGAGAGGACAATCAGCGCTTTGCGGCCCTCCTGCTTCTTCATCAAATCATTCGCCCCCAGATAAACGGCGTCATACAGTGTGGTGCTGCCTCCGCTCCGGCCGCCCCGCGGAATCTGCAGTAGTCCCAGGGCATCCGCTAGCTTTCTGCGCGTGGAAGTCAGGTCCTGCAGCAGCTCAACGTCGTAATCAAAATGGATCACGAATGCCTGGTCCATCTCCTGGCGCAGCATTTGGTCCAGAAACGCGTAGCTGGCTGTGCGTTCCTGTTCGAGTACGAATCTCTGGCTCAGGCTGGTATCGATCAGCAGCCCGAGTGTCAGAGGCAGGCCGGTCTCCCGGGAGAAATACCGGATGGTCTGCGGCCTGCCGTCCTCTTCCAGCGTGAAATCGTCTTTAGTCAAGTTAGGAATGATACGGCCATGTTTATCGCGCACGGTGGCCAGGGTATTCACGACCCTTACGTTGACCGAGATTGTGGGTGCCTGCTGGCCAAGCAGAGGCTGGCAAGCCATCAGAAAAAAGCCGATCAACGCCCGCCAGTGATGGGTACGAAGTTGCAGTCGACGCGGTCCAGGTTGGTTTGGCTTCATCATTCTAACGGCAGGATGTATGCTCCCCGGTTATTCCTCTTCCTGCGCTGGTAAGGAGTTTCCAGGTATTTGCGGGTCTCGTCAATAGCGCCCTGAGTGTTGGGCGATTAATCGTTTCGGGGAATGGCCAGATCAGGCTGCCCCCGTGTCTCGAGCCTACGCTCCCGCCCAGGCGGACAATCACGGCTTTTCAAATGCTATTCGAATTAAGAATTCTCCAGCATTGTCCTGAAATAAAGCATCCCAAAACTTTCTTTTGACAAGGCTTTTCCACTCGCTCCGTTTCGTTTGGACGGTTGCTTTTTGCTTATAACTCTGTTTTAACGCTAACGCGTTTCCTGAACACACGTACGCTTCCTCTGCTTTTGGATCGCTCGTTACAATTGCATCGTTGATGGTCAAAAAAAGTTCTCCAGCCAGCATTTTGCCATCTTTTGGATTGTTCAACACCTTCTGATCGCCAATGTAAAAGACACCGGCAGGTCGAGGATTTGCCGGAGTTGGTGGCGGACTGCCTTGGGATCGAACATAACCCAATACCGCTCCATAAGGTTGATCCGGGGCGATCAAAAGTGGTCTTCGGCAGTCATCTACTGGTCTGAAATATTGCGGTAGGCCGATCGGCCCAGCCCATAGCCCTACTGTTAGCTCTTGGTCTTTATGCTGCGCCCACTCAATAGCATGGTGCACTGCTATATTTATGTGCCCGCTAGCGCCGATTGTTATTTGTCGGTCAGACGTGATGTTTATGTGTGTATCAAGCCACTCCTCTGTAGCGGGAAGCAACAGGGTTGCCGCCTGTTCTCTCCCGTCCTTGTAGAAGACTAAGGCAGTCTCTCCCGCTTTGATTTTTAGATCTCCCGGAAATCCACCGACGATGACTGCCACAGAGCCGACAACAAGAGCAGTCACGAAAAATACAGCAATACAAAATCGCGCCAAATGGCCCCACTGGGTAACAATGTCTGACCATGAAGACTGTCGCTCAGGAGAAGGCTGGCCAAGCTTAGGCTGAACTTCGTTACCATCCAAGTGTTTGTCAGTTCGAACGCATTCAAGGGAATTTGCAGGAGTAGAATCAGGCATTTGGATTCCTCGTCAATGTAAAGAGTTCTTCTGGAGTAGTGAAACTTAAGGCCCAAACGTTTCAGCTTGGAGGGTGAAATTCTTAAAATTTTGTTCCTGAGTAAAGCTTCGGATTGGCGGACGGCCGTCGCAACGTCGACCTCAAGCAACCGAGTGACGAGGGTATATCTAAGGCCCTGTCCCTGAAGACTCTCTTCGAAAAACCGGGCGGCCGAAGCCGCCCGGTAAGACTTCATGCTTCGACAAGCTCAGAAAGAATACTGCAATCCGAACTGGATCAGGCGCGCCGGATTGACGGTACTGTTGATCTGGCCAAAAGTTGAAGAGCCGATACTGACGGTCGACGGTTGCCGGAACGAAGGATGGTTCAGGACGTTGAAGAAGTCAGTACGGAAATCGATGACATGGCTTTCATGCACCTTGAAATGCTTCATCAGGGAGAAGTCCCAGTTCTGCTGGAACGGTCCCCGGAAAGCATTGCGGGGAATAGTGCCATAGCCGGTGGGCGCCGTGGCGTTGGCGGTTTGCGTTGATGGGCAAGGAGTTGTAACCAGTCCGTTTACGATGCACGAAGAACTTGGCGCAATCGGCGCCGGTGCAAAGCAAGCAGGGTTCAGGTAGCCGTTGAGCCGGTTGTTGATATCGCCACCGGTATAGGCGTTGGCGAGTGAGCCGCAGGTAAAGATGCCGGTGGAGGTGCCGCCACCGAAGGCGCGGCCGCCGGTGGGGTCGGTGACGGAAAACGGCAGGCCGTCCTGGAAGACGTTGATGCCGCTGAAGCTCCATCCCTGGAATGCCTGGGTACCCCAGATGCCGTGCTTGGGTACCGGCAGTTCATAGTTGTAGCTGAAGACCGCGCGTTGGCGGCGGTCGAAGTCGCCCACAGAGCGGTTGGCGGCCGGGTTATTGCCGAAATTAAGGATCGTAGCGCCGCCCTGGCCGGCCTGTGTGGCATTCAGTTCGTCGGTGCTCTGGGAACCGCTTACGTTGTCGATTTCCTTCGAGTACGTGTAGGCCGCCTGGAAGAACAGACCATGGCGGAAGCGGTGAGAGACGGTCAACTGGCCGGAGTGATAAATGGCCTGGCCAATATTGCCGTCAATGCGCGCGCCCCGCCGGCGGGAGAGTCCCAAAGCCTGGGAGCGCAGCGCTTCGTTGTTCACGGTGTTCGTGGTGATGGTGAAGTTGTTGCCGTTGATGTCGGTCACGTGAATGGGGTTCGAAGGACTGGCCAAGGGCGCCAGGAAGGGATTGTAGATTCCCAGGCCGCCTACGTAGTGTGATCCTACATAGCCGGCTTCCAGCGCCCAGGAGTGTCCCAGGTCCCGCTGGATCGTGAAATTCCATTGCTGGTTATAGGGAGCGTGAGCATTCGGCGCTACCGTGGAGAAGGACGCCAGGTTGATGGAGCAGTTGGTGGCCGTACCGCCGAAATTTGCGCAGCGCTGACCGGCGTCATTCACGAAGATGGGGACATTCGCGGGATTGTTGGGATCGCCATTGCCGCTGACCCCGGCAAAGTGCGAATTCTGGGGAATGGAATTGGGGTCGACCGCGGAACCCGCCGACTGCGTGGGCAGTGGATTGGCCAGGGTGATTCCGACCGGGTTGGTTACTACCTGCTGCACGAAGAACGGCGGACCGAGCGAGCCCTGCAGGAAGTTCTGGTTGGAGAGGCGCTGGACGTAGATGCCATAGCCTCCGCGCACCACCGTGTGGTGGTTATGGAAGGGGTCCCAGGAAAAGCCGATACGCGGGCCGAAGTTGTTATTGCTACGGCAGTGCCTGGCGCCGCAATCACCAATGCCTTTCGTCCCTACAATGCCCGGCAGAGAGCTATTTTCTGCGAACAGGAAAGGATTGGCATTGGGGACCAGAGAAGGATCGAAAAGGGTGCTGCGCAAGAGCAAGTCATGGGCAAACTGCAGTGAGTCCCAGCGCAGGCCCAGGTTCAGGGTCAGGTTGGAGAACAGATGGTAGTCGTCCTGGAAGAACCCCGCGAAATCCAGGGCGCGGAAGTAGCGCTGAGGATCGCCGGAGGCCGCCTGCAAGGTATCAATCTGGCCCTTGGCAAAGTCGGCAAATGTATTGAAACCCAGAGAGCCACGAATGGCAAAGCGGTTGAAACGGTTGAGCTGGTAACGGGTAGCTCCGCCGCCGGCTTTCAAGCTGTGCTTGCCGATGATCATGGACCATGTATCGTTATAGTCAAAGCTGTTGGCCACCGTGCCGCGCTCATCGTTCACGCCGGTGCCTATAGAGAAAGCGCCGGTGACCGCCACCTGGTAAATTCCGGGCACCGCGCCGGCATTGGGCCGGGTGGCATTGATGTCAGAGACGCCGACCAGGTCTGTGGGCGCAAACGATGAGATGAAGCGATTGAAGCCGACGCGGAACTCATTCAATTGCCGGTTGCTGATCTGCTGGGTGTAGGCCATGGAAAAGAACCGGTTGTTCTGGATGCCGAGTTGGGGAAAGGCCAGAGACGAGGCAGTGCCAAACGGCTGGTTGGTGTTGCCATTGTCATAGAACCAGCGCCCCGAAATCTTCGATTTGCCGCCGGCAAATGAACGGTCATAGGAAATGGCGTATTGCGTATCGACTTGGGGTGCGACCTTGGCAAAGGTGCATTTCAAGTTGATCGCACTCGTTGGGGAACAGCCGCTCTGTCCGACCCGCGGGACCAGGAATTGGCCGCCATAATAGCTGTTGTGCAGGTTCAGAATATTCAGCGCCGTGGGATCGACCTGCGCCGCCGTAAGACCCAGGCCGGGATCGGAAGCAATTAGAGCGGCGGAAGTCGTGCCGTCCGGATTCGTCGGGAAAATCCGGCTATTCACCGTAGTGCTTGAGCCGTTGGGGCTGACGCTATTGCGCGCCCGCAGCCCCTGCACATTGCCGAACCAGTTGCCTCCTAGAAACGGAAGCGGGCCGCTGCCGCTGAAGCCAAGGACCGTCTGCAGGAATTTCTTGCGGGACACGTTGCTGTTATTGAAGAACCACTCATTGGCGTTGAAGTAGTCATTACGGTGCTGGACGTAGGCTTCGCCATGCCAGCCCTTGGTGCCGGATTTCACCACCAGTCCGACGGCGCCACCTCCCTTGCTGCCGGAAGCAGCATCGTAGAGCGATGTAGCTACGTTGAATTCTTCAATGGCGTGAGGGTTGGGTAGAGGAATGGTATCGAAATGGGCGAGGTTGAAGTCATTGACATTGATGCCTTCCAGGGTCACGCTGTTGTTGCTGGTGCGCTGGCCGTTCACGTTGATGTCAACGATACCCCGGTTGGCGGAGCGCACATCGGGAAACTCGCCCGAAGTTCCCGCCGACAGCGAGAGTAGAAACATGAAGTTGGGGACAGGCAACGGAAGCGCGCGCAGGGTAGCGGCATCGATGGGCTGACCGGTGGCCGCGCTCTCGGTATTGACCAGGGTGGGGTTGGATGTGACTTCCACCACTTCGCTGGCGCCGCCTACCTGTAATTGCGCATCTATGCGCGCAGCCTGACTGAGCAACACCTGCACTTTCTGGGTGAATTCCTTGAAGCCGGGGGCCTTGATGGCGACCTTGTAGTCGCCGGGCCGGAGCAAGGACACGGTAAACAGACCATCGCCGGTGCTGGTCACAGTGCGTTCCACGTCCTTGGTTGCATCGTTAGTAATAGTGATGGAAGCGCCACTGACGACGGCGCCGGTAGAATCCTTGACCGAGCCTGAAATCGCGCCGGATTGTGACCCCTGGGCAAAGGCCATGCCCGCCAGCAGCAATACGCCCATGAATAAAATCAGTGAACGTTGAAGGGTATTTCTCATGTCGTTCCTCCCGAAACGGCTGAAAGTTACCCCTTTGCCGCCAGGAAGTCAATGGCCCGTTTTTACTTGTGCCCGTTTTTACTTGGTTGCCCGGCCAAGTTAGGTGATCGCGGGTCTGGAGATCGGAACCGCGAACTTGTATTTCTGCCAACATTGCCAATGCAATATTCACCGTCTCGGTGCTAGAGACTTAAAGAGAGACTTTAAAGATGGCCCTTTCCCGTTTTGGGAAGGAAGGAGATGGGAGCTTTTTTCCTGTGGTAAGACATTGAAGTTAGAGGAGGGCCGGAGGCGGTCCTTGTACTAGCGCCGTGACCAGATGAAAGAGTAATTGTGGTAGATTCGGGTCACCGGAAGTGTCAGCCTGCAACCGGTCACGGCGCTAGGGATATTAGATTGAGCTTTACTAATATAAACACTCCACCTGCAACATGCTTTAGGGGCGGGCATATCCAGCAACTGGTAAGAAGGGCGACCGGCCCAGATTGAAAGCGTTGAGGACACCATATCCTTGCAGATAGCACTGATCTCTGCTATCTTCTCTCCGACTGGATAGTTATGCACTAGCACGCATCGAGCTACCATCTTTGTTCTTGCTGGAGCACATCCACGCCTATTAAGATTTCGGTGCAAGGAGCTCTATGGATATACAACAAATAATTTCAGTATTGCGGGACGAGAGAGATAGGCTGGAAGAAGCCATTTCAGCCCTGGAAGGAACTGGCGCTAGACGTGGCCGCCGCCGCTTGAGTGCCGCGTCCAAGAAACGTATTTCGATCATGATGAAGAAGCGCTGGGCAGAAAGAAAAAAAGCCCTCAGCGCGGCCTAATACGGTGATCGGGAGATTGAGCAATCATCGCGGACCTGGCGATTCGGAGCCGTGAGCTTGCATTCTTGCTAACATTACCGATATTCCCGGCCACGATACCAGTGCCTTGACCGCGAGAGCATCGCGTCCCAACCTTCGCAAAAGACGCGAATCGTGGGGCACCCATCGCTTGGAGGTTTGTTAGCATTTCACACGGTCACGGCACCAGTCATAACTGCATAGAGCGCCGGGCCCCAGAAGCGGCCCGGCGCTCTTATTTTTTCCTAGCACCCGTTTTCTGGCTCCGGGCACGATAGAATCGAACCCTGTGATGTCACGAAGCTTCTCCCCCTTGCTCCTCCTGGCCATGCTGGCCCTGGCTCTGACTCCGGCGCTGGCCCAGGACAATTATGAGATCCAGGTGTACGGCGCGGAAACCGTCGAACCGCACGCCACCATGGTGGAATTCCACAGCAACTTTACCGCCAGCGGGACCCGCGCAGTGACCAACGGCGTAGCGCCAACTTACCATGCGCTGCATGAGACCATCGAGATTACCCAAGGATTCAATGAGTGGTTTGAAACCGGCTTTTACATATTCACCAGCGCACGGGCTGGGGACGGATGGGATTGGGTCGGGGACCATATACGGCCGCGCTTTCGGGTGCCGGAAAAATGGCATTGGCCCGTCGGCCTTAGCCTTTCGAATGAGGTTGGCTATCAGCGCCGCAAGTTCTCGCAGGACACATGGACGTGGGAGCTGCGACCCATCGTCGACAAGAAGCTTGGCCGCTGGTATCTCTCTTTCAATCCCACCATCGATAAGTCGCTGCACGGTGAAAACGTCAAGCTTGGCTATGGGTTCTCGCCCAACGTCAAGGTTTCCTATGATTTCAGCAAGGTGGTCACCGGCGGGCTGGAATATTACGGGTCCCTAGGCCCTATCAACAACTTCGACTCGATCGCCGAGCAGCAGCAGCAATTCTTTCCGTCGGTCGATCTTAACTTTTCTCCTGAGTGGGAAGTGAATTTCGGAGTGGGCGTAGGCGTGACGCGCTCGACCGACCATCTGATCATCAAGGGCATTATTGGCAGAAGATTTACCTGGGGCCACAAGCGTCTATAATCTGCGATGGATTGAAAAGCCGGTCGAGGTGCTCATGCGCTTATTGTTGCCGCTGATTATACTGTTTTTCGCCATGTCTGAACCGCTCTTTACCCAGGATCGTTCCTACGGCCGCTCCACGGTGATTACCGACCGTGGCATTGTCGCTACCAGCCACTATCTGGCCTCGCAGGCCGGTGCCCGCACACTGGCGCATGGCGGGTCGGCCATGGACGCTGCCATCGCCGCCAATGCCGTGCTGGGTGTCACCGAGCCCATGATGAATGGCATCGGTGGCGACCTGTTTCTCCTCTACTGGGACGCGAAAGAAGGCAAACTCTACGGGCTGAATGCCAGCGGCTGGGCGCCGCGCAACCTTACCGTCGATTTTCTTGCGAAACGGGGTGTGACTGCCATGCCCCATGACGGCATTCATAGCGTGACCGTGCCCGGCGCCGTGGAGGGCTGGAGCCAGTCGCACAAGCGCTTTGGGCGGCTGCCGTGGAAGGACCTCTTTACTCCGGCCATTGGCTATGCCCAACATGGCTATGCCGTGCCGGAAATGATTCAATCCTATTGGGCAGGGGCGCAGGAAAAAATGGGCCGGACCGAGGAAGCCCAGCGTGTGTTTCTTCCCGGCGGCAAGGCCCCCGAGGTGGGTGACCGCTTCGTAAATCCCGATCTGGCCAGGACTTTGAAGCTGATCGCTGAACAAGGCCGGGACGCGTTCTACAAGGGCGCGATAGCTCATGCCATCGTGCAGACCTCTTCCGCTTTCGGCGGCGCCATGCAAGCCGATGATCTGGCGGAATTTTCCGCCGAGTGGGTTGAACCCATCTCCATCAATTATCGTGGATGGACAGTCTACGAACTTCCGCCCAACACGCAGGGCATGGCAGCCCTCGAAATGCTCAACATCATGGAGACTTCGCTGCCCGATCAAGGCGGCCCGCAAGGGGCCGTTGAGCTGCACAAGAAGATCGAAGCCATGAAGCTTGCCTATTCCGATCTCTATCGCTACAACGCCGATCGCCGATTCGCTAAAGTTCCGCTGAAGGGCCTGTTGGAGAAGTCCTATGCGCAGCAGCGTGCTGCTCTGATCGACCCGGAGAAGGCCCAGTGCCATCCGCAAGCGGGTACGCCTTCGACTAGCGACACCATTTATATGGCCGCGGTCGACAAGGAAGGGAACATAGCCTCGCTCATCCAGAGCAATTATTCGAGCTTTGGTTCGGGTGTGGTGGTGCAAGGCATGGGCTTTGCCTTGCAGAACCGGGGAGCGCTGTTCTCACTCGACTCGAAACATCCTAATGTATTGCAGCCGCGCAAGCGTCCGTTCCATACGATCATTCCTGCATTCATGGAACGCGGCCATCTGCGCATGGGCTTCGGCATCATGGGCGGGGCGAACCAGCCGCTGGCCCACGCCCAGTTTGTTTCCAACTTCGTGGACTACGGGATGAATCCGCAGGCAGCGCTGGAAGCGCCACGCTTCACCATTCCCGACGGGCCGCTCGGTTGCGAGATCGTGATCGAATCGCGGGTGCGGCCGGAAGTCCTGCAGGCGCTGCAGAAAAAAGGCCACGTCTTCCAGGTAAGGAAGGAATATACGGTATTGATGGGACGCGGGCAGGTAGTCATGCACAACGCCAAGACCGGCATGAACTGGGGAGCGTCGGACCCGAGGGGAGACGGTGTGGCGGAACCGGAGGAGCCGGAATAAATTTGCAATCGGGTAATTTGTCATTGGCATTCAGCATCCAGCACTCAGCATTCAGCCCTGGAACATTCTCGTTTTCACGCTGCGTTCCACTACGTCAGCGGTTCAACCTTGCAGGAACCGCTCAAGACGTTTCATGGCTGAGTGCTGAGTGCTGAGTGCTAAGTGCCAACTGCTAATTGCCATCCACAACCGGCAACATCAACACCGGTTCCAGCATGAACTCAAACTGGTTGATCGCCCGGACTGCTCTCTGCACCACGCTTTCGCCGATTGGTTCCAGGGTAATGACAAAAGACAACTTCTCTTTGGCCATGTGCGGCTCCTGGATTACGGAATCTATATTGATGCCTTCCTGGGCAATGGCCTGGGCCGCTTGGGCGAGGATTCCGGGGCGATCTTTCACCGTGAGGCGCAGATACCAGCTCACGGGTTTCGGAGATTCGCATAGCGGCAATGGTTCACAGTGCTGGAAGCCCAGGTGAGCATTGGGCGCCCGCTGGCCATGGGCGAGGTTTCTGGCGATCTGCACCACATCGGAGAGCACGGCAGTGCCAGTGGCCCCGCCGCCCGCGCCTTCGCCATAGAACATCTGCGTCCCCGCGCTTTCACCGGCGAGGAAGATAGCGTTGTTGGGTCCGTCGACCTTGGCCAACATCGACCCACGCGCTACCAGCCACGGCCTGACGGAAAGAGCAAAGCCATGGGGCGTGCGCTCGGCGCAGGCGAGTAGCCGGATGGTCGATTCCAGCCGGCTGGCATAGTGAAAATCAGTGGCTGCGATCTGGCGAATTCCTGCCGCGGGAATTTGCTCCGGGGGAACTGCGCCGCGAAACGCCAGCCGCGCTAGAATCGAGATCTTGTCGCGGGCGTCGAGCCCGTCGATATCGAGGCTGGGATCGGCTTCGGCGTATCCGGCCGCCTGGGCCTCGGCCAGCGCCTGGCTGAATTCAATGCCTTCCTTTTCCATACGGCCCAGAATGAAGTTGCATGTGCCATTGATAATTCCATAGATGGATTGAATACGGTCGCCCGCCAGGGCATCGGCAATGGCGCGAATGATAGGGATGCCTCCACCGACGGTGGCTTCGATGCCGATGGGCAACTGCCGCCGGGCGGCCAGCGCGAACAGCTCTTCTCCATGGCGGGCGATGAGTGCCTTGTTCGCCGTGACCACCGCTTTGTTGTTTTCAAGACTCGATCGCACGACGTCATAAGCGACATCCACGCCGCCGATAGCTTCGACCACGATGTCAACTTCTTCCGCAGAGACGATGTTCCGCCAGCCGGATTCAATCGCGATGCCGCATACCGGCGATTCCTGTCCGTCGCCTGTCCGGCGGCCTATGCGCACGACCCGCAGGGCGATGCCGCCAGTGCGCGCGCAGATCTCTTCCGCGTGGCGCGTAAGGATTTCCGTAGTAGCGCGTCCCACTGTGCCATAGCCGACGACGCCGACCCGCACTTCTTTATGTTCCATCTTACGTTCCATGTTCGGCCCGCCGGTGACGGGCGTCGCGCGTATTCCGCATTCAGTGCCTAGCATAGAGTTTCTCCAAGGTCTTGGTTACCAGCTCCGGATCGGGGTCGAGCGGGCCAAGAAACTGGTTCCCACCGCCCTGGAGCATGTAATCCACGTCTTTCAACATGTTGCCGGTAAGAATAAGGACCACAGTATCGGCGGTTCCGACAAAGCCGGCGCGAACCAGTTTTTTGAGGCCGGCCAGCGTGGTGGCTGAGGCCGGCTCGCATCCGATGCCTTCAGCACCCAGCTCCGCCTTGGCTGCGGCGATTTCTTCTTCGCTCACGTCTTCACAGGCGCCGCCCGTGCGTTGCAGCACGCTCACGGCCTTCCTCCACGAAGCAGGACTCCCGATGCGAATGGCCGTGGCCCGCGTTTCCGGCTCCACGGTGATCAGGCGGCTTCCACCGTTTTCACGCATGGTGCGCACCAGCGGATTGGCGCCGGCGGCCTGAATGATCGAGATTTTCGGCAGCCGGTCGATCAGTCCCAGGCCGTGCAGTTCCAGCAGACCCTTGCCCAGCGCCGAAGAGTTGCCGAGATTGCCTCCGGGCACGATGATGTGATCGGGAACCTTCCAGTCGAGTTGATCGAGCAGTTCAAACGCCACCGTCTTCTGGCCTTCGAGGCGATATGGGTTGATGGAATTCAGCAGGTAGGCGCGGAACCTGCGGACTACTTTGTGCAAAAGCTCCAGGCAGCCGTCGAAGTCAGTGCGCAACTGCACGACGGTTGCGCCGAATTCCAGCGCTTGCGCCAGCTTGCCGGCAGTCACATATCCGGCAGGCAGCAGCACGATGCTCTTCATTCCCGCGCGGGCGGCATAGGCGGCCATGGAAGCCGAGGTATTGCCAGTGGAAGCGCAGCAGACGCGATCAAAGCCTTGGGCGCGCGCCATGGAGAGCGCCGCGGCCATGCCGGTATCTTTGAAAGAGCCAGTGGGATTCATGCCTTGATGTTTGACCCACACATGTTCGAGGCCCAAACTGCGCGCCGCCCGATGCAGCGGCCACAGCGGCGTGTTGCCTTCGCGCAACGTAACCAGGTGCTGGGGCGCAATCCGGGGCAGCAGTTCGCGGAATCGCCACACACCGCTAAGGTCTTCGGCAGCGTTGGAAAGCCGGCGGTTGCGCCATGTCTGCTTCAGACGCAGCGCGGCTTCCGGGTTGCATGGCGCAAGATCGGGATAAACGACCTCGAGCAGCTCATGGCATTCAGCACACTGAAACAGCGGGTCCGGTGTACGTTGCACTTGGCCGCAGTGGACGCAGCGCAGAACGTGGCCGGCGGTGAGAGTGGGGAGCGCGGACAACGTCATGGGGCCTCCGATGCCAGTATGACCAGAAGGCGTTGGTAAAGGGCTGGGTCTTTCATCGCTGGTCACCGTTTCCGGCGGTGACCAGCCCGGCCGTTCTGGAAGTGCGGGAGAGGATTGCTCCCTGATTGTCAACGGAAGTCATGATGGTTTCGCTGTGAACTCCTTCGTGTTCAAAGATCTGCCGCAATCCTGCGGCAATGGGCGCTTCATTATCATTTGCGGCATCATTTGCGGCATTTTCGACGAACGCGAGCACTGCCGAGCCGGAGCCGCTGATGACGACTCCGCGTAACCCCTCGTGGCGGTATTGCAGACAGCGCTCCATCCCCGGCACCAGTTGGCGGCGATACGGCTGGTGCAGACGGTCATCGAAGATTTCGGGGAAGAGGTCGAACTTCCCGGACCCGCAAGTGGCCGCGAAAGCCACCGCGCGCTGCAGGGTGTGCATCACTTCCGCGTGGTCGTAGGAGCGGGGCAGCACTCTGCGGGCCTCACCGGTCGGCACCATTACATCGGGCGCCACCACCACCAGGCGAAGAGATTCCGGGAAGCCGGTCTTGAAGGTCATTACGCGTCCGCCGCTGGTCATCGCAAATACCAGGCCGCCGCAGTAGGCCGCAGCGGCATTATCGACGTGACCTTCAATCTGTAGGGCCCAGCCCAGTAGTTGCTCTTGTGACACGCTGGCGCCGCTATGACGGGCACCCAGCATCAGGCCGCCAATCACGGCTGCGGCGCTACTGCCCAGTCCGGCGCCCACGGGAATTCCGTTCTGTATCAAGATATGGCCTTGGGGTAGGGGCGATCCGAGTTGGCTCGCGGCAAACTGCATGGAGCGCAGCAGCAGGTTCGACGAGTCTTCCGGTACACGGTCAGGATTTCTGCCCTGATACTCGACGGAAATTTCCGGCGCCGGCGAAGGAAAATACGATGCCCGCAGATACAGTTGCAGCGCAAGCCCGGCGCAATCAAACGCGCAGCCCAGGTTGGCGGAACTCGCCGGTACGGTCACCTGCCAGCCTTCATGGTGTTTTTCGTCTTGCGCCATTGCGTTCCCCTCCAAGTTTTGCCACGGAAAACAAAAAACCCACTCGCCGCTGGCGGGTGGGTTTCGGGTCTTGCCTGATGAGTGCTTTATGGTCCTGAAACGTTGCCTCGCCGGAATAGGGTATGCGCACATGTACCCGTGTTTGTTCGAATGCTAATCGTCCCGGCAGAATGTGGTGCGCTTGACATTACCCGGTCACTATAGTTCCTGAAGGCCGCAGTGGTCAAGCGGAAGTTTAGGGAGGCCGGGCGAAGGGCCACGCAATCGGCACACCCGCCTCGATTTCGCTATAATGGAAGGACTCCATTGTGCGGAGAGATGGCCGAGTGGCTGAAGGCGCACGCTTGGAAAGCGTGTTTAGGGGAAACTCTAACGTGGGTTCGAATCCCACTCTCTCCGCCAGTTCCTTTGGTTTCTGTTGTTTACACCACTTGGTGTCTGGTTTGGTGTCTGAGATTGCACGGATTTGACGCTCCGGCAATTTCAGGAGACAACAGAGCGTCATGAGAAAACGCACGGGCTACGGCCAGACCAACCGAGTCAACATCCTCAAGAAAGCCAGCGTCGAAGGAAAGTGGCGCCTCTTCCCCGCGGTCGTCGAACCGAACGGCAAGCTCAAGGACAAGATCAAAGTTAAGGGGAAGATCGAGGTTCATCCCGAGGGCACCTATTACATCGAATGGTGGCAGCAAGGACAGAGACGGCGCGAAGCCATTCGGGATAAAGCTCAGGTTGTAGACTCTGCGCGCCGCAAGGCAATCGCACTTGAAGCGGCAAAGGCAGGAATACAGGTCGCCTCCGAGGGCCAGAACCAAGGCCGAAACCTGAAAACTGTACTCGCTGTCGCGATCGAGGGATTTCTCAAGGATGTCGAACCGCCGCAGCGCGAGCCCAAGACGTATGCGGCGTACAAGTATTGCCTGAAACTTTTTCTGGAGAACTGCTCGAAGTCTCATGTCCAGGACATCGAGCGCCAGGACCTGCTCCGGTTCATCCGAAAACAATATGAATTAGGCTGCGGTGCCCGCACCGCGTACAACAGGGCCAACATCGTGGCCCAGTTTCTCAAACTGAACGGAGTCACCGGACTGTTGCACAAGCGCGACTGGCCGGAATATGTGGACGCCATTCGCAGGATTTACGAGGCCGATGAACTCAATTCACTGTTTGCTGCTTGCAAGGCTTCTGAAAAAGTACGCTATTTGTTTTTCCTGTTGACTGGCGAACGCGACAAAGAAGTTCGGTATACCGCTTGGCGAGACATCGACTTTCGTCGGGGCACAGTTCGTGTGACCGCCAAACCACAGTTAGCTTTCAAGCCGAAGAACAAGGAAGAGAGAGAGATTCCGGTTCCTGCTTCTCTGCTGGAGGCGCTGAAAGCCCACAAAGCGCAGCAGACCGGCCCCAATCCCTACAATCTCGTTTTCCCAACGGAAGCCGGACATCCTGACAAGAATTTTGAAAGCAAACTGAAGAAGATCGCCAATCGGGCAGGTCTGAACTGCGGGACATGCGCGTCACGCCACGGTAACCGCTGCACCGAAGGGGCATTTTGCGGCAACTGGTTCCTGCACAAGTTCCGGCATACCTTCGCCACGGTCAACCTGGAGGGAAATGTTTGCAGTATCCGCAAACTTCAGGAATGGCTGGGACACAAGGACTTGGCGTCGACCATGGTGTATTTGAAATACGTTCGCGGCAAAGACGTTCATGAGCGACTCAATAACAGCGAACTTGCCGGTTTTGCGATCTCTGCCGTTGGCGGCAAGAGTGCCTTGAAACCGCAGGTCGCTCACGCCGGTTGAATCCTCTGCGTGAAGCGTGGAACGACTGCGACTCCGAGCAGCGCTCACCCGTGCCGTTCGCACATCACCGTTCTTGCCGCTTTTCGCCCAGGTAGAGACAGTCATGCTCGCGGACCCGTGCGTCAGTAAAGCCGGGCGGAGGGACGTTTCTATGCGCTCAGGCGCTTTGGGTGTTTCGGAGGAAGGATCTGAAGTCCGGGAGTCGTGAGCTCATTTTTCAGCCACTCGGCCAGGATTTGTGGATCGAATCTGATGGCGCGATTAACCCGGAATGCCCCGGGGATCCGGCCCGCCGCCCACGTCTTGTAGATATGCTGCGGCGTTACACGCAAGAGTTTTGCAAGTTCGGACACCTTGAGAGCCTCTTTGCGATTCTCCAATGTTTCAATAATTTGCATCGTCGTTTGTATTTCGCACGGCCACCTTGGCTTGAAATACTCCTAGCTGGTTTTTGATTCACATAGCGATTTCCTGCTTGGATTGCCCGCCAAGAAGCCGGAAATGCTCGCTGACCGTTGTTTTAGAGCATCTTGGTTTTTTGGTCAAAAGGCCCCCCGTGCTTAGTCAGCACTCACGCAAGCAACAGCCAAGCGCCTGCCGCCAAAACCAGCCTCCTGGCACTGAATTTGACCGAATTTTCACTCGGGGATAGTTTCTTGCTGCCTGGATTTCCGTGTCAGGGCAATCCCGGCCAGGAGCCCGAATGTTTTCCTCTCTGCGAGCAGTTGACGAGGGTCTACGCGCCAGTGGGTACATCGCGGACGCGGTAACGACGAGCACCGTCTACTTGGCTGCCTTGCTGCACAAGCCGGTGTTGCTCGAAGGTCCCGCTGGCAGTGGCAAGACACAACTAGCCTACGCTGTGGCGGAGGCCGCGCACACCCAGGTCGAGCGCCTGCAGTGCTATGAAGGAATCAACGAAGAGAAGGCGATAGGCCAGTTCGATGAATCCCTGCAACGGCTCTTTGTTGAGCTTAGGGCGAAGTCCGGCGATCCCGACTGGAACTCGCTCAAGAGCGAACTGCACAGCCACCAGTTCTTCGCCGCCGGTCCTCTGCTGCGTGCCTTGAGGTGTCCCTGCCCCTGCGTTCTGCTCATCGACGAACTAGATAAAGTGGACCACGCGTTTGAAGCGATGCTGCTTGAGTTGCTCAGCGCGTGGCGATTGAGCATTCCCAAGCTCGGCACCGTAGAGGCAGAGAGCATTCCCTTTGTCGTGCTGACATCGAACGAAGAGCGTCGCATCGGCGATCCATTGCGGCGGCGCAGTTTTTATCTGCGGATTGACCATCCCACGGCTGAGCGGGAGGCTGAGATTGTGGCCCGCCGAACGCCGGAGGCCAGCCGGGAATTCCATGCCGGTATGGCCGGTCTTGCCCAGGCGCTTCGCGGCTGGAGCATGGAAAAGGCGCCTTCCGTCTCCGAAATCCTGGACCTGGCGCAGGCTCTCAGGTTGCTGGAGACCGAAGAAATTACTCCAGAGATGCGCGACACTCTGCTGCCGCTGCTGGCCAAGACCGAAGCGGACCGTCGGAAGCTAATGCTAAGAGACGGGTTTGCCAGCCTGATTTTCGATTCGCAGCAGTACAAGGCCGAAGCTCTCGGAAGAGGCACCGCATGATCAGAATTGTGGCAGCGCTGGTTTTTCTATGCGCGGCTCATCCCTGCTGGGGAGGGACACCCGAAAATCGCGTCGAGGCTGAATACTACGTGGCGCAATACGCGCGCCACTACGGTGTGCCGGTCGATCTTGTCCGTTCCATCGTTCAGCAGGAGTCAGGATGGCACCCATGCGTCGTGTCCTCGAAAGGTGCGGTTGGTCTGATGCAACTGATGCCGGCAACCGCAAAGCGGCTCGGGGTCAGGAACCGCTGCAACGTCAACGAAAACATCTCGGGAGGGGTCCGCTACCTGGCTTCACTCATGCGTACGTTCCACGGAGATCTCAGGCTCGTGGCAGCAGCCTATTACGCCGGCGAAGGCGCAATCGGGAAAGGCGGCCTCGGTTACCGAAATCCTAATGTCGTCGCCTACGTGTCCCAGGTGCGAACCCTCTGTGAACTCTGGGCGAAAGGGCAATCGAAGGTTTCAGACAAGAACAGGAGAACACGTAAGCAATGAAAAAATGTTGGATTTTGACGCTTCTCATCTCATGTGCGTCCGGGTTTGGCCAGACCGGCCCTGCACAGCGCGGCCTGGCCCAACCGCAAATCAGCACGCTGACTCTTGATTCCCGGAGTGTAGCTGTCCTGCACCTGCGCCCGGGTTATGTGAGTTCGGTGCGTTTACCAGAGGAGGTCAGCTCCGTGGTCGTGGGAGACCCGCACGGATTCATGGCGGAGCATTCTCCGGCCGAACCCCTGCTGGTCTTCGTCAAGCCGACGACCAGTAGGCCCAACCAGACGAACCTGCTGATCACGACCAAGTCCGGCCACCAGGTTTCCTTGCACCTGATCAGCGACGGACGCTCACAGGAACCGGGGAACGTCGATTTCGTCATCGAGTATGAGCGGCCCCATAGCGTCTTGATTCAAGAATCGCCGTCGATCTTTATGGTCACCGATACAAAGAGGCTCGGCGCTACGGATGCTCAAGACCCGGTCGGCGGTGTTATCGGGACGAGCGAACAGCAGTTGATCAAACAGACG
>DATMNZ010000058.1:0-3915 GCA_035568495.1 Saccharimonadales bacterium (SeqCode) | reverse complement strand
TCGCCGACGGCATGCCGTGCACGATCTGATCGTTCACCGACGTACACAGCACATACGGATATTTGCTGCCCGCCGCCGGCGTGTAATAACCCTTGAAGGCCGGCTTGGCGCCCGCATCCTGCATCATTTTCTCGGCCGCCGCTTCCAAATCCTGGGTGGTGACGCCCTCTTCGACCATCTTGCCCAGTTCCTGCAGGATCTCCCATACCAGCAGACCGCTGCGGCGCATCTGTTCCAATTCCTTTTTGTTCTTGCGGATAATCATCTCCGTCCGAGCGCAGAACGCCCCCACGGCGAGAGGAGATCGGTACCTCTATTGTAATACACTATACGGCGCATTAGAAACTGCTCCGGCGGCCGCGAATCCGGCCCGCCCTGGGAGTGAAGCCCTCATAATGCCGCATGATGAGTTGCGCTTCGATCTGGTTGACGGTATCCATGGCGACGCCCACGACGATCAGCAGCGAAGTGCCACCGAAATAGAAGTTCACGTTCAAGCCATCCAGCAGCCAGCGTGGGAAATAAGTGTCGATCCAGTTGCCTACCAGCGGTAAGCGCTGCAGTTTGATACCGGCGATCATGATCTGCGGGATTAGAGACAGCACCGAAAGATACAGCCCGCCTACCACGGTGATCTTGGTGAGGATCTTGTTCATGTAGTCAGCGGTGTTCTTGCCGGGCCGGATGCCTGGAATGAACCCGCCGTACTTGCGCATGTTATCGGCTGCTTCGTTGGGATTGAAGATGATGGACACGTAGAAGAAGCAGAAGAAGATGATCAGAACGCAGAAAAGCAGGTAGTAGAGCGGTTGGTTGCCGCCGATGGAAGTCAGCATCCCGCTCAGAAATGGACTGTTTTTCACGGCCTGGACTCCCATGAGCGTCTGCGGGAAGGCCAGCAGCGAAGAAGCGAAGATGACCGGAATAACGCCGCCGGCGTTGACTTTTAGAGGCAGGTGGGTGGACTGGCCGCCCATCATACGACGTCCCACCACGCGCTTCGCGTATTGCACCGGAATCCGGCGCTCGCCACGCTCCACCAGAACGATGAACGCGACCACCGCGATCATCATCGCCAAGATCACGATCAGATGGATGGGCGTCCATTCCTTGGTCACGAAAACGTGCTGGTAGATGTCCTGAATAGCGCGGGGCAGCCCCACCACAATACCGGTGAAGATGATCAGGGACATGCCGTTTCCGATGCCGCGCTCGGTGATCTGTTCACCCAGCCACATAATGAACGCGGTGCCAGTGGTCAGGCTGAGCATAGTCATCAGCATGAAGCCGACGCCGGGATTCAACACGAATCCGCCTTCGGACTTTTCCAGGGTTAAGGCGATGCCGAAGGATTGCATCAGGGCCAGAATGACGGTCAGGTAGCGGGTCCACTGCGTGATTTTGCGCCGGCCGAGCTCGCCTTCCTTCTGGAGCTTTTCGAGGGTGGGCACGACCACGGTCAGCAATTGCAAGATGATCGAGGCCGTGATGTACGGCATGATGCCGAGGGCGAAGATGGTCAGGCGGCGCAACATGCCGCCGCTGAACAGGTCGACGAAGCCGAAGATGCCGCCCGAGTTCTGGTTGAAGAATTCCTGCAGGCGATTGGCGTCGATGCCGGGGGTGGGAATGTGCCCGCCCAGCCGGTAGATAGCCAGCAGCCCCAGCGTAAACAAAATGCGTCTGCGCAGGTCCGGAATGCGGAATATGTTTGCGACGGCTTCGAAAAACTTCATCTTTGCCTACCTCAAAAGTGAAAACCTTCGCAGGTCAGAGACCTGCGCCACGTGGCCACCTAGGACTCGCTCCCGATCACTTCGCCACTTCCACCGGCCTTCTGGATCTTCTCCAGAGCCGATTTTGAGAACACATGGGCCTTCACGGTAATCTTTCTGGTCAGCTCACCGGAGCCGAGCACCTTGATGCCGTGGCCCAGTTTCTTGATGGCACCGAGTTCCAGCAAGCGGCCCGGATCGAAAGCGTCCCCGTCCAGCTGTTCCAGACGCCCTACATTAATGATCGCGTATTCTTTCCTGAATATATTCGTGAACCCGCGTTTCGGCAGGCGGCGGTGCAAGGGCATCTGACCGCCTTCAAAGCCTCGCATGATGCTGTAGCCGGAAATGGATCGAGCGCCTTTCGCGCCGCGGCCGGAATACTTACCCCGACCGCTGCCCATACCCTGGCCAATGCGCTGCTTCTTGTGCTTCTGCCCGGGGGGCGGCTTGAGTTTGCTGAGATTCATATTAGTCCTTCACGATTGCGAGCAGATGCGGAATCTTCGCGACCATACCGCGAAATGCAGGAGTATCCGGCCGCACCACCACGCGGTTCATGGTCTTCAGCCCCAATGATCGCACGATGGATTTATGCTTTTCAGGGCAGCAGATGGTGCTGCCGATCAGCTTGATCTTGATCCAGCTCGACTTATCCTTCGTCATTTTAAACCTTGTCCAAGCTAAGGCCGCGCATTTCCGCTACCTGGGCCTTGTCGCGCAATTGCTCCAGCGCGTTGATGGTCGCCTTAACCACATTATGCGGATTGTGGGAGCCGATTGATTTGGTCAACACGTTCGGAATTCCGACGGCCTGAATCACGGCTCGAACCGGGCCGCCCGCAATTACTCCGGTTCCTTCGGGAGCAGGCTTGAGCAGCACCAGACCGCTGCCGAACCGTCCCAGCACGGCATGCAGGATGGTGGTCTCGAGAACGTTGATCTTGCGCAGATTCTTTTTCGCCGCCTCGATGCCTTTCTTGATGGCGGCCGGAACTTCCTTGGCCTTGCCGGTGCCAAATCCGACGATTCTAGCGCCCGGATCACCCACCACGACGAGCGCGGAAAAGCTCAGATTCTTGCCGCCTTTCACCACTTTGGTGACGCGGTTGATCGAAACCACTTGCTCTTTGAGGTTCAAAGGGCCCGCGTCGATTCGTTTTGCCGAGGGTGTTGCAGCCATTCTTTAGAACTCCAATCCTGCTTGGCGAGCGGCATCGGCCAAAGCCTTTATACGGCCGTGGTACAGATAGCCGCCGCGATCGAAAACAACTTTCTTAACGCCTTTTGCCTGGGCGCGCTCAGCGATGAGTTTGCCCACTTCTTTTGCGCCTGCCAGGTTGCCGCCGTTACGCGCGCCAGCCTTCTTCCCTCCGGACGAAGCCGAGGCCACCGTATGTCCCTTGCGGTCGTCGATCACCTGCGCGTAGATGTGATTCAGGCTACGGAATACGGCCAACCGCGGCCGCTCTTCGCTGCCCCGGACCTTCAGGCGAATCCGTGAATGGATGCGAACACGCACGTCGTTCTTGGAAGATTTTGCCATCTTATTTCGCTCCTGCCGCCCCTCCGGCGCCGGTCTTGCCGACCTTCTTGCGCAAGAGTTCGCCGGTGTACCGTATGCCTTTGTTCTTGTACGGATCGGGCGGACGCAAGGCCCGGATGTTGGCAGCTACTTGACCAACCATCTGCTTGTCAAAGCCGCTGAGCACCAGATGGGTCTGCTTATCGATCTTGAGCTCGACGCCGGCTGGCAACAAAACCTCAATGGGGTGCGAGTAGCCCAGCGTAAACGTTGCGATGTTGCCTTTCACGTCGGCGCGATAGCCGACGCCCGTGATATCCAGCTCACGGACAAAACCGGTAGAGACACCCTGGACGGCGGCGGCAGCCAGCGCACGCGTCAACCCATGCAAGGGCGCGCGTTGGTCCGAGTCGCGCCTGAATTCCAAGTGTCCATCGGTTTGGTGCGGCTCAATGCCTTTCGGAATCGGCACTCTGAGCTTGCCCTTCGGTCCCTCCACCAGCAACTCTTCGCCAATGGTGATTTTGACGCCTTTCGGCAGCGGAATGGGTTTATTTCCAACTCTCGACATATATTTCTACCTCATTACCAGAGCTGGCAGAGGACCTCCCCACC
>DATMNZ010000057.1:0-101714 GCA_035568495.1 Saccharimonadales bacterium (SeqCode) | reverse complement strand
TCGTTTCCGGCTACGATATAGTTTCAGAAAAAGGCTGGCGACAGACGATGCAACAGTTGGAAGCCACCGTCGGCCTGAGCAACGTCTTCGTCTGGCACTGCAACGACGCCAAGGACCCATGTGGTTCCAGGCGTGACCGCCATGAGCATATCGGCAAAGGGACCATCGGCATGGAACCTTTCCGGCGATTGCTCAACGATCCACGCACTAAACACGCGGCTTTCATTGCGGAAACGCCTATTGATGAACCGCAGGATGACTTGCGGAATGTGGAGCGGCTGAAATCGTTGGTTATCATACGCCGGTCCTCGCTGAAGACGCGAAGGGAAGACTGCCCCCCGGATTGTTAACATCTCCCTGGCGGTCCCCTGAAGTGGCTATGGGGTTAGCTTCCCGTTCTCGCGATAGATTCTGTGCGTCCGAACACGCGCTGCTGCGCGCTTGGGCCTTCGCTGCCGCGAAGACCCAGAGACGGTGCTGAACACCGTCTCTACGGCCGCACATGCACCGTTCATTTCTAAACCTTTTTAGCCACGAATGAACACGAATAAAAACGGGTTTGGAAATTGAGCAATTTGATCCGATACTCACCAGCAAGGGGAAAATTCTTTGTTCCGGTTTCGATTCGTGTTCATTCGTGTGCATTCGTGGCCAAAGTTCTTACTCTTCTTCTTCCACCACCACCTCGCCCCGCTCAGCTTTAGCCTGGGTGATGATCTTTTCCTGCTGCACGGCCGGGACGTAGTCGTAGTGTGAGGTCTCCATGTTGAAGGTGCCGCGGCCCTGGGTCATCGAGGTGAGATCGGCGCCGTAGGTCAGCATCTCAGACATGGGGCATTCGGCCTTCACGATGGTCTTGCCCTGTTTGTTGTCCATGCCTTGAATGCGCCCGCGGCGGGAGTTGAGGTCGCCCATGATGCTGCCAGCAAATTCATCGGGGATGGCGATTTCCACTTTCATGATCGGCTCCAGGATGGTGGGCTTGGCGGCTTCCATGGCTTTCTTAAAAGCGATGCGCCCGGCGGTCTTGAATGAAAGTTCGTTGGAATCCACGTCGTGGTAGCTGCCGTCGTAGAGGACCACGCGGAAATCGACCACCGGGAAGCCAGCCAGATAGCCGCGGGCGGCGGCTTCGACAATGCCCTTTTCTACCGCGGGGATGAAGTTCCTGGGAATTGAGCCGCCGAAGATTTCATTCACAAACTCGAAGTTCTTGCCGCGTTCCAGGGGTTCCACCTTGATCTTGCAGTCGCCGTACTGACCGTGGCCGCCGCTCTGCTTCTTGTGGCGGCCTTGCACGTCGGCTTTGCCGCGAATGGTTTCCCGGTACGGCACTTTCGGGGCCTTCAGAACGACCTCGGTGTGGTAGCGCTTCTTGAGCTTGGAGACGATGACTTCAATGTGCTGCTGGCCGGTGCCGGCGATCAGGAATTCCTTGGTCTGCATGTCGCGGAAGAAGCGCACCATGGGGTCCTCTTCCATCAGTTTGTGCAGGCCGTTGGAGAGCTTGTCTTCGTCGTTGCGGGACTTTGGCTCGATGGCGAAGGTGATGGCCGGCTCCGGCAGTTTGACCGCCTGGAACTGAATGGGGTTGGCCTTGTCGCCAAGCGTGTCGCCGGTCAGCGTGTCTTTCAGCTTGGCCACGGCGCCAATGTCCCCGGCATGAAGCTCGGGTATGGGAACCAGGTTCTTGCCCTGGGGTATCGACAGATGGGCGAGCTTTTCCTGGGTGGCGCGATTGAAATTCTGCAACGTGGCATCATTCTTGACCACGCCCGAGAAGACCTTGAAGTACGTAATGCGCCCGGCGAAAGGATCATTGGCGGTGCGGAAGACATAGGCGGAAATGGGCTCGGAGTCGCTGATGTGACGCTCGACGATCTTGCCGTTTCCGGAAGGCCCAGGCGAGGACTGCACGGCGCGGTGCTCGGCGGCCGTGGGGCAGTAGTCCACGACGAAATCGAGCAGGTGGTCGGTGCCCACGTTACCCAGCCCAGAAGTGAAGATCACTGGAAAGATACGGTCTTCACGAATGGCTTCGTGCAGCGCGGGAACCAGATGTTCTTCGGGAATGGTGCCGGTGTTGAAGAACTCTTCCATCAGTTCGTCTTTGCCTTCGGCGATGATCTCCACCAGCTTTTCGTGGGCCTCTTTGCAGGCGGCTTCCAACTCGGCGGGGATGGGGCCCTCTTTGCCCTTGCCGTTCCCGCCCAGCTCGTAGACATAGGCCTTCATGTTGACCAGGTCAACCACACCCTTCAAGTTCTTTTCGCTGCCGATGGGAATCTGCACGGGGACGACTTGGCGTCCGAAGGCGTTACGCAGGCTTTCGAGCGCCAATTCATGGTTGGCGTGGTCGCGGTCCATGCGGTTGACCACGATGACGCGCGGCAGTTCGATTTCTTCGGCGTACTGCCATACTTTCTCGGTCACCACTTCCACGCCGGAAACGCCATCCACCACCACGACCGCGGCTTCGGCCGCCGACATGGCGATTCGGGCTTCGTGCGCAAACAGGTTCAGGCCGGGCGTATCGAGCAGATTGATTTTGGTGTTGCGCCATTCCGCCGAGGCAATGCTGGTATGAATGGTCATCTGGCGGGCAATCGCTTCTTCGTCGTAGTCGGTGACGGTGGAGCCGTCATCGACCCGGCCCAGCTTGGGCGTGGCCCCGCCCGTGAACAGCATCGCGGAAGCCAGAGAAGTCTTGCCGGAATGAGAGTGGCCGACCACGACCAGGTTGCGAATGTCCTTGCCTGCGTAAACCTTCAAGGTGCCTCCTTCTTCCTTCGAACTAGAAACGGCAGTTGAAATACAGAGCGACGCGGCCACAGCAAGATTTAGCCGCTGATGAGCGCTGATAACAACCCTGGAATGCGAAGCACACGAATGATCGCCCAGTGGGTAAAAGCGCAAAGCGGTTGTAGATGCTTTCAAGCCTGTCATTCAAGTCTTTCTTCAAGCCGGCGCCAACGGCTACCGCCGGGACAAATATCCCAAGTTCTAATTGACGTTTGACTGTTCGGTCAAAAGGGCCCCCATCGGCTCCTTACGGCGCAGGTCAAGAAAACCATAAAACAGGTATTATCACGCTGGTGATACTTTTTTGGGAAGGGCCGGGCGCGGAGGAATTTGGCAATTAGGTAGGGGCGGAATTTGGTAATTGGGTAATTTGGTGATTGGGTAAATCGAAAAACCAGCGGGGCAACCGGCTTTAAAATTACCCAATCACCCAATTACTCAATTACCCAATTCTCGGACTGCTTAACCGAATCTCATAGTGGTTCAGCTCGCAATCGCCACCCCGCACCGGCAGACGCAAGCTGACCTGACCTTTGTATTCGAAGCCGGCCTTAAGCAGCACACGGGCGGAGGCCGGGTTGTGCGGGAAGGTGTCGGCCTGTAGAGCGGGAATTCCCAGCCAGCGGGCATATTCGATTAACCCTTGCACGGCTTCGGTGGCATAGCCTTGATTCCAGTGAGGACGGCCAATCCAGTAACCCACGTGGGGCAGTTCCTTGGGACCGCCAAAACCGATCGATCCGATGAACTCGCCGCTGCGCATCAGCAGGATTCCGAAAACCCTCTGGTCGGGGGCGGTCCGGCGACTGATCCACTCCTGGGCGGCCTCCAGGGTCATGGGGTCGGTCATGCTGGCGGAGAGCTGCAAGGCTTCACTGTCATTCTCGAGCAGGCGCGACATGGCAGCCGCGTCCGATGCCTCCAGCAGGCGCAAACCCAGGCGCCGGGTGCAAAGGTAGTTGTTGGGATTGGATGGGCCACTCACTTGTTGGATTTTAAATTTAAAATCTGCATTTTGATGATACTTAAGACTCTTTCCGCTTGCGACGAAAACCTTTGAAACACAGAGGAACAGAGGCAACAGAGGATTCTTTCGGTTGTGAGGCCGCTTAAAAACTCATCGGGAACCCGCAGATTTGCGTTGGTTGCGCAACCCAAATGCACTGTACGCTCTCACAAATCTACCGGGACGAGGAAGACAGAGGTCTCACATGGACCTCGGTGCGCCGGAAAGTGCCCTCTGCCGCCCTCTTTGTTCCTCGCAATCTTTCACGATGATTTGTGCCCTGCCTCACAACCCCAAAAACCTCTGTTGCCTCTGTTCCTCTGTGTTTCAAAGGTTTTTGCGAAGACAGCGTTACTGCACAGTGCTTCAAAATGCTACTTTCCCGCTAACAATTGCCGCAGAACATATTGCAGGATTCCGCCGTGCTCGTAATAGAGAATTTCCTGCGGGGTGTCGATGCGCACCAACGCCGCAAATTCATTGGTCTGGCCGCCGGCCGATTTGGCACGAACCTTCAACTGCCTTCCACCGGCAAACTTGCCTGCCAGCATCTTTGGCAACCCGATGATCTCATAGATCTCGTCGCCTTTCAGGTTAAGGCTGTCGGCGGTCTCACCGGGCAGGTACTGTAGTGGAAGAATCCCCATACCGACGAGGTTGGAGCGGTGGATCCGCTCGTAGCTTTCAGCGATCACGGCGCGCACTCCCAGCAAGTTTGGCCCTTTGGCCGCCCAGTCACGCGACGAACCGGAGCCGTATTCTTTGCCCGCAAGGACCATGAGCGGGACCTTTTCGGCACGATACTTTTCCGAGGCGTCAAATATCGACATGATCTCGTTGCTGGGGAAGTGTTTGGTGATGCCGCCTTCGGTTTCGGGGGCCAGCTTGTTGCGCAGCCGGACGTTGGCGAACGTGCCCCGCACCATGACTTCATGGTTGCCACGGCGCGAACCGTAGGAGTTGAAGTCGGCGGGCTTCACGCCGCGCTCCTGCAGATACTTGCCGGCCGGTCCATTGGCCTTGATTGAACCGGCGGGCGAGATATGGTCGGTGGTCACGCTGTCGCCCAGCTTGGCCAATACACGCGCGCCCTGGATGTCGGCGACCGCGGCCGCTTGCGCCGGCATGTTATCAAAGTAGGGAGCGCGCTTGATGTAAGTGGAATCGGGCTCCCACTGGTAGGTTTCACCGTGGGGAATTTTGAGGCCCTGCCACTCCTGGTCACCGTCAAAAATCGTGCTGTAATTTTTCGTAAACATCGAGGAATCGATGGCTCCGGCGACCGCCTTCTCGACTTCCGCGTGGCTGGGCCAGATGTCTTTGAGATAGACGGGCTGGCCGTTCTTGCCGGCGCCCAGGGACTCGTGGGCGATATCGATATCCATGCTTCCAGCGAGGGCGTAGGCCACCACCAGCGGCGGCGACATCAGGTAGTTGGCGCGGACTTCGGAGTTGATGCGTCCTTCAAAGTTACGATTGCCGGAAAGCACCGAGGCCACCACCAGTTCCTTGTCGTTGATGGTCTGGGAGATTTCCGGCGGCAGCGGCCCGGAATTCCCGATACAGGTGGTGCAGCCATAGCCGACGATATGAAAACCCAGAGCTTCGAGATAGGGCATGAGTCCGGCGCGATTGTAGTAGTCGTTCACGACGCGCGAGCCGGGAGCGAGCGAAGTCTTCACCCAGGGTTTGCGTTGCAGTCCAAGATCGACGGCTTTCTTGGCCAGCAAGCCGGCAGCGATCATTACCGATGGGTTGGAGGTATTGGTGCAACTGGTAATGGCCGCGATCACGACCGAACCATCATGCAGCGGACTGCCATTGCTGGAAGCCTTGGCAGCCTTGGCATCTTTCGAGACACGCAGCGAAGGCAGCGCCTGCAGGAACGAGTCTTTGGCCTTGGACAGGGCCACGCGGTCCTGGGGACGTTTGGGGCCGGCCACGCTGGGTTCGACCGTGCTGAGTTCAAGCTCGACCACCTGTGAGTACTTGGCTTCCGGCGTCTGTGCCGTGTGGAACAGCCCTTGCTCTTTGCAGTAGGCCTCGACCAGGGCGATGCTATCGGCCGGGCGACCGGTGATGCGCAGATATTGCAGCGTGGTTTCATCCACGGGGAAGATGCCACAGGTTGCGCCATATTCTGGCGCCATATTGGCGATGGTGGCCCGATCGGCCAGGGGCAGGAACGCAAGGCCCGGCCCGAAGAACTCGACGAACTTGCCCACCACGCCGGTTTTGCGCAGCATTTCGGTCACGGTCAACACCAGATCGGTGGCGGTGGCGCCTTCACGCAATCCGCCCTTGAGCTTGAAGCCGACCACCTGAGGCAGCAGCATCGATACCGGCTGGCCCAGCATGGCGGCTTCGGCCTCAATGCCGCCGACACCCCAACCCAGCACGCCCAGGCCGTTGATCATGGTGGTATGCGAGTCAGTGCCCACCAGGGTGTCGGGATACGCGACGGTGACGCCATCTTTTTCTTCGGAAAACACCACACGCGCCAGGTATTCGAGGTTCACCTGATGGACGATGCCCATGTCGGGCGGCACGGCCTTGAAGTTGCGAAAGGCCGATTGTCCCCAACGGAGAAAGGCATAGCGCTCGCGGTTGCGCTGAAATTCCAGCAGGGCGTTGGCGCTGAAGGCGTTCTTGCTGCCGAATTCATCCACCTGCACGGAGTGGTCAATGACCAATTCCGCGGGCTGTAGGGGATTGATCCGCTTGGGATCGCCGCCCATCTGCTTCATGGCATCGCGCATGGCGGCCAGATCGACCACCGCGGGAACGCCGGTAAAATCCTGCATGAGCACGCGCGCCGGAGTGAAGGCGATTTCCTTGTCGGGCACAGCCTCGGGTTTCCAGGCAACCAGGAAGCGGATGTCATCGGCAGTCACACTGCGTCCGTTTTCGGTGCGCAAGAGATTCTCCAGCAGGATGCGCAGAGAGTACGGCAATTGCCCCGTGGGCCCCACATGCTGATCGACGGCGCTGAGCCGGTAGATTTCGAACTCCCGGGCCCCAACACGTAGCTTTGAGCGGCTGTTAAAAGAGTTATTCATGAGAGCACCTGAATTCTTGCTGCGCTAGAAGCGCATGCTGTAATTGGTATTTGGTATTTGGTATTTGCGACCGGCGCGCGATTGCCGACCTGACGGGTCAACGACAACTACCAACAACCAAGTACCGGTAACGCCCGTTGGCGTCCCGTTCTGAGCTGCTAAAACTTTCCCCCGAATTGCCCATACAGCAGCAACAGATTCAGGGAAATAATGATGCCGGTCACCACATAGGCCAGCGCATTGGTGCGCCTGCTGTTTACCAGGTCGCCCATGACCGCGGCGCGGCGCGTCAACTGAATCAGCGGCACTAATGCGAACGGCAGCGTAAAGCTGAGGACAACCTGTGATAGTAACAAAATCCGCAGCGGGTCGAGGTCAATGCCAATCACCAGCAGGGCCGGCAGGATGGTGATCAGGCGGCGCAGAAAGACCGGAAATTTAATATCCAGAAAGCCTTCGATAATCACCTGGCCGGCCATGGTTCCTACCGTAGAAGAGGAAAGTCCTGAGAACAACAGGGCCAGCGCAAAGGCCGTGGCCGAGAGCGAGCCCAGCAAGGGCTTCAGCGTGAAGTGGGCTTGCTCAATGGATGTGACTTCCAGCCCGCCTTTGAAGAAGGCCGCAGCCGCCATGATGATCATGGCGGAATTGATCAGCCATGCGCCGTTCATGGCCGCCAGCACGTCAATGAGTTCGTATTTCAGATGCTTGAATTTCTGGAACAACTGGCTGGTGGGGCAGAGGAAGGAATCCTCCTGGGCACGGGCCTGCACCAGGGCGGAATGCAGGTAGACAACGTGGGGCATGACGGTCGCGCCCAGCATGCTGACCGCGATATAGACGCTGGCGGAGCTGAGGTGGGGCACAAGCACACCGCGCGTGACCCGGGCCCAGTCCGGTTTCACCAGGAATATCTCGATGGCATAACAGCCTGCAATGGCGAACACCAAGGCCATGATTAACTGCTCCAGGCGGCGGAAGCCGTAGAGTTCCACCGCCAGCATCAGGAAGACCAGCACCGCGGTGATCAGGGCGGCCACAAACAGGTTCAGGTGGAACAACAGGTACATTCCGATGGCGGCGCCCAGGAATTCGGCCAGGTCGGTGGCCAGCGCGGAAATCTCGGCCGCAATCCATAACAGGAAGTTGACCGGTGGAGAAAAATGCGCGCGCACGTTCTGGGGCAGGGTCTTACCGGTGGCGATGCCCAGTTTGGCCGAAAGGTACTGAATCAGGATAGCCATGGCGTTCGACCACAGCAGGACCCATAAGAGGGTGTATCCGAAACGGCTGCCGCCCTCGATGTTGGCGGCGAAGTTGCCGGGATCGATGTAGGCGACGCTGGCGACAAACGCCGGCCCGAAGTACCGCCACATCTCGCCCCGCTGCAGCGCAGGCAGGGTCTTGAACCTGATGCGGTTGGTTGCAGATGCGATTGGATCTGACGGCGAAGACATGTCCAATAGAACAGTATAAGGGAAAAATGAGGGGTGGGAAGGGTTCAGCGGCAGGGCCCTTCGGCGACCAAGTGAGAATTCTGGTAGATCGAGATATCGGGACATCTGATAATCGGGACATCGGCGGCTGGTGAGAAGGGGATGGATGAAGCCCGTGGGAAGTTACGCTCAAATCACTTGCGCGAGCCTGGCTTTGTAATTCTCGCCATAGGATTCACCGATCTCGCCTGCTTTGTTGCGGATTTTCTCGTAGAAGGAAAGTATTTCCATGCTGCCAAGCCGGAGAAGAAATCGAAACGATGGCGGGGCGGTAAATGGCAAAATGCTCATTTTCAACAGCCACCAGTGCAGTTGCAACTGCAGAATTACGGCGCAGATGCGGCATTGGGCGCACACGATGGTAAGCTCCAGGCTGGCGCGGCGGACGCCTGAATCCAGCGTCTTCCGGCTGCGGTTCCTTTCGAACCGGCCCCACTCCTGAATTACGCGGGCATTATGGGCCAAATTGCGAACGTATTGCTGGGCGAGGCGGCAGCGCTTCCACTGGATCCTCTTGAATTCCCGTAGGGACACATTGAGCTGGAAATACCTCTCGTCCTGCGGATCAAACAGGCTTCTGACCTCGCTGAGGTCGATTTTCTGCAGGTAGGGAATCAGGTCTTGAGAGGTACGGTCGCTAAAGCCGTAGATCCACTCATAGAGAAACCTCACCACAAACAGGCCAAAAAGCCCGAGCAGTGCTGCAAACGGAATCAGGGTTTCAAGATGCATCTTGCTTACCAAAGAAGCTCTTCATCACCGCGATGTACTGCTTGACCTCTTCCGCCATTTGTTCCGGCGGCATCGGCGGCGCCCAGCCCTCGGGTTCCGGCTGCGCTTTAATAAAAGCGCTTATCCAGACGGCCAAGCTCACGAAATATGCCACAGTCGGGGCATACACGAAAAGGTTTCCTATTCCTGTTCCGAATTTAGAACGGGCCGCGTAAGGCAATAAAGTGCCAACGGAAGCCATCCCCAGCCCCAGGGAGATGCCAAAGGCATAGCGCCGGAAGCCTATGTCCAGCAATTTCACCAGCAGGTAGAACAGCGCGAAAATAGCCGCCTGGATGCCGTTGATGGCGATACCCAACTGCAAAATCCAGCCAAAGAACAGACTGGCGTTGACCGGAGGATGCATGGCTGAGTTGACCACCGAAATCGCAAAGGTAAAGCCGATGCCGCCATAGTAGAACCAGCGGAACCAGTTTAGCCGGTAGAACCCGGAAAAAACCCAGCGAAATGCCTCATGCGACGCCGCAATTCCCAGGACCAGAAACCCCAGTTCCGTAAACCAAAAGACCGGGGAATACCAGCCATGGTTGAATAACACTATCGCCAAACGGGCCGCCACCGCCAATGCCGCATAGAACTGATAAGTGACAAAAATGGGGAAAATCCGCCTGACACGATGGCGGAGGAGCAGAAAGACCAAGCATGTGTGCCCAAGCAGCCCAGCGGTCAGCAAAAGCGCATTAGTCAGGTCCATAGCGTGGGGGCTGGTTCAGCCCCTCACGCCATGATAGCCGTTTCTTTATTTCGGCGGTGTGCTGGAGCAGGGGAAACACGTTGGTGTGGCGCCGACGGAGAACGCGGAGACGGAATTGGCACAGCCAACGGACAACAGCAATGCAATTGCAATGATCCTGATAGTCTTCTGCATGGATTTCTCTCCTCAGGGACTTCAATGGTTTGGATTTTGGGGGGATGCCCTGAGGATACTTGAATTCCCGTTTTGGGACAGACTAGAGACAATTGCTAGCATTTTCAGAAAGTGAGGTATTTTTTCTTCTGTTTTCGCATGATATTGAATGACCTAACCGCATTTTCTTATTATTAGAGTTAACCAAGAATTACGCTCTGGGCGCGCTCTTCCGCCAATTTACGGCTGGAAAATAACCGTATATGCATCGTAAAAGGGCAGGAAAGTGAAGAGTCGCTTAAGGTATTTGATCAATCTGGGCCAGAAAGCCAAGCTTTTGGTCCGCAGAGAGGAATGAGGCTTCGAAGGAGTTTCTGGCCAGTTCACGTAGATGTTCGTTCGAAAATCCGAACATCTCTTGGGCGAGCTCATATTCACCGGAAAGCGAGGTCTGGAACATCTCCGGATCATCGGTATTCAAAGTAATCATCATCCCCTGATCAAACAGCCTGCGCACAGGATGCGATTTCAGGTCGGCACAGGCCCCGGTGCGCACATTGCTGCTGAGACAGACCTCGAGCGGCACCTGCCTTTCGGCCATCACTTCCACCAGTTCGGGGTCGCCGGGGATGGATACACCGTGACCGATGCGCTCGGCGCCGATGTTGAGGGCCGCCCAAACGGATTCCGGCCCGGCGGTCTCGCCGGCATGCACGGTCAGGCGCAAACCCCGGTCAGCGGCCTTGCGATAGAGGGCGCTGAACTCTCCGGCGGGCCCCCGGCGCTCGTCGCCGCCGATCCCGATGCCCACCACGTTACGCTCGCGCAGGCGGGCCGCGAGATCAAATACCTTTTCCGCAGGCTTGACCCCGAAATGGCGCACAGCGTCGAAGATCCACAACAAGGACACGCCAAAATCCCGCTCACCCCGCTCCCGTCCGAGTTCCAAGCCTTCGAAGAGCGGTTCAAACTCCTCGCCCCGCCAGTGGACCACCCCCACGCTGACATACACCTCGGCATGCACGACATTTTGGCGCGCCAGTTTTTCCATCAGCCGGTAGGTAATCCGTTCGTAGTCTTCGGGGGTGCGCAACTGCGCGGTCACAGCCTTGAAGGCCATCAGAAAGCCGTTGAAATCCGAATAGGAATAAAGCCGGTGGACATCTTCTTCACTCAACATGCCGCCGCTGCCTTCCAGGCCGTAGCGGTTGCCTTCCGCGGGCACGGGGACACGATGCTGGCGGCCCAATTTGGCCAGCAGTGCCGGCTCCACGCTGCCCTCAAGATGCAGATGGAGTTCCGCTTTGGGGAGCGCGGCAATCAGAGAATGGGTCTCGCTGTTCTGCATTTCATTACGGGTCCGGCGGCAATACCGCGGCTTACTTCAAAACCGGTTGAGCGGCAGCAAATTCGCTGTGCCGGCGGCTGTAAGCGAAATAGATGATCATTCCCAGCCCCAACCACACAAAAAACCTGATCCACGTAATTACCGTCAATCCGGTCATCAATCCGCCGCAGAAAACGACCGCCAGCAGCGGGAACCAGGGCACCAGGGGGACCTTGAACCCCCGTTTACGGTCCGGCTGTGTGCGCCGCAGAAAGATGACTCCCAAGGAGACCAGGACAAAGGCAAATAGAGTTCCGATATTCGACAGGTCGGCGGCATCGCCGATATCGACCAGCCCGGCCGGCAGTCCAACGGCCGCCCCGGCAATCCAGGTGGACCAGTGGGGAGTCTTGAACCGCGCATGCACGGCGGAAAAAATCTTGGGCAGCAGGCCATCGCGAGACATGGCAAACCAGATACGCGTCTGCCCATACTGGAATACCAGCAGCGACGAAATCATGCCCATCAGCGCCCCGATGATAATGATGGACTGGAAGACGCGGCTGGTTCCAAGATGCGCCAGAGCGTACGCAACCGGCGCATTAGCTGCCTCGCCACTGGCAAAGGTGGAGTAGCGCATCATCCCCAGCAGCACAATAGCTACACCCACGTAGAGGACCGTACAGACAATGAGGGAAGCAATGATTCCAAAGGGTATATCGCGCTGGGGATCGCGGGCCTCTTCAGCCGCGGTGGAAACAGAATCAAAACCGATGTACGTGAAAAAAATGATGGCGCCGCCGGTTACCACGCCGGCGAAGCCCGAGGGCGCAAACGGATGCCAGTTTGCAGGGCGCACCAGCATGCCGCCCACTACCAGAAACACCAAGATGGCGGCCAGCTTGATCACCACCATCACGTTGTTGGCCTCCGCTGATTCGCGCACGCCTCGCACCAGCAGGTAGGTGAGCACAAACACCACCAGGAAGGCGGGAAAATTAAAATACGAGCCTGTCCATTGCCCGCTTGCCCATACCGGCGTCGACCATTTGTCGGGGAGCATGATGTGAAAAGCAGCAAGCTGGGCTTTCGTGTATCCGGCAAAGCCCACCGCCACCGCCACATTGCTCACCGCGTATTCCAGGATCAGGTCCCATCCGATAATCCACGCAAAGATTTCCCCCAAGGTGGCGTAGGAATATGTGTACGCGCTACCCGCAATAGGAATCATGGAAGCCAGCTCGGCGTAACATAATCCTGCGAAACTGCAGGCAATCGCCACCAGGATAAAAGAAATGGCGATGGCTGGTCCGGCCGCTGGACGCCCATGCATCAACGCGCTCGAAAGATTGCCGCTGTGGATAAGGTTCCACACCAAATCCATCACCTGTGCGTGCAGAATGGAAGGAGCTTCAAAATGTTCGCCGGCCGCGGCGGTCCCGGTGAGCACAAAAATACCGGAACCGATGATCGCTCCGATGCCCAGCGCGGTCAGCGACCACGGCCCCAGAGACTTTTTGAGGCTATGCTCGGGGTTTTCCGAGTCGGCGATCAGCTTGTCGATGGATTTCCTGGCGAAAAGTTGATTGGCCAAAAGAAACTCCTTGTCGGGAATCCGGCCGGGCCACTGGACCTGTCAGCGGCCCTGGCCGCCAGTCTGGGGCTTAACGCTTCGACGCGCCGCGCACCATCTTCTTGACCTTGGGCTTCTTCGAGCCGCGCGCGTAGTCCCGGGGTTTCTTGGGGACCTGTTTTTTACGTGCCGCCCGTTTGGCCTTCTTGCGATCTTCTTTTTTCAATGTTTTTGTATTTGCCACTTGGTTTTTCTCCGTATCTCTAAGCCTTTTCCAGTTGCGCGTACTTCTCTACCAGCTTCTTGATTCCGAATCTTGGGAATTGTACCGTAATCTTAGCGCTTTCTCCTTCACCTTCGCGCTGATACACAATACCTTCGCCGTATTTCGGATGCTTGACCCGCTGCCCAGGCCGGAACCCGCCCTTTCCCGAAGGCGATTCTTGCAGTGCTTTCGGCAGGTTAAATTTTTTTCCGCGCGAGGCAAAGAAGCCGGCGATATTGTCGATGGAGTTGTATTTCGGCCCGCCGTAGCCTCCAGTCTTGCTTTTCCCCGCCGCCTCGGTTGTCACCTGCCCCGGCCTGATGCTCTGGTCTTCGTCTTCGTAGTTGTAATGGCGGTCGCCAAACTCATCGCCCGGCGATGAATGGCCGCTACGGCTGGAACGCGGTGGGCCTATGTCCTGCAACAGCCGTCCGGGGACCTCTTCGAGGAACCGTGAAGGCATACTCACTTCGGGCATGTCTGTACCATAGCGGCGGCGGTAATCGGCACGGGTCAGAATCAACTGGTCCATGGCGCGGGTCATACCCACGTAGCACAACCGCCGCTCCTCTTCCATCTGCGCCGGGTCGGTGAACGTCCTTGAATGCGGGAACAGGCCTTCTTCCAGTCCGACCAGCAGCACCAGATTGAATTCCAGACCCTTGGCTGAATGCAGGGTCATCAATGTGACCTGTCCCCGAGGATCATAGGTATCCACGTCGCTGACCAGGGCCGCGTGGTCCAGGAACTCTGCCAGGGTCTCGCCCCGATCGCGGGAATCCATGGAGGCATTCACCAGTTCGCGCAGGTTATCGATGCGCGACATCGCATCCGGGGTTTGTTCCTGTTCCAGTTGTTTGATGTAACCAGTGCGGTCCAGCAGGAATTTCAGGACCTCAGGTACCGTGGCCGCTCCACCCGGTACACGGAAGGGAGATGCGCTTGCCTCTTCATCGACAGGCATCTGGTCGTCTGCAAGGTCCCCAACGGGCGCAACTGTAAAAAGGTGTTGCTGCTCATCGTTGGCCCCGAAATCAAAGCTGATGTTCTCACCAACCAGTGCCTCGGTATCTGCCGTATCGTCTGCAGACGCCTCTCCGATGTCCCGATGCCCCGATGTCCCGATGTTCCGATCTTCTGGTTTTCCGATCCCCCGATCACCAGAGGTCCCGATGTCCCGATCTGTGTTATCGCTGAGTCTTTCCGCAAAGCTTCCAGCAAGCATGGCCCGCGCGTCTTCGATCAATTCCCTAAATCCTGCCAGGGCGGCCAGCGCCCGCGGCGGCAGCAGTTTACGTTCCAAGGTCTCAGCGACCGCCGCCCAGGTGGAGACGCCGGTTTCCAGAGCGAGACGTTCGATGGTTTCCAGGGTCGTCTTGCCGATGCCCCGGACGGGCGTGTTGATCACCCGCTGCAGGGCAATGGAATCATCGAGGTTATTGATCAGCTTGAGATAGCTGATCATGTCTTTGATTTCCGCGCGCTCGTAGAACGAGAAGCCACCGACCACCTGGTATTTGAGCTGGTAGCGGCGCATGGCCTCTTCCATCAGCCGTGACTGCGAATTGGTCCGGTACAACACCGCCACGCGCACATCGTCTTTGCCATCTTCCGCGGCCTTGCGCATGTAGCGGGAAATATTATCGGCGGCAAATAGCGCTTCGTTCTCACCATCAGGCGCCTCGTAGTAACCGATCATGGCCCCGCCCTGGCGGTCGGTCCACAGGGTCTTGCCTTTGCGCTGCCGGTTGTTGGCCACCACCGCGGAGGCCGCTTCCAGAATGGTCTGTGTGGAACGGTAATTCTGTTCCAGACGGATGGTGCGGGCTTCAGGAAAATCTTTCTCGAACTCCAGGATGTTGCGGATGTCCGCGCCCCGCCAGGAGTAAATCGACTGGTCTTCGTCGCCCACCACGCATACGTTGTGGCGCGCGCCGGCCAGAAGTTTGATCAGCTCATATTGCGGGCGGTTGGTGTCTTGGTATTCGTCGATCAGCAAATATTCAAAACGGCGCTGGTAACGCTCCCGCACTTCGGCGGAAGACTTCAGCAGGCGCACGGTATCGAGCAGCAGGTCGTCGAAATCGAGAGCATTGGCCTTCCGCAATTCCTTGCGGTATTCCGCGAACACCTGGGCCACGACCTCGCTCAGCCGGTCGGCAGACTGCAGATAGATTTCCTGCGGGTCAAGCATGTGGTTCTTGGCCCACGAAATGCGCCCCAGCACTACGCTGGGCTTGAGCTGCTTGTCATCGAGGCCCATCCGGCGCATGACCGCTTTCACGATGCTCTGCTGGTCGGTATCGTCGTAAATGGCAAAGTCTTTCTTGTAGCCCTGACCGGGAACGACGTTCAGCGCTTCGATATCCCGGCGCAGCACGCGCACACAGAATGAATGGAAGGTCGAGACGCGGGGCTTGGCCAGCGTGCGTCCGCTGAGCAGGTGGTTGACGCGCTCGGCCATTTCGGCCGCGGCCTTGTTGGTAAAAGTCACGGCCAGAATGGAGTCAGGCTGCACGCCGAGGTCTTCAACCAAGTGGACGATGCGGTAGGTGATGACCCGGGTCTTGCCGCTGCCCGCACCGGCCAGAATCAGCACCGGCCCTCCCACGGCCTCGGCCGCTTCGCGCTGCTGCGGATTGAGTTGATCGAGAAGGTTCACAGGGGCTATTGCCGTTCGCCCTCAGGGGCCGATTGCAACTGGCACTCCGGACAACGGCATTGCGTCCGCAGATAGTCCCAGGAGTAGATGCCGCTTTCGTGACCGTCATTCCACTTGAAATGCATCGCATACTTGCCCACCGGGGACACCTCAGTAGGCTTCAACGCGGGTTTGAACATGGGCAGCAAGGTGGCAGGCGTGCGCACCGTCTCACCCGGTTTTCGTCCGGTCTTGGCGCGCTCTTCTTCGCAGGTCGCGCACGGGCAGGCGTCCCGCAGCCACTGGAAGGAATAGTGGGTTTTATGCCCGTCGGTCCAATCAATATCAACCCCCGCGCCGGTCGTGACCTGGACGTTAACGTTCTTCGGTTCGGCAAAGGGCATGTTCGTAGTATCGCATAAGGCGAAAAGCATTGAGCCGCGAATGAACGCGAATCAACGCGAATCAGAGGCCAAGACACGAACACAAAGAGCTTCCGAAAAGGGACAAGCGGGCTCTTTGATTTTGGTCCTGTCTTTATGTTTTTGCTCTTCGTTCGCGTTTATTTGCGTTTATTTTATTTGCGTTCATTTGCGTTCATTCGCGGCTCAATGTTCTTGCTGGGGGCGATTTGCCAACCACCGCTATCCTGCTGTAAAATTTAGCTTTAATCACAGAGCTCTGAAGCCTTCAGTATAGAAACCCTTCTGAGTCAGTTTTCCGGAGTTACCCGAAATGGCACAAGTATGTGAAGTCTGCGGCAAAGGGCCGCAATTTGGAAACAAAGTGAGCCACGCCCACAACGTCTCCCGGCGGCGCTGGAACGTGAATCTGCGCCCGGTGCGGGCGGCAGTCAAAGGCGGCAACAAGCGTATGCGTGTCTGCACACAATGCCTCAAGTCGGGCAAGATCGTAAAGGCGTCGTAAACAGTATCCCCCACACCCTTTGCCCCAACGCTATTTCTGCGGATCCGGAATCTTGAATCCAATGTAGGTTCCTGAGCTGATGCCCATCAGGCCGAGCAGGGTAGGGCTGAAATCGGGCATGGCGAGTCCTTCATAGACGGACACCACAAAAACAAACCCCAGCACCACGGTCCAGGCAGCGATCTGGAAGCGATGAAAGCTCACGCCGGTTTCATCCTGCAGGATGTCGCGCATGAAGCCGGAGGACGCGCCCGGCGGCGACGGCAGCTTGTTCAATGCGGTGTTCACCTCGGCCAGGCGCGCGGTCCGTTGCTGCTGTTCGGCCTGCAACTCAGCGGCGTTGGCGGGCACCGGAAACGCGGCCAGAGTGGCAGCCAGCACGGGCAGGCGGGCGGTCAGTGCGGCCTGCTCATTTTGCAACGACTGCCGCTGGTCACGCTTGCTCGAATCCAGCACGACCGAGCCCATGCCGGTGGCGGCGCTGATCCCCATCAGTATCAGGGCGCCGGCGGTGATCGAATCGTGATCGCCGGTGACCATCCAGATGTAGTTGAAGGCGGCCAAGACGATGAAGAACCACCACGCCATCTGACAGCGGGCCAGGCTGAACGATAGCCTCGGCATACCAGGAGCACTGGGGCCGTCCCGCAGGATGTCACTCCTGTAGGCCAGCAGCAAAAAGGCGGCCAGCAGAACAATCAGAAAGCCGACGATCAGCCAGCTATAAGACGGGAAAACCTGAAGCGTAATGGCCGCCGAACCCGCATAAGGAGGATTTCCTGCAAGCGCCACGCTGACGTTCAGGGTCCGCTTGTGCTTGGCGTTGCTGAGCAGTGCGGTCCAGGCAGCCACGTTATCTTTGCTGTCAGTCTCAGTGGTATCGAGAAACTTGAGATCGAAGTCCAGTTCTTTGAAATCCGTCTTCGGCCCTCGGGCGGAGATGCCTTTCATCACTCTGCCATCGAGTACCAGCACCAGGGCCGCAGGCTTGTTTTTCGCAGAGTCAGCCTCCATCCATTTCTGCAGGTTGGTGAAGCTGACGTGCAGCGTGTCACCGAGTTCGCACAGATCATGGGCCAGACCGGCCTCGCCGCAATAGGCTTTCTCCACGATCAAATCCGGCGTTTTCTCCGGAGGCGCTGGTTGTTGTGCCACCGTGGACTGCATGGCGCACACCATCAGCAGCACCAATATCAAACATTTCTTTTCCAGCATTTTTGTGCTCCTTGCCATCCATCCCCTGCCCGCCGGGATTTTTGCGAAGTGGCCAACCTTATCATGAAATAACGTAGGGCAAGCAGTTTCCATTTTGTATTTTGCGAATCCTGTGGAACTGCGACTGCCGTGAACCGCCTGGGAGATCAGGCCAATTCCCCCGGATCCGGAATTTATTTGCGTCCAGCGCATGAAACGGACGTATGATTACCGACACTACTCAGGCAGGAGAACGGTGCGCTCACCCGGCGCCCAGGACGCAGCCGGAGATCATGGGAGGGGCCGTGAATTTGTTTGAGGGATTGTATCTTTATGAGGTCGTGCTGCTAGTGCTGGGCGTGATCCTGTTCCTGGCGCTGATCTTTTCTCTGTTATATCAAGTGCTGCACAAGAGAAAGTTTACGAGTCTGCTGGGATTTTTCATGCTTCCGATCGCCATGATTGGCTACCCCAGTATCAAGTCCATCCAATACAGCGATGGCGCAATCACACTGGAAAAGACCACGCAGGAACTCCAGGCCAAGCCTACCGATCCGGCCGCGCGCCAGGCGCTGCAGGATCAGGTTACCCAGATGGCGGCGAGACCGGCCTCCAGCGCCCGGATTCTGACGGTGCTGGCTCAGGCGCAATATGCTTTGGGAAACGAGGCCTCCGCCAGCGGGAATTTGGGAAAAGCGCTTCAATCTGATCCGAATGCTGTGGAAGCCAGGCAGCTTCAGCATAAGATCGAGCTGATCAAGAACCTGAATCGAATGTCTTCGGAGATCGAGACCCATCCAGCGAACCTGGAGGCCAAGGCCGATTTGCAGAAATCGCTCAAGGAGGCATCGGAACTCAAGGTCGCCAATCCCGATGCGCTGGTCCAGGTGGCGCGGGCCCAAACCGTTCTTGGCGACCACCAGAAGGCCCTCGAAACCGCCCAAAAGGTGCTGGCGATCAATCCCAATTCCGCTCCGGCCCTGCTCTTGCAGAAGACTATCAGGGGGCGCATCGGGAACGCGGTCACCCCTTCGGCGCCGCACTAAGAAATAGTTTTCGCTTCCAATACCAGCCCCGCGAAAACTTTCCAACAAAGTCGCGGAAACCCGTTGAATCCTTGTTCATCTTCCTAGCATTACTCCCGCTCCAGAAGTTCCCCTGGAAAAAACGATGCAATTCATCAAGGGTGGATTTTCATATCGTGTGAAGAAGGAACTCAATTTGAATTTCGCCGTCTGGCAGGCGGGCTTCACCAATCACCGCGTTCGAGACCCAAAGGATTACGCGCAGCATCGCTATTATATTCATCAGAATCCGGTCAAGGCGAGATTAGCGGATCGTCCAGAATTGTTTCACTACTCGTCCGCGTTTCCAGGGACGGAGTTGGATGCAGCGCCACCAGGGCTAAAGCCCATACTCATGACAGGCTGATTCGCCGCGCGGCCTGGAAGGCCGCGCTCCCCGGACCGAAGTCCGGGGCTTCCACCTGCGAGCGATCCAACCAGATCGAAGGGTGGCGCAGCGTGGGCTATAGCAGCCGCGGGCACCGGAAGGCCACGATTCTGCACCGAACATTCCCGGTGCGCGCCGGCGCTTTCTCCGCCTTACGCCAGTGCAATCAGATCGATCTCTACGGAAACATCACGAGGCAAGCGCGCCACTTCCACGGTGCTCCGGGCGGGCGGATCGCTTTTGAACACTTTCCCGTAGATTTCATTCATCTGGGCGAACTCCGACATGTTCTTGAGATAAACGTTGGTGCGCACGACTTTCTCCCAACTGCTGCCCGCCGCTGCCAGAATGGCTTCCAGATTTTTCAGCACCTGCTGGGTCTGCTCCTGAATGCCCCCAGTAATGAGCTCGCCGGTTGCCGGGTTGAACGCCACTTGACCGGAAATGAAGATGAAACCGTTCGCCTTGATGGCCTGCGAGTATGGTCCGATGGCTTTAGGTGCGTTGGGGGTGGATATCACTTCTCTTGCGTTCATTCACTGTTCCTCCAGAAAGTTGTGGGAACCAAGAATATCAGATGAGAAGTTAGCAAATGGCAATTATTAATAGCACTCAGCCGTCAGCACTCAGCCCTGAAACCTTTATGCGGACGCCAGCGTCTCATCTCACCCAAAAACAAAGCACTCAGCACCGGCAACACCAACCCGCCCCAACGGTTTCATGGCTGAATGCTGAGTGCTATTTGCTAAGTGCTTCCTCGCTACACCTTCCCCAGCCTCTGCACGTCGCGAATCCCTGGAATCTTTCGCAGGCCGGCCATGATGCGTTCCAGGTGTTTTACGTCTTCGATGTCGATCACCATGTCGATGGTGGCCTCGCGGTCTGCGGTGCGCGCCTCGATATTGCGGATATTGGTATTGTCATCGCTGATGACGGACGTCAACTGCTTTAACATTCCGGCACGGTTGTCGCAGAAGACCGCCAGTTTTACCGGATAGGTAGAACTGCCCGTGGACTTCAAGGGCTTGGCCCACTCCACGGCGATGCGGCGGTCGGCTTCGTACATCAGGTTGGTAACGTTCGAGCAACTGATGGCGTGGACGGCCACTCCTTTGCCCCGGGTCACATAGCCCACGATGGCCTCGCCGCGAATGGGATTGCAGCACCGCGCGCGATATACGAGCAGGTCGTCGTGTCCGCGCACCTTGATGGCGGCGCTTTCGGCGCTTTGTCCAAAGACCCGGCGGATCATGCTGCTCAATGCGCCGGCCGGCTTGGCGTCTTCTGGGGTTGCGCCCTCTTCGGTCACCTGGGGCGAGAGCTTGGCCAGAATCTGCCGCGCTGAAAATTTGCCATAACCAATGCCGGCCAGCAGGTCCTGCCCCGAACCCAGGCCGTATTCCCTGGCCACTTTTTCCATCTGTTTCTCGTCAAAGTTTTTGAACGCCAGTTGGAATTTGCGCGCCAGCTTTTCAATCAGCTTCTTGCCGATTTCGATGGCGCGTTCCCGCTGGTGGACATTCAGCCAGTGTTTGATCTTGTTGCGGGCGCGGGATGATTTGGTAAAGGCCAGCCAGTCACGGCTGGGATTGTGGGCGGCCTGGGTCATGATCTCCACCACGTCGCCGTGGTGCAACTTGCAGCGCAGCGGCACAATCCTGCCGTTTACGCGGGCGCCCACACAGGAATGGCCGACCTCGGTATGGATGGCATAGGCAAAGTCGATGGTCGAAGCGTCCCGTGGCAGGATCACCACTCTGCCCTTGGGAGTGAACGTATATACCTCTTCAGGATAGAGATCGACTTTGAGCGTCGAAAGGAATTCGCTGGGGTCCTTGATATCCTGCTGCCATTCCACCACCTGCCGCAGCCAGGCCAGCCGCTTCTCATCTTTGGCGCTGACCGGCTGGCCGTCTTTGTACTTCCAGTGGGCGGCAATGCCTTCCTCGGCCATCTTGTGCATCTCTTCGGTGCGGATCTGCACTTCGAACTGGGTACCGCTTTCGGTGATGACCGTGGTGTGCAACGACTGGTAGAGGTTGGGCCGGGGCATGGCGATGAAATCCTTGATGCGTCCCGGTACTGGCCGCCACATCTGGTGAATCGCGCCCAGCACGGTGTAACAGTCTTTCACCGACTTGGTGATGATGCGCAGGGCCAGCAGGTCATAGACCTGGTCGAAGGTGATTCGCTGGCGCACCAACTTCTGGTGGATGCTGTAGAGACGCTTGATGCGGCTTTCCACCAGCGCTTCCACGACGTTCTCTTTCAGCTTTTCCTGCAGGGTTTTGACCACACCGGCCAGGAATTTCTCACCGGCCTTGCGGCGCGATTCCACTGCCGCCCGCACCTGCTCATATCCAATCGGATCGACGTAGCCGAAGGCCAGGTCTTCGAGTTCGCCGCGCACCTTGCCCATCCCCAGCCGGTGGGCCAGAGGGGCGTAGATCTCAAGGGTCTCGCGGGCCACGCTCAGCTGGCGGATTTCGGGGAGGTGGTTCAGCGTGCGCATGTTGTGCAAGCGGTCGGCCAGCTTGATCAGCACCACGCGAATGTCATCGACCATGGCCAGCACCATCTTGCGCACGTTTTCAGCCTGGCGCTCTTCGCGGCTGGCAAAATCGATCTTGTCGATCTTGGTGACGCCTTCGACGATGTGCGCTACCTGGTCGCCGAATTCACGCTGGATATCGGCGTTCGTGACCGGCGTATCTTCAATGGCATCGTGCAGGAGGCCTGCGGAAATGGCGGTGGAATCGAGCTTCATATCCGCGAGCACGATGGCCACTTCCAGAGGATGAATCAGATAGGGTTCACCCGAGGCCCGGACCTGGCCCTCATGGTGGGTGAGGGAAAACCCATACGCTTTGCGGATGATTTCAAGATCGTCGTGCGGTCGATTGGCGGTGACCTTCTTCAGCAAGTGCTCGAACTTGGCAGCCAGCATCCGGTTGGAACTGAATGGCTGTGTGGTAGTCGCCATGCAAGATTATAGCGTGCCGGGGCAAGTGGGCCGACGAGGTAGAGAGCGGAGATTCTCGGCGGCCTTGATGCCGTGTTTTAGACGGACACCTTTAAACGTAACAAGTTACGTCTACACCATGATGCGCATCCCGCCTTTTGTTCTTCTACGGTCTTGCTCCACCGCGGCTCTTGCCGGTGCGCAGGTCAACCTCGAATGCCACGTCTTTATCTTTGAGCGCATCCCAGCCCGTTCCGGATAGCTTCTCGCCTTTGATCTCCGCAATCGACAGACCTTCCCAGGAAAGTCTCTCCGTGGTCCATTGCATTCCCGTCTCTCCGCAGGCGGTGATGCTCGTGAATCCGATGAACAGCAGCAGCTTCAGGTGAAGGACCGATTTGATCTCCAGTACCGGACGCTGATTGACCTGCTCCCAGTTTTGCGGACCGGCGGCGCTGACAATGTAGGCGTATCCGCCCGCCGCTACGCAGAACGAACCAGCGTCGGGGCAGGAAAAAATGCCATGCGCCACCTGCGCCGAATCGAAACCCAGGGCGAAGAACCCAACCCAGGGCGTACCGTTTTGGGGAACGACCCGCAGGTAAGCACCCACCCGATCACCCTCTTCCAGCTCCGCCGGGAAGTGGTGCAGCTTTCCCAGCGGATGAGTCAGGGAATAGGATTCCAGCACTTTGACTTCGTAGCTGTGGGGGAAATCGAAACTGATAGGGAGTGGGTTCACATTCTCCGGCAAAACCTTACCACTGATGAACACTGATAAAAGCACTGATCCTCACAGAATTTTGCTGTAGAAAAGAACACAAGGCAATCGCCCGCGAATCGATGCGGATCCAGAAAATGGCCCTACTTTTGTCTAATCCATGAAGGTCAGTTCCATCCGCGCAATCCCTGATTTCCCCTTGGGCTCTTCATCTGTGTGTATTAGTGCTTTTATCAGTGTTCATCAGTGCTAAGGTTTTTTGGTCCTAGAAAGCTGCTGTAAATTCAATAATCCGCTCGGCCACGCTCTTCACGTGTACCGGCAGCGCCAGCCTGTACCCTTCTTCCAGCAAGGGAATCACCTTATCGAAATCCGGCCCGGAGTGTGACCCGGTCAGCACCACGCGCACCGGGTGAAACAGGTCTTTGCCCTTGGCCCCGGTCTCGGCTTTGATTTCATTCATGATGGCCTTGAAGCGCTCGGGGGCGAGGGAGGCCTCCGCGCCGGCGCGGGTGCAGAAAGCTGCGACTACCGCCCGCGTCTTTTCGCCGCTCAGCGTTTCGCGATTGTCCTCGGCGGCGACGGCGGCCTTGGCATCGTAGCGGAAGATCGACGCCGCTTTCTGCGGCAGCTCTTCCAACTTATCGACGTAGGGCGCCAGAAGGCTGACCAGCTTCGCCGACCACTGGTCCACTTCCGGGGCCGGCTGTTCAGGTAGCAGTCCGGCCTTCTGGAAAAACGGCTGGGCAAGCGCGTGGATCTTCTCCAGCGGGCCCTGCTTGATATAGTGCCGGTTCAGCCAGTGCAGTTTCTCCATGTCAAAGATGGCCGGCGAAGGCGTTACCCGTTGGAGGGAGAATTCCTTAATCAGTTCCTGGGGCGTAAAGGTCTCACGGTTGCCGCCGCTTGGCGCCCATCCCAGCAGCACCAGATAGTTCACCAGCGCCTCGGGCAGCACGCCCATTTCGCGGAAGTTGGCAATGGAGGTGGCCCCATGCCGCTTCGAAAGCCGCTCCCGGTCCGGACCCAGAATGGTCGATAGATGGGCGAATTCGGGGACCGGCGATCCCAGCGCCTCGTACAACGCCACCTGCTTGGGCGTATTGGAAAGATGGTCGTCACCGCGAATCACGTGCGTGATCTGCATCTCGATGTCATCGACCACTACGACGTAGTTGTAAACAGGCACGCCACTGGAACGCATGATGATCAGATCGCTGACCGATTCGTTGTCGAACTGCACCTGCCCGCGGACGATATCGTGGAAACGGATGGGGCGTTCGGGTATCCTCAGGCGGATGGCGGCCGGCTCGCCCGCGGCGCGCCGCTTCTGTACCTCTTCGCCGCTGAGATTCCGGCATTTCCCGGAATAATTGGGTGAACGGTGCTCCGCCAGCGCCGATTCGCGCTCGCGCTCCAGCTCGGCCACGGTGCAAAAGCAGTAATAAGCCTTCTGCTGCTGAATCAATTGTTCCGCGCGGACGCGATACAGGTCCATGCGGTCCGACTGGCGGTACGGCACATGCGGGCCGCCGATATCCGGGCCTTCATCCCAGTCGAGACCCAGCCACTTGAGATCGTCGATCAATTGGGCTTCGAAGCGGACTTCGCTACGCTCCAAGTCGGTATCTTCAATACGCAGAATGTGGCTGCCGCCCTGCTGCCGCGCAAACAACCAGTTCACGAGCGCTGTACGCGCATTGCCGACATGAAGCTGCCCCGTAGGAGACGGAGCAAACCGGACACGGGCCTTGGATGAGGTTGAATTGGACATTGAATTGATGTTAGCAAAAACTAGAACCCACCACGGAGACACAGAGCAACAGAGCCACAACCAAAACCTTTGAAACACAGAGGAACAGAGGCAACGGAGGTTTTTAGGGTTGTGAAGCTAAGGCAAGGCTGCCATCCAAGATTGTCAAGAAGGAAGGGCCAGCAGGCCGGAAATTTAGGTGCGTCTTTTACGGCGATCTGTGCCCTACATCACAACCCAATCCCACCTCTGTTTCCTCTGTTCCTCTGTGTTTCAAAGGTTTTGGTTGTGGCTACATCGCGCCGTGATTCTTCTCCTTCAAACACGTCCCGGTGATCCGGTCATGCCAACAGAGCGTGTCTTCATCCACGTAGGCCCATAGATAGCCCACTCCCAGCGAACCGGCTGACAAGACGGCCGCCAGTGCTCGTCCGCGGCGCTGGGCCATCGAGGCCGGTTCGCCGGCAAAGGTGTACAGCTCGAGCTGGGCCATGCGCATGCCCAGCGTGCCTGCCGAGTACACCAGGAAAGCATACTGGTAGACCAGCCACAGAAGCACCCCGGAAACCATGACCGAAGGCAGCAGCAGGCGGGCAGGCGGCAATGTGCTTGCTAACCACAGGAACACGCTCGCAAAGACCAGACCGGCAGCCAACAGCACCAGCAGGTCCACCACGCCGGCAAAGAACCGGATCGCCAGTGGGGCCGGCATGGGTGGTAGATCGTCTGGCTCTTCGCTATGGCTGGCTTCCAGTTCGATGTCGGCAAAGCTGTGCATCAACTCCATGTGCCCGGGTTCCGGCTCCGGTGCATCGAGGATGCGAGGGGTATCGAGCACGGGTTCGGCCAGCTCTAAGGTCTCCGCGGGCCCGTCCGCTTCTGCAACCGTTTCCTGCTTCAGAGCACGGGGAAACTGGATGACTTTATAGGGCTCGGGCCTCGGATCATCTGGCTCGGGCATTAGCACGCTTGGCGTTGCGGTTGCGGAGGGAAGCGCGGCTTCTACTTCTTCGGCCTGTACTTCTTCAACCTGTACTTCTTCGACCTGTGCTGCCAGAGCTCGTGCTTGAAAGACGAGGGACGGCCTCACCGTAGCGGACTGGGCAAGCATCTGGGGCACAGATGCAACCATGGGCGATGATTGCATCGATCCAGCGGCGACCTCTGGCACTGCGTATGGAGCCTCGGACGCGAAATCGAGCGCCAGGGTAGCATTAGGATCGCGCCGGCGGCGCCGCGCCCGGTGCTGTTGTACGCGTGAAGCGACTTCCTGGCGCCAGTATTCATCCTCGAGAGGCGGCTGCGGACCGGCATTGGCCGCCCTTGGCAGGGCCGCCGGCCGGTCAAGAGACAGGGCGAACTGCTGTTCGCTGTCATCTGTGACCTCAGGATCGATAAAAATAGTGGTGCGTGCGTACTCATGAAGACATGGGGAAGCTTTACCACAGACAGGGCAGGCCATGCGTTAAATTAGAAGCTTCGCCAGAAGCCAGGAACGGCATGGGTAAGGAATACTTTGCCTTTGCAAAACCCGGCATGGTACCTTGCCCGTTCAGTCCTTTTTTAAAAACCCATGCAGTTCCGATTCCTTTTAGTTATCACGGCCGCCTTGATTTGTCACCTGTTTCCCGGTGCTTCGCTAGTTATGAGCCAGGCACACCCTGACGCAACGCCCAGCCAGCAGTCCCCGGCGGACGCTCCGCAGGCCGCCCGCAAGCCCCGCATTTCCGGGGTCGAAGGCCAACCTGTGACCATTTCCGCCCGGCAGCAGGAAAAGAACCACAGCGTCTATACCCTGCGCGGCGAAGTGGAAATTAAATTCCAGGACTATGATCTGCATGCCGATTCCATCACCTACGATTCGGATTCGGGTGACATCGCTGCCGAAGGCCATTTGGCGCTCGATGGCGGCCCCCGCGACCTGCATCTGACCGCCAGCAAAGGATCGTTCAACCTGCAAGACCAGACCGGCAAGTTCTATGACGTTGCCGGGACCACCGGCGCCCACTTCAAAGGCCGCAATGCGATTCTTACGTCGTCGAGTCCGCTGGTCTTTGCCGGCAAGATCGTGGAGAAGACTGGAGACGATGTCTATGTGATTCACGATGGCACGGTGACTTCCTGCGAGTTACCGCACCCCAAGTGGACCTTTAGCGCCGGCAAGATCGTCGTCGATCTTAGCGGTTCAGCCCGCGTCTACAACACGCTGTTCCGGATTAGAGGCGTCCCTGTTCTCTACTTGCCGTATGCTTCGCATCCGGTGGAGAAGCTGCGGCGGCAGAGCGGCTTTCTGGTGCCGACTTTCGGCACGTCATCACGCAAGGGAACGATTTTGGGCGATTCATTTTTCTGGGCCATCAACCGGAGCGCCGACGCTACCATTGGCGCGGAGTATTTCTCCCGGCGCGGCTGGTCGTTGCGCGACAATTTCCGGCTCCGGGCCCGCGAGAATTCTTATTTGAACTTTGATTATTTCGGGGTGCTCGACCGTGGTACGGGGACCCCTCGGGTCAATCAGGGTGGAGAAGACGTCAAGCTGAGTGGCGAAGCCGAGTTTCCAAGCGGCTTTCGCGGTGTGGCCTCGCTGAACTACCTCAGCTCCTATCTTTTCCGGCAGGCTTTCACCGAAAACTTCTCCCAGGCAGTGAATTCCGAGGTAAAGTCAGTCGTTTTTCTCTCCAAGACATTTCAAGGCGTTTCTTTCAATGCCTTCGCTTCGCGCTACCAGAATTTCCAGAGCATCCAGCGGGGCGACCTGGTCACGATTTTTCATGCCCCAGGCCTTGAAGTTTCGAGCGTGGACCAGCGCCTGGGCATAACGCCGGTCTACTGGTCGTTCGATGGGGCGCTGGAAGGCCTGCGGCGCTCTGAACCGGGTTTCGATACGCCCAATCTGGTCGGCCGGTTCGACATCCGGCCAAGCGTTTCGGTGCCGCTGTTTTATCGCGGATGGACCTTCCGCCCTGAAGTCTCTCTGCAGGATACGTTCTACACGGAAACCCGCGTACCCAGCACCGCCATTGGAGTCGCCATCCAGGACGCCGTCAATCGCCGCGCTTTCACGACATCATTGGAAATGCGCCCGCCCACCCTGGGCAAGGTGTTCGACCGCTCTCTGGCCGGCAGGAAAGTCAAGCACACGGTGGAGGTCAAAGCCACTTACAAGTACACCAACGGAGTTGAGAATTTTCCTTCGATCATTCGCTTTGATTTCCGCGACCTGCTCAGCGACACCAACGAGGTGCAGTACGGGCTGACGCAGAGGCTCTACCTCAAGAAAGCTGACCAGTCATGCGCTGAATCGGCCCCGGAAACGCCAGCGGACAGCACCCAGGAGGGCAATCCGGCGGCGACAGCCCCTCCGGCGGACACTGCCAGATGCACCCCTACGGCCAACGAGGTCATTTCCTGGGAAGTAAAACAGAAGTACTTTTTTGCTCCGGGTTTCGGCAACGCCCTGGTCAACGGCCGCCGCAACGTGCTCACCACCACCGCCGATTTTGCCGGTATCGCGTTTCTCACTGAGCCGCGCGTCTTCTCTCCGATTGTGTCGCGCCTGCGGGCCCGCACCGGCGCCAACAGTGACTTGCAGTGGGAGCTGGACTACGACCCCAAGAAGGGTCGCATCAACGCCAGCACCACATTCGCAACAATGCATTTTGGCAATCTCTTTGTGCAGGGCAGTCACGCGTTCCTGGTGGTGCCTGGAGAACTTTTTGTCGCCAACCCCTTGCCTGGGCCCAACCAGTTCAACCAATTGCGCGCCCTGGTGGGCTATGGCGGCCCTGCCAAGAGGGGATTGAGCGCTGCCGTAAGCGCCGGAGTGGATTCCACCTTCAGCTTTCTGCAATACTCTTCCGCCCAAACTTCATACAACTGGGATTGCTGCGGCCTGAGCTTTGAATATCGCCGCTTCGCCCTGGGCTCGGTGCGCAATGAGAACTCTTTCCGCTTTGCCTTCACGCTCACCAACATCGGGACCTTCGGCAACCTTAAACGGCAGGAAAGACTGTTCTGAATTTGGTAAGTGGGTAATTTTGTAATTTGGTAATTTAATAATGGGCGTTGAGTACCTGCTAATTACCCACTTACCAAATTACTCACTTACCAAATTACTCACTTACCAAATCTGAGTAAAATCAATTCATGGAACTAGCCCGCAAACAGCGCCACCTCCACGAGCAGCTCACCGGCCTGGGCCGCACCCTGGTGGCCTATTCCGGGGGAGTCGATTCCGCATATCTGGCCTGGGCCGCGCACCAGGCGCTGGGTGGGGACATGCTTGCGGTGATCGCCGATTCCGCCAGCCTGGCCCGCACCCAATTGCAGGATGCCATCGCCTTTGCCGAGGAGCAGCAGATCCCTCTGCGGGTCGTCCAGACGCAGGAAATGGCCAAACCCGAATACGCCCGGAATGATGCTTCCCGTTGCTTCCACTGCAAGGATGAGCTGTTCAACGTGATGGCTGAATTTGCGATTGCGGGCGGGTTCCAGTCCATCGCCTATGGCGTGAATCTTGATGACCAAGGCGATTTCCGCCCAGGGCAGAAAGCCGCCGGCAATCACGGCGTGGCGGCCCCGTTGCTGCAGGCCGGTCTTTCCAAAGCGGATATCCGGGAACTGGCGCGGCGCGCTGGCCTGCGCGTCTGGGACAAGCCCGCCTCCGCCTGCCTCTCGTCGCGCATTGAGTACGGCCGTCCGGTCACCCCTGAAGCCCTGCAGGCCGTCGAGCGGGGCGAGGATGCCTTGCATGCCCTGGGATTCCGCCAGGTGCGTGTGCGCCATCATGGAGAAATCGCACGCATCGAGATCGCACACGGCGAACTGGCGGCCGCTTTGAGCCTGGCCATGTTTGCCGAGTTGACCCGGATCTTCAAAGGCCTGGGCTTTACATACGTCACCCTGGATACTGAAGGGTTCCGCTCCGGCTCCATGAATGCCAAACTGACTTCCCCCGGGCTCGTGAAGCTCCCTTCCTGACACTCCCTTCCTGCCCCCGGAGGCCGCGCTTCGTGAGATAATCAGGGTTATTCCCAGTGGCGCAAGAGGTGTTGATTGGTGAAGAAAATTGCGGCTTTTTTGAATGCTTTTCTAATTGTTTCCACAGCTTCATGCTTTAGCCAGGACCACCATGCCGCTGCTGCCATTCCTTTGTCTCCGGAAATAGCGCGGCGAATCCAGACGGAAGTGCGTTCGCGTTACAGTGTGCCTTCGCAAATCGAGATTTCGGTCGCCGGGCCGGATGCGAGCGAGGTGCCGGGATACGATCACATCACGGTCGCCTTCACCGGCGGTGGGCGTGTCACCAAACATGATTTCTTGATTTCCGCGGACCGCAAGACACTGGCCCACCTCGAGAAGTTTGACGTGTCGCAGGACCTCATGTCGAAGATCGACGTTCAGGGAAGGCCCTTGCGGGGCAACGCGGCCGCTAAAGTGACGATCGTCAATTTCGACGACTTCCAGTGCCCATTCTGCTCCCGCATGCACGCCACTCTTTTCCCGGACTTGCTGCTGAAGTACGGCAGCCTGGTGAAGATCATTTACAAGGACTATCCGCTGGTGGAAATCCATCCCTGGGCCCTACACGCCGCGGTCGCCGCCAACTGTCTCGCGGCGCAAGACAATGGCGCCTATTGGGAATTCGCGGACTACGTGCATGAGAAGCAGCGTCAGGTTTCGGGGCAGAATCCTGCGGAGGCCACCGCCAATCTGAATCGCATCGCTACGGATGTAGCCGGGAGGCGCCATCTCGATAGCCAGAAGATAAATGCCTGCGTCACCGCCAATGACGAAGCGTCCGTGCGGGCCTCGATGGCGGAAGCTGACAAACTCGGTGTGGATTCCACTCCGACCATGTTCATCAACGGAGAAAAGGTCTCGGGCGCCATTCCTCCGGACGCGATGCGGGCGATCCTTGACCGGGCGCTGGTGGCCGCTGGCGAGAAACCCCCTCCGGCCGATAAGCCCGCGCCCTCCGTGGAAGGCGCAAGAGAGTAGCTAATTGCGCGCGATTTAGATATCGTAGTTCCCATCTCAACTTGGGCTTAGGGAGGCAAACTGTTTGATTCAGGCGCATAAAGTTCCGCGTGGTCCGATTCTGCTGGGTTTGGGCTTGGCCCTTTTGCTTACGGGGTGCCCGGCAAAGCCGGCGAACGACGTATTGGCCAAGGTGAATGGCTATAAGATCCTGCGGTCGGAAGTCGACAAGGTGTATCAAAGGCAGATTGCCGGCGCTCCCCAGAAGCCGCCCGCCGACCAGGAACAGGCCCTGCGGCTGGAGCTTCTCCACCAGTTGATCGATCTGCGGCTTTATCTGCAGCAGGCCGAAAAGCTGGGCATCGTAGCCACCGATGACGAAATCGAAGCCAAGTTGAACCAGCTCAAAGCGCCTTACACCAAAGAGGAGTTCGCGCGGAAGCTGCAAGAGACGGCGTTCACCGAAGAAGACTACAAACAGGAGATACGGCGCAATCTGACCATTGAAAAGCTGCTGAACAAGGAAATCGCGTCGCGCGTGGTTATTTCAGAAGCCGACATTCAGGCCTTTTACAATGAGCACAAGTCCCAGTTTAATGTCATTGAACCACAATATTACCTGGCCAACATTTTTGTGAACTCGCAGCCCAACCCGCAGTCGCCCAACCCCGCTGATCGCACCCGCAACGATACCCAGGCCCGGGAAAAGATCAAACGAGTCCACGAGGAATTAGAACGGGGCGCAGACTTCGCCAGTCTGGCCACCAAGGCGTCGGAAGACCCGGATACCGCCCGCAACGGAGGCGATCTGGGAGCTACGCCCGAGTCTCAGCTTAAGAACACTGACGCAGCCACCCGCGACGCCATCGCCAAGTTGAAGCCAGGACAGTTCAGCGAAGTCGTGCCGGTGGTCAATCCCATTTCACACCAGGGCATCGGATATCGAATCGTCAAGCTGAATGGCAAAGAGGCCGCTGGCCAGCGTGATCTGAGCGACCCCAACGTCCAGGGGTTGATCCGCAATCAGCTCCGCACCCAGCGGGAGCAGTTTCTGCGCTCTGCCTACGATACGGTGCTCCACAACGAGGCAGAAGTCCGCAACTACTATGCCGCCGACATCCTGAAGAACACCGGACAGAAGTAGCCTTCCGGCCTTATTCGACCTCAGCCAGGGTCTGGCCGGCTTCTACGGCCGATCCTTCGGTGGCGGTCAGCTTCTTGATAACGCCCTTTTTGGGCGACTTAAGTTCATTCTGCATCTTCATCGCCTCGATCACCAGCACACCCTGGCCGGCCTCCACCTCTGAGCCCACAGTCACCAGCACCCGGACCACCTTGCCGGGCATGGGAGCGGTAATCTTCTTTACTCCCGCCCCCTGCGCGCTCGCGGGCTGCCGGGAGCGCAATGCTCTGGGGTCACGGACAGCCACGCCAAAGCTCCGATGCCCTATCACGACGCTGGTTTCGCCGCCGCTGGTCTGCTGTCGGACCTCGTATGATTTGCCCGCGATCAAAATCGAAAGGACGCCAGCCTGTGTCGAGGCAAAATCCACCTCCATCTCCCGGCCATCGAGCCGGCAGCGCCACGATTCCGCCACGCGCGTGAATTCCACACGATAGGTCTTTTCGGCAACGGTGACTTCGTAGATCATGGGTTACGCAGCGCCTCGCTGCGCGCCGCCCGCTTCCAGGCCGGGCTGGCGTTCTGGCGGCTGGCGGCTGGTGCGTCACCATCCCGCCCGTTGTGGACCGCGGCCATCGCGAAGAACGCAGCGGAAATGGCTGCAACTTCGTCCAGTTCCCCGGAAGGCTGGCCGGCCCCATTGCGGCCAGTCAATAGACGGTCCAGAAAGCCCGTATCGATGCGTGCCGCTACGAAATCCGGATCGCTGAGAATCCGCCGTATGAGTGCGAGGTTGGTCTTGATGCCGCCCACAAAGTATTCATCCAGCGCACGCTGCATACGCGCTATGGCGGAGGCCCGGTCGGGCGCATAAACGATCAGCTTCGACAACATAGGATCATAGTCCAGGGGCACTACCCAACCTTCATACACACCGCAGTCTTCGCGAATTCCCGGACCGGAAGGCTGCGCCAACCGGGTAATTCTGCCGGGGGACGGGAAGAAATTATTGTCCGGATCTTCGGCGTACACGCGGCACTCCAATGCGTGCCCGCGAATCCGGACATCTTCCTGGCGGAAGGGAAGCTTCTCGCCAGCGGCGATGCGCAACTGCAAATGCACCAAATCGAGTCCCGTGACCATCTCCGTCACCGGATGCTCCACCTGCAGCCGCGTATTCATCTCCAAAAAATAAAACTTGCGGTCGTTATCAACCAAAAACTCAACGGTGCCGGCGTTGGTGTATCCAGCGGACTTGGCCGCCTGTACCGCAACTTCTCCCATCCGCCGCCGCATATCTTCATCAACAATGGCCGAGGGCGCCTCTTCCATCACTTTTTGGTGCCGCCGCTGGACTGAGCATTCGCGTTCACCCAGATAGACCAAGTTGCCGTGCTCATCTCCCAGCACCTGGATTTCAATGTGCCGTGGGTTCTCGATCAGCTTTTCGAGATAGATTTCGCCGTCATTAAACGACCGCTGGGCCTCGCTGCGGGCGGTTTCAAACGCCGCTTTCAGCTCGCTCGCGGAGCGCACCATGCGCATGCCCTTGCCGCCGCCGCCGGCCGCCGCCTTGATCATCACCGGGAAGCCAATGCGCACGGCTTCGGCCTCTGCTTCCGCCAGCGAAAGCCCTCGGGAGGAGCCGGGCACGAAGGGTACGCCGGCTTTCTCCACGGCCTGCCGGGCCCGTGTTTTTGATCCCATGACTTCCATGGCTGAGGGTGACGGCCCGATAAATTTGATTCCGGCCTCGCCGCAGGCCCGGGCAAACGCGGCGTTTTCCGATAGAAATCCGTATCCGGGATGGATGGCCTCAGCCCCGCTCCGTTTCGCGGTGGCAATGATTTTCTCGATATTCAGGTACGATTCCCTGGCCGGCGCCGGGCCCAGGCAATAGGCCTCGCCGGCTTTGCTCACATGGAGCGCACCCCGGTCGGCCTCGGAAAAGACGGCCACCGTGGCAATGTCCATTTCCCGGCAGGCGCGTATGACCCGCACGGCAATTTCACCCCGATTGGCGATAAGTATTTTTTTGAACATGATGAAGGCTGTTTGCCATCAGGCGCTGCGGCTAAAGCGCGCAACTGATTCTACTTGATTCAGCCGCCGGCCAAGAACAAAGCCCCTCTCATGGGAGGGGCTTTGCCGGAAATCTTCAACCGGCGCTATTTGCTTTTTGATTGATCGCTGGGCTGGTCGAGAATAATTCCGCCACCGCCCTTTTTGGCTTCGGCTTCGTTTTTGCGCTTGCGGGCGTCCATGGCCTTGTTGGTCCAATCCTCGCTTAACTTCTTGTCCTGGGCCCGCGCCTCCGGATCACTGCATGCCATGTCGGCTTTGCGCAGGTAGAGAAGATTCACATAGATCATGGCGTCATCGTAATCCTGGCGCTTCTCCATGGCCTGCTGCAGCATTTCAAGCCCCTCATCGACCCGCTTTTCATTGGCGCCCTTGATATCTTCGCAAAGCTTCTGGTCGCGCTTGCCTTTCATTTCTTCGTCGACTTTAAGGCCTTCTTTGGATTTGCGGTCGGCAGTGTCTTTATAAACTGCCGTCCAATCGAGCACACCCACGGAATAGTAGGTTGCGGGATCGTTGGGATCGGCGCTGATGGATTTCTTGTAGAACTCCCGGGCCTCATCGAACCTTTTCATCTGCATGTAGAGAAAAGCCAGCCCCTTCAGGCTGGTGCTGTTCTGCGGTTCATCCTTCAGCACGGCCTTATACTGTTCGACCGCCTGCTGGGCCATGCTCAGGTTCTCAGGCGTTTCTGCGCCGGGAACATATTGCGATGTGTAAGCGGTCGCCAGATAGAGTTTCGCCACCTGCAGCTTGTCGTCGAGGTTGACCGCGTTCTTGAAATGCTCGATCGCCTTTTCAGGGAATCCGCCCTTATACGCTTGTACGCCCCTGTTAAGCTGGTCACGGGCCTTCAGCATTTTACAGCCCGTGGCGCTCAACAGCGCGGCTGCGACGGCCAAGACCGCCAGAAGTCTTGCGCTCCTGTTCATGATTCCTTGCTCCCTTGCCGGAGTTATGAGTTTTTTCTTCAATGGGCCCACCGATAGTACACGGGGCAAGCGCTCTTGCGCCGCCCCGCCTGAGGAGTCAGTCGTTATTTTTTATTCGCCCGCTTCTATCTTTGCCGTTACCAGCCCGATCTTATCGATGAGCAGGGTACCGTGGGCAATGTCAATCACCTGGGCAACATCCTGGAACTGCACATCCGGATCGCCCTTCACGAACATCACGCGCTCGGCGCGGGTCTTGAAGATGTCCGTAAGCCGGGTCCCCAGATTTTCCCAGGTCGCGTCTTCCTGGTTGATCTTGAGCTTTGGCCTGCTGCCTTCGGCGCCCTGAAGCACCTGGACCACCACCGTGCGGTTGTCGTCGGTCTTCGGAGCGTTGGGCGGCGGCGGCTGTGGAACCAGCGCTTCCAGGCCCTTAGGCGTGAGCGGAGTGATGACCATGAAGATGATCAGCAGCACCAGCAGCACATCGATCAGGGGGGTCACGTTGATATCGGAGGTCTGCCCGCCCCCCGAGCCCCCAGTTGCCATTGCCATAAGTATGTCCCTCGTGTCCGGAAAACTTCCGGTTACTTGTTCTTTCGCTGTTCGGTCAAGAGCCCCAACTGGTCCACGCCCGCCGATCGGACATCGTCCACTACGTCAACCACGGCCTTGTACCGGGCGCGCGCATCGGCCTTCAGGTAGACGTGCTTATCGGTGCGGTTGGTGATGCGTTCTTTCACCTTGGCTGTAAGTTCCGCAGCGGAAACCTTCAGCGTGTCAAAGAAAATGGTGCCGTCGCTCATGACCGCTACGATCAGCGCGTCTTCCTTGTCCGCATCCTGCATGCGGATGGGATTGTCCGCTTGGGCCAGCTTCACCGTAACGCCCTTCTGCAACATCGGCGTGATGACCATGAAGATGATCAGCAGCACCAGCATCACGTCAACCATGGGCGTCACGTTGATGTTGGAATTGACTTTGGCGCCTTCGTTCCGGACTGTGATTGCCATTGGGTTCGCTCCTCGCCTCTAGCGGCGGGCCATGCTGGTTCTTTTCAGGAAATAATCCACCAGTTCGCTGGAGGAGTTGTCCATCTCGACGTCAAAAGCTTCGACCTTGCCGGTGAAGTAGTTGAACATCATGACGGCGGGAATGGCCACGAGCAGTCCCAGGGCGGTAGTTACCAGCGCTTCCGAGATTCCGCCGGCGACGGCCGCCAGACCGGTGGCCTTCTGTTGCGAAATCTTCTGGAAAGCGTTCAGGATGCCGATTACCGTGCCGAACAATCCTACGAACGGCGCAGTGGAACCGATGGTGGCCAGGCCGCCCAGACCGCGCTTCAGTTCCGCGTGGACAATGGCTTCGGCGCGCTCCAGGGCGCGTTTGCTGGCTTCGATCTGTTCACCCGGAATTTCCGTGGAGTCGGTGTGGGCCTTGAACTCCTGTAGACCGGCGGTCACCACTTTGGCCAGGTGGCTCTTTTTATTGCGCTCGGCCACGCGGATGGCTTCGTCGAGCTTGCCTTCACGCAGAGCGCCGGCGACTGCGGGCGCGAACATGCGCGATTGTTTGCGGGCGGCGTTGAACGCGATCCAGCGGTCGATCATGACGCCGATCGACCAGGCGGACATGACGAAGAGAATGATCACGACGCCCCGGGCCAGCCAGCCCATCTGCTGCCACAGGTGAACGGGGTCCCAGCCTACACCGGAATCATCCGTCTGGAACATCCAGACAGCCAGCAGTTGCGCTTTGGCCAGCATAAGAGTTGCAAGATTCGCTACAAACATGAGTTTATCTTTTCCTCCTCAGGAAACTTTTAAAACTATTCTTCCGGCAGACACCAAACCACTCGAATCCGCTGCGCTATGCGCCAAGGCCGGATGCTTCTCAAAAATACCCCTGCCTGGTTTGTCTAAAGCGACAGCAAGCAGTTGCGCTGTCTTCGCCATGAAAAGATCCGGAAATTACATGTGGAACTTCACCGTGATGACTGTGTCAACTTCGACCGCCTCATTGTTGAGCACCCAGGGTTTGTACCGCCACTGCTTCACCGCGTCTATGGCCGCTGGAATGAGGAGCGCATGACCGCTGATGGCCTGGAGGTTTTCAATCGCCCCGGTTTTGCTGATGGTCGCCCGCAACACCACATCGCCCTGCACATGCGCTACCTTCGCCATGTTGGGATAAATTGGCTGTACATCTTTGATGCGGTTGCCGTCGAGCACGCCCTGGGAAATCCGCAGTTTCGTCGGAGCCGCCACCTTGGGCGGGGCCGCAGTCGAACCGATAATGCCGCCAATCACGCCGCCGGCCGATCCGCCGGGTACGCCACCCAAGACCCCGCCCGTCACCCCGGTCGGCGGTGGCGGCGCTTCGTCTTCAACGATCTTCTTGGCAATTTTGGGGATCTTGCTGGGCGTGCGCAACTCGCCGTTCACGATTTCGCTGACCCGCTGCACATGTTGAATCACGGGCGGTGCTGGAGGAGGCGGTGGCGGTGGCGGCGGCGGGGCCACCAGGAAGGTCAATAGTTGGCCCTTGGGCAGGGCTTCCAGGTAAAACAGCGGCAGCAGGATTAGAACGCCTACTCCGAGCAACTGCACTAGGGTCGATATCAGCACAGTCCACTTCTGATGCGTGTGGATCATGCCGCCGGATTCCATTAAGCTGTCTTCAAACATGCCGCCCTCCACTCAGCCGGAGTCTCTTCAAATATATTGGACACCGCCCAGGCCTTTTTTGCTCCCGGCCGGCCCCTAATAATTTAAGCCTTAACGCGAACCTTGCCTTTCGCATCCTGCGCCGGTACCGGAGCCGGACTGCCTCCCAGCCGCTGTCCACGCGATTCCTGATAGGCAACCAGCATGGGTGCGGCTACGGCAATCGACGAATAGGTGCCGATCAGAATGCCGATCACCAGGGCCAGAGAAAATCCATGAAGTACTTCTCCACCAAAGAGATACAGCGAAAGCACCGTCAGAAAAGTCAGACCCGAGGTTAGAATAGTCCGGCTTAATGTCTGATTGATACTTCGATTGACTATCTCCGCCAGGCTTTCCCGCCGCATGATCTTAATGTTTTCCCGTATGCGGTCGAACACCACGATGGTGTCGTTCATCGAGTAACCAATCAGCGTAAGGATCGCGGCGATAACAGTAAGCGTTATATCGGTATTCGTCAAGGAGAATGCGCCCACTGTAATTAATGTGTCATGCACCACCGCCACCACCGCCGCCACGCCATAGATCATTTCAAAACGGAACCAGAGATACACCAGCATTCCCGCAAGGGAATATAAAGTCGCATACAGGGCCTGCTTCCTCAACTGATCGCCCACCTGCGGCCCTACGATTTCCGCGTTGAATACATGGAAGTTGCTGGTATAGAAGGCCTGCTTGAGGGCATCGACAATGGCCGCCGGGACACCGGACTGCTGCGCCTCCTCCACATTCCGGAACAGGCCGTCGCGTTGCTTGTCGCGAAAATCGACGATCTGGTGCGCAAGCCGTTCGTACTCCTGGGGGGCCGCGTGTACGGGATCGCGGGTGATCAGCTCATCCCGCACCGTACTGGCGCCAACGTTGTTCAAATCCTGCTTGCCCTGCGCCGTAGCGCCGCTCAATGCCTGAATGGTCAGATTGCGATCATGGGTAACATCGGCGCCCGATTCGGCCCGCTGTGGCAGGTCGATCAGCTCCGAGTTTTTGGCCGCCGTATCGTAGCGCTGCAAGCGCACGTTGCGCAGCCCCACGCGGTACAGCGCCGCCCGGATCTCAGCTTCATTCGGACGGTCTACAAATTTCACGTAGACCAGAGTTCCTTGCCGGAAGTCAACGCCCCAGGGCATGCCATGCCAGAAAAAAATCGAGAGCAGGCCGGCCACGCTGAAGATCAGCGAAAAGCCGAGGAAGATCCATTTCTTGCCCAGGAAATCTATGCTTGTATTGCGAAAAAATTCCACGTTATAAGTTTCCTTCGCTAAATGCTCAGCGCCTCACCGCGGTCTTTGCGGCCCAGGATCGCATCGAAAATGACTCTTGAAACAAACACTGCGGTAAACAAGTTGGCCAGCAGGCCGAAAATCAGGGTGATGGCAAATCCGCGCACCGGCCCGGTGCCAAACAATATCAGAATGGCCGCGGAAACGATGGTCGTAACGTGCGTATCGATAATGGTCAACCAGGCGCGCCCGAAGCCCTGGTCCACGGCCGCCGGCGGGGCCTTTCCATTCCGCAGCTCTTCACGGATACGCTCAAAAATCAGCACATTGGAATCCACACCCATGCCCACCGTGAGGATCACGCCGGCAATTCCCGGCAAGGTCAGCGATGCGCCACTCACTCCCAGAAATCCCAGCAGGATGACCAAGTTGAGAATCAGCGCCAGATTGGCGTTCACGCCGGAAAAACGGTAATACACCAGCATGAAGACCATCACCGCCGCCATGCCAAAGATGGCCGCCTGGATGCCATGACGTATAGAATCGGCGCCCAGAGAAGCCCCCACGGTGCGTTCTTCGATATTCACCAGGCTGGCCGGCAGGGAGCCGGAATTGAGTAGCGTCGCCAAATCGCGGGCCTTTTCCGGGTCAAAACCGCCGGTGATCGATACCGTATCGCCGATCTCAGTCTTGATGGATGCCGCTTCCCGCACTTCATTGTCAAGAATAATGGCCAAGTAAGGATCGGGGGTGCCATTTTCCTCATTATGCGCGCCGGTAAAACTTGTGAACTTCTTTCCCGCGCCCACCGTCAGATGAAAAACCACTTCCGGTTGGCCGTTTCGGTCCAGGCTGGTTTCCGCACTCTTGAGATCGGTACCGCCGACCACCAGTGACTTCGCCACGACATAGACGCGATCTTGGCGGGTGGTGAAATCATGGCCGCGCATGAGCGTAGTGTTAGGCGGCAGGATGTTGCTGAACGCGGTTAGCGCTTCCTGCTCGCTGGAAAATCCGCTGGCCGTCCGAAACACCTGCCGCACTTCCAGCCGCGCGGTTTTCTGAATTAAATCGCGGATCCTGGCCGTGTCGTCGGCGCCCGGCAATTGAATCAGAATCTGGTAGTCACCCAGGCCGTGCTGCTGGATGATCGGCTCCCTTACGCCCAGGGTATCGATTCGATTGCGAATCGCAATGATCGACTGGTCCACCGTCCGGTTCTTGAGGTTGTTCAGATCGGTCTGTTTCATCCTGAGAAGGTACGTGCCTTCAGCGCCTCGGGACGGGGCCGAATAGTCCGGCAATCGCTCATTCACGATGCGGTTCAACTCGCTCAGGCCATTGCCGGTGAGACCTTTGATGACAATCAGGTCAGGATCGTTGACCGCGTCCGGCTTGCTGATTTCCGCGACGGCCACCTTGGCCTTCACGAATTCTTCATTCAGCAATTCGACCGCCCCATCCGACTGGGAGCTGATCGCTTCGTTGACCTTCACCTGATAGATGAAATGGGCGCCGCCCTGCAAGTCCAATCCGAGGTGGATGCTCTCCTGCAGGCCCCCCAGCAGACCGCGCTGCTTGATGGCGCCCACGCTGACTGGCCAGTCGCTGGGGTTGCCCAGAAAAATCAGGGCCGTAAAGACCAGCATGATGGCCACGATGAGGACGATTTTGAGTGGTATGTTCTTCTGCATTTGCTTGAATTCCAGATTTCCAATTCCGCGATAACGCTATTTCTTCTCGGGCGCCACATCTTCCCGGGCCACGGAAACCACCGCCGATTTCGCCACTTCCAGGCGTAGATTGTCCGGCGGCACGCGCAGATGCAGGGCATCGTCTTTCACCGCGATAATCGCCCCGCGAATTCCGCCTGAGGTGATCACCTTATCACCCGTCTTCAGGTTGTTCACCATTTCCTGCCAGCGTTTCTGCTTTTTCTGCTGCGGAAGAATGAGGAACAGATAAAAAATGGCGAACATGGCCAGCAACGGCCCCATCGCCCAGATCGACATACCGGGTGAGCTGCCGCCCTGAAAGATAAATAAGCTGAGTTGATGATGGATCATTGAGTTTTTTAAACGGTCAAAATAAGCGCGCATCTCCCTCTGGGAGATTCCTTACACGATTGGTACCGCTGATGAATTCCGCCCGGGGCCTTCGGCACGGCGTGGATACCGAAGTAATTGGGAGGTCTTCTGGCGACGTATCATGGGGAACTCAGGCTACATGTTCGACGGCGCACTGCCTGCTGGAATCCCTGAGATATCCCCAAGTCGTATAGCATGACGCACCGCCCGCATGGTGTCAAGGTAGAACCAAAGATTGTGTATGGAGTTAAGGGCCCCGGCCAGGGGCTCCCCCGCCGTAAAAAGATGCCGGAGATACGCCCGGCTGTAACGTGCGCACACCTGGCAGCCGCATTTTGAGTCAATGGGACCCTGGTCCTGGGAAAAACCGGCGTTTTTGATGTTCAACCGGCCCTCTGCCGTAAAAAGCAGCCCATGCCTCGCCGCCCGCGTGGGCAGTACGCAATCCATCATGTCCACGCCCATGGCGGCGTACGCGGTAATCTCCTCCGGAAACCCCACGCCCATCACATAGCGCGGCTTGTCCTTCGGTAATACCTCCAAGACCGCGGCGATCATTTCCATGGTCTTTTCCCGCGATTCACCCACACTCAGCCCCCCAATCGCATATCCGGAAAAATCAAGCTCCACCGTGCGCAAAGCCGATTCGCGCCGCAGATCGGAAAACATGCCACCCTGCACAATGCCAAACAGCGCCTGCTGCCGTGGAAAAAAAGGCCGTGTGCCGTCATCACCCGCCGGCGGGGGCAAAGCCTGCCCAAGGCCGCCCTGCTTCCCGTTGGGCTTTCCGCCGGGTTGTCCGGCCCATGGAACTTCGTGCTTGTGCGCCTCGAAATAATCTTTCGAGCGCCGCGCCCAGCGCAGCGTCAATTCCATCGACTGCTGTGTCCGCTCCCGGGTCGCCGGAGTCTCCGTACACTCGTCAAAGGCCATGATAATGTCGCCGCCCAGGGCAATCTGAATTTCCATCGACCGCTCAGGCGTAAACAAATGGGACGATCCATCCACATGCGACCGGAAATGCGCACCCTCTTCGGTAACGCGGACCAAGTTCTTTTCAAATTCCTTTTCTTCTTCCGGCTCTTCCTTCGCGTCCGCAGCGTACTTTGCAGTGGATTGTCTTTTTCCAACCCGCCGGGATCCAAGACTGAATACCTGGAACCCCCCGGAATCCGTCAAGACCGCCCGCTCCCAACTCATGAACCGGTGCAGCCCGCCCATACCGCGTATCAACTCATGCCCCGGACGAAGATACAAATGATATGTATTGCTCAGAACAATCTGCGCACTCAGATCTTCCAGCGCATCCTGCGGCACACCCTTCACCGTCGCCTGTGTGCCGACCGGCATGAACACAGGCGTATCCACCGGCCCATGGGCCGTAACGATTTGCCCGGCGCGCGCTGGGCCGGCCTCGGCTTCAATGTTGAAGGGGAGTTCCACTGGAAAGATTGTAATAGACGAGGAAATTTGGCAATCGGCAAGACGGAATGCTTCACATCTTGAGAGCAACTTCGACAAGGCGGGCAACAGAATCGCAAGGGCTGCGATTCCTGTTGTACGATAGAAGCACGACTTGTGCCTCCAGGGCAAACAGCCAAGACAGATCTACATAAAGTATTGAATGAATTCTCCGGCGGCGAGCGAATATCATTTCCCCTGATCGCCGTGCATGGCCATGAGCATAGACCCATCATCCCGCAGTTATGATCTGTCTTCGCTGAGAATCGACCCTCAGGCGCGCAAGCCCGCAGGCCGGGGCGGTCGCCTGGCGATGATCGCAGGGACCGTGCTGGCGCTAGTCGTGGTGGTGCTGGTGCTGCTTGCTTTTCGCGGACAGAAGAAGGTGGTTGAAGTAGCGGCTGCCCGTCCGGCGGGCGACGCCCGCGCCACCGCCCTGCTCAATGCCAGCGGATACGTGACCCCCAGACGCCGGGCCACGGTGGCCGCCAAAGTTACCGGGCGAGTGGAACAGATTTACGCCGAGGAAGGCCTGCGCGTACGGGCCGGCCAGGTGCTGGCCCTGCTCGATTGCTCCCAGCCCAATGCGACCCTGACTTCGGCGCGCACGGACCGTGACGCGATCGCAGCCGCCGGAGCCGACCTGGAAGTGCAGTTGGCCAATGCCGATCGGGAGTTATCACGGGCCCAAGCCCTGCGGGAAGCCGGGGTCAACAGCCAGCAAGCGCTGGACGCCGCCCGCACCACGGCCGACAGTCTGCGGTCTAAGATTGCGCTGACCAAAGAACAGGTGCGCGCGGCGGGGGCCAAAATTGGCGTGGCCGGGCAGGACGTGGAAAACTGCACGGTGCGCGCGCCATTTGACGGCGTTGTGGTCACCAAAGACGCCCAGCGTGGCGAGATCGTTTCGCCGGTCTCCGCGGGCGGCGGGTTTACCCGCACAGGCATCGCCACGGTGGTCGACATGAATTCGATTGAAGTTGAGGTCGACGTCAACGAGTCGTACATAGCCCGCGTCAAGCCGCAACAGAAAGTCCTGGCCACGCTCGATGCTTATCCGGAATGGCAGATACCCGCGAAGGTGCGCACGGTCATTCCTACGGCCGACCGGCAAAAGGCGACGGTCAAAGTGCGGGTTTCCTTCGACCAACTGGATCCGCGCATTCTGCCGGATATGGGAGTTAAGGTGGCCTTCCTGAGCGACCAACCAGTGGCCGGTGAACAGAAGACCAATCCTGCCAGGGCCGTCATTCCCGGAAGCACGGTGCGCGATGACGCAGGACAGAAAATAGTCTTCGTAGTACATGACGGCAAGGTGGAACGGCGGGCGGTGAACCTGGGCGCACAACATGGTGACGACGTCGAAGTGCTGGCCGGCGTCTCTCCGGGGGAGTCGCTGGTCGTACGCGGTGGCGCGGATTTACGGGAAGGCCAGGCAGTGGAAATTAAGCAGTAGAGGAGACGGGACATGGTTCGAGTCGACGGACGCGGCGATTCTTCGAGCTTGATCAGGGTCAGAGGCCTCGACAAAAAATACCAGCGGGGTGGGGAAGAGATCCACGTACTTCAGGGCCTGAATCTCGATGTGGATAAAGGCGACTTTGTGGCCTTCATGGGCCCCAGCGGCTCGGGCAAGACCACGTTGCTCAACCTGCTCGGCGGCCTGGATGTACCCTCCTCCGGCCAGGTGGTGGTGGCCGGCGATGAGATCACACATATGTCGAGCGGCCGGCTCACGAAGTGGCGGGCACGGCACGTGGGCTTTATCTTTCAGATGTACAACCTGATTCCAGTGCTCACCGCCTTTCAGAACGTGGAACTGCCGCTGCTGCTCACCAGTCTGTCGAAGGCCGAACGCCGCCGGCACGTTGAGACCGCCCTGGGCGTGGTCGGGCTGGCCGACCGCATGGACCACTACCCGCGGCAGCTTTCCGGCGGACAGGAGCAGCGGGTCACCATCGCGCGGGCCATTGTTTCCGACCCTACCTTCCTGCTCTGTGACGAGCCCACCGGCGATCTCGACCGCAAAAGCGCCGATGGGACCATGGACCTCATTCAGCAACTGGTGAAGCAGCACGGCAAGACCGTGCTGATGGTCACGCATGATCCGGTGGCGGCCCGCCGCGCCGATGTCACCCTGCACCTCGACAAGGGAGTGCTGGTCGAAGCCGGCGCGGGAGGCGCAGCATGAAATTCCGGGGCTTGATCTTCGCCAATCTCTTCCGCAAGAAGCTGCGGCTGGCTTTGACCATTGGTTCTTTCGCGGTCGCGTTGTTTCTCTTCGGATTGCTGGCCGTGGTCAAAGGGGCCTTCAGCCAGGGCGTGGAAATCGCGGGCGTTGACCGCCTGGTGGTCATCAATCGCGTCTCGCTGATTCAGCCCCTGCCGTTTTCCTACCGCGATAAGATCCTGCGGCTGCCGGGCGTAAAACTCGTGACCTTCGACAGTTGGTTCGGCGGCATCTACCAGGATCCCAAGAATTTCTTTCCGCAGTTTGCCATCGACGATGAAAATCAGCGGCAGGTGTTTCCTGAATTGGAAGTCCCGGAAGTCCAGTGGAAGGCCTTTCTCAATGACCGTCAGGGCGCGATCGTCGGCGCTTCCACGGCGAAACGCTTTCAATGGAAGGTGGGCGACCGGGTCCCCATCCGGGGCACGATTTATGCCGGGACCTGGGAATTCAATATTGACGGCATCTACCAGGGCAAGCGCCAGGCCGACGATGAAACCCAGTTCTGGTTCCACTCTAAATATCTGGAAGAACGTGCGCCCGTAGAGGCCAAAGGTCTCATCGGCTGGTACACGGTCAAACTCTCCAGTCCTGACGATGCCTTGCGCATCAGCCGGGCGATTGACGAGCAGTTCGCCAATTCCACCTACGAGACGCATACCGACACGGAAAAATCGTTTGCCCTGGGCTTCGTGAAACAGATGGGCAACATCGGGTTCCTGATGACGGCCATCGGCACGGTTGTGTTTTTCACTCTGCTTCTGGTGACCGGCAACACCATGGCGATCGCGGTGCGGGAGCGCACCGCGGAATTGGCGATTCTGAAGGCCGTGGGATTCTCCGACCGTTTTGTGCTGCTGATGGTGATGGCCGAATCATTGACCATTGCAGTCGTTGGCGCGGCACTGGGCCTGGGGCTGGCGAAAGTGTTCACGCTCATGGGCGATCCAACGCATGGGATGCTGCCGCTGTTTATTCTGCCTCCGCAATCGGTGGGCATCGGACTGGGCATCGCGCTGGCGGTGGGCGCAATCAGCGGCCTGCTGCCGGCCGTGGGCGCGATGCGGCTGCGTATCGTAAACGCCTTGCGGAGAGTGTGACCATGGCGATTCCTGTGATCTACAACCTTAGAAGCGTGCGGGCGCGCTGGACTTCATCCGTGGTGGCGGTGCTGGGCATCGCCGGCACGGTAGGCGTATTTGTCGCCATGTTGTCACTGGCCCGTGGCTTCAAGGCCACCCTGGTGTCTTCCGGTTCCGCAGGCAATCTGTTAGTGATGCGCGCCGGGGCCGATGCTGAACTCAATGGAGCAGTGACCCTCGACCAAGTAAGAGTCATCGAAGATGCGCCGGGCGTGGCCCGCAATGCCTCCGGGCCGCTGGTAAGCCCGGAAGTAGTGGTGGTGGCGGCCTTCCCGCTGCGCTCTACCGGCACGGACGCCAACGTGCAGGTGCGCGGCGTTTCGAACCGCGTCCTGGAAGTCCGCAGTAAGGTGAAGATGTTCCAGGGCCGCTTCTTCACGCCGGGGCTGACTGAATTGGTGGTTGGCCGCAATGTGGATGGCGCTTACTCGGGGCTGGCGCTGGGCAATAAGGTACGGTTCGGCGGCGACACATGGACTGTGGTGGGCGTCTTCGACGCCGATGGCTCGGCCTTCGATTCCGAAGTATGGTGTGACAGCCGGGTGCTGAATCAGGTCTATCACCGCCGGGAAGGCGTATTTCAGTCGGTCACAGTCCATCTGACATCGCCGGATGCCATGCAGACGTTCAAGGACTCGATGACTTCGAATCCGCGCATGACCGTCGATGTAGGCCGTGAGATCGACTACTACGACCGGCAGTCGCGCAACCTCACCTTGCTGATCGAGATCCTGGGCACACTGATTGCCGTGGTCATGGGCATAGGCGCAATCTTCGGCGCGCTCAACACCATGTATTCCGCGGTCTCGGAGCGCTCGCGTGAAATTGCCACCATGCGCGCCCTGGGCTTTGGCGAAGCCAGCGTGATTACATCCTTCACGATCGAAGCACTGTTGATTTCCCTGATGGGTGGCGTGCTCGGAGGCCTGGCCGTGCTGCCCCTGAACGGCTTCACCACTGGGACCATGAATTTCCAGACGTTCTCACACTTGGCCTTTGCTTTCCGTGTAACTCCGGTGCTGCTGCTGTTGGGGCTGGGATTCGCATTGCTCATGGGCCTGCTCGGCGGATTGCCTCCGGCAATTCGAGCGGCGCGAAGACCGGTGATCGAAGCGTTGCGGGCGATGTAGGGAAGATGCCAAAATTGCCAAAATTGGTAATTGCCAGAATTGAATCCCGTCAACTTCAATTTCGGCAATTACCAATTTTGGCAATCTTCACCTTCTGAAAACTGAGTCGAAGCCACACCCGGCTCATCTAAACAGGAGATAAGAGTTTATCGAGGGGTCCACAAAGTGCGTTCCCGTTTTGCCATTATCGTCGCCATCGCCCAGACCATCTTGTTTCTGGGCCATTGGTTTATCTACGAAACATGGGTGAGTTTCTCTCCGTATCCAGCTTCTCATCGCGGATTGAAGATCGCTTTTGTGCTGCTCTCCGTCAGCTTTCTTTCCGGATGGATGGTCGCTGACCGCTCCACCAATCTTCTGGCACGGGTGGTTTACATATCTTCCGTGGTGTGGCTGGGCATGTTGAGCTTCAGTCTTCTCGCCGCGGTTGCCAGTTGGATAACGCTGGGACTGGTGAAAATCCTATCGCTGGCGATTGCGCCGCAATCGATTGCGTTTGTGTTCTTTGGCCTGGCGCTCATGGCCAGCCTCTATGGCATGTTGAATGCCGCCTGGACTCGTATCACCCGCGTGAGCGTCACTCTGCCGAACCTGCCGGAATCATGGCGCGGGCGCGTGGCCGCCCTGGTCAGCGACACCCATCTCGGCCATGTCCGCTCCCACGGCTTTCTGCGGCGCATCGTCAACACCCTGAATCTGCTGGGGCCGGACGTAGTATTTATCACTGGCGACATGTTCGATGGCCAGAAGGCCGACCTGCACGGGCTGGCGCTGCTGTGGTCGGACCTGGTGACTCCCCTGGGCTCTTATTTCATTGCCGGCAACCACGATGGCTTCACCGGACACGCGCGCCACCTCGAAGCCATAGCAAATTCCGGAGTGCGCGTCCTCAACAATGAAAAAGTCGAACTCGATGGGATGCAATTGCTGGGCATTCACTACCGTGATGCGGTCGATCCACGCCGCTTCAAGGCCATTCTGCAACATGCGGAAGTCGATCGCAGCCGGGCCAGCATCCTGCTTACACATGCGCCCCACGGAATGCACATCGCCGAAGAGCAAGGCATCTCGCTGCAACTGGCCGGACACACCCACGGCGGACAGTTCTTTCCCTTCACATGGATCATCACGCGTGTGTGGGGCCAGTTTGCCTATGGACTGAAACGGCTCGGCAACCTGCTGGTCTATACCTCCAGCGGCGCAGGCACGTGGGGACCGCCGATGCGGGTGGGTTCAACGCCCGAGATTGTTCTGATTCAGTTCGAGTAAGAACCTGGCCGCGAATCAACGTGAATTTGTAACAGGAAGACCGGTTTCTTACTTACGCTCGCCTTCCAGTTGCGGCATATTTCCCAGAGTGGCCTTTAGACGATGCACTACGCTCTCCCTCGGGTCCAGGCCTGTGATCCGCTGCTTGACAATCCCGTCGCCATCGATCACCAGATATGTGGGGAAGGCATGAATTCCGAAAGCATTGAGCACCTTGTGGTTGCTGTCGAGATACTGGACCCAATCCATGTTCTTTTTGGCGATGAAGTCGCGCCAGGCCTGCTCATCGTCGTCGGCGCTCACGCTGATGAGTACCAGCTTGCTGGTGGGATATTTCCTGGTCAGGTCCCTCAGTTCCGGCACCGACGCGCGGCAGGGCGGACACCAAGTGGCCCAGAAATCCATGACCACAACCTTGCCTTTGAGTTGCTGCAAAGAAATCGATTCGCCCTGCACGGTTTGAATTTCGAAATCCGGCGCGAACTCCTCGCGTCCCCGTCTCGGATCGGCGAGCATGAGCCGCGCTTCCTCGGCGGTCCGGGTGTCGGGATTCAACCGCAGGCAGACTTGCAATTCTTCTTTCGCTTCGGCATCCATGGAGCGGCGCAGCAGGGTCTTGGCCAGGCCCATATGGTGGATTGCCGCCGATTTGTCGGCCTGGACCGCAACCCTATACTCGCTTTCCGCGGAAAGAAGCTTCTTGCTGTCTGTGCCTGCGATGCTCAATAGCACCGTGCCCTTCAGATTATGGGCTGCGGCGCGCGTTGGGTCGTCGTTGGCGCAAGCGCCCGCTTTGTCACAACTCTTGAGGGCGTCATCGATCTGACCCATGCGCGCGTACGCCACGCCCAGCGCGATATAGCACGCGGCGCAAGAGTCCTGACGAAGCTTGTTGGCTTTCTTCAGCGCGATGACAGCATCTTTATAGCGGTGCGCTTCCAGGGCTTTCTGGCCCTGCTGAAACTGTTCTTCGAATTCCGGGTCTTTGGCTGGCGGCGATTGCTGGGCTGCAAGCGCCATGCTGAAACAGACTGCCAGTGTTAGAGAAATGATCGCGAACTTGGCCATGGGTTGATTCATCGGCTGGCCCCCTTGGCAAGGACTTTGTCTTTCAAGTCCCTGGAAGAGTTTATTGTATACCGGCCTGCCTAAGCCTGCGATCAAACTACGGGAAACTGCTTCAGGCTATGAGCGCCCCGCCCTTCGTGTTCTTTACGAAGGGTAGGGCGCTCATTTCGTTTGCGTTAGAAATTAAAGGAATCCTCTTCCGCAATCATCATGACCGGCGGGCCGCCGGAGGATATCTTGACCGCATGGGCCAGGGTTTCTTTGCCGCCTGCTGATCCCGCACAGGCTTGCAGGGCTTCCATGGAGGGGAAATGCACTTCGGCTACCCGGTAATAGGGCGGCGTTCCCTGGGGTGAAGCGACGACTTTCGTGGCCACCAGCTTGGTTTTGCCCTGGAGCTTGCTCACCGCCATGGGCACATGTTCTTTTTCATAAATGTGGTCGAATGCTGCGACATCTTTCGGTTGGGGATACATCACCATCAATTTCACGCTAGCCATTCATCACTCCTTAAAACGAAAATCAATTTCAATTCAACAGGATTGCTGTTACGAATGAGAATTGTACCGCACAACAGTTTTCCGGGACGATCGCGCAGCACCCGCTGGTGCTCACCTATCGGCAATCCTATCAGACCGCATATTTTTCCGGGTGCTGGTCGAACGTCTGCTTGCAACCGGCACAACAGAAGTAGACTCCCTTCCCCTGGAATTCCGACCGGTGCTTTGCCTTTGCAGTATCGACCATCATTCCGCAGATCGGGTCTTTGGCTACGGTGTTGATCACCGGCAGCGACACGCTCTTGTTCGCCGCTCCGGGTTCCGCCGCCGTCCGCAGTCTGCTGCCGCGGGTCTGGATGATTTCCGCCAGAATGCTGACCGCAATCTCTTCCGGTGACGCCGCATGGATATCGAGGCCGGCCGGCGCTTTCACCTGTCGCAGCCGCCCGGCCGCGACTCCCTTCTCTTGCAGGCGCTCCATGACCTTCTGTGCCTTGATTTTGCTGGCCACAAAGGCCACATACTCGGCGCCCGAGCCAAGCGCCTGTTCCAATGCGTCTTCGTCATCTTCACCCTGGGTGGAAACCACGATCATCGTCTGCGGGGTGACCTTGAGTTCACCGATCGAGGAAGCAATGCGGCCAGCGCCGGGAAAGCCCTCCACACCCACCTCAGCCACTACCGAAATCTCATAATGGATGGCCTGGCCTAGCCGCGCCAGCGTCTGCGCCACCGGCGAGCGGCCCAGGATGAGGATATGCGGCTTTGCTAGGACCGGTTCGATGTAGATATCCAGGCTGCCTCCGCTGTGACAGGTCATAGTGTAATCGACCACTCCACCCTTCGCGCCAGGTTCGGCAGTGGGCGAGATACGCACCAGCCGCGGACGGCCATCGGCCAGAGCTTTCAAGGCTTCGGCAATCACCACCGGCTCGGAACAGCCGCCGCCGATCCATCCCCACATCGAGCCATCGACGCGGATAATGGCTTTGTCGCCGGGCTTGCCCGAAATCGGCGCTTCAAAGCGGACCACGGTGGCGACCACAAACGGTTCGCCCGCATTCAACAGCTCCGCCGCTTTGTTCAGGAATCGATCGAACATTTGGTTAATCCACGAAAACCTTTGAAACACAGAAGAACAGAGGCAGCAGAGGGCAGAAGGAGGAAGTCAAAACCTAAAACTATCCCGCCAGAAATCGTCTCAGCTTGCAGCGGTTGCTTAACCCGCCTCACAACCCCAAAGTCCTCTGCTTCCTCTGTTCCTCTGTGTTGCAAAGATTTTCGTTGCAACTCCTTGCGCTATAGTTCAAAGGTTGTGGTTGTAGCTACATTGCTCTTTGCCTCCGCGGTGCGCCACCCCGCGATAGATGCCGCTCCAGCGCCAGAAGACTTTCCAGATTATGCGCCGGAGCGAAGACGTCGATATACGGCAGCGCCGCGTTCATGGCCTGCGTTACAGGCTGGTAATCCGCCAGACCCAACAGCGGATTCAACCAGATCAATTTTTTAACCCGCAGGCGAATGCTCTTGAGTTGGCGGACCAGCACTTCCGGTTCGCCTGTATCCCAGCCATCACTCAGGATAGTCAACAGTGTATCGCGAGTCAGCAACCTTCGTCCGTGGAGGCGGTTGAACTCCGCCAGGGATTCACCAATCATCGTGCCGCCGGACCATCCTGGCGCCTGCTGTGACAGCGCCTGGAATGCCGAGGACAGGTCGCGGGCTTTCAATGCCCCGGTGATTTCCACCAGCCCAGTGCTGAAGGCAAATGTATGGACATGCCGGAAATGCTTTTGGAGTGCGTAAGCAAAGCGCGCCAGAAACAGGCTGTATAGATTCATGGAGCCGCTGATATCGAGAAGCACTACCAGCCGGCTAGGGCGCAGCTTCTTCCAGCGATAAAGCAGATACAGAGGATCACCACCCCCGCTGATATTCCGCCGGATGGTCCGGCGCAAATCAACCTGCCCACTCGGCCGGGCCGGCTGCAAACGCCGCGAAAGCCGCAGACTCATCTGCCGCAACAGCCGCATCGCAATCTGCTCAAGAGCCGCCTGGTCATGGTGCGGGACGGCGGCAAAGTCAGTCTTCTTGAGTTGCGCAAGAGCGCTTGCGCCGGAAACTGCGCGGCCACCCTCTTCACTGGCTTGCCGTTCTCCTCCGGCGGAGCCAAAGGGCATAGAGATTTGCGCCGGAAGGTGGTGGCTGGTCTTTGATTTCGACGATTCACTGCGCCGGCTGTTGGGAAACGGCGAATCAGAGAGCGGTCGGGAAACCACCCAGAAAGACTCGAACAGTGGATCGAAGAGATCCCAGTCTTCCTTCGACGAGCAGAACGCCGAGCGCAACGCAAATTTAAAGACATCGCGGTCAGCAATGCCGACGGCTTCCGCAGCCTCGGCCGCTACGAGAGTATCCGTCACGCCCACCGAGAGTCCACGCGCGCGCGCGAAGCGGGAAAATTCGATGATGGTCTGGGGCAGATGCACTAGTGAATCCTTTAACACCGGTACACTCCGGCGAGGAGGGTCAAGCCCTGAATCTATACCTCAAGCGCTGCGGAGCAGGTCCCTCAGCCCTACTCGCGCGCTGAAGAAAGCGCGCGCTCTTGACGGGCTTCGGGATGACATCGCTGTTTGGTCAATTCTGATTCGCGTTTATTCGTGTTAATTCGCGGCTAAATGCTTTTGATCTTAAGCTACGAAAGCATCTTCTCAATCCCCGCCAACCTGATCCTGGCCGTGTCCTCCATCGACTTCGACAGGCAGCCCAGCGTTTCTTCCACCACTCCGGCATTCAGGTCCGTCTTGCCCAGCGACATCAGCGCCTGCGCCCAATCGAGGGTCTCGGCTACTCCGGGGGATTTCATCAGGTCGAGTTGCCGCACTTCCTGAACGAAGCGCACCACCTGCCGCCCCAGCTCTTCTTCAATCCCCGGCAGCCGTGAGCGAACGATCTTCAACTCTTTTTCCAGATCGGGATATTCAATCCAGTGGTAGAGACAGCGGCGCTTGAGGGCGTCGCTCAGTTCGCGCGTGCGGTTCGAAGTCAGCACGACATAGGGAATGTGCTTCGCTTGGATCGTCCCCAACTCCGGGATGCTGATCTGGAAGTCCGACAGCAGTTCCAGCAGGAAAGCTTCAAAGGCTTCATCCGAGCGGTCGACTTCATCCACCAGCAGCACCGGCGGCAAATCTTCAGCCTGGATGGCCTGAAGCAGCGGACGTTCCATCAAGAACTCGCGGCTGAAAATATGTTTCTCTTTTTCTTCAACCGTCTCATTGGTCTTTTCATGGATCTTAATGGCCAGCAGTTGCTTCTGATAATTCCACTCGTAGATGGCGGAACTGACGTCCAGGCCCTCATAGCATTGCAGCCGTATGAGGCGCGCACCCAGCAGGCCGGCGAGTACCTTGGCAACCTCGGTCTTGCCCAGTCCCGCGTGGCCTTCCAGTAGTATGGGCTTATGCAGTTTGATGGCCAGATAAACGGCCGTGGCTAAGGCGCGGTCGGTAACGTAGCCGAGCCGCTCGAAGCCGGCGCTCACAGCGCCTATATCGTGAATGACATTGCCTGATGAATTCGTTCCCATGGGCCTTTTCAAGATAGTCCTGTTTCGGCGTGGCCGCAACCAAAAGCAAAGGCAGTTGGCCGCGAATGAACGCGAATAAACACGAATCAGAAGTGAGTTTCGTAAGTGGGTAATTTGGTAATTGTGTAGTTGGATCCATATTCCGAGTCCCGGGTGCAAACGCCTGCTTGGGTTCTAATTCGCGTGCATTCGCGGCTCTTGCTCTTGCTTTTCTCCGTGACTCCGTGCCTCCGTGGTAGGCTCTTGTTTTTGGTTGCGGCTCCCAGTTGTTTCTACGGCCAAAGCGGAAGACAATGCCGTCGTCCGGAATACGGTCCTTGGACTGGGGGCGAAGTCATGGAATCTCAGATCACGTCCGGTTTAACGGGAAGCCCAGAGGTTGCTGGCGCATCGAACGATTTGCGCTGGCGGTTCGGAACGCGTCTCGCTTTCCGGTTCATCTTCGTCTATTTCGCCTTATACAACAGCGCTGTCCTGCTCCGTTATCTCCCGTTCATCGCCAAGCCACTCGCCTGGTACCTGCAGCAGTGGAGCAAGGCGGCAATCTGGACCGGCAGCCACGTGCTGCGCCAGTCCATTACGGTCCACGGCAGCGGCAGTGGAGACACCGCCTACAACTACGTGGTCGTGCTGTGCTACTTGGCTCTGGCTCTCGCCGCCTCGGTCGTGTGGTCGGCGTTTAACCGGCGAAGCGCAAGTCATCCCCGGCTGCATCAGTGGTTGAGGTTGTCACTGCGCATCGCACTCGGCGGCGCGTTGATCAGCTACGGCGCGGCCAAAGTAATCAAATCGCAGTTTCCTGATCCATCGCTCGGGCGTCTGTTGCAGCCCTATGGCGATTCCTCGCCCATGGGCCTGCTGTGGACCATGATGGGCGCCTCCACAGCCTACAACGCCTTCACCGGCGCCGTGGAAATGCTGGGGGGCCTGCTGCTGTTTATTCCCGGCCTGACGACCATGGGAGCGCTACTGGCCATGGCCGGCATGGGCAACGTCTTCATGCTCAACATGAGTTACGATGTGCCGGTCAAACTCTATTCCTTCCACTTGCTGGCCATAGCGTTTCTGCTGGCCCTGCCCGATCTTCGCAGGCTGGCCGACTTCCTGGTTTTCCACCGCAGCGCGCAGATTCCTCCTGATCCGCCTCTGTTCCAAAGGAAGTGGCTGAATTACGGCGTGCTCACCGGAATGCTTCTGCTCGGGGCCTACGCCACGTACGGCTCGCTGCGCGACGCCTATGCGGGACACAAGTTCTACACCGGTGCGGCGGCCAAGTCACCCCTCGATGGCATCTGGATGACCGACGAGTTTTCCCTGGATGGCGAATTGCGTCCCTTGACCTTCGCCGACAACACGCGCTGGTACCGTGTGATCTTCGATCCCGGCGCGGAGCTGTCTTTGCAGTCCGTGGATGGGGCACGCCAGCGCTACCGTATTCGAATGAACTCCGAAAAGAAGGTCATCACGTTGGTCGGGCGCGATAATCCCGCCTTGACCTATGACTTTACATTTGAGCAGCCCACGCCCCAGGCGTTGACGCTCACCGGGCAACTGGAAGGCAGGAAGATCTCCGTCCGGCTGCATCATGTAGATACTCCCAAATTTCTGCTGAATACCCGCGGCTTTCATTGGATCGCGGAATATCCGTATAACCATTAGTACTTAGTACTTAGTACTTAGTACTTAGTACTTAGTACTTAGTACTTAGTACTTAGCACTTAGCACTTAGCACTTAGCACTTAGTACTCGGTTCTCGCGATTGATCTCGGGATTGATCACGCTCGTTTTTCATCACTCTGCCACGTGTCTTTTGCGTGGCAGAGCGACTCTTAGACATCCAGCCCCACAGATTTCATCAACTCCAGCCCATTGCTCGTAGTTACCACACCCGGACGCAACTGGTAATCGAAGGAAAGTTTCCCGGCTTCGAGTTTCTCTTGGAAGTGGACATTGGTAATGCTGCCGGGGAAGACTCCATCGAGCGCCGTGAGCGCCAAATCATGGGTGGTGATCAGACCGATCGCGCCATTACGCAGCAATGCCTGAACGATGCCCTGCGCCCCGACGCGGCGGTCGTGCGAATTGGTGCCCTGCAAGAGTTCATCAAAAAGAAACAGCACAGGGCCGCGGGTGCTGAGGTCAACGACCTGGCGAATGCGGCTGATTTCCGCATAGAAATGCGAGACGCCTTTCTGCAATGAGTCAGAGATGTGGAGGGAGACGCCCACCGACACCGGAGAAAGGCGCATCGCACGCGCACACACCGGCGCGCCTATCGTCGCCAGCACTGTATTGACGCCAATGGCGCGCAGCAGCGTGCTCTTCCCTGACATGTTCGAGCCGCTCACCAGCAGCAGCCGGCTGCCGCCTTCCAGTAGAACACTGTTGCGGACGCACTGCGCCGCCGGCAGCAGCGGGTGGCCCAGCGATTCGGCCTGCAACATGGCAGGCGATTCCGGCGGCGCCCACTGCGGGAATGGATCTTCAGAGTGTTCATATGCGTAGGTAGCGAGACCGATCAGCGTCTCAAACTCTCCGAGAGCGTCGAGCCACGCGGCGACATGCGCGCTGTAGCGGGCGCGCCAGCGGTTCAAGGCCAATGCTACCTGTAGCGAAAAGAGCAAAGGACGATCGAACAAGCGCACAAATCCGCCGTGGCGTGCATCCTCCAGATCGCTCAGCCCAGCCAGCTTGGCAATGCAGCTTGAGGCCGGCAGATCTCCGGCAAAGAAATGGGCCTGCAGGGAACAGAGCAGCGGGGACTGGAACTGGCGGCCTTCAATCACGCGCAACACCTCCGCCAGGGCAATGAGGTTGTGGTTCGCATCATGCAGCCCATCCAGCAGGGTGCTCATTCTCGTGCGCAGCCGGTACAGGACCAGGCCGTTCACCAGCAGAAGCAGCAGGAACGGAGTCCAGAAAGCTGAACCGGTCAGCACCAGCGATCTGACTGCGTAACTGAGCGCCGCCACATTCAGGAAGGCCAGCAGTAACGCCCAGGGCCACCAGCGGCGGTAATCGAGGACTACGTTATCGGCCGCCCAGCGCTTCAGGCTGGCCGGATCGGCTTTAATGACTTCTTGCTCGCCGGCGGTGATGATGGCTTCGCGAAAATCCAGCGCCGGTTTCAGTTCGGCGACCGCTGCCTGCCGTTCCTCAATCTCTTTGATTCTGCCGGCGGAAGGCTGCACGGAGAGCCCGCCGGCCAGTGAGAGCAGCCACCGGGACAGATTCTCGCGACCCATACGTGAACGGGCAACACTGAGCAACTGAAAAAGGCTGCCGCGGCCGAAGATATCCAGGCCCTCGGCGTAGACATGGTCGGGTTGACGGAACTCTTCGCCGGTCGTCCCCATCGCTGTCCAGCGGTCTTCGATGCGGGCTTGGCCCCACTGGTACCAGCGGACCGCGCGCCTGGCTTGGTCAAGTGCGCGCAGGATACGGCTGTGGAGTGTGCCCAACGCTGCGAACAGAACAATCCCCGGAACCAGCGAATATCCCGACGGGGACCCGCTGCGGGCGATCCGCCAAACCAGGACCGCCAGCGCAACCAGCACCGCGACCCGTAGATTGCCGACCCAGAAGTGCCGGCGTTCGAGAATGCCCGCTGTTTGCTGGCGTACGGCCAGACGCTGAGAGTATTCGGCGGAGGAATCGGCAGTGGTCATCGGTTTCCCTGAAGCACAAGTCTATCCGAAGCCTCTCCAGCAGCAAGAAAGGCAAGGCGCATACGACTCTCGCGTGCTGGATAGCCGCGGTGTGCTGGCGGGCAATCAGACGCGGAGAGTATTCGGAGGATGAATTTGCTGTGGCTATTGTCTTACGCAGAACTACCGGTCTATCCGAGGACCCAGGGTATCAGCGCTTCCTGGGCTTGCCGATCAACTCGGCAGCTTCTTGCAGCGCTTCGCGGTCGACTGGCATGTAGTTCTCGGGCTTCGACGTTGCAGAATCCGTGCTCTTTAATACGCGAAAAAGACGCTTATCCTCTCCTGTGCGTGAAACCAGAGGAAGGTTGTTAGCATACACGATTGCAGACGTAGCCAATGTGTAGCTGCCCGGCAGACGACCCCTCCGTTCGATTTTTAGCGCTCCGAATTCGGCGGGGGAGGCGGGATGGGTCTCCTTCAACTCTGCTGGCATCCGTCTCATCACAATCCAGTAGAGAGACGACTGCCAATCCGCTGGGCACTCGGGGCACGCAGCCTTCGGGTTCGGCATTTTGCCGACGGCGATAGACGCATAACAGATTCCAGGTGCTTTCTTGTATCCGTGCTCTTTCCACCAGCGAAGTTGGTCATCGGTTAACCCGTGATAAACGGCGCCCTCGGGCCAGAGGACTCCAAAATACAATCGACATGACGGGTTGCCCGCGAGGCCTGGACCAAACTCATTCTTGGGCGCCGATTGCGCTATCAGTGTAAGACCGAAGGCAATAAATGCTATCGCAAAGAGGATTCGTTTCATGCAATCCCTTCTTACCATGCAAGCATAACCGTGCTGACTTGCAACTAAGACTTTGATTTTCTCCCAAACAGCCCCACGATCGTCGTCCAGAAGACCTTTGCGGCCAGCGAAAGTCCGCCGATGGGCTTGGCCGGGGAAGCGGGGACGGCGGCCGGCACGCTACTGAATGTTGCCGCACTCGTGAAATCCTGTTGCAACTTCTCCTGGAAATTACGGGTGAACTGCTCCAGCATGATGTTCGAGACTTCAGACATCACACGCGAACCCATCTGCGCCAGAATGCCAACCACATTGACCTCGGAAACACCGGCCACCTCGGTTGCTCCGGTGGGCAGGGTGCGCAGCTTGGCGGTCATCCTCATCGAAGCGCTGCCCTTGCCGCGCACGTCGCGGCCTTTGCCCAGGATCTCCATTTCGTAACGCTGGCCATCCAGGCGGACGATCTGGGCTTCGCCGTCGTAGTCGGTGACCGCGGGGCCGACCTTCACGCTGATCGATCCGCGGTAGGTCATGTCATCCACCTTTTCCGTCATCTGCGCGCCCGGCACGCAAGTGGCGACCTGGCAGGGGTCGCTCAAGAACGCCCAAACTTTGTCGATAGGCGCCGCCGTCTGAAATGTCATTTCGTTTCTTAAAGCCATGCAATCTTTCTACCGCCTTGACCAGGGTCAGCTCTGGGTTAGTCCGGTTTGGCCAGGCGCTCCTGGACGTTCCGGGTGAATTCGTTGAACATGAAGTCTGCGACATGACTGAATACCCGCGAGCCAATCTGGGCCAGCAGGCCGACGACATTCATTTCTGAAACGCCGGTCACCTCGGTCCAGCCATCGGGAAGCGACCTCAGCTTTCCGGTCATCTTCAGTGAAGCACTGCCTTTTCCAACACGGTCTTTGCCCCTGCCCAGAATCTCGATCTCCCGGGCCTTTTCGTCGATGCGCACAATCTGGATCGTCCCTTCGAAGCTGGCAGAGCTGGGACCCATGGTCATGCGCACTGAACCCTTGTAGGAATCGCCATTGATCTTTTCAGTGATGTGCGCCCCCGGAACGCAGGTAACCACTCTCATCGGATCACTCAACAGCTTCCATACGTCTTCGATCGGGGCCGGCGTGCAAAAAGTCTTCTCCAAGATGATCGCCATAGGACTTAGCCGCTGGCCTCCTTGTCCCCTATTGATTCAGAATGCTCCAAACTTTCGCGGAAGTGATGGGCATATCGATGTGTCGCACTCCCAGATGTGACAACGCGTCGACCACGGCGTTCACGAAAGCCGCCGGGGAGCCGACATTGGGCGACTCGCCTACCCCCTTGGCCCCAAACGGATGATGTGGAGAAGGTGTAGTCGTCTTGCCGGTCTCCCAGTGCGGCGTCTCGACCGCCGTAGGTATCAGGTAGTCCATGAAGGTGCCGCCCTGCACGTTGCCGCTTTCGTCGTACCCAATTTCCTGCATGAAGGCGATGGCCAGCCCCTCGGTCAGGCCGCCATGAATCTGGCCTTCCACGATCATGGGGTTGATGATGTTGCCGCAATCGTCGACCGCCACAAAGCGGCGGACTTTGACTTCGCCGGTGCCCTTGTCGATATCGACCACCGCTATGTAGGTCCCAAACGGGAACGTCAAGTTCGGCGGATCGTAATAATTCACCGCCTCCAGTCCAGCTTCAAGACCCGGCGGAATATTGGTGTAGGCGGCGAACGCGATTTCCTGGATGGTCTTGGCTTTGCTAGGCGCGCCCTTGACGAAGAACTTGCCCGGCTCCCACTCGAGGTCCTGCTCGCTGACTTCCAGCAGGAAAGCCGCGATCTTGCGCGCCTTCTCGCGGATTTTGCGCGCCGCCATGGCAGTGGCTGCGCCGGAAGTCGGAGTGCTGCGGCTGGCGTAGGTGCCGAGTCCGTAGGGCGCGGTGTCGGTGTCGCCTTCTTCCACTTGCACGTCTTTCGCGGGAATTCCCAACTCCTGGGCCACGATCTGCGCGTAGGTAGTCTCGTGCCCTTGTCCCTGGCTCTTGGTGCCCATGCGGCAGATGGCCTTGCCCGTAGGATGTATCCGGATCTCGGCGCTGTCAAACATTTTGATGCCCAGGATGTCGAAAGTGTGGGACGGACCGGCGCCCACAATTTCCGTGAAGCTGGAAATGCCGATACCCATCAGCTCGCCCTTCTTGCGCTTTTCCGCCTGCTCCTTGAGCAGCGCGTCATAGCCAACCAGGTCGAGCGCCATCTTCATGGCGGCGTGGTAATCGCCGCTGTCATAAGTCCAGCCAAGCGGGGACAGATACGGGAAGCTGGCAGCAGGAATAAAATTCTTCTGGCGCAGTTCGACCGGGTCCATTTTCAGCTCGTCGGCCAGCACGTCCACGGCGCGTTCAATCAGATACGCGGCCTCCGTCACGCGGAACGAGCAACGATAGGCGATGCCGCCCGGCGCCTTGTTGGTATAAACGCCATCGACTTCACAGAACGCCTGTGGGAATTCATACGAGCCGGTGCAGATGCTGAACAGCCCGGCGGGAAACTTCGTGGGTTGGGCGGCGGCGTTGAAGGCCCCATGATCGGCCAAGGTCTTCACCCGCAGGGCCTTCACCTTGCCGTCTTTGCCGGCGGCGATCTCGGCGGTCATATGATAGTCCCGGGCAAAACCCGTGGATTGCAGGTTCTCCGAACGCGTTTCGATCCACTTCACCGGACGCCCCAGGGTAAGCGAAGCAACCACCGCGCACACGTAGCCCGGATACACCGGCACCTTGTTGCCAAACCCGCCGCCGATATCCGGCGAGATCACGCGTATGTTCTGCTCGGGAATGCCGCCCACCAGGGCAAACACCGTGCGATGGGCGTGCGGGGCCTGCGAGGTCAGCCATACCGTGAGTTTCTCCGTGGCCTTGTTGTAGTCGGCCACGCAGCCGCAGGTCTCAAGAGGCGCAGGATGGCAGCGCGGCGAAAGGGCGTTCACTTTCACCACCACCCCGGCATCCTTAAATGCCTGGTCGGTCGCTGCTTTGTCACCCACCTCCCAGTGAAAAATATGATTGTTTTTCTCCGGACGGTCTTCGCGCAGCAGCGGCGCATCGGCATCCAGGGCCTTGTGGGGATCGACCAGCACCGGTAGGTCTTCGTAATCCACGTCCACGAGCTCGGCAGCGTCAGCGGCTGCATAGCGGTCTTCGGCCACCACGAAGGCCACTTCCTGCGCCTGGAACAGCACTTTGCCGGTCGCCAGGACCATCTGCTTGTCGGCGGAAAGCGTTGGCATCCAGGCAAGGTTGGCCTTGGCCAGGTCTTCGCCGGTGATAACGGCCAGCACACCCGGGACCTTCATGGCGGCCTCGGTATTGATGCTCTTCAGGCGGGCATGCGCGTAAGGGCTGCGCACCATCTGCGCATACACCATGCCGGGCAAGTTCACATCGTCAACATAGTTGCCCTTGCCCTGAATGAAACGCCCATCTTCCTTGCGCTTCATGGAATGACCCATGCCGCCGATTTCTGGAGAGGTCTTCTGGATCACGTTACGCTCCTTTCGCCATCTTGCGGGAGGCGTATTGGACGGCCTTCACAATGTTCTGATATCCGGTGCAGCGGCACAGGTTGCCGGAAATGCCCATGCGGATTTCTTGTTCGCTGGGATTAGGGTTGGCCTGCAACAACGCACAGGCCGACATGATCATGCCGGGCGTGCAGTAACCGCATTGTAGACCGTGCTCTTCCTTGAAACCTTCCTGCAGAGGATGCAACTGGCCATCTTTCATCATGCCTTCGATGGTCGTGATCTCCGCGCCCTCGGCCTGCACGGCAAACATGGTGCAAGACTTCACCGTCTTCCCGTTGAGAATCACGGTGCAGGCGCCGCAATTGCTCGTATCGCAGCCGATATGCGTCCCGGTCAACCCCAGCGACTCGCGGATAAAATACACCAGCAGCAGCCGCGCCTCGGCCGCCGCCTCGCGTTCCTGGCCGTTGATTTTGACCTTGATGAGTTGCTTCGTTGACAATGTGTCCTCCGCTGGTGGAGCGGTATTTGGTACTTGGTACTTGGAGGCCTCAAGCGCATCTTGTTCCTCAAGTACCAAATACCAATTACCTAATACTGCCTCAGCCAGTTTTTCAATTCCCCGATTACAAATTACCCGATTACCCGATCTGTTCCTAAATTACCCACTTACCAAATTACGCAATTACCAAATCTACTTGGCCCGCCCGGCCGCCTTAGCAATCGCCCGCTTGGTCAGTTCCTTGACCAGCGCTTTCTTGTAGTCTGCCGGGCCACGCAGGTCGCTGCTGGGGTGCGCGTCGTCCGCTGCCAACTGGGCCGCCTGGGTGATAGCGGCATCATCGAGTTTCTTGCCTTTAAGAAAATCCTCGGCCTTTTGCGCCTTGACCGGACGCGGGCCGACGTTGGTGAGGCCGATGCCTGCTCTCAGCACGGCACCCGCTCCATCGAGCGTTAACTGGACGGCCACGGCCACCGTGGCGAAATCACCGACTTTACGCTCCACCTTCAGATAAGCTCCGCTACTCTTCGCCGGCGGGACCGGTATGCGGATTTCCGTGAGAATCTCATCCGGCTTCAGCGCCGTGGTGAACAGGGAAACAAAAAACGATTCAATGGGAATCACGCGCTCGCCCTGGGCACCGGTGACGACGATCTGCGCACCCAGGGCCAGCATGGTGGCCGGATGGTCGTTGGCCGGATCGCCATGGGCGAGATTCCCGCCCACGGTGGCTAGATTGCGGACTTGGGGATCGGCGATGACTGCGGCCGTCTCCAGCAGCAACGGATACCTGCTCTTGACCACCGCCGAAGCCTCAAAGTCAGATTCACGCGTAAGGCCGCCTATCTTCAGAAAGCCACCCTCTTCCCTGATATACGCGAGGCCGGGAATGCGATTGATATCGATCAAAAAACCGGGACGGGCCAGGCGCAGCTTCATCATGGGAATCAGGCTCTGCCCGCCACTCAGGATCTTGGCTTCGTCGCCATGCTGCTGCAAAAGCGCGACGGCTTCGGGAATAGTGTTGGGCCTGAGGTATTCAAATGCCGGCGGGATCATGTTGCATCTCCTCCTGAGGGTGAAGGACAGCTTCGATGAATCTATATAAGTGACGAGGAAGTTCTTATATCACATCGGGCAGGGTAGACGAAAGGGCAGGCGCAGTGGGCGGCAGTGGGCGCTCTGGGTACTCTGTCCGTACTGGCGCACCCGCGTATTGGCTAGCGACCGTACTTGCCGAGCAGCGAACGTCGCGCTCGGTTCCCCAATCGCACTCTCGGACTTTGTCATCCTGAAGTTTGGGTTCTCGGGCGCCAGCCCGCGAACCCAAGCTGAAGGAACTGCTCCGCTGCCCTGTAAGCAACGAGACGCGGCAGAAGGCTTGAAGATAGTGTTTTTGATTTGGCGAGGTTGCAAGTCTACTTGCGACCAGGCCACCGCTTTTTGCTTAACTCAAAATCACTTGGATCCAGTTCTTTCAGTAACGCATCGTCATCCTCATGGTATTTTTCAATATGCTTATCGATCCAGAGGAGTGAAACTACACTCTCATACCACCTGAGAAACCGTGAATCCTCATACAGCTTTGATCCTGGAATCAGACGTTCGCTGGCCAGCCAAAGATCCGCATCGACTGGTTCTGGCCTCCTCGGAACTTCCTGTTGTTTAAAACAATCAAATGCAAATGTCCCTGGGAGAATTTCAGTACCCTTGTAAAGCCGATGCGCGAATTCTGCCGAGCATTTTGACCAAGAAACAACGCCTCTAGTGCTCCAAACAAACGCGCATCTCTCTGAAGTGAGATCGCAGTACCGCCTGCCAGCAGCAGAGAGCGAAGCATTGGTGGCCTGTGCAATACGCTCGATCAGGGTCAGTGACGGCCGTTCAGAGCAAATCATCGGTTGAACGACGGATTTCGGCATTAGAAGTTCGGCCGCAAATTCGTCGGCTTCACGTTCCAGTTCCTTAGCGTCATCCGACCAATTTTCTATGTCCCGAGCGGTGCATAAGTCAGCTTGATCGTGGCCGGGAATCACAAAGTGACCAATTTCATGGGCAACTGTGAACGCTTTTCGTCCTGGTTCCCTAATCGAGTCTCGGACAAGGATCAATCCCACTGGAATGTTTGTGGGTCTTACGAGAGCACCCTCGAACCCGGACGAGGCAACCCAACGTACTTCCAGGCGAAGCTCCGTCGCAATCGAAAATACGTCTCGAAGGCCACCCAACTCTTCAATGAGCATTCTTGCAAACACCGGTCCTCGATTAAGGCTCATTTCCCTCTTCCCCCATCTTCCGGAGCTTGTCTTCGATCTCAGATTTCGCCTTGTCGATTAAGTCTTTGTCTGATTCAGTGATCTGCCCTTTGTTTCTGTACAGAGTTGCGAATCTCGGAGTTTGATATTTAGCTAGCGCAGGGACCAGCTTCGCCGTCTCCACAAGCCTTTCAATAAGAGACTTTGCTTGTATCGCAAGTTCTTTTTCATTGCGTGCCGGGGCGCTCGCAGGGCGCAGCTCTTCCAGTGCCTGCTTGAGAAGAGGAGGAACTGACTGTTGTTTCGTCCAATAGCGTTGGGCTGTTGTGTTTAGTCGTGAATACATCCTGGCGTCCAGCTCGGATGCATCAATACCCGCGGCAGCAAGTAGCTCTTCCGCTTCACCTTCGTCTACTTCTGCCGGCTCACCAAACAGAGCTTCTGAAAGCCTAATTAGCTTATTTCTTACTTCGCGTGGGTTGAGCTTCTTTTGCATTCTTATCCAACCTGACTATGCCGTATTTACATAAACGGAGTCTTAATCTTTTTTTGCGGTTGTGAAATTCATCAACCGAAATGTCAAGACAATTAGCGATTTCGGAGGGCTTGTGAAGGTCAACATCAAAAACCGCTTCGCAGACCTCTCTCAGCTCAGATTCGTCCTCAAAATAGCTGAGCACGTGTTCCTGGTACCTCTGTTCGTCAAGCCCAACGACTGGATCCGCAACATTTGGGTCAGGGTGTGCAGCCAGGCTCTTGTCGCCCGAATGGTCATCATCAGCTTTCTCATCGCGTTCATCAGGCACCGTCTCTTTGTCGTGAGATGCCTTTGAAAGAGCATCGTACAAGTCATTGCGAATTCCTGTGCAGAGCAGCGTTATGAGGGAACCTCTTGACGGGTGATGCGTGATCTTGCCTTCGCAATACTCAACAAGAATCTTCCCGACGAGATCTTCGGCTGACATTCCGGTACCAGGTATCACAGCGCCCGCGCCGGGCATGCCATGTTCCGTGAAGAGCCGCAACGCGAATGCCGTCAGCCGGCGATTCAAGCTGCTAAAAGTGTCTTGTTGCACGTCTTTTACCCGTACCTCTCGGGATGCGGCTAACCCGCCTGGAATTGGCCGGTGTTTCTCAAAAGCCTTACTTGCGCAGTCCCATTTCTTATGCGGGCCAGGGTCCTATTTTTAGCCGTTTCCTTCAAAAACTTTTGCCGTCAAACACTGCAGCGGGCGCTCCGACTGGGAACACGGCAGAGCGGCGGTTTGGGGTCACAAATGGCCAAAAAGTCCGCTCGCACCCGCATAACAGACATACAAACAAATTTCGCTTGCTCTCCACATCAAATGTGGGAGTTCCGGGAAAGAACCAAGAACAAAGGAGGCCAGAAGCCATGGATCATTTAATCATTTTTGTAAACGGAAAGAAAAAGACAGAGGCAGACGGTGTTACGAGCCGCATGACAGTTGACGCAATCGCCCGACTTGCGAGTCTGACCGGTGAGACGGCAACGGTTCGCCGGGAACTGGGCGAATCTGGCCAGGCTGGCGACCCGCTGACCGGCGTAGTCGAGATTAAGAATGGTGACCACTTTTTGGTGACCCGTAACGGCGTGAAGGGTGGCTGGTGGTGAATTCCGAAGCGAAAGCACGAATTCTCAGTGAGCTTTCACTGCTATCGTGGAGTGCTCAGCTGCTTGAAAGCCCCGACGCGGTCATTTACACCGGTCTGCCTTCCACATTGGGACTGGTCGAGAGAACAGATGTCCTGGTGCCGGTACCCTCTGGTTACCCGCAGGCCATGCTTGATTATGCATTCTTACCGTCGGACTCCCCCCTTAAAGGCAGGGTCCCAGGAGCTGTCCAAGAAAACGTACAGTTCGGAGATCGCGCATGGACAAGAGTCAGTTACCACCCTCATAACGGCGGTGGCGGCCCAACTTGGGATCCTCGCATCCACGGCTTCCACACCTATGTCGATGAGGTACTGGCATGGCTTACAAAACAGTAAAGGATAATGCTCGACCCGCAATCGTAAGGATGACCGGGACAGTGCGCACGCAGATGGAGTCGCTGCTGTTCTCTCGGTATCCCACGAAGGAGTGGGCCACGTTCATCGTTTTCGGCGTGCACGAATCAGCGCAAGAATGCGTGATCACCATTGCAGATGTGCTGGCACCGCGGCCTGGCGACCTGAACCCGGACATTCCAATAGTGGAGTTCCACGAACAATACAGAGTCCGAGCGGCCATGTTCCTGAGAACTTCTGACATTTTTATTGGCGTGATTCATTCTCACCCACAGGGCGTTCCAGTGCTGCCGAGTTCATTAGACGATGACATGGATGATTACTACCGCGATTATTTCAGCGGGTTCTCCAAGGCAAGGATCTATTTCAGCCTGATCGTCAGTATGGACAGGAATGGGAATTTTAGCTTATCTGGCCGTGGCTGGATTGAAGGCCGCATTTACGCAGTGCAGGAACTTATCACTGTCTCACCTAGCCAGATTAAGAGAGATTCAAAGGTTCCCAAACGCATTAATGACCCTGAATATCGCGAACGGCTGCGTCGTTTGTACGGGGAGCCGGCGGCCACCCGCCTTCTTAACTCGACGGTTGTCATAGCAGGCTGCAGCGGCACTGGCGCCCCCGCGGCCAATGTGTTAGCTCGTGCTGGCGTGGGCCGGTTCATACTCGTTGACCCGGAAAGGCTCGAGAAATCAAATTTGGAACGGGTGCATGGCAGTTATGCCAAACATTTTGTGGAAGAGCCATACCCGTTCAAAGTAGAAACCCTTCGAGAACTGATTCTCAGAATCAATCCGGCTGCGGAAGTGATTGCGATTGTCGGGAACATCGTCCAACCACTCGTGCGCGACCATATTGTCACTGCCGATCTCCTGCTCTGCTGCACCGACACGAACTACAGTCGCGTGGCAGCCGCAGAGCTCGCCTTCAGATACCTTGTCCCCTCGCTCGATGTTGGAGTGCTTCTCGAAGGGCAAGAAGGGGCAGTCAACCATGAAGTTGGTCAAATCACGGTGTACGCACCAGGTCTGCCTTGTGCATACTGTTTAGATCTCGTCGATCCATGGGCCGCGGCGGTTGAGCTCATGCCCGAAGAAGAGAAAAAACGTCGGCGTGAAGAAGCCTGGGCGGCAGTTGAGCGAGGCGAGGTGGCTGCACCCTACTGGCGCGATGTACCTGGCCTCCCGACGGTAGGTCACTTCACCTCATTAGCAGGTGCCATGGTGGCGAGCTACGGTATTGGGTGGTTGACCGGGACATTCTCTCCGCCACGAAACTTCATACAATTCGACATCTTGTCTCAGAACTTTGGGTTCGTCGGCTTCGACGCCAGATCTAAGCCGGGCTGCTACTGTGAGACCCTAATCGGTCATTCTGCCCAAGCGGCCGCATACACGCTTGTAGCGGCACCTGAACACTGGCCAGAGCCACGCATCCTCAATTTCTAAAATATACGGCATTTGAATAATTTCAGGCCAAGCGAGCTTTTCCGCATTACCAAAGAAAACCCTCCGCGTCAGGCGCCCACTATTCGAACCGTAGCGCCTTGGATGGGGTCACCTCTTGCTGGGCGCCGCACGGGCGCCAACAGGCGATCATCGTTACCGCCAGAACTGAAGCCGGCACCACGATGAACGTCGCCAGGTTTGGCTTGCCCCAATACAGTTCACTTAAGGGGAAGGTGGACCTACGTTGCCAACATTCCTCTGCCGCCCCTGGAAGGGGCTTTGATCCTCTCCCCTGCCTTTCCCAACGCTTGCGCGTTGGGCTAACCTCTCATCGCGCCTCCGGCGCTGGCGTATCGTGCAATTGGCTGACTCGATCACCTTAAGTGGACTGTATTGGGGCTTGCCCAGTCCGGCGAACCCCGCGGATATCGCCTTCGCCACAACGATGCTGATCAGCCCGCCTGCGGCGACACCGGCCAGCGACAGCATCAGCAAAGTTAGTGATACCTCTTTTCTCCTGCAGGAATCTCCACGCGCAGACGGTTCCCCGGCGAGGGCAGCGGACACGTCGTGAACGGGTTGTACGCGCACGGCGGATTGTAGGCTTTGTTGAAATCAACTTCGACGACGCCCTTCATCGGCGGGTCGGTATCCAGGAAGCGCGCCGCCGCGTATGTGTCCTTGCTGCTGGTGAGGTCCCGGAAGACTATGAACAGGCTGCCGGAGTCTTTCTTTTCCGCATCCAGCCGGTATTCTTGTCCGTTGAGCTGGAACGAGATATATCCGGCCATCGAAATCTTTTCCGTGTCCCCGAGTACATTTTGAATCTGGACCGGACGGAGCGAACCATAAGGCACGTAACGCGCCTGGAACCGGTAGGCTTCGTTGACCGGATACCAATGCAGCCCTGCAAATTCCTTACGCAGCCTGCTGTTCTTGTCCTTCATGCGGATGGCTAAGCGCTCACCGCTGGCGTGGACATAGAGGACCAGATCGCCCATGACGAGCCGGTGCTGCCTTGAGTCAGCCGGCAGTTCCACCTCCTCGACAGTTTTTCCATTCATGGTGATCGGCACACCGGGATTCACGTGGACCACCGCCTTGCCTGCGTGCAGATCAAAGTGGCCGGCCACTGCGGGCGCCGTCCCACCCGGCAGCACAATGTCGTTCCAGGGACCGGAGCCGAAGCGGTTCTCACCTTCATGCAGCCAGAAAAGCCCGGCCACCGTGAGCCAGCCGTCGTCACTTTTCAGTGTGGCTTCGTAGTCCTGCCGCCACTTTTCAACTGACTGCTGGTACGGCGAGATAGCAGCCGCCAGCAGAGCAAGAACGACCAACCAAGATGTTACGAAGCGTTCTGGAATTGATCTCATACCTTGCAGGTTCCTTCCTCGAACGGAATTAGAGTAACCACCTTGTAGATTGGATGTCCACAGCGTATCAAGTACCGAACATCCCGCACATCAAGTAACAAAGCCGAAGATCAACCACCGTCCTTACTCTTCTCCTAAAAAGCCATGAACGGCATTCTGGCCGCCTTTTTCTTTCCCACAAACGGACGGTTCATGAATCCCACGAACGGCGCCATGATCTCGAAGTGCCGGGCCAGCTCCTGCGCCAGCCGGGGCGAGGTCAAAAGCCGCAGGTCGAGAGATCCTTCCAGGTACCACTGCTTTTGCCGCAGCAAGCCTTCCGCCGGATGGTCCACCGGAAATCCCTTGGGCATCCGTGTAAGCTGCTCGCCCTGAAGAGCGCCCACGCCGAACGCGCGGCGCAGGGCCTTACCCTTGAGGATCTTCTCTAGTTCTTCATACTGATCGCGAATCAAGCCGCGATACGCCAGCAGCTCTTCCCGTTCCGGCATGTAGACGCCGCCGAATACCAGCAGTTCCTTGGCGGTGAAATGAAAGTAGAACACCGCCCCCTCGCGTTTGACCGCCGTCTCCCGGGGAAAGATGCCGGCGATGTGCGTCTTGTAGGGCGTCTTGTCATTGGAAAAACGCGTATCGCGGTAAATGCGGTAGATGGCCTTCTGCGGTGGCGTTGCATATTGGGGCGCGAAGCGCAAAAACTCCTCGTTCAGGGCCGCCACCAGCTCCAGCATGGGCAGCTTGATAAGCGATTCATACTGCTCTTTGCGCGGCTGAAACCACGAACGGCGATTGTTGCGCGTGAGGCTGCGCAGAAAAGTAAGAGCGGCAGGGGGAAACCCGGGAAAACTGGATGACATTTCTAAGCTTTCATAAAAACCTTTGAAACACAGAGGAACAGAGGCAACAGAGGTTTTGGGGTTGTGAGGCTGTTCATAGAGCACCGTGCGCGGGGGACGGTATCGGTTGGTTCACGCGGTCTGAATCAAATCATTCCTTCAAACGCACAGAAAAGGGATACAGATGCCTCAGGATTCATAGCCCCAATTCCCCTCCGCTGTTCCCTTGTTTCCTCAAAATCTTTCGCGATAGTTTTAACCCCGCTTCACATCCCTAAAAAACCTCTGCTGCCTCTGTTCCTCTGTGTTTCAAAGGTTTTGGTTTTTGGTCTCGGGATTTTGGCAATTACCAATCTCAAGCAAGCTCTACCGTCTTCTCAGCAATCAACTTCCTCGCCCGTTCCACAAACTGCGCCAGCGGCACCGTACCTTCGGGCTGCTGTTGGCCGCGCACGCGGACGTTTACCGTGCCGGCCTCGGCTTCTTTCTCGCCGACCACCAGCAAGAACGGCACTTTCTGCATCGTATGCTCGCGGACTTTGGCGTTCATCTTTTCATTGCGTTCGTCGAGCGTCACCCGCACTCCTGCATCTTTGAGCGCCTGCCTAACTTTCTGGCCGTACTCCGTATGCTTCTCGCTGATGGGGACCACCGCCACCTGCACCGGCGACAGCCACATGGGGAACGCCCCGGCGTAGTGCTCGATCAACACGCCGAAGAAGCGCTCCACCGAGCCGAATAGCGCCCGATGCACCATCAACGGCTGTTTGCGCGTACCGTCTTCGGCCACATATTCCAGCTCGAAGCGGTCGGGCAGGTTGAAATCAAACTGCACGGTGCAAAGCTGCCAGGGGCGCCCGATAGCATCGACCAGCTTCACGTCGATCTTGGGGCCGTAGAAGGCCGCTTCGCCGGGAATGATCTTGTAGGGAATATTTCCGCGCTTCATTGCGTTTTCAAGAGAGCGGTTGGCGAGTTCCCATTTCTCATCGCCTCCCAGAAAATTCTTGCGGTCGTTCGGGTCCCAGGTGCTGAGCTCCACCTGGTATTCGCTGAAACCAAAAGTCTTGAGCACCGCCATGGCGAAATCCATACAGCCGACGATCTCGTCTTCGATCTGGTCAGGGGTGCAGAAGATGTGGGCGTCATCCTGGGTAAAGCCGCGGACGCGCAGCAGGCCGTGCATGACTCCCGAACGTTCGTAGCGGTAGACGGTGCCCAGCTCTCCCAGCCGCACCGGCAGATCGCGATAGGAGCGCAGCGTATCGCGGTAGATCAGGATGTGTCCGGGACAGTTCATGGGCTTCATGCGGTATTCCGCGTCGTCGAGCTCCATGGGCGTGAACATGTTCTGTGCGTAATAGCCCTCGTGGCCGCTGGTCTTCCACAGGTTCACACGGAAGGCGTGGGGCGTATACACCAGCGCGTAGCCGCGCGCCAGGTACTCATTGCGCATCCAGTCTTCCATCTCTTTGCGAATCAACCCACCCTTGGGATGCCAGAAGATCAACCCCGGCCCGGCGAGCTCTTGAATGCTGAACAGATCGAGCTGCTTGCCCAGCACGCGATGGTCGCGCTTCTTGGCTTCTTCGATGGCCGCCAGGTGCTGCTCCATGTCTTTCTTGCTGAGAAACGAGGTGCCGTAAATGCGCTGAAGCTGCGCGTTCTTTTCGTCGCCCAGCCAGTAAGCGCCGGCGATGCTCAGCAGCTTGAAGGCCTTGATCCGTCCGGTGGAAGGGATGTGCGGCCCGCGGCAGAAGTCCACGAATTTGCCGTTGCGGTAGAGCGCGATGGGGTCGCCCGGCTTCGTGAACTGCTCGATGAAGTGGACCTTCATGAAGTCGCCTTCAGCTTTGAAACGCGCCAGCCCTTCTTCCCGTGGAACGAAGTCGCGCACAAATTGCTCATCGCGGTTCACGATCTCTTGCATTCGCCGCTCGATTTTTTCGAGGTCCTCAGGCGTAAACGGCGTAGGACGATAGAAGTCGTAGAAGAATCCGCTGTCAGTCGGCGGGCCGTGACCCAGCTTGGTTTCCGGGAACAGCTCAAGCACAGCGGTAGCCATCAGGTGCGCGGAAGAATGCCGGTAGACTTCCAGCGCCTCGGGGTCTTTATCCGTCAGCAGGCGCAGCTCGACATCTTCTTCCAGGGCCTTGAGGACATCAACAAACAGCCAGCCATCCTTGGGCTGCTGGGCATGCATAGAGGCCGGGCCTTTGTCTGCATCCTGCGCAGCAGGAGCGATCAAACCACTCTCACTGGCTGAATGCTGAGTGCTGAGTGCTGAAGGCTTGATCTTCGCCACCAACACGGCGTCCGCCAGCCGGGGGCCGATGGATTTCGCCACATCCAAGGGCGTGGCGCCTCGTGGAAGTTCTTTTTTACTTCCGTCAGGAAGCGTGATTTGAATGGTCTCTGACATTTCACCCTGTACAGCGAGCCGCTGCCGGAATTTCGCTGTGCATAACAGAATAAGGTTGCGGCGGGCTTCGCGTCCAGCGGTCACCGCGGAAAAGCCTACAGCTCACGCAAATCCGTAGACAAATCCTTTGAAACACAGAGGAACAGAGGCAACGGAGGTTTTTGGGGTTGTGAGGCGGCGGAAAAATCGCCGCAAGCCGCGAAGGTTCTGGTGAATAGGAATACCAGAGGAACGCGCCCGCAACTACCAGGATTCCTCACCTTATTTTGATTTTCCTCTGCGTGGCCTCTGTTCCCTCTGTTCCCTCTGTTCCTCTGTGTTTCAAAGGTTTTTGCTGAAAGTCACGGGAATACCGGCTGCTATAATCCCTTCCAAATGAAACGCCTGACTCTTCTTCTCTTCGTAGCTCTGGCCTGCACCACCGGCCTCTTCGCGCAGCAGACCACGGTCATCCACGCCGGGCACATGCTCGACGTAAAGACCGGACGCACGCTCGACAACGTGACCATCACCATCGAGGGCGACAAGATCGCCGGCGTGAGCACCGGTGCAGGAGCGCCGCCCGCTGGGGCCACGGTGATCAATCTGCCGAACGCCACGCTGCTGCCCGGCCTGATCGACGCGCACACCCACATCACCAGCGACCCCAACTTTGGGTACCAGGAGCTGGGCATCTCCGTGGCCAAAGAAGCGCTGATCGGGGCCAAGAATGCCCGTATTACGCTGGAAGCCGGGTTTACCACCATACGCAACGTAGGCGCGGCGGGTTACAGCGATGTGGCCCTGCGCGATGCGATCAATGAAGGCATGCTGCCTGGGCCGCGCATGGTTGTGAGCGGGCCGTCGCTGGGCATCACCGGCGGACACTGCGATAACAACCTGCTGCCTTTCGAATATCACGCTGTCTCCGACGGTGTGGCCGACGGCATTGCCGGAGTGCAGCACAAAGTCCGCGAAGTCATCAAGTACGGCGCCGACGTCATCAAGATCTGCGCTACCGGAGGCGTACTTTCAAAAGGCGATGACCCGAGGGCTTCGCAATATACGCTCGAAGAAATGCAGGCCATCGTCACCGACGCCCACCGCCTGGGCCGCAAGGTCGCTGCCCATGCGCACGGCGCTCAGGGAATTCTCTGGGCCTCGCAGGCAGGAGTCGATTCCATCGAGCACGGCTCGTATATCGACGATGCGGCCATCCAGATGATGAAAGCCAAAGGCACCTACCTGGTGCCTACGCTCTATCTCGCCGACTGGCTCAAAGACAACATGACCAAGATCGGCCTGCCGGAAATGTTCGCCGTCAAAGAGCGGGCCATCATTCCCGTTCTGCACACCAATTTGAAGAAGGCCTTCGATGCCGGAGTCAAAGTGGCCTTCGGCACGGATGCCGCGGTCTATCCGCACGGCCTGAACGCCCATGAGTTCGCCGTCTACGTGCAACTGGGCATGGCGCCGGTACAAGCCATCCAGACGGCCACCGTAAACGCCGCCGACCTGCTGGGATGGTCCGACCGCATCGGCTCTCTCGAAGCGGGAAAATTCGCCGACATCATCGCCGTCAATGGCGACCCTGCAAAAGACGTAACCCTGCTGCAGAACCCGGTGTTCGTGATGAAGGGCGGCACGGTCTACAAACAGGGTAAGTAGTTGCGCGGACCAACTCGCACATGCTGCCAGTGCCTGCCCGTATGTGCCCATAGGCTGCTCAACGACGGCTGGAGCAACCGTCGAAGAACACGGATTCATCCGTGCGTTGAGTGGCAAAATCCATTTGCGGCTTCAGCCGCGGTTTAGCTTCGTTCACGGCGAAGGGCCATAGATTGCGGAAAAACTCCCGGCCTCAGATTTCTTCCGTTACAGACCATCGCCGAATCACAACATTCTCTCCTGTTGAGGAGTAAAACCGCGGCTGAAGCCGCATTTCTGCCTCGCTTTTACGCACGGATGAATCCGTGCTCTTTGACGGTCAGGCAGATTTTTAGCACCCGTTGCGAGTTACCTCCGGTTCTCCCAGCCGTTGAATTCGCCGCGTCCCCTGTTATCCTTGTGAAGCATCGGCGGCGTATAACCTCTGGCGGTCAACAATCATGCGGCTAAAACTTTTGCTATCTCTTTGTGTGCTGTCTCTCCTCCTGTGTCCTCTGCGGGGACATACTCAACCGGCAGCCAACATCGCCGATGAGATTGTCGGCAACTTCCGCAGGATCATCGTACTGATGGAAGACGATGCTTCCATTGATGCCGCAAAGAAAGAACGCATTACCACGATCGCCAGGATGCTGTTCGAGCAGAATCTCGAGAAGATAGCCGGTTTGCAGGCCGACATGGTGACCACTCCTGCAAAATTGAATTCCTTCCTCGACCAACTGGAAACCAGCGCTGATTACCACGATGCCGACAAGCTGGCCTTCCGCGAGTTGCTGGAAGACCTGGCCGCCGATCTTTCTAAGAACGCACTGGCTAAAGACGCGCCGGACCCACTGAAGAAGAGAATCGCCGATGACATCGCCACCCTCGAACAGATTCAGGCGCTCTACCAGAAGGAGCTCAGCCACGTTTTCGACCGCATCCGCACGCGCGGTATGCCGGTGCGCCGCGAAGCCTGGGAAAGCTATCTCGCATCGATCAAAACGCAATATCAGCGCAACCAGCTTCTGAAGCAATACGAGAACCTGCTGCCGGTGGAAGAGACGCGCGGCACGGGCAAAAAGAAGCGCGACCCCAATGTGCTCGATGGCACTGAGCTTCCGCCCAAGACGCTGCTGCTGACCTTCGACGACGGTCCTCATCCGCGCTATACCGACGCCATCCTCGAGGTGCTGAAGAAATATAAGCTCCAAGCAATATTCTTCGAGGTCGGGCACAACATCGGCACGGTGGGCGCAGACGGCAAAGTCACCCTGGGGAAGGGCGCGGCCGCCAGCGAACGCATCCTGCAGTCCGGTTCGGCGCTCGGCAACCATAGCTACACGCATCCGCTGCTTCCCAAACTGGATGCCGCCGGTTATACGAAAGAGATCGACAATACCGGCAAGCTGCTGAAAGAAGTCCTGAAGTCCGATGCGGTGCTCTTCCGTCCGCCCTATGGCGCGCAGAACGCCGGCATTCTCGGCGTGGTGGAGGCCGACAAGATGAAGTCGATGATCTGGAACATCGACTCCATGGACTGGGCCGATCCGGTGCCCAACTCGGTGGCCCAGCGCGTGCTCAAGGAAGTGGAACAGCAGGGCCGGGGCGTGATCCTCTTCCATGACATTCACCGCCGGGCGCTCGACGCCCTACCCGGACTGATCGAGGCTTTCCAGAAACAGGGTTACCGCTTTGCTTCCTGGAACGGCACAGGGTTCTCGGTCAGCGATGCGCGCGGCGTCGAAACCGTTACGCTTCCGAAGACCCCCGACGCATCGACCCCATATCGTGAGAGCTGGGCAGCGGTGATCGGCATTGACGACTACCAGAAGTGGCCACGGCTGCGCTATGCCGCCCATGACGCCGCGGGCATCCGCGACACGCTGATTCAGAAATATAAATTCAAGCCCGAGAACGTATTTGTGCTGCTGAATGAACAGGCCACGCGCCAGAACATCCTCTCGCTGCTGGGAGACAAGCTGGCCAATGCCGATATGGTCAAGCGCGAAGACCGTGTGTTTGTTTTCTTCGCCGGGCACGGCGCCACGCGCAAGCTGCCTTCCGGACGCGATCTGGGTTACATCATCCCCGTGGACGCCGACCTCAGCAGCTATGAAGGCCAGGCCATCTCCATGACCAACTTTCAGGATGTGGCCGAATCCATCCCAGCCAAGCACCTGCTATTTGTCATGGATTCCTGCTACAGCGGACTGGCGCTCACGCGGGGCGGCGGGCTGGGGCAATCGGGCAACTATCTGCAAGAAATCGCCCGCCGGGCGGCTCGCCAGATGTTCACCGCCGGCGGCAGCGACGAGCAGGTGGCCGATAACGGCCCCAATGGACACTCCATCTTCACCTGGATCCTGCTGCAGGGCCTCGATGGCCGCGCCGATCTGAATGGCGACGGCGTCATCACCGCCTCGGAGCTGGCCGCCTATGTGTCGCCCACGGTCTCATCGTTGTCGCACCAGACCCCGGTGTTCGGCAACCTCGCGGGCAGCGAGGGCGGCGATTTCATCTTTGAACTGAAGCACGAATCGGAGTTCCTGAATGCCGACACCCCTCAGCTCAATGATGACGGCATTCGCATGAACGCCCAGATGGAGGCACTGCGGGCCCAAAACGACAAGCTGCAGAAGGAACTGGCGGACGCCCAGGCGCGGCTCGACCAGAAGGCCCAGGCAGGCGGGCCGGTGCTGACACCTCGTGAGACCTCGCAGGTTCTCGACGATCAGGGCATGCGCCTCTACAAAGAAAAGAAGTATGCAGAGGCTGCGGCCAAATTCAACGAAGCCGCGGCCGCCGACCCCTCCAATGCCCAGGCCGTAAACAACGCGGGCTTTGCCATGTACAAGTTGGAAAGATACGCAGACTCCGTCCCTCTGTTCATGCAGGCGCTGAAACTCGATCCCAACCGTTCCGTGGCCTATATCAATCTGGCCGACGCCTACGTGAAGCTGCACAAGGTCCGTGAAGCCAAGGCCGCCTATGAAAAATATCTGGAGCTGGCGCCCAACTCCAAGAGCGCACCGGATGTGCGGGAGAAGCTCAAAGCCCTGAACCCTTGACAGCGCGACGTAGCTGCGACCAAAACTTTTGAAACACAGAGGAACAGAGGGAGCAGAGGACTCACAGAGGAAAATCTGGAAGAATGTGAGCAATGTCATCCCGAAGGCCCGTCAGGAGCGGGCACTTTCATCAGCGCGCGAGTAGGCTTGAGGGACCTTGTGTGCTCGACAGCTTAGGTGGAATTACTTGGCCGGAACAACTGGGCCCGCATTAGAGCGTACGCGACAGGAATACTTCACAAAATGGCAGATATACTAACTATTGAAGGCACTCAATTCCAAGTGTCTCCGCAACTTAGTTGATGGCCTGCTTGAAATAGCCTGGCGGCAAATTGGGCAGAAAGCCACCTCTGGATTTCATTCGTCTATACTTCGTCTCTGCTTCCTCGGGGCTCAAAAGCCCCTGCTGAACACATCTGCTTAGCAGCGAAATACTGCCAATGACCCTCAAAGAGGTTAAGCGTCCACTGACCATTACTCTCGCCTTATGATCATCGCAGGAGACAGTCAGTTGTTGGTCAATGGCAAATGCTAGACATTCCGTTTCGCCAACGCCAAGATCGTAACGTCGCTGAAGGGCGGAGAAGACCGATGCAGGCATATTTGTATCATCAAGCAACTCGATTGAGCCTTGGCGGATTAGTGCGTTGATGAGTTCTCGTTGTTGCTTGCATTCTTCGAGCGCTAAAGGCCCTATGCAAAATGACGAATCCGGTAAAGACAGGACCGAATCCATTGCATCCCCATTAAGCAAATTGATAATACTGCTTGCATCGAAAATAATTTTCAATTGACAGGTTGTGCGTTCGCGCTGATTAAGTCCGAGATCGATAAGCCAAGGAGCGCAGACGCTTTCCCAATTGATATCTCCCCAGCTCGGATTTTTTGTATAGCGGATACCAACAATGGCTCCGGAATTGATGGGAATTCGATAGAGGGCCGAGGGGGTAGGTTTGCATCCTCAGCACGCTTTTCTGCACTTCCATACTTCTGCTTCAAAAACTGGTTGAGAGAAAATGCTCCGCCTTCTGGAATTAACCCAAGAATTTCACATCTCATTGCAGCTGCTTCAAAGCTCACGCAGAATATTCGAGAAAGGAACAGTATTTCCAAGTCGCCAATCGCCTTGTCCTCTTGGGTTTCACTGAGTGCACGAATCTTCTGCAGTGCTAACCCCACGGAGGCCCTTGGCATGAGTAATGATGACGCAAAAGCGTGAGCATACTGCTCGATCTTACCCTTGCTTATTCGTAAGTCAGTGTGCTCTCTTTCATCGATCACTACTCCGCTTTCACGGGGATCGTGGTGTGCAATCAGGTGGCCCAGTTCATGAGCTAGGGTAAAAAGCATCCGGGGCTTGAATCGAAGCGATACAAAAATGAAAGGCTGCGCTTCAAAGTATGCCGAAGCACCGTCCATTTTTGGAGAATTGACCACAAAAAGTAGTATGTGCATTCGCTCGACCACCAGCTTTGGCAAAAAAGGTAATGGCCCCAATTGGTCATCCCGGCAGAAGGTTGCGCGAAAAATACGCGCATTCTCCTCTGCCTCTTCAAGATCGTTACCACCCCGTTTGAATAAGGGTAGCCACCAAGTTGCGTTTGCGCCCGACGAGCCGATCAGGTCGGCAGAATACGACATCTTTCGCGATAGGCTTGAAGCGGTGGCCGAATCGGTTCTTCCGTGAGTCAAGGCGTTTCGAAACAATATGTCCACCTTATGATTCTCCGCCTGTGGCAAGAGATCAGCGATGCCTACTTTTAGAGCCGTAGCCAGCTTACGCAACTCGCCCATGGATGGATCTGCCCCTTCTAAAAGCTCTTGCATACGCTCCGGGGGCATCTCGGTCTCCGCAGCCAGTTGCCCCAGATCGAGTTTTTTTTCTCGGACAATTGAATTCAATATATTCATTGTTTTATTGATCTCATCCAGGAGAGTAGTTCCTTTACCTGCTCATCGTTCATCCTTCTGTATCGTCCGATGATGTCAAAGACACGGTCGCCGGGACGCCTGAAAATCTCTTCAAGTTTACCAACAGTCTGAGTTCGAGCTAAATTGAATTCTTCAGGCTTCTCGAATACGGTTGGATTGCAGCCAACAATATAGTTCTCAATTCTTTTCTCGAAATTTGAGTGCTCGTCGAGGGCATTGTGGGTGCCATTGTGATTTACAATAATGTTCCCTTTAACGGTACCATCGGCTTCTCGCTTTAGACGGTGCTCAGGAAATCGTCTGTACGCAGCTAGGGCGTCGATTTTCTCCTTAACCTGCATTCCACCAACTACAAACTGCCTTTGACCCGGAATTCGCCCGCTGATCACGAAAATATAGTCCCCTTCTTCGACAACCCTGCGTATATTGGGCACGCATGCGCCGAGGGTTGGCACCTTGCCGAAAATAGGGTCATTCATCGTCCATCCGTGGGAAGGATCGGCTCCAGCGTACATAGTGTAGATATATCCCTTCATTTAATCTCTCCCGTTCCAAAAATCGGAAGTGCCGGTGGCAGCTTGCAGCATGCCATCGTAGTGCAGGCTGGTTGCAACAAATGCATCGCGCACACTGGTTTGTACCGATTCCCACGTGTGCAGCGAAACCGCTTCATCCAGAATTGCGAATGCTCGCTCCGCGTGACACTCATCCATGTGCCCATGGATGCGATAGGTCTCTGCCTGCTCTGCGCTCATGCCATATTTCACGGTGTAAGCCTCAAATATCTTTGGTGAGAGCTGGCTATAGTAGTGCTCTACTGCACCGGCACCCAACATATGGCAACCTGCTCCGCGGGTTGTAATGTCCCTGTAGAGCGCAATTGCAGCTGCGTTTCCTGGGGTGGGAATTGCCTCGGCTAGACCTTTTTCTGTCCAGCCGCCTCGCATTACCAGCCGTCTGATCAAATCAAGGTGACTGGGACCAGAGGCGTCGGCTGTACATTCCTCCAAATATGTTTGCAGCAATTGTTCAAAAATGGCTGGGCTATTGCTCTCTGCCATTGCGAGAGCATCGGCGCGAAGTTTTTGCCCAGCACGAGTCCTTATGACATGTTGCACTTCAGCCCTAATGACCTGTTCATAGGACAGTTCGTGCGCTTTGATTGCTCTCCAAAGAGGATGATCGTGAAACGGAAACTCTTCATAAAGATCTAAAAGACGCTGTTTTTGTTCACTCATAGGCGGCGCCATCTTTCGCCGTTTCTTCTAGAAGAATAGCACACCTGCGCTGTTGTGCAAGAGCTTTTTTAGGCGACTTTTTTATCGTCTCTTCAGACCGCCCATGGACTTCCACAGCCCTCCAGCAGATTGCGCTGAATGGCTCTGAGGGGCATTTACAATCTTCTTCATGCGCCTAACCAATAAAACAGCCATCGTCACCGGAGGCGGCAGCGGTATCGGCCGCGCCATCGCCATTGCCCTGGCCCGCGAAGGCGCCAAGGTGGTCATCGCCGGACGCACCCAAGACAAACTCGATCGCGTCGTCCAGGAGATTGGCCTCGCCAATTGTCTAGCTGTAAGGGGCGACACCGGCGACGCAGCAGACAACCGCAAGCTGGCGGAAGCGGCGGTAAAGCACTTCGGCGGCATCCACATTCTGGTCAACAACGCCGGGGTGCTTCTGGCCGGCACTGCTGAATCCCATACGGATGACGAGTGGGAGCAGACCTTCAACATCAACGTGCGCGGCGTATGGCAGCTTTCACGGGCGGTGCTGCCCCACATGCGTACTGCCGGCGGCGGATCGATCATCAACCTGGGGTCGGTGCTGAGTCTGGTCGCCGCCCGCAATCGCGTGGCCTACGCAACTTCCAAGGGCGCGGTGCTGGCCCTCACCAAGGCCATGGCCCTCGACCATGCGCCTGAGAAAATCCGAGTGAACTGCATCTGCCCCGCCATCGTCGAAACCGAGATGGTGGCCCGCTTCGGCATGGATGAAGCCGCGCGCCGCCAGCGCATCGCTATGCATCCCATTGGACGTTTCGGGCAGCCCGAGGACGTGGCCGGCGCAGCGGTGTTTCTCGCCAGCGACGAAGCAGCGTGGATTACCGGCGCAGCCTTCCCCGTGGATGGCGGCTATACGGCGATATAGTCGTCCCCGAAATCCAATGGGAGAGGCTTCCACACAAATGCAAAAAGGGCATGGCCTTCGCAGCCATGCCCTTTTTCCGGCGATCTCCTGGCGGTCCTCAAACTACTGCGCCGCCGTTTCGCCGCGAGGTGGCGGGGGCGGCAACTCTTTCTCAATCGGTTTGCGCGGCAGCATCTGATCACGTTGGGCCGCCATGTAAACGAACGACGCGACGATCACCGCCGCCTGCTTCAGGTCTTCGGGCTGCAGACGGTCGTAGACGTCCATATTGGAATGATGGGTGCGTGAATCGTACTCCAGTGGGTCCTGAATGAACTGAAATCCCGGAATGCCGGCGGCGTCAAACGACAGATGGTCCGTTCCTCCGGTATTGCGCATGGTGAGGGTATTCATGCCCAGGTCGTTGAAGGGTTTCATCCAGGCTTCAAAGATGGGCGCGACTGCGGCGTTTTCCTGCAGGTAGACGCCGCGTATTTTGCCGCTCCCGTTATCCACGTTAAAATAGGCCGAGACTTTCGCCTGCTCCGGCTTCAGCACCATCGGCCCGGTGTCGCGGCGATTTACGGTTGGGTCGCCTTTGCGTTCCGGGTCCTTGGATTCCGGACGGGCGCCGAAGTGCTGGGCGACGTACCATTGCGAGCCGAGCAGGCCCTGCTCCTCGCCGCTCCACAGGCCGATGCGAATGGTGCGCCGGGGCTTTACGCCCAAGGCCTTCAGGATGCGCACCGCCTCCATCATGACCACCGAGCCCGCGCCGTTATCGGTGGCGCCCGTGCCTCCATGCCAGGAATCAAGATGCGCGCCCAGCATAACGACTTCCTCTTTCTTGTCACTACCCGGAATTTCAGCGATGGTGTCCCACTGAGTCAGGGCGTCATCAAAGAAGTTGTTTTTGACATTCAGCTCCAGTTGCACATCGACATTGCGGTCAACCAGGCGGGCAATGCGGTTCCAGTGTTCACCGGCGATGGAAACCTGCGTGAGGTTCGATGTCTGGCCAACTTTGTAAGAACCGCCCTGCTGCACGAACACCGTGCCGCCATAGATGGCCCCGCGGCCATGGTCAACCAGGGCCAGCACTTTTTCATCTTCAAAAAACTTGGCAATCGCCCGCAGGTCGCGGGCCCGCTGTGCGAAATCGGCAAAACGCGCATTGTTTCTTTCAGCAGGAATCTGGTACTGGCCCAGTTCCGCCAGAGACTTATCAGTGTGCCGTTGAGAGAGAGGCTCGGCGGAAAGCCTGATATCCGCTTCTTCGCCAAAGAAGACGATCTTCCCGGCCAGTTTGCCCTTATACCTCGCGTAGTCCTGGGGGCTGGTGATTCTAACGTGTACCACCGAACCGCGGACTTCGCCAGGGGTGCCCGGCGTCCAGGCCTTGGCATAGGCGATCAGAGGCGCGACATCCGGAGCAATCATGCGCACGTTGATGGATTCGTTCGACCAGCCGCGTCCGAAGGGGCTCCAGGGCTCCAGGTGGGCATTCGCCAGCCCGAATTCGGTGAGCTTGTCGCGTGTCCATTCGTTGGCGCGCTTCATGTTCGGCGAGCCGGTCAGCCGCGCTCCAATTCCATCCATCAATCCGCTGGCGGTCTCCATGATCTTGGAGTTGTGGAAGCCTTCGTTACGGATCCTGGAAATCGTCTCGAGATCAACTTTTTCGGCTTTTTCGGATTTTTCTTCCTGGGCCGCTGCGTTGAACACCAACACCATGCACACCAGCACCAGACGCGCTGTTAAACGCTTCAACATCTTGTAGATTCTCCTTTTACTGTCGCTGCGGATATAGCGCGAAAGTCTAACTGCCTGTTCAACATGGGGTCAAACTTTAGGTGTGAAGATTTGTGAAGCCAGAGCGAGCTCGAAGTTCCGATCACCAGATCACCCGATGTACCGATCACCCGATCTGCCATATTGCTTAAGCTGCCGTTCACTGTACTAATGAATGTCTGAGTATCCGCCGAAGCATTCGCAATGCAGGCAGCGAAACACGTAGGCGGTCGGGCCGGCATGCCGGTCCATGCTCTTGAAGTATGAATCCCATTCCTCACCTTCAAAACCGCTTTCCATGCGAACCATGCTCACGGCTTCCAGGCCAAGACTTTCCAGTTCTTGGCGGCCCATCGGACCAAGAAATGCCGCAGCATCGCCGCAATGCGTAAACCACCGCTCCTGCTGCCATCCCGAGAATCCAGGGGTGCGGAAGGCCACTTCTTCAGCCACGGCCAGGGGCACCGGCGTCCATTCTCCATAGCCGCCCACGCTATGGACTTCGGTGAACTCGGCATGAAAGAGGACGCGGGCCGCCCCATCGTAGATACACCACGGGCACACTACATCCAATTCGATGATGGAATGGATCGCCGCGGTGTAGATGAAGCCGCGGGCCTGCCGGCACACCTGGCACGGCTTGTCGGAGGCCATGATGCTGCCCGTGCCCAGCGGGTCAGGATGGTATTTGAAAGACGGCAGATGCATCACGTATCCAGGGCCATTCAACTCGCTGGCTTGGGAGCGCGCCGGGACCGCACCAGCGCCACGGTAAAACCGCTTAGGGCAGCCAACAGCGCGACCGGGGCAGCCACACGGTAGGCCAGCGTCATATCGGGATGAAGGCCGCTGGCGCCCCGGACACTGAGAAGCAGAATGGCTAGAAAAGCCACGGAAAGAAAGAAACAGATCAAGCCGGCGGCCAAGCCAATACCGGCGCTGACGATCAATTTGCCCATAAGAAGCCTGTTTTCCGGCGGCAGCGGCCGCCTACGTTAGAATAATACCGTGAGTCAAGCCGCTCAAGAAACACGCACCGCGCAGGAAGTGATTCGCGACGTTCGCGTCACACAGTCCGCCAACGGCGTTTGCTATGCCACCGCCGGGGAAATCAGTCTGCCTTCATCTGATTTGGAAAACCTGGTGAACGCTGTGCCCCGCGTGATCGCAGCCGCCCTTAGCCGCAAGGCCTTCTATTTTGTCCCGCTGGCCGTGCAGGATGGTGAACAGACCCTGGTTCCCGAGCGCTATGACAGCTCTCTGATCGATCAGGCCGCTTGCCACTGCAACATCGACGCCGGCGATGCGCAGTGCGTTTTCATTTCCACCCGCCTGCTCAATGACCGGTTCTCCATCGCCTTTGAGTTCTACATCAATGTAAGCCACGCCTTCGTGGAAACGGCGGGCGTCTCCCAGGAATTCGCTGAACTCGCATGGAAGCAGGCCACCGGTGGTGTGCGCGGCGAAACCAGCGTGGACGCCTGCGAATTCCGCAAGCAGGCCCTTGGTCAGGCCGCCGCCGAAGGCGAAGGCCGCATCGACGAAAAAGCGCGCACCAGCTTCGTGGCTGCCGCCTTTGCCGATTCGGTGGCCATCTACCTGCTCTCGCTCTACCTGGATGTGGATTACTACGAACTGCGCGAGCGTGAATACTCTCTGCTGGCGCCCGCGGCGCTGGCCGAACGCCTGCGGAAGATCGCCGAGCTGTTCCCGCCCGGACCCGGGTTTCAGTTCAACCTCATTTTTCGCCGCCGGGGATGACCCACGATGATTGCCCACCTTCGCGGAAAACTGATCGCCAAGCACCCCAATGAAGCCATCGTGGAAGCCTCCGGCGTGGGCTACCAGGTCATCATCAGCATCCCCACGTTTACCGGACTGCCGGCGCTGGGCTCTGAGGTCTCGCTGTTCATCCATACGCACGTCCGTGAAGATGCGCTTGCGCTGTTCGGCTTCCTCAAGCCCGAAGACAAGCAGCTCTTCGAAAAGCTGCTGAGCGTGAGCGGCATCGGGCCCAAACTGGCCATCACCATTCTGAGTGGCATGGCCGCCGATGCCATGGTGGGCGCCATCCGTGGCAGCAACGTGGCGTTGCTGACCCGCATTCCCGGAATCGGCAAAAAGACCGCGGAACGCATGGTGCTGGAGCTGCGTGACAAACTCGATTCTTTCGGCACGCCGGAAGCTACGGCTGCGACCTCCCCCGTGGAAGAAGACGTAATCTCCGCGCTCGTAAACCTCGGCTATCAGCGGGCCATTGTCGAAAGGGCCATGACCCGGCTGGAAAAGCTCGCGGACCAACCCTTCGATGTGCTCTTCCGCAAGACCTTGGCCGCATTGGCAAAGTAACCCTTCGCCGGCGTCAAAAGGCGGTACACTTGGGCTTGATGAGGCGATTGCTGCCGACCCCTGGTCTTCTTTCCCTTGCCCTTCTGGTGCTGGCGCTGGCCGTGTGCCTGACCGCCGATGACAAGAAAAAACACGCCATCGTTTATGTCAAGGCCGGCCAGACCGCTGATCTTGACGCTCCCAAGCTGGTGATGGCGAGCCAGAAGTGTGAAAACTGGGCTGTGGCTGCGGGCCTTGAGGCCATGCTGAGAAGCCAGAATGTAACCCTCGAGCAGGCATTCTGGGTCATGCGCTGGAACCGTGGCGAGGTATGCCTTCCGGAAACCCCTTCGATGGAGGCCCTGGCGGAAGTAGTCAATCGCGAATTCGTGCTCAACGATGGCCGCCACGTCCAGCTTGAATTGCAGTTTTTGCCCGGACCACCCACCAACCTCGATGCCACCATTGCCGGCATCCGCCAACAGCGCCTTACCTTGCTGTTTCTGCGCGGCCACGCCTATTACCTGACCGGAGTGACCTACGACGAACATATCGGCGCCAATGGCAGCCGCATGTTTATCTCCCGGGAACTGCGCCTCGCCGATACGTTTCCCGGAAATGCCGTCCTCACCTTCGTTCATGGAGAGGACAAGGGCGACGACATTGCCGGCACGCTCGCCCTGCGCGTGATCTGGCTGTAATTTTCACTCCTTCTTCATCCGCTCGTAACCTGCCTTTCACAACCGCTGTCTAGGATTTCGCAGTTCTACTACTTTCGGACAGGTATTCTCTTCTCCCCCACAATCAAACTGTGGGCCAACAATTCATTGCACAGGTAATTTCAGCGGAGGTTGAAATGCGCAAACTCATCGCAATCGTCTTCATCATGACTCTGGCCTGGACGTTGGCCGTTGCTCAAGAGCACCAAGGAACTATTACCGGTCATGTCTCCGACGCCCAGCACGGGGTCCTGCAAGGTGCGCGTATACAACTCGGCTCCCAGAACCGGACCGTGACCTCCGACGCCCAGGGGCAGTTCACAATTTCCGGCCTTACACCTGGAAAATACACATTGGTTGTCTCCTACGTGGGGTTCGCGCCTTTTTCGGCCGAGGTGGCGGTGAACCCCGGTGAAAACTCCCGGGTCGAAGCCATACTCAACATCGGAGAGGTGCGCGAAGAGGTCGTTGTGCGGCCAGGGCGTGAGCGCGGTGAAGTGGAGGCGCTGAACCGCGAGCGCACCGCTGACAACATTCTGCAAGTCCTTCCCGCGGAAGTGATCACCAGCCTGCCGAACACCAACATCGCGGATGCTGTAGGCCGCCTGCCCAGCGTATCGCTGGAGCGCGACGAGGGCGAAGGCAAGTACGTGCAGATTCGCGGCACCGAGCCCCGCTTAAGCAATGTGACGGTGGACGGCATGCACCTGCCCTCTCCGGAAAATGTGCGCAACGTGAAGCTGGACGCCATCCCCGCCGATCTGGTCGAATCCGTCGAGCTTAGCAAGACACTGTCTGCCAACCAGGATGGCGATGCCATCGGCGGCTCGGTCAACCTGGTAACCAAGAGCGCCTATGACAAGCCGTATGTCAGCGCCCTGGGGATGACTGGCCACACGCCCATCGCCGGCGGGCGCGGGCTCAATCAGTTCGATTTGACCATGGGCAACCGCTTTGGCCACGACAAGCGTTTGGGCATCATCGGTGGCGGCAGCTATGACTGGAACGGGCGCGGTATCGACGATGTGGAACCCAGCCCGGGAGTCAATGGGCTTTTCCCAAACGGCGGCCCGCAAACCGGCACGTTTTCTGGCGCCAATGGGTACGATCAGCGTGAATACTGGTACGACCGTACGCGCTTTGGCTTTGGTGGCACCATCGATTACAAGCTGGGTGAATGGTCAACCGCTTATATTCGCGGATTGTTCTCGCAGTTTAAAGACAACGGTCAGGATTGGATCTACTCACCGTCCGTTGGCACATTTGCCACCCCCACTCTAACGAATCAAGACGGCAGCTCCAGCTTCTCGCACGTCACCCGCAAGCCGGCGCAGCGGCTTTTTAACGCCACGGCCGGCGCGCACCATACCTTGGGCAAGACCCTGCTCAACTACGAACTTAGTTTCGGCCAGGCGCGTTTTACCGGCTTTTTTCCCAACGCCAATTTCCAACCTGCGGCCAACAGCGCCATCGCCAACAACGGGGTGCAGTACGCGTTCAATGCCTCCAATCCTTTTACGCCCGTTCTCACGGCGTTGAATACCAACATCTTCGATCCCACCCAATACGCCCTCTTCCAAGTGCAACGCGGGGACTTCCACACCTTCGAGCGTGACGTGACGGGCTCGATCTCGCTGGACCGGAACTACAACGCAGGGTCGCATTTCAGCACCTTTGAGCTAGGGTTCAAGGTGCGGGATGGCCACAAATCCTCGCTCAACAACCAGGAGACATTTCGCGCCATCAACCTTGATCCCACCAACCCCGCCGCCGGGGCGGTAGGGTTGATGAGCAACTTGCTGCTCAACTTCACGAATTCGAACTACTACTTCGGCGCCTACCCAAAATTTGGGCCGACCACCGATTACAACAAGATTGTGGCGTTCCTCAATGCCAATCCCAGCGCTTTCCAAACCGATCCCCTGGCGGACCGAGCGCGGACCTTTCCCAGTGACTTCAATACTGATGAACGGGTGATTGCCGGCTACGCCATGAATACCATCAACTTTAGCCGTTTCCGCTTGCAGGCCGGCGTACGCTTTGAAGCCACGCAGGCTTCGTTCCTGGCCAATCAGGTCCAGACCTCAAGAAATTCGGACCCGTCGTTCAATGCGAATCCAAACAGTCCATTCTTCGGTTCCAGCGAGTTGGTGGGACCGCCATCAGCCGTGCCCGGAAGCCAGAGCTACATTAACGCCCTGCCCAGTGTGCAATTGCAAACCCGCTTTGGCGAAAACACCATCCTGAGATTGGCTTATGGAATGGGCATCGCCCGGCCTAATTTCTCCGATCTCCCGCCGCGCCTGACCTTTGATTCCACCGTAAGGGCCGGGCAAGCGGCTGTATCGGCAGGCAATCCCAACCTGCAACCGACCCGCGCGCAAGATTTTGACGTCTTGATCGAGCATTATCTGAAACCTCTAGGCGTCATCCAGGCCGGCGTGTTTTACAAGTATCTGACAAATCCGATCTACAACGCGAATTCGCTGCTCACCACGGGAGTATTCGCTGGAAAAATCCAGAACCAGCCCATCAATGGACCTACGGCGCATATTGCCGGAATAGAGATGGCATGGCAGCAACGACTCTCATTCCTGCCGGGGTTGTTGAACGGTTCCGGAGTGAGGGCCAACTACAGTTGGACCACATCACAGGCCACTTTCCCGGCCGGAGCGTTTAACAACCGGACAGACCAACCGGCGTTGCAGCGTCAGGCGCCCAACAACTGGAACTTCGACTACACCTACGACAAAAAAGGGATCTCGGCCCGAATGGGTCTTACGCACAACGATGCCAGCATCTTCTTCTACCAGTTCACCCAGGGCTCGGACGGCGGCCTGAAGGGCCCGAATGGAGACGTCTATCTTTACCCCCACACCCAGGTGGACGCGCAGGTAAGTTACTGGATTCCCGGCGGGCGCGGGTTTCAGGTAGTCGGCAACATACTCAACCTGACCAACGAGACCTTTGGCTTTTACCAGGGCAGCGAACAATTCCCCATCCAGCGTGAGTACTACAGCCGCACAGTCTCAGTCGGCCTGCGCTGGACGCTCTCGCGGGAGCCGGGACGATAAAGAGGAACATGCTGAAGCTTTTTTCAAACAGGGTCCGCCGGTGGCGGACCCTGTTCTTTTCCAACCGTATTCTTGCCGCCGCTCTGCTGTCATTAGGCGAATTTGTGACCATAATGGAAGACCAGTCGCCGAAGGCGACAAAAGAAAATAGCCCGGCATGTCCCGTCCTGGCGCGTTCTTTGCGCCGGGACGGGTAAATGCCGGGTCAGCAGAAGAGAAGTATAGAAGAGTCGCCAAAAGCGACGGCAGCCACCGGAGCAGAATCTGGCTGGCGTCGCCTCCGGCGACTGGCGATCGATTACCGCTTTCCAGTAAGAGGAGAGTGCAAAGACCCTACTTCCCAATACAGAAGCTGCTAAAAATCAAATTCAGAATGTCATCCGCCGTGGTCCCACCTGTGATGGCGTCCAATGGACGCAGGGCGCCGTAGAGATCGATCATGATCATCTCATGAGGCACCCGGCCTTCCACCGCCTTAAGCGCGGCCTCCAGGCTGGCCAATGACTCTTCCACCAGGCGCTGATGCCGGATGTTGGTAAGAAAGCCGCTCTCCACTTCGCCCGGGGCCTGTCCGGAGACTGCACTTAGTATTTCTCTGCGCAACTGGTCCAGACCGCTGCCGGTAATGGCAGAAGTCGGCAGCACCGTGAACCCAGGCAGATGCGGAACAGCGTCTTTGGCCAAATCTGATTTGTTGGCCGCCACCAGCACGCGGCGGCTTCGGGCGACTTCGAGCAGTTCGCGATCTTCGGTCGAAACCGGCTGCGAGCCATCGAGCACTACCAGCACCATGTCGGCGTCGCTCAATGCCTCATACGACTTGCGAATGCCGATGCTCTCGGCTTCATCGGTAGAGACGCGAATGCCGGCCGTATCGATCAGCCGGACTGGTATCCCGCCCAGGGCCACGGTCTCCGTCACCAGGTCGCGCGTAGTGCCGGGTGTAGCGGTGACGATGGCCCGCTCCTGCTCCACCAGGCGGTTGAACAGGCTCGACTTGCCCACGTTGGGCCGCCCCACAATGGCCAGCGTAAAGCCCTCATGCACCACACGGCCATACGCGAAGGACGCCCTAAGTTTTTCGAGTGGCGCCCGCACCTCTTCCACCCGCGTACGGATTTGCTCCGCGGACATCACCGCCACATCGTCTTCCGCAAAGTCGATGCCTGCTTCCATGATTGCGATCAGGTCTACCAGCCTCTTCTTGATGGGCTGCAGGCGCTTGGAAAGCGCGCCTTCCAGTTGTTGCGCCGCAACCTTCGCCTGATACAGAGTCTGGGATTCAATCAGGTCCCGCACCGCCTCGGCCTGTGTGAGGTCGAGCCGCCCGCGCAGGAAGGCGCGCATGGTGAATTCACCCGGCCCGGCCAGGCGCGCTCCTCGCGCCAAGGCCAGCTCCACAATGCGGCGCAGCACCACCGGCGCACCGTGCGCTGAGATCTCTATAACATCATCGGTCGTATAGGAATACGGCTTCTCAAACCAGGTGATCACCGCCTCGTCGATCCGCTCTCCGGATTCCGGTTCGAACAGCTCCACGAAAGTGGCCCGGCGAGGTTCCAGATCGTACTTTAAACGCAGCAGGCCGGCGGCGATAGAACGGACTTCCGGCCCTGAAAGACGGACCACGCCAATGCCACCCCGGCCCGGCGGAGTCGCGATGGCAACGATGGTGTCATCAATATCCAGATTGCTTTTCTCTCACAGTGGATTGGTCCTGGTTGTGGCCGCGTTGTGCTTCTGCTTGTTGGAGTCTTACTTCCCTCCGAACTACTATTCCTGAGCATTCTCTTTTTCTTGCAAAATTGGGGTGCCCGACTGCCTCCCATTCCTCGCTCTTCATCCGTGTGTATCAGTGTTCCTCAGTGGTAAGGTTCTAGGCTGCAGCTCAACTGCCCTGTGACTCCGCGCCTCGGTGGTGAATAATATTATTTTGAGGGCCAGGGCGGCGAGCATCAGGCCGGAACCTAGTAAGGCATTGTACTCACGATGGCGCATGTAAAGCTCGCGTGAGAATCCTCCGGACTCGCCCTCCACGGCGCTGCGGTAGGCTGTGAGGCGGGGCAAAAATCGGGGTACGTGTTTTGCATACTCCGCGTAATCCGCAAAGGCCGAGCCCAGATAGCTCTCTTCCGCCCTGATGACCGGCAGGTAGATGACCAGGAACATCAGCAAAGCAGCCAACCCGATCCACCAGTTGCGGGCGGCGATCATGAAGCCAATGGCAATGAGAATGGAACCAAGATAGAGCGGGTTGCGGACATGCGCATAGGGCCCAGCCGTTGCCAGTTGCGCGTTCTTACGAATGTGGCCGGATGCAGCCGCCCGGACCGCTACCCCACCCAACACCACCACCGAGCCCACGCCGATCAGCAGCCACGACGGACGTGCCAGCCACAGATAGAGGGCAGCCATGAGGAAGCCGAGCGGTACACGAAAGCGCGTCGCAATGCGGCCCCAGCTAGCCATGGCCGCCTCCAAGGAGCCAGCGCGCGGCGCCGACCGCTTCATCCACCGTGATCTTGAGCAAGCCCGCTTCCGTCTGCTGGTGATGCGAAAACGTGGTCTGGCTTTCCGGATGACGCAACGCCACACATTTCTTACCGAAAGGCCCGGTCCGCGCCGGATCGGTGGGGCCAAACAATCCAACCGTGGGGATTCCTAAAGCCGCCGCCAGATGCAGCGGGCCGGTATCGCCTCCCACAAACAGGCGCGCGCGGCGCGTCAAGGCGATCAGTTGGCCGATGGTGGAATGGACCATCAACGCATTTCCGCCCGATGCATCGATCACTTGTTGGGCCAGCGGTTCTTCGCCGGGCGCTGCATTCACCAGCGTCTTCAGACCGTGGCGGGCGAGGGCCAGGGCAACTTCTCCGTAGCGCTGCGCCGGCCATTGTTTTGCGTCCCAGCCGGCGCCCGGATTCATCAGCGCAAAACTGGCAATGCCAAGGCGCTGAATCTCGGCGTTGGCCCAGCTTTCCGCCGCCGGATCTTGCGGCAACGGTGGCGTCATCAGCTTAATTTCCAATGGCCCGATATATTTTTTCAGGGCCTGCGCTGCCAGTCCCAGGTTCTGCTCGATCACATGCTCCCCGATTCGTCCATAGCGTTCAGAATATAGGAAACGCGCCGCCGATTCCCGTGGGGTGACAAACCCTGCTTTAACGGCTGCGCCGCTGATGCGGGCCAGCATGGCTGATTTGATCGCACCCTGAAAATCAAGCGCCACGTCATACTTCCCGGCACGAACCGCTCGCCGGACCCCGGCGATCAAGGCGGGGGAGTGGAAGATCCGGCTGCGCCATTGCCGTGTGTTCACATAGTGAATCTGGTTCACTAAGGGCCGGCGGCAGTCTACGTCGCCGCTGATTGCTGTTCCCGCGCAAGCCAGCAACTCACTCCACTTTTCTTCTACCATCCAGCCGATGGTGGCCTCCGGCAGCGCGGCCCTTATGCCGGTGACCGCCGGCAGGGCGTGGAGAATGTCTCCCATGGCGCCCAGGCGCACGATCAGGATCTTTATCATTCTCCGCGTCTCAACATCTCTGTCGTGGAATGGTCTTTGGGATCGCCAACGATCTCAACCCGGCCGCCGCAGGCCATCACTACATCGCGTTCAGGGACGTTTTCCGCCGTGTAGTCGGTGCCCTTGGCATGTATCTCCGGACGCAGCAGGCGAATCAGGTGGCGCACATCGGGCGCGCCGAAGATGGTGACCGCATCGACATCCTCGAAGGCGGCCAGTATTTCGGCCCGTTCGAGCTCCGGGACCCGTGGCCGGTCCGGGCCTTTGAGAGCACGCGCGCTGGCGTCGGAATTGATCGCCACCACCAGCCGGCCGCCGAACTCTTTGGCTGCCCGCAGGTAGCGGACGTGTCCCACGTGCAGCAGATCGAAACAGCCGTTGGTTAGGATGATCCTTTCACCCGCGGCCCGCCACTGCCCAGCCAGTTCGGCCAGCCGGGTCTCGTCCATGATCTTGTCTTTCCACAGGCCCGCCAATGGATCAGCCCTCCGTGACCGCGCGCAGCAGTTCACTGCGGGTCACAGTCGCCGTGCCACGCTTCATGACCACCACGCCGCCGGCGAAGTTGGCAATGCGCGCTGCGGCCTCAGGATCGGCCCCGGTGGCCAACGCTGCGGTGTAGGCGGCAATCACCGTGTCACCGGCACCCGTTACGTCGATCGCCTCCGCGGAACCATGGATGGGAATCGAAACCGGCCTGGCCCCGCGCGGAAAAACCACCATGCCGTCTCGCCCACGTGTGACCAGCAGCGACTGCAGCTTCATTTTATTCATGATGGCCTTGCCGGCCGCCATGAGCCGTTCATCGTTGCTGCCAATGCGGATGCGCAGCGCCTCTTCCAGCTCCGCTTCGTTGGGTGTGGCAGCGGTCACTCCGCTATAAGCTAGAGTGCGGTAGCGGGAATCGAGGGTCACAGGAATCGAGGAAATCGACGCGCGGGCGCGGATGGTGTTGAACATCTCCGGGGTGGCCGCGCCATAACCGTAATCGGATATCAACAGCGCGTCGGAAGCCCGCAGGTAACCCCGTGTCTGGAAAATCAGCTCCTGCACGGCAGCGCGATCCAGCGCCGTTTCCGGCTCCCGGTCAATGCGGACGACCTGCTGCCGCATGGTATGCGTCATGCCGGCCAGCACACGCGTCTTCGTGATGGTGTTGCCGCCTTTGACCCTGCGAATACCCGACACAGAAATATGTTTCTGCCGGAAGGCCCGCAGCAGCAAACGCCCCGGTTCATCATCGCCGATCACGCCCACCGGCAGCACTGTCACGCCCAGGTCAGCCAGATTGTAGATGGCGTTGCCGGCCCCGCCCGGGACCACGGTGCGCTCCCGATGGCGCAGAATCAGCACCGGCGCTTCGCGCGATACCCGCGAGATTTCACCATACACAAATTCGTCGGCAATCAGATCTCCCAGCACGGTGACCGTGAGCTTGGGAAATGCCTCAATAATTTTGACCAGAGGATCAACAGCTTTGGCGCTTTTATGCATACTAGGATTATTGATTGTCTCATGGGCGGGGTGACAAAACCCAACCACGGAGTCACAGCGTGACGTAGCCACAACCAAAGGCTTTAACCGCAGAGGACGCAAAGGTACGCAGAGGAGCGCAGGAAAACCAGAAGCTTGGGGGGATAATTACGGCCTGAGAAAATTTGCGCAAGAAAAGAAGAATCTCGGGATTAGTAATACGGAGGAGAACCAAGACCTCTGAAACACAGTACGACTTAGCTGCAACCAAGCCCTTCACCGCGGAGAACAAGAAATGCTGTCATCCCGAAGGGCCTGAGGGACCTTGCGGTTCGTTGAGGTCATTGAGCGAACCCAGCAGTTCTTCCACCACCAGGCTGGCATCTTCGATCCGCAGCTTGAGCTCAGCCGCATGCAGTGGCTGCAATTCGACTGGAAACCGTTTCAGTCTGATCGCATCTTTCTCGGTGGTAATAAACCCTGTTGCGCCAGTCTTGGCTTTCAGTTGAAGCAACCTCTCAATATCCCGCTGGCCGTAGCGGTGATGGTCGCGGAAGGCCACAGTCTCCAACACCTTGACCCCGGCAGCTTGCAGCGAAGTAAAAAACTGGTCAGGATGGGCAATGCCGCAGAAGGCGATGACGCTGCCGGTGAACCTGGAATCCACCGTGGTTTCTCGGCTAACACGCCAAACCCGGGCGGCCGCCGTCGGCGCCGGCACGCCGGATTCAAGCACCACCGCATCAGCGCGGCCCATGGCAGTAAGCGGTTCACGCAGACGGCCCGTGGGTAGCAGGTCAGCCTGCAGATCACGGGCCGGGAGCATCAAAATGTCAAAATCCCGATGCAGGCGGCGGTGCTGGAAGCCATCGTCGAGCAGGTGAAGACGTGAAGTAAACTGCTTCTCCGCCATCAGGCCGGCCTGATAGCGGTCCGCGCCCACAATGACTGGAACTTGCAGCTTGCGGGCGATCAGCAATGGCTCATCGCCAAACTCGTCGGCCTCGCCCTGCGGATCAACTACCGCAATTTGCTTCAAGAGGCGTCCATAGCCGCGTGAGAGCACATCAAACTCGATGCCTCGCTCCTTGAGCAACTCGCCCAGGGCGATTACGAACGGAGTCTTGCCGCTGCCACCGGTGGAAAGATTGCCTACACTGACCACCGGACGGGCCAGTCTGTGCGTCTTCCAAATCTGGCGGTCATAGAGCGCGTTTCGTACCGCGACCGCGCCGCCGAAAATTACCGCCAGGGGGTTCATTTCAGCCCGCCATCTCCTGCCTTTTCAAGCAATGGCCGCAACGCTTGCGCAGTGCGCTCCGTAGCGCCGGCATTCCTCAGAAAGAGTTCCTGGGCGCGCTTCCCTAAGGCTTGCCGCTCTTCGGGACTGCGAATCAGCTCACCCAGATCGTGGGCCAACATTTCCGGCGAGGTGATTTTCAAGGCATCGCCTTCCGAGAAGATGCGCACAATCTCCCGGAAGTTAAACGTATGCAGGCCGGTCATCACGGCCACACCGTGCTGGGCCGGCTCCAGGATGTTATGCCCGCCCAGGGGAACCAGGCTACCACCGACAAAGGCAATATCGGCCAGCGCATAGACTGAAGCCAGTTCGCCGACGCTATCGAGAAGAAAAACGCCGGCCTTGACCGCTGTGGCCCGGTTCCATTTGCAGCGGCGGGTGAGCGTGAGCTGCATGGAAATCGCGAGTTCCGCCACCTTATCGAAACGTTCAGGATGCCGGGGCGCCAAGACCATGACCGCCTCCGGGAATTCCTGCTGAAGCTTGCGGAAGGCCGCCAGCAACAGAACTTCTTCTCCTTCCGCGGTGCTGCCGCAAACGATCAGCGGCGCCTCGTGGCTGATGGCCACACGCAGATCACGGGCCAACTCCGAGTCAGGACTGCTGAGCATGTCGAACTTCAGGTTGCCGCTGACCCGCACACGGTCGACAGGCGCCCCAATGGCCACCAGCCGGCGGGCGTCTTCTTCCGTCTGTGCGAGAAACAGATCGACCCCGGCAAGCACCGGACGAAAAAACCAGCGGAAGCGGCGATAGCGCGGAAACGAACGATCAGAGATGCGGGCGTTGACCACGGCAATCGCGGCCCCCGATTTCTTCACCAGATGTAGAAGATTGGGCCAGAACTCAGTTTCCGCCAGCACCAGCAGGGCGGGCTGCAGCCGCTGGAGATAAGGACGAATGGCAAAGCCAAAATCGATCGGCACGAAAAAGGCGCAGTCTTCGCCGAAGCGTCCACCCGCCAGAAAGTGGCCGGTGAGCGTGGTGGTGGAGATGAAAACCGGGTGCTGCGGGTATTTTTCCTTCAGTTGCTCCACCAGCCGGGTGATGGCCAGCACTTCGCCCACGGAAACCGCATGGATCCAGATGGAGGGTGGCCCATCGATCTGGGGCAGACGTGCAGGGGCGAGCCCGAGGCGCTCCGTGAGCCCGTAGCGGTATTTGCCGCTGCGGACCATCTGAAAGATCCACCATGGCAGCGAGAGCAACACCAACAGGCCCAGCAGCAGAGTGTAAAGGATGTGCATGAACGAATTCCCATTCTATTCGCAGGAGGTCACAGTTGTGAAAATCCCGTGGACGGCTGCATAATCCAGGTTGTGAACTTCCGCATCGCCATTCTGCCTCTGCTGTTCTCCGTGACCCTGTTTCCACCGGGCGGTGATAAGCCGTTTAATCCGCCCCGGGCCACCCACGCTAAGACCTATCCAGCGGTGGAAGTCCACGATGATGAGCAGGTGTCGGTCGCGATTGATCCCTTTGACCTGCCTGACAAGGCTGCGGTCTTCAGGACCAACTACAAAGAGCACAACTTCCTGCCGGTGCGCGTCATCATTTCCAACGACAGCGACAAGACCCTGATACTGCGGGATTTAACGGCCCAGTACATCACCAGCCGCCGCGACAAGCTGGAACCGGCCACCAACGACGACCTCTACCGCCGCCTGGCCCGGGCCACCAAACGTCCGGATAAGCAAAGCGTCCCGCTGCCAATCCCCTTGCCGAAAAAGAACAAGCCGGCCGTGGCTACCGAAGTCCTGCGGGAAGTCGATGATGCCATGTTGACCCCCGTGCCGGTCACGGCGCATTCCACCTACAGCGGCTTTCTGTTCTTCGATATTGCAGGAATTGAAGTGCCGGAAGCCGGCGCCCACGTCTTTCTCTCGGGCATGAAGATCGACGGCAAAGAGCTTTTCTATTTTGATATTCCGCTGGAAAAGTATTTGAATCATCAACCAGGAAAGACATTGCCAGAATTGCCAAAATCGCCGTAATTGCCAAAATTAGAAGAACAGCCGTTGGCACTTAGCATTCAGCATTCAGAGCCATCAGCACTCAGCCCCGAAACCGTTTCGTTCCTTCGCAAGAACGCGGGCTGTGTGCGGCGGGCTTGATTTTGCCGATTGCTAAATAGCAAAACGGCTTCAGGGCCGAGTGCTGACGGCTGAGTGCTAAATGCTAATTCCCCCGCTTCGCCTATAATTTCTCCATGTCAACGCTGCCTCAGCCTGCACACGGTGTCCACGAAAAGTACGAGCCAGTGATTGGCCTGGAAGTCCACGTCCAGCTTTTGACCGAGACCAAGATTTTCTGCTCGTGTTCCGCGCGTTTTGGCGCTCCACCCAATTCCAATGTGTGTCCGGTGTGCCTGGGATTGCCTGGAGCGCTGCCGGTACTCAATCAACATGCGGTGGAGTTCGCGGTGCTGGCCGCCCAGGCGCTGAACTGCCAAGTGCGCGAGACCTCGATTTTTGCCCGCAAAAACTACTTTTATCCTGACCTGCCCAAGGGCTATCAGATTTCGCAGTTTGACAAGCCGATCGCTGAACATGGGTCCATCGGCATCTCATCCGGCGGAGGCGCCCGCACCATCGGCATTACCCGGCTGCACATGGAAGAAGATGCAGGCAAGAGCCTGCACGATGGGTTCCCCAACTCCGCCACCACCACCGCCATCGACCTGAACCGCAGCGGCGTGCCACTGATCGAGATCGTGAGCGAGCCCGATATGCGCACGCCGGATGAGGCTTACGAATACCTTACGCGTCTCAAGGAAATCATCCTGTACACGGGCGTGAGCGATTGCAACATGGAAGAAGGATCGCTGCGCTGTGACGCCAACGTGAGCGTGCGTCCGCGCGGGCAGCAGACGTTAGGGACCAAGACCGAGATCAAGAACGTGAATTCTTTCCGCTTCATCCGCGAAGCTCTGGAATACGAGATTGCACGGCAGATCGAGGTCATCGAAGAAGGCGGCGCAATTCATCAGGAGACACGGCTCTACAACGCCGCCGAGGGCAAGACCTATTCCATGCGCTCCAAGGAGCAGGCCCACGATTACCGCTATTTCCCTGAGCCCGACCTGCTGCCCCTGATCGTCGATGAAAGCTGGCAGGCGGAAATCCGCAGAATGCTGCCCGAACTCCCCGAAGCCCGCCGCCAGCGGATGGTCAGCGACTACGGCATCACCGAATACGATGCCCAGGTGCTGACCTCAAGCAAGGCGCTGGCCGACCAATTTGAAGAAGCAGCCAAAGCCGCCAAGAACCCCAAGCGCGTGGCCAACCTGGTACAAGGCGAATTGATGGGCCGGCTGAAGGCCCGTGGACTGGAGATTGAAAAATCTCCTATTTCCATGAAGGGCGTAGCCATGTCAGCCGATTTGGCCGAGGCCGGGACGATCTCCAGCAAGATCCTCAAAGACCTTTACGACAAGGCATTTGAAGCTGGCGAAGACTTCCCGGCCGTTTATCAGCGTGAGAAGCCCCAGCAGATTACCGATACCGGAGTAATTGAGAAGGCGATCGATGAGATCATCGCCGCTAGTCCAAAGCAGCTCGAACAGTACCGTGCGGGGAAAACCACGGTGATGGGATACTTTGTTGGGCAGGTGATGAAGGCAACGCAAGGGCAGGCCAGTCCGGGATTGGTGAATGAGATCTTGAAGAAGAAGTTAGGAGATTTGCAATCGGGTAATTTGTAATTGAAAATTGAAGATCAACACCTGGGACCGGCAATTGCAACACATCAAAGCCGCAATTCTGCAAGCTGATACAGGTCGCTTCATCGAGCATCAGGAGGTCAGGAAGATGGCCGCGAAGTGGCAGCATAGGCGGTGAAGCTTCGCCAGAAATTATGGTCGGGTAATCTGCAATCTAAGGCCTTTAACCTAACCGCCCTGAAATTACAAATTACCCGATTATCAATTACCAATCTGTTTTACTGTTTCGCGTGCCCATGATTATTCTTAGGCCCAGTCGGCTTCTTGCTCAGGCTGTCAAACAGAATCTCGGTGAACAGGTCGTTGTTGATGAAGCCTTTTCCGAAGGCATCCCATGGGGCCAGCACTTTTTCTTTCTTAAGCTGATCGAGGGTTTTGCCCTTCTTGATGCCCGCCTCGACTGCGGCTGAGGTTTCCTTGAGCATGGTGATGAACTTACGCAGGTCGGCCTTGGTGCCGAGCGGGCCATGGCCGGGGATGATCTTGACGTCATCCGGCACTTCGGCGAGCACTTTCTCACCGCCGGCGATCATGCCCTGTACGCTGCCGCCGCTGTCGATATCGATGAACGGAAAGCCGCCGTTGAAGAAGTCATCGCCCATGTGGACGACATTGGACTGGGTGAAGAAAATCATTGCGTCGCCGTCGGTGTGTCCGTGGGGGAAATGGATGGCGCGAATGTCTTCGCCATTCAAATGGACGGCAACTTTGTCTTCAAACGTTATGACCGGCAGCGCCACTTTCGGGGAAGGCTTGACCTCTCCGAAGCGTGTCTTGCCGCCGCTGGCCATCCGCTTGCGGACGTTTTCCTGGGCGATGATGGGCGCTTTCTCGCCAAAATGTGGGTTGCCGCCAGTATGGTCGCCGTGCCAGTGGGTGTTCAGGATGAACTTGATAGGCTTGCTGGAAATCCCCTTCAAGGCGGCCTCGATCTTTTCCGCCAGGGGCAGGAATTCGTCGTCAACAATCACGATGCCGTCGTCGCCAACGGAAGCCCCGATATTGCCTCCCGCGCCTTCCAGCATGTAAACGGTGCCCGAAACTTTTGTGACTTTAATCTCAACCTTGCTGAAGTCGTTCCCCTGCGCGAAGGCAGGCAACGACGCCAGGGCCAGCAATGGAAACAATATAAAAATAGCTTTACGCATGAACCATCCTTTCATTCAGGCCCGCACATATACGGGCATTAGACAGCTGAAAATTCAACATCTTAGCGGGTTCCGGAGACGAGCGCAAAGGCAAAAACATCAAGACTCACCCCCGGAAAAAAATCAAAACCTTGAACCTAAGAACGGCAGTTGAGCGGCGCATTCGTCGGCACATGACAGACTTAAAGGCATCTTCACCTGCATTGCGTCTTTTGCCCACTGGGCCGATCATTCGCGCGATGCGCACTCCAGGTTCTTATCAGCGTTCATCAGCGTAAATCAGCGGCTAAATCTTGGTTGCAGCCACGTTACGATTCAGCCCGCAACATCGACCACCATTTTTGCCAGGCGCTCACGGTGGAAGGTGGCATCACCCAGCATGGTCTCCGAGGCTTTGGCGCGGCGGTAGAAGAGGTGCAGGTCATTTTCCCAGGTGAAGCCCATGCCACCATGCACCTGGATGCCACGATTGCCCACCGCGCGTCCGGCATCGCTCGAATACATCTTGGCGATGGAAACCGCCTGCATCGCATCAGGAGCGCTCTCTTCCAGGGCCCAAGCGGCGTAGTAGACGGCGGAACGGGAACTCTCAGTTTCGAGGTACATATCGGCGCAGTGGTGCTGCACGGCTTGATACTGGCCGATGGGCTTTCCAAACTGTTTGCGGGTCTTCGCGTACTGCACGGTGATGTCGAGTGTCCGTTGCATACCGCCGACCATTTCGGCCACCAGGGCGGTAGTGGCGACATCCAGCGCCGCGGCCAGGTGTTCAGGCGCGGCCAGCTTTTCCGCCGGAGTATTGGTGAATTCCACCGAATAGATTTTGCGCGTGAGGTCCATGCCCGCCATGGGCGCAATCTTGACACCGGCGGCCTGGGCATCGACCACGAACACCCCGTTCCGCGCCACCACAACCATGAAGCTGGCCGCGGCCGCGTCGGTGACAAACAGTTTTTTTCCGGTCAGCTTTCCACCACTTTCGGCGAGTTGCAGGTCCGCAGGGTTCCAACTGGCGTCGGTCTCGAGCATGGCCAGTGTCGATCGGGCTTCACCCGAGGCGATCGCCCCCAGGTATTTCTTTTTTTGCGCGGCGCTGCCACAAGCTGCGAGTACGGCGCCGGCCAGTACGACCGTCGAAAAAAACGGCCCCGGCAGCAGTGCGCGGCCCGCTTCTTCCATGAGCAGGACCAGTTCGACTTTACCCAGGCCCATGCCGCCATGCTCTTCAGGAAAAATAATGCCGGTAAAGCCCTGCTCGGCCATCTTGCGCCACAGGGCGGCGTCATAGGCAGTGCCGGTTTCCATCAGCCGCCGCACTTCAGCCGGTGGACACTCACCGGCAAAAAACTTCTGGGCAGTATCTTTCAAGATCTGCTGGCTCTCACTCAATCCAAATTGCATTGGAATCTCCTGACTCAAAAAACCTTTTCACCGCCAAGGACGCAACGGACGCAAAGGAAAATCAAAATAAAAACCTGAACCACCAAAGACACAAAAGAACACAAGAGAGCAAAAAAGTTCTGCCGCAAATTCCAAGTACCCAATACCAAATACGCCAATCTAAGCGCTAAAGGCCAAGTGCTAATGGCTAAGTGCTAATGGCTAAGTGCTAATGGCTAAGTGCTAATGGCTAAGTGCTAATGGCTAAGTGCTAATGGCTAAGTGCTAATGGCTAAGTGCTAATGGCTAAGT
>DATMNZ010000056.1:0-28437 GCA_035568495.1 Saccharimonadales bacterium (SeqCode) | reverse complement strand
CTGAGAGAGCACTTTGAAGTGGATCTGGTGCTGGTGGAGCTCATGGTTTTCCCGGGCGTGGTTCTCAATGATCCATTTCTCGACCGAGCCCTGGGTCGTGATGATCGCCGGAGCGTTATTGCTGTCGAACGGTGTGTCGATGGGATAAGGCTGGGTAGCGCATTGGGCGCCAGCCGCAGTTACGCAGCCGGAGGCGTTGATAAAGAACGCGCTTCCATCTTCGACCTCTTCGAAGAACACTGTGCGGGTGACCGACGGGGTCACGCTCATGATGCCGGCAAACCGGTTCAGGTTGGGGTTGAAGGTAGTAGAGCTGGCGACCCGGTCGTCCAGAAGCGGTTCGTCATTGTCGCCAGGTATTACCTGGATGGTCATCAGAGGCCGCGTCGGATGATCGTCACCCAAAGGCCCGGTGTTTTCGTTTTGAGTCACGAGCTGGGCCAGATGCACCGAGGAAGAGGGCGCATTGACGAGGAATTCGACACGGGCTGCCGGCGGAAGTTTGAAGTGGGTCACTGGAATGACGCTGCCAGGCGCGGTGCCGTCCTGGGAGTTGACCGGGACCGCATCGATACCCACCAGTTGAATGGTTTGGGGCACTCCGTCAAAGCGCACTTGCAGGTCGAGAGGAGCGTCCGAGGTGCTGTTGGAAACCCGCCAGAACTGCTTCTCACTGTTATCCATGTGGATGATTGCGGGCGTGTAGCTGGTGACGCCGGTGGTGGTGTTGGTGGTGGTATCCAGCGGAACGTAGTTTACGGTCAGATCGAGCTGGGGAATTCCGCCTTCGGTCCCGCCGGGACTCTCGGTCAGACCTTGAAGCGTAGGCTGGTCGCGGATCACGATGATGCGATGGCGCAAGTTAGCAACTACGGGCTGGATGTTGTTAATGCCATCCACTACTAGGGCGCCGGAGGCGCCGCCGAAGACCGCAGCTTCGGCCAGGCCGTGGACGTGGGGGTGATACCAATACAGGCCCGGAGGCTCGTTGGTCGGGAAGGCCAGACTGTACTGGAAGGTGCTGCCGGAATTAACCAGGGTCTTGACCACGTTATCGCCGTGGCAGGCAGGCGTGGTATTGGTGCCGTGATAATGGATATTCATGGAGCCGCCGGTCATGCCACCGTTGGTCGCCGGGTTCTGCGCCGTGAACGTGGTGTCGCCGCAGGTGGGCGCGTTGAAAACTTCGGTGCTGTCACCCACTGGATTGGTCGGCGTGTTATTGGTGACCGTTATATTCAGGGTGTCGCCTGGATTCACATGCAGGGTCGGATTCTCCAGGCCGTCGGGAGTCATGAAGCAAAACAGTTGCCGGCCGGCTGTATCAGTTGTCGTCTGATACGAGAACCTTACGTTCAGAACTCCGTTTGCACTGAACAGGGCGGGCGGCTGGTGAACGATACTGCCAGCTTTTTCCCGGTGGCAAGGATTGGCAACCGCCGAAACGGGTGTCTGGGCGTAGGCGCAGACCTGCGCCAGCGCCACGATGATGAAGCTCATCAAGACCATCAGGCTTGTACGTGAGATTGTTTTCTTATTCATTTTTGGTAGCTCCGTGTTTTGCATTTACCTAGGGCTCAGTCAGGTCTCTGCTGGCCAACTCAGGGGGGCTTGTCGCCCGGAACTGAGGTTTCTGCGCTAAGCAGAAGCGCGGACGTGATCGGGTGGAACAAAGGGGGCCTTGGCGGCATCAGGTATCATGCCGTGCCGGGCAAATCCACCTCGTCCCAAGGACATCTTTCGAATACATGAACGCAGCCGCGGGGCGGCGAAAGGAAACGCCGAACATCTGGAGCAATGCTGGTTGAGCGATCCAATTCACAACTTCGCTGGCCTCAGCACAGTCATGAGGTTCCGGAAGCGGCTGTGATGAGGACAACACAGTACGAGGATAAGATAGGCGGTTTTGATCGGCCGTTTAAGTTTTCTATTTTTAGAACAGACGGGCGGGTTACTCCATTGCTTTCAATATCTTAACAATTCAAAATAAATAGAGGCCGTGAATTAGAATATTCCAATATGGGAAATTTCCCAGTGAAGGCGGCCGTTCCTTTTGAGTTGCTTGCCTTGCTCTGGGGTGACAGTTACGAACCGTGCTCATGCGGGAACACTCTTTCTCGGCCGTCCGCCTTTTCTGCCATTGGCGCGCGCGGCGGTTCGCTTGGCCCCGCTTTTTGACACACCGCCCATTCGTCCCAGGTGGGCCATCCATTGGCTGGTACCGAGGATGTTGTTGAGGAGTCCGGGCACATAGTGGCTTACGTCGAGTTGTGGCCAATGCAAGCCGGTTCCGCTGCCCAGAACCTCGATTCTGGAAAGCTGTGGTGGCACGGCGTTTTCCAGCCCCTGAAGCTGCTTACGCGGAATAGTGACGATCACGTCATTGGCCAGGAAAAGGCAGACGCGATCGCCGCTTTTTTCATAGGTGGCCCGGCGCACACGCCGGTCATCCGCTTCGAACTGGCGCGCCTGCTCTCTCGCGGCCTCGATCTGGCTGTCGGTGGTGACGACTTTGTGTGCTTTATTCATGCATTTCCTTCCACAGTTCGACCAATTCGCCAAAGTGTTCGGCGGCCTGATCCAATATCTTCCGGATATCACTCTTCTTCGCATTCGCGGGACGAATCGCATCCTTACGGTCCGCCAGATCTACGTTCCCATCCAGCAACAAATCAACAATCACTTCTGTTTCGCCCAGAAAACCATGAACGTGCCGCGGTTCGTGGTCCTGCGGATAGGCGACAAATCTCACATTCTCGAATCGGCGCGAGGACACTGTCGGGATTATAACCTAAGCGGCTTCGGTTTTAAGCCAGAGACTTAATTTAATACACAATTTTTAATGTGTAACAATCCGCCTCAAGGGAGTAAGGTAGCCTAGCACATGGAAAGACTGGCAAAAATAGACTCCGCAACATCAGCATTCTGTTGAACGGCAAGATTTCGAAACTGAGTATTGAAAAGCTCTTGTATTATGCACACCGATTGCGTCTACATGCTGATATCAGGATGAAACCTGATGCAGCACCAAGAAAAGTCCGGATCGCCTGATGGAAGAGGGAGAATTCACGAGTGATCCTTAAAGAGCAGCGGAGCCGGTTTCTCACCACTGCGTGGTTCGAAATGACAACCTGGGTGGGGAAATCTGCAATCATCAGTTTTGGAGTTTGGCAATTGCCAATTTTGGCAGTTACCAATCTCCTCAGAGTTTCACCCTGTTTTTCCACAAGCCCCTGTCTGCCCATAGCCCGCTATAATCAAGCCCGAAGTCTCCGCTCATGTCAGAATTCGTCCATCTTCACTTACATACCGATTATTCGTTGCTGGATGGCGCCTGTGACGTTAAGAAGCTGATCAAGCGCGTGGCCGAAATCGGGCAGAAATCCGTGGCCATGACCGACCACGGCAACATCTACGGCACGGTCGAATTCGTGGACGCCGCGGAAAAAATGGGTGTGCGGCCCATCGTGGGCTGCGAACTCTATATCTGCAAAAAGGACGACCACCGCGCCCCGCCGGAGGGAGATTCCTACAACCACCTGCTGGTGCTGGCCGAAAACGAAGAGGGCTACCGCAACCTGATCAAGATCACCTCTGAGGCTTCCATGCACGGCTTCTATTACAAGCCGCGCGTGAGCAAGAAATTTCTGGCCGAACACAGCAAGGGGCTGATCGGGCTTTCCGGATGCCTTGCGGGCGAAGTGTGCGAAGGCCTGATGGCCGGCAAGTACGAATCAGCGCGCGCGGCCGCCGGCTTCTACCGGGAAATCTTCGGCAAAGACAATTTCTTCATCGAGATCCAGGACCAGGGCCTGGAAGAAGAGCGCCGCATTCATTCCGACCTTTACCGCCTGGAAAAAGAGATGGGCATCCCCATGGTGGCCACCAATGACAGCCACTATCTGTGCGAAGACGACTCCCATGCACAGGACGTTCTGATCTGCGTGCAGACCGGCAAGACGATCCATGACACCAACCGGTTGAAGTTCCAGACCAACCAGTTTTTCGTGAAGACCGGCGAAGAGATGGCGCGGGTCTTCAAAGACCGCACCGACGTACTGCGGCGCACCGTCGAAATCGCGGAGCGCTGCAATTTCAAGCTGACCAAGGTGGGCAATCCTTTTCCTGAATTCGAGGTGCCCGAGGGCTTTACGCTCGACAGTTATTTCGAGCATGTGGCCCGGGCCGGCTTTGCCCGCCGCTGGGAATCACTGCGGGAGCAGGAAAGCGCGGGCCGCCTGAAGAAGTCAAAGACCGATTACGAGCAGCGGCTGGCGCGGGAGATCGGGATCATCCAACAGATGAAGTTTTCCGGATACTTCCTGATTGTCTGGGACTTCATCCGTTACGCCCGCGAGAAGAGCATTCCGGTAGGTCCAGGCCGTGGATCGGCGGCCGGCGCCCTGGTGGCCTATGCCATGAACATCACCAATATCGACCCGCTGCAGGGCGAGCTTCTGTTTGAAAGGTTCCTGAATCCGGAGCGCATTTCCCTGCCCGACATCGATATCGATTTCTGCATGAACCGGCGCGGCGAGGTCATCGACTACGTTACCGAGAAGTATGGGCGCGCGAACGTGGCCCAGATCATCACCTTCGGAACGATGGCCGCCAAAGCCGCCATCAAAGACGTAGGCCGGGCCATGGATATCCCCTACAACGACGTGGACCGCATCGCCAAGATGGTGCCGACCACGCTCTACATCACCCTCGACCAGGCGCTCAAGGATTCTCCGCCACTGCAGGCGGCCTACGACAGCGAGCCGCAGGTGCGAGAGCTGCTGGATACCGCGCGCAAACTGGAAGGGCTGGTGCGCAACTCCGGCGTACATGCTGCCGGAGTGGTGATCGCGCCCAAGCCGCTGACCGACCTGGTCCCGCTGCACAAGACCAAGAACGACGAAATCGTGACCGCCTACGACATGACGGCCATCGAGAAGATGGGCCTCTTGAAGATGGACTTCCTGGGGCTCACCACGCTCACGATTCTCGACGACGCCTTGAAGCTGATACAGCAGCGTCACGGCGCGCTGGATCTCGACAAGATCCCTCTGGATGACGCGCAGACCTACGAAAAAGTCTTCCACACCGGACTCACCTCGGGCGTCTTCCAGTTTGAATCGGGCGGCATGACCGATGTATTGCGCCGTTATAAACCCAGCGTTATCGAAGACCTTACGGCCCTCAACGCGCTGTATCGTCCCGGCCCCATTCAGGGCGGCATGATCGATGATTTCATCGAACGCAAATGGGGCCGCAGGAAAGTCGAATACGAACTGCCCGATCTGGAACCGCTTCTGAAAGAGACCCTGGGCGTGATCGTTTACCAGGAACAGGTCATGCAGATCGCCAACGTGCTGGCCGGTTACTCCCTGGGCGAAGCCGACGTGCTGCGCCGCGCCATGGGCAAGAAAGACCCGAAGGAAATGGCCAGACAGCGCGAGCGCTTTGTGCAGGGCGCGCTGGAGCGCAACCTGCCGGAGAAGAAGGTCGTCAAGATTTTCGACCTCATGGAGCAGTTCGCCGGGTACGGCTTTAACAAGTCCCATTCCGCGGCCTATGCCCTGCTGGCTTATCAGACGGCCTATCTCAAGACCCACTATCCGGTGGAATTCATGTCTGCCCTGCTGACCTCGCAGACCGGCAACACCGATAACGTGGTGAAATACATCAACGAATGCCGGGAGATGGGCATTCCCGTGGAACCGCCAGACATCAACATCAGCGACGCGTATTTCACACCCCATGAGAGCGCCATCCGTTTCGGACTGGCGGCGGTGAAGAACGTGGGGCGCAACGCCATCGAATCCATCGTGGCGGCGCGCAAGGAACTTGGCAAGTTCCGCTCCATCTTTGAATTCTGCGAGAAAGTCGATTTGCGCCTGCTCAACAAGCGGGTCATCGAATCCCTGGTCAAGGCCGGGGCCATGGATTCGCTCGGCGGGCGGGCCCCGCTCATGGCCGTGCTCGACAAAGCCATGGAGCGCGGACAAAAGACACAGCGGGACGCTGAAATGGGACAGCACGGGCTGTTCGGTGTCTTCCAGCAGGAAGATTCCGATAGCGCCAGCCAGGACAAGCTGCCCAGCGTCCCTGAATGGGAAGAGCACCAGCGGCTGAGCAGTGAAAAGGAAGTCCTGGGATTTTTCATCACCGGACATCCGCTGGAAAAATATAAAGATAAACTCGAGGATTTCCGGGCGCTCAGCGCCGAAGCGGTATTGGCAATGAAAAACGGCACCGGGCGCGATGAAGTGTTTACCGCGGGCGTGATCACCGGGGTGAAAGTGCTGAAATCCCGCAAGGGCGATCTCTATGCCCAGGCATCGCTCGAAGACATGACGGGCGCGGTGGAAGCCATTATTTTTCCCGAGGCATACAAACGGCTGCAAGGAATCCTGAAGCAGGAAATCCCCATGCTGGTAAAGTGCAGCGTGCGTGTGGAAGAAGGCTCGAATCCCAAGGTCGCTATCAGCCAGTTGACGCCGCTCGAAGAAGCGCAGCCCAAGCTGCCGCGGTCCATTCGCATCCGTATCCCGCTCGATACGGCCACCGAGAGCACCGTGGATGCCCTGCACAACATCTGCGTGGAAAGAAAAGGCGATGCCCGTGTGTTGTTCGACGTCGACCGAACGGGCGATTTCATGGTGGTCATGGAGCCTGACGGATATAATGTTTGTCCAGACCGCTCTTTCATCAATCGGGTCGAAGAGCTGTGCGGCCGTGGCAGTGTAAGGATTGTGGATTAGCCGCTGGCCCTGGAGTTTCTACATTTTGGAAATGCTATCCATTGAGTCGAAGTCCCGCAACGCGGGACGGGTGACAGTAGCCCAGCACGGGTTCAGCACAGGAATGAGCTTTGGATTTTCACAACTCAATGGTGCTGCACCCGTGCAGTCTTATCGGGCATCTAGCCAGCAGTGAGAAGCCAGAAGCTAGCAATCCCCCAGGAGCAACGTTGGATCCCGTCGACAGAGCACAGAAGCAGTTAGAAGCCATCGAGGAGCAGATCGCACAGTTGGAAGGCCGGGCATCCCGGGACCAGGTCTCCCATCAGCAACTCAAGAGGCTGCAGGAACAGGTGCGCCTGCTGCGCCAGCAGGTAGGTTCCTATAACAGCGCCTGGAAGAAGACCGAACAGGCCCGCCATGCGCAGCGCCCTTACATGCTCGATTATGTCGAGCGCCTATTTAACGACTGGAGCGAACTCCACGGGGACCGCAATTATGGCGACGATCCGGCCATTCTGTGCGGCATGGCCCGCTATCACGGCGACGAGGTGATGGTGATCGGCCACCAAAAAGGCCGAGACACCAAGCAGCGCGTTTACCGGAACTTCGGCCAGGCCAATCCTGAAGGCTATCGCAAGGCGCTGCGCTGCATGAAGATCGCGGAAAAATTCAACCGTCCCATCTTTACGTTTATCGACACCCCCGGCGCCTATCCGGGCCTGGGGGCCGAAGAGCGCGGACAAGCGGAAGCCATTGCCCGCAATCTGCGGGAGATGGCACGTCTCCCGGTGCCCATCATCACCACCATTACCGGTGAGGGAGGAAGCGGCGGCGCGCTGGCGCTGGCCGTAGCCGATCGCGTCTATATGATGGAAAACTCGGTGTATTCAGTGATCTCACCGGAAGGCTGCGCATCGATCACATGGCGCGACCCTACGAAGAAAGAGGTTGCCGCCCAGGCCCTGCGCATTACCCCCGTCGATCTCAAGGGGATGGGCATCATCGATGAAATTATTCCTGAGCCGGAAGGCGGCGCGCACACCGATCATGATGCCGCCGCCGCCTGCGTTGACCAGGTGTTGCGCGCCAGCTTCAACGAACTCAAGCAAAAGACCGCCAGTGAGCTGCTCGACGGCCGTTATCAGAAGTTCCGCCACATGGCGCGCTTCTTTACGGAATAATCTTGCCGCCTCAAGGGACCATCGTTGCGCACGCGCCCTGCCGGGTCGATCTGGCGGGCGGCACCATGGATATCTGGCCGCTCTATCTGTTTCATCCCGGCGCTGTGACGATCAATTTTGGCGTCAGTCTGCTCACCCGTTGCACCATTACGCCCCTGCCGGGCAAACGAATCCGCCTGAAGTCCCTGGATACCCGGCGTGAGGACGAGTTTCCAGACATGGAAGCTCTGCGTTCCGCAAAGCAATACCAGCACCCCCTGGCGGCCTATCTGGTGAAGTTCTTCGCTCCACACGGCGGGTTGGAAATTGAAACCTACTCCGAATCGCCGGCGGGCGCCGGAATCTCCGGTTCTTCGGCGCTGATGATTTCGACTACCGCCGCGTTGGCCCGCCACACCGGACGCAAGCTCGACAAGGAAGAGATCCGGGTGATCGCCCAGAACGTCGAGGCACAGCTCATCAGAGTCCCCACCGGCTGCCAGGATTACTACCCGGCGCTTTACGGCGGCGTGAACGCCATTCACCTGGACGTGGATGGAATCCACCGCCAGGCGATCCCGGTCGCACTGGAAGAGCTTGACCGGCGTTTTGTGCTGACCTATACCGGCGCGCCCCGTCAATCGGGAATCAACAACTGGAAGGTATTTCAGGACCATATCAACGGGCGGGGCAAGGCAGTCGCGAATTTCAAACGCATCGGCGAAGTTGCGCGGGCCATGCACCAGGCGCTGGCCCAGGCGGACTGGGCCGAAACCGGCCGCCTGATCCGGGAGGAATGGAAGCTGCGCAAGACCAATGCTCCTAAAATCAGCACACCGTTGATCGAGAAGCTGATGAAGGTGGCCACACGGAACGGAGCGCAGGCGGGAAAGGTTTGCGGCGCAGGCGGCGGCGGATGCATGGTCTTCCTAACGGAACCTGATACCCAGCAGCGCGTCATTCAATCCCTGCGCAATTATGGCGGCGAGGTTTTACCGGCGACCGTGGCGCGCGCAGGCTTGGTGGTCAGTGGCAAGCCGGCGGAGATGACCGCCAAGTAGTATAACTACCGCTCAGGACCCTGTTTTTTGTCCATTGTCCCGATTACCGCCGAAAGTGTCTAAAGTGGGGTTGAAATTTGGGCGGATTTAGAGAATAGTTAAGATTGGCAAGTGTGGGGTGTCCTCATGCTACGTCTTTTAACTCGTTTCCCGTTTTTGGCTCTGGTTTGCATGGCGAGTGCGTTCGCGATGGGGCAAGGCACACCGATCATTCTCGGCCCGCCGCCGGCCCCTCCTGAGGCCAGCCAAGCGCCCGCTCCCAATCCTATTCCCGATATTGATAAGCGCCCGCGTGTGGGCGATGGCACCCGCTTGCAGCTCATTGGCTCGATCAACGCCGAGTTCGTGCGCGTCCGCAAAATTTGTCCGGTAGGCTTCAAGGACATGATCCTGACGCCGGAAGGCGCGGTCAAGCCCGATGATGCCCGTCTCTACCGCATGGGCCTGACCTACGGAGCGGCCGCCAAAGTGGGTGACAAGGTGCAAATCACCAATGTGGTCTTCAAGGACAAGGCCATCTATCTGGAGATCAACGGCGGGCCCAAGAAGAAATCCAAGTGGTATGACCATATCAGCGTTGGCGGCGCCAGCGGCACCGTCGGCGGCGTTGACAGCAATCAAGGACAAGCCACGGGCTCGGCGATAACACTGCAATTCAAAGAGCATGTCCCAGAGATGAACGCAACGGAGCTGAAGCAACTTCTGCAGCCGGTGCTTGATTTTACGGTGCGCACGGCCGCTGAGGTTTACGTGGATACACTGCCTCCCAAGGTGCGGGAGGCCATCAAGAAGCACGAAGTGCTGGTGGGCATGAACCGTGACATGGTGATTTCCGCCAAAGAGCGTCCGCCGCAGAAAGTCAGAGAGAAAGACGAAAAGGGCAATGAACTGGAAGAGTGGATCTACGGCGCAACGCCCCAGGACGTGGTTTTCGTCCTGTTCAGCGGGGACGAAGTCACGCAGGTCAAGACCATGAAGATGGGCGGCGAGAAGATCGTCAGGACTGAAAAGGAAGTAGATGTAAAAGAGGGTGTGGCGTCAATGGCGTCGATCAAGCGGCAGGGTGAAGACCCTTCGGCCGACGCGCAGAGCACCACGGATGCTCCCAGGCCCACTAAACGGCCCACTCTGCGCCGGCCCGATGAGGCGCCGGACGACGCTGTTCAGCGAGGTACTGCGTCCACCGGAGCGACCCAGAAAGAGACCCCACAATGGGGTACGGACGGGCAGGAGAAGCCTCCGATTGATGTCTCGAAACCGCAAACGAAGCCTCCCCAACGGTAGTACCTTGGTAGACTGAATATGTGAAAATTGCTCTTGGGCAGATCAACCCTACGGTCGGTGACTTCACCGGGAACTCACGAAAGATCATTGAGTACGCACAACGCGCCCAGGCCGCGGGCGCGCACTTGATATTGTTTCCCGAACTGGCCGTCTGCGGTTATCCTCCCCGTGATCTTCTTGAAAAGCCGTCGTTTGTGGCCCGGAATTCGCAGGCGGTCGAGCAGATTGCCCTTGCGGCGCCCGGGATTGCCATCGTCTGCGGATATGTCTCTCCCGCGCGTGTGGAAACCGGCAAGTCGGTGATGAATTCCGTGGCTGTTCTCAAGGATGGCGCGGTGCAATTCATCCAGTCAAAAATGCTGCTGCCTACCTACGATGTTTTCGACGAAGCGCGCCACTTTGCGCCGGCGCCCTCCCAACAAGTGTTCGAATTCGGCGGAAAGCATCTGGCGCTGACCATCTGCGAAGACGCGTGGAATGACAAACACTTCTGGCCCCGCCGCCTCTACAACGTCGATCCGGTGGAAGAGCTTCTGCATCGGGGCGCCAACCTGGTGCTCAATCTTTCCGCTTCGCCCTTTCATCTGGGAAAAAGAGGGCTTCGCCACAAGATGCTGGCCACCATCGCCCGCGACAACCGCGTGCCGGTGGTTTTCGTGAACCAGGTGGGCGGCAACGACAGTCTGGTATTCGATGGCTCCAGCGTGGTGATTGCCCCTGACGGGCGCGTGGTTGCGCAAGGCAAGTCTTTTGAAGAAGACATGATCTGCTTCGATTCCGAGACCCTGCAGGGAGAGATGCACCCGCAACTGGCCGAGGGCCCGCCCTGCGCCTATGCGGCGCTGGTGCTGGGCACGCGCGATTACGTCCGTAAGTGCGGGTTCCAGCGCGTGATTATCGGCCTCAGCGGAGGCATCGATTCCGCCCTCACTGCGGCCATTGCTGTCGAGGCGCTGGGCCCGGAAAGCGTCATCGGCGTGGGTATGCCCAGCCAGTACTCTTCGGAAAGCAGCCTGACCGACGCCCGCGAACTGGCGCGGAACCTGGGCATCCGCTTTGAGGTGGTCCCCATCGCGGAAATCTTTGACGCCTACCGCAAGGCCCTGGCCCCAGTGTTTACCGCCCAACCCCAAGCCGGGGCCAACGACGTCACCGAAGAGAACATCCAGGCGCGTATCCGGGGCGCGATTCTCATGGCGTTTTCCAACAAGTTCAACGCCCTGGTGCTGACCACCGGCAACAAATCGGAGCTGGGTGTAGGCTACTGCACCCTCTACGGCGATATGGTGGGCGGCCTGGCGGTCATTTCCGACGTGCCCAAGACGATGGTCTACCGGATCAGTTATTATGTGAATTCGCTGAAGCCGGTCATTCCCCAGTCGACGCTGGAAAAGCCGCCTTCGGCGGAATTGCGTCCGGGACAACTGGATAGTGACAGCCTGCCTCCGTATGATGTGCTCGATACGATCGTCGAAGATTACGTAGAGGATTACCACAGCGCCGCGCAGATTGCTTCGGAACGCGGGTATGATGAAAAGCTGGTGCGCGGCGTAGTGCGCATGATCGAGCGTAGCGAATACAAGCGCCAGCAAGCTGCTCCTGGATTAAAAATTACTCCCAAGGCGTTTGGGGTGGGCCGCCGCTTCCCCATTGCCCAGAAAACGGAAATCGAAAACTCATGAAAAAACTTCTTGCCTTTTTCCTGCTAGCAGCTATCGCCGTCTGTGCTCAGGCGCAGAAGAAGACGGACCCAGCTTCGCCCACCGGTCAATCCATCTTGTTGCCCGGTAACGCGGAAATTGAAACGGCCCTGCAACGGACGTTCGGTTACGATCCGGGGGTCTCCTGGCAGATTCTTGACATTCGGCCATCGGGAATTTCCGGGGTGGCGGACGTGGTGCTCTCCATCAACAAACAGGCGGCGCAGCACTTGTATCTTTCCAGCGATACGCAGAACGCTATCGTCGGCGAATTGATTCCTTTTGGCGCCAACCCATTTGCTCCGGCGCGCGCCAAGCTGCTGCCCGCCGATGGACCGGCCCGCGGTCCAGAAAAGCCGGCAATCACCATCGTGGAGTTCAGCGACCTGCAATGCCCGCACTGCAAGACGGCCCAGCCGGTCATCGAAAAACTGGTCACGGACTTTCCCCAGATAAAGTTCATCTTTCAGCAGTTCCCGCTGCCCGCCAGCCTGCATCCGTGGGCCCTCAAGGCCGCCCTGTACGCTGATTGCGCGGGCAAGATGAGCAATGATGGGTTCTGGAAGTACATTAATAGCGTTTTTGAAAACCAGGGAAGCATTGCGCTGGCCACCGCTGACGACAAGCTAAAAGAATTGGCCACCGGGGCCGGTCTTGATGCGGCCAAGCTTTCCGCCTGTGCCGCCGGGCCGGAAGCCGATGCCCGCGTGAAAAAATCAATGGATCTGGGACAAGTCCTCGAAGTGACTTCTACGCCCACGGTCTTCGTCAACGGACGCCGGATCCAGGCCATCGGCAGCATTCCGTACGACCAGTTGAAAGCGCTGGTGAAGTTTGAGGTCGATCACGCAGGGAAGTAAATGGAACGGCAGCTATAATCATGGTCGCATAGCAGGGAGGCCGGTCATGCTTCGGTTATCACGCAGTTTAAGTCCGTTGGCGCTCTTGGCCGGATTTGCGATGGCTTCCGCCCAAACCCCTGCGCGGCCAGCCGTCCGCGACCTGCAGGTGGAGCTATCTACCACCGTCAAGGCCAAGAAGGCCAAAGCCGGCGACGCCATCAGCGCCATCACGGTTGTTCCCATGACGCTGGCCAAGGGGACCGTTGTTCCCGCGGGCGCCAAGGTCCTTGGCCATGTGCACCAAGTGGAAGCTGATTTTGGCGAAGGACACACCTCGTATATCGCGCTCTCCTTCGAAGAGGTAGTCGTGAAGAAGGGAGAGACCGTTCCTCTGAATTGCATCATCCGCGCAGCCATGATGCCATCTTTGAAAGGTGTCACGGCCCAGGGCACGGAAAGCGGCCAGTCCATCACTCCAATTCCGAGTACCACTGGTGACGGAATGAACCGTGGAGCTATGGGCGGTATGGGTATGGGTACGGGCGGCATGGGCATGGGTGGCTCCGGGAGCAGCAGCAGCTCCGGAGGCGTTATTTTGACAAGCACTCCCCAGGACTCCCCGCAGCCCATCAAGGCCCACAACGGCGAGGTGATCGGAATGCGGGGCGTTGAGCTTCAAATCAATGGCCCTAACCATTGGTCCACATTTCGATCAGTACGCAAAAACATTGAACTAGACTCGGGACTGCAACTCATGCTGGTGGTCCAGTTGTAGCATAGGGCTCCGGATAAAGCTGCAGCACCCCAAGGTATAATCTTAAAATTATTCTCTGCGCACCGATAATGGAAACTGAAAAATGATTAAGTCCTTGCGGCTTACCAACTTCCGAAGTCACGTTCACTCAGTTCTTCAATTGGAGCCGATCACTTTGATGGTCGGTCCTGCTGGTGTTGGAAAGTCGAACGTCTTCAAAGCCATGGTAGTGCTGCAGAATTCGATTCATAGGACACTTGTAGAAATGTTCCCTCCTGGCTTGGGTGAGTTCCAATGGGTGCGTAGCCGGTGGGCAGGCGAAACCGACCCAATTGGGTTCGAAGTAAAGATCGACGAGATGCCCGAATATCCAGATTGCACAGCGGAGTATGTTCTTAAGATCGCCGATGCACCGTCTGGTTTATACGTTTTGGAGGAAACTCTCACGCGCCGTCAAGGCTTGCAACCAGCCGAGTGGATTTTCCAGCGCAGGCGGAATCGTACGAAAATGGGAGAATTTGGTGATGTGGCATGGGATATGCCCAGTATTCTTCACCGTGTATGGCACGGCTCACCCGGGGTAGATCTGCAGGCGTCAAACGTCAAGTTCACGAAGGCAGTGTCTAAAGCACTCTCACGCTTTGGGTACTACCACTTGGAAGTCTCTGAGCTCAAATCGCTTGGGATTGGACAGGCGGCAGACCGCATCGGATACTATGGCCAAGGACTCCCCGATTTCATTGCATGGGCCAAATCTGCTGCGCCAGAGATTTACGCCTCACTGCTTACTGAGATGCAGCAGTTGCTCCCCGCTCTCAAATCGATTTTTGTCACCCAGGATAGGTCGGACAGACAGGGGTTAGCCTTCGAGTTCAAAGACCATCAAGGCTATATAGCCGCGCCGGATATGAGCGACGGTACCATGTTTACTCTTGGCTTGCTGTGCATAGTAAGCTCTCCCCAGAAGCCTCAAGTGCTCTGCGTCGAAGAGCCAGAAACAGGATTACATCCGCGTCGGCTTCGTTGGCTTTTTGAGAAATTCATCACTCTCGCATATCCCGCAACAGGACAAGCTCCCACGCAAATTGTGTTGACGACCCATTCGCCCTCTTATGTTGATCTATTTAAGGATATGCTCCCGTCAATCCAAGTTGTAGAGCAGCAAGACGGACAAACGAAGATCAAATCACTTCCGGAAATCCTCGAACATCTCCACCTTACAGAGGAGCGAGGGAAGGAAGGCATCGGCTACCAATGGGCGACGGGCCTATTCGAGGGCCTCTGAAGTGCCAATACGGGCTGGTTTTCATGTCGAAGGAAACGATTACCTCATTCTCCATGCACTCGTGGCCAAAATGCTCGTTCTGCCAGAGGACGAGATTGAAATCAATTTTATCGATGCACCAGGACGAGGTTGGCAATTCGTCCTGGAGTTTATTCCAAATGCTCTTAAACGTTTCTACGGCCAATGTGCCCAGTTTGCCGTAATCGGCGTAGACAATGACGGCAATGTTGATTTGGATCAGACTGGAACCAACGAGGACCCTCGCCACCCTCGCCATTCTAATCATCCGGGCGCTATAAGCGTTACGTGTCGATATTGCATGATTGCACAAGTTGTAGCGCGAATTCGCCCACAACTGAACTGGATTCAGAAAAAGCCAGGCGCAACGTGGCCCGTTCTTGTCGCTGTTCCCGTGGAGATGATCGAAACATGGCTTCTCACAATGAAAGGAATGCACGGCATGCAGCGAAAGCCTCGAAACATGCAAAAACAACGCTTATATGGAAAACCCGTTGCCACGAGGGCGGATGTGCTAAGCATCGCTATTCCCTTGGTACGTTCCATGACTTCTGCGGACATCACCTCCCTCGCGCAATCTTCGTCGAGTTTTCGTGATTTTCATGATCAGATCGTGGCTGTCCAGCACACCATTCGCGGCATAGCGGATTGTTGGTGATAGCCGACTGCCAACTTCCGGTAACTGACAATCATTGGCATCGTCCGTCCAGCCGGATGCTGTTCCAGGCCGGGACACGGGTTACAATCCCAGTTGATTGGAAATACGCATCGGAGCGTGCCTATCCCAGATCGCTGGTTCTGCCATGCGCCAGGATGAACGAAGTGACGGTCAGATTTACTCATGCCGGCTGGGAGCGGGCTACCGACTATTGCACCTCGTGCAACACTACTTGGGGTGAGTTGATGTTCCGGCTCAAGGTTGCCGCTGAAGGCGAAACGCCCAGCCCGCTTTTCTGGCGCGGTGGTATGGCGTATTGAATGCGCTGTCGCTTGCCGATCGGATAGTGTGGAAAACAAATTCAGTTTACTTTCAAGGAGCCCCAATGCATCGCACCATCCGTCTGTTCGTAGCTGTGCTCATACTCATCGCGGCCGTTGCCGCCCCGGCGCAAAAGCGTTCCATCACGGAAAAAGACATCTTCCAGTTCAACTGGATCGGCGATCCACAAATTTCACCGGATGCATCGCGCGTCGCCTTCGTAAAAGTCACAGTTAACGACAAGAAAGATGGTTATGACACCTCCATCTGGAGCGTTTCCACGCGCGGCGGCGAACCGCCCAGCCGCCTGACCGACGGCAAACACGACGCCTCTCCGCGCTGGTCGCCGGACGGCAAATGGCTGGTGTTTGTGCGCACGCCGGGACCTTCCGGCGCCGGCGGAACGGCGAAGCCACCGGCAGCGCAGCTTTACATGCTGCCCGTCAGCGGAGGTGAATCGTGGAAGATCACCGACCTGGCTCGGGGCGCGGGTGGTCCAGTGTGGTCGCCGGACAGCAAACGGATTGCCTTCACCAGCACCGTCAACGCGGAAGACATGGCCAACCAGAACAAAGGCCCGAAGGCCGGGCCGGGAGAAAAAGCAGAGGCCGGCGACGGCGGCCATGAAAGCGATGTGCGCGTCATCACCCGTTCGGCCTATCGCAGCAATGGCGGTGGCTACATTGATTTCAAGCATCCACAGCACATATGGGTGATGGCTGCGCCCCAGAGTTCAGAAGACGCGGTCAAGCCCCAACAGCTTACCAGCGGCAAATATCAGGAAGACGGCATCCTATGGTCGAAGGATTCGAGCCAGATCTATTTCACCTCCGCGCGGGTGGATGATCCCTCATATGAGCTGCCCCATGCCGACGTCTATTCTGTTTTGGCCGGCGGTGGCGAACCGCGGAAGATTCTTGCCATCAACATGGCGCCCCGGGAGATGTCTCTTGGCCCCGACGGCAAACGCCTTGCATTTTGCGCTTCCGTGAACGAGCCAGTGCAATCCTACACGCAGCCCGATCTATGGGTGGTGGAGCTGGCGGCCGGCGCCCAGCCGCGCAACCTCACCGCCAGCTACGACTACGATGTCTGCAGTGGTGTGGGCGGCGACCAGGGCACACCGCGCGCCGGCGGCCAGGACCCCATCGTCTGGACGCCGGACGGCAACAACCTCATCACCGTGACCGCGCGCGAAGGCAAAGCCAACCTGATCCAGGTGGAGATTGCGTCGGGCAAGATTACGGAAATCACCCACGGCAATCAGGCGGTGCAGAGATTTCGGGCGACCAGTGATGCGGCCAATCTCGCCGTCGTCATTTCCACGCCCACGAACATCGGCGACCTGTTTCTAGTAGACCGGGCATCTTCAAGCGCGCAGCCCCGGCAGCTCACACATATCAACGACAAGCTCTTCTCCCAGCTCAACCTGACCGGGCCGGAAGAGATCTGGTATAGCAGCTTTGACGGCAAGAAGGTCCATGCATGGATACAAAAGCCGCCGGACTTTGACCCATCGAAGAAATATCCACTGATCTTGAACATTCACGGCGGCCCGCACGCTGCCTATGGATTTACCTTCGATCACGAATTCCAGTGGATGGCGGCCAAGGGTTACGTGGTGCTCTATCCAAACCCACGCGGCAGCACGTCCTACGGCCAGCAGTTTGGCAACATCATTCAGTATCGCTATCCCGGTGATGACTTCAAAGACCTCATGCTGGGCGTGGACGAAGTGCTCAAGCGCGGCTATGTCGATCCTAAGAAGCTGGGCGTGACCGGCGGCAGCGGCGGCGGACTTCTGACCAACTGGGTGGTCGGCCACACCGATCGCTTTGCCGCAGCGGTCGCCCAGCGGGACATCGCCAACTGGGCCGACTGGTGGTACACAGCCGACTTCACCCAGTTCCAGCCCACGTGGTTCAAGGCCCCGCCCTTTCAGGACCCCGACGATTTCAAACAGCGCTCGCCCATCACCTACATACAAAACGTGAAGACGCCGTTGATGCTGGTGCTGGGTGAGGCCGACTATCGTACGCCTCCGGGCGCGGGCGGCGAGGAAATGTTCCGCGCACTCAAGTTCCTCAAGCGTCCGGTCATCATGGTCCGCTTTCCTGGAGAGTCGCATGAACTCTCCCGCTCAGGACAGCCATGGCATCGCGTGGAACGATTGCAGCACATTGTCGGCTGGTTCGATAAGTACCTTCAGGGAATGCGGAAGCCTGAATATGACGGGGTGGGTGGGGGTGTTGGGACGTACCAACAAGATTAGCCGTCGAATGCCCACTATTGATCAGCTGATCGAGGAGCCAATATAAATATCAGGAATTATTGCTCGTCGCAGTTGTCGTCCCTTGTGGAATTCATAGACGTACCGGAATCCTTTAGCCAACATGGTTTGCAACGTCTCCGTCAACGGCTTCTTGGCAACAATGCCGGCCGCGACCTCGATGCTCTTTGCAAGTTGCGCCCCGAGAAGCCCTTCCAATGTGTTATGGTGTTTCATAACGAGGTGTGTATATGAGGCCAGATAGCCCAGATCAGCACTGATTTTCTTCATGCTGATCGATACAATTCCATCCTGGTGATCAAAATGGAATTCGCTTAGTTTAGAAGCAAGAAGATTAAGGATCTTGTCGGCGAGCTTTCGCTTACCCTCGCTATCCCTCTCGTCCCGCATTTGTTTCATTAAATCGCGCCATTTGCGGTCGCTGATAGTCTCTAACAAAACGTCCCAGCTGACTTCACCGAAACCCTCTTCGGTAACCCGAAGTGAATCGTCAATCCGAACATCACTGATGTAAGAGGCCATCGACCTGCTATCAAAATCAAACATATCTCGCATTTGCCAGTCAGAAGAAAGTATGCAAGACTTCGCACCGTACATCCTCTGCCTCACTTGATGCCATTCCGTTTCTATCCAATAGGCGATCAGCGGATAATAATGTCCGTAGTGTGTCGGCCCCTCTTTGTGAATCACGTTCATTGTCGGCGGATTGCCGAAATCGCGCACAAATGCCTTATTCAATTTCTCAAGACCGTTCTTGGAATAGTCCCTGGAATGGTCCTTACTTGAACCAGCGATGTTCTCAGTCCTCTTGCACACGGCCGCCAAGGGAAAGAATCCGTCCAATATATCAGGCTTCTCTGCCGCCTCTCGATCTTCTAACATCCTATAAGTGGAGAGATAGCCGATCAGGCTCTCGAACCACTTCCCCGTATCATCGGTCAAAATCGCGGGCACAACTGCATGCCTGGGATGTGTGTCCGATGTTTTCTCAACCTTGCGGCCTTCATTGAGCGGCTCTCGCAGATCCGCCGTGCTGCCGTACTCTTTGGGTTTAAGCTCAGCATCCAAAGCATGCTCAATCTTGTGGCCTCCGTAGAGCGGCTCTAGCACATCCGCCAGACTGCCGTACCGCCTGCTTTCAAGCGCAGAACTTGCGGATTCCTTCATTCCTGGCATCTGATCTGGATCACCGAGACTGAGCTCAGACTCGCGAAAGAATGTGAACGACATCTCCTTGTTGCGCCATCGCGAAGTAATAAAGTCGATTGTATCTGGCTGGGTCGCCCGCCCAGGAGTCGAGGAACGGCCGTCTGTGTTCAGCCTTAATGGCCGCCAGCCGTATTCGCGGCAAAAGCTGTCGAATTTAGGATGTGAGCTTAGCTCGCCGAAGACGCGTAACGCGATAGGGGAATCAAAGAATGCTCCAGCCGAACAGCAGACTTGTCCACCGAACAGAAGCGAAAAAAGCACATCGGATCGGGCCTGCGCGATCGTGTAGCGGTGCCGCAAAGCTTTACTCCAATTCGCTTTGCTGCTGTACAAATTCTGTATCACAACCCTGTGGTGAGGTATATCACTGTATATCATCAGGGCGCTAGTTTACACTATTACCGTATTCATGGAGTCCGGTGCATAGTAAATTTTCTAGAAAAGCGCATCCTTGATTACGATCCCTAGCGTGCTCGAAGAATGCGTTGATGAAGAGCCTCCTTGTCCTCAGGAAAAAGAGCATAGCCCCGAGAACGCTTCTCGGCACAAACGGTATATCGATCATGGGCTAAGGGCAATACTGTTCACTTAAGGGAAGAGTGAATCTCGGTTGTTAATATCTCCCTGGTCGTCCCCTGAAACGGCTATAGGGTTGGCTTCCCGTTCTTACCATTCGATATTGAACCTCGACCTCACTGTTTGTCCGAAACACGCGCTGCCGCGCGCTTGAGCCTTCGCTGCCGCGAAGACCCAGAGACGGTGCGGAGCACCGTCTCTACGACCGTGGTTGTTTATGCTGGCTCAGGAAACAGAAGAACCAACGCCTTAAGTGAACAGTATTGGGGCTAAGGCTGGAAGCCAATGCCAATTGCTGGGTATCAGGGGCGGAGCCCCTGGCTAGTAGTCCTGCACGTGAGCGGCAAAGGAACCAGTTTCAACACGGCCGTTGCGCTTCACCTGAACATAGATGCGATAGTCACCGGGCTGAGGAAAGCCGTAGGGGAACGAAACTTCGGCAGCGGCAGGTGTCCCTGCGTGCTGCATGGTCGCCATGGCCATGCCAGGCCGGGTGCCGGTAGCGGCTGCCTGGGCTATTTCTTCCGCCGCCATCGATACTGAACCTGCGGGATGCACATGCGCAAATACCTGGCCGTCAGTTTTCAGGAAGACTGCATGACCGGCCATTCCCATGTAATTCTCAAGGCCGGTGGCCGGCTTGCCCTGCTGGTCTTCTATGCGGAAGCGGAACCAGATTGGCTCCTTGGTTTTGAGCGGCTTTCCGTCTTGTGCCCAGATCATGCGGTAGCCATCGGAGAGCATGGCGACTTTTTCCGAGGGCGCGAGGTCGGCCCCTCCTGAATCGTCACCGGTGAGCGGTGTTCCGGCAGTGGACGGCAGATCAATTTCAGCGACTTCGGTTTCAGGAAAGCCGGTTTGGTGAACGATATCGGCATAAACCTGGTAGTGTCCCGCGGGCAGGCTGGGCAGGTTCTGTGTGAACTCGGCAGTGGACCCGCCGGCAGGGTGCAGATGCCAAAAGCTCTTCATGTCGGGCATGCGCACCAGAAACAGATGCACCAGGTGGCCGTGATCGGAAATCAGATCGTCGAGGCGCAGCCGGTCTTGCCGCTCCATCCGCAGGCTTCCAAAGGTATCGAAACCGGCTTCGGCGTTGGGGTTCTCGAGCTGCACATGCAATGTGTTTCCACCCTGCAGCGACAACTCAGCATGAGGAAGTTTGTAGATCAGCCGGGAGTTGCTGCCCGCCTCCACGCTCCACCAGTGACTGGCGCCGAAGAGCACAACAATCATCACGGCGGCGGCGGCCCCCATCCTGATCTGTCCGCGGCGGCGAATCGCGGGGGTCGGTTCCTGGCTGGGATCTAGTTTGGCCACAGTCGTTGCCCCAACCATGGCGATCACGCCCGCAACCAGCAGCAACCCTAGAGCTGCCAACATGCCTCCGAAGGCCTTGGACATCGGGGCCGAAACGGTAGACACCGCGGCGACCGGCACATCGAGCTCGCCCGGGCCGCGTTGCCCTTCAACCTTAAGCTGCACGCGCCACGAGCCGCGGACCATGATCCACAAGTTGCCGTTGAACCGTTGCGGGTCGGCGCTGGAACGCTCAGCCAGGTCGGGCTTAGGAGGCAGATCGGCGCCCGGCCCCACCATGCGCAGCGGCAGGATCTGTATCCGGCTCACATCATCGGAGGCGCTGCGCACCTCAATCTGGGCCACGCCGGGTATCACAACCGGCGTACGTATGGTGACCATCAGGTGGTAGGGCCCGGCGTAGCCGTCGTAGTAAATATCGGGGCTGCCAATGTGGGCCAATCCCGCCATGGGCAACAGCAGTACAGCGAGCAACAAAAGAACGCTACGCAAAATCATGATTAACGGCGCACCTCGCGCATCCAGTTTCCAAAGACAATGCCACCCAGGGTGCTGAGGACCGCCAGGCCCCAGGCGCTGGCCATACCGATCCAGAACGCCGCAGGCAGGGAGTGGTAAAACTCGTTGCGTACGTCCAGCGAGTTGGGTGGCGTGGCATAGTAATGGTAGATAGTCCCAAAGAACCAGTTATGCCCAGCCGGAGAGGAGAGGAGTGAGGCAAAAGGCCATTGCACCGCCACCATCACGGCCAGGAAGGCGGTCCCGGCAATCAGCGCCTGGGACGACTTGTTCCAGCTCTTGACCTTGGGCCAGAGGTAATCCAGCACGAATGCCGGAATGGCGAGCAGCATAGGAAAGCCCAGGGGGACCATGTGGGTCACTTTGAAGTAGACCGGACCCAGTTTGGGTTCACCGGGGAACAACGGAAAGATCCAGACCGCAAGCAGGAAGAAGGCCATATAAATCGAGGCCATGGCCGTCCTGGCCCAGCGCCACCCGGAGGCCCGCGCCATGGATTCCAGCAGAAATGGCAGGCCAAGGCTGGCGGCAACGTAGGCGATGGGGCTGTGCATAAAGACGCGACCGGAACTCTGCAAGGTAATGATGAAGTACAGGACCACGATCATGCCGCTGCAGGCCAGCAACAAAGAATGCAGACGCCGCTGTAGAGTTTCCTCAGCGCGATTCATCTGGCCCAGAATCAGAATCACGGCGCCCCACAAAATGGACGCGATGCCCAGCGCCAAGACCATGTGCGGCGGGCTGATGATCTTGACATCCAAGCCGTAGGCATCATGCCACCAGTTGTCGAAGGGCGCCGAGGCCAGCATGGCGACTCCGCCCCAGGCGGCGATAAATGCGCCCATCGGCCCGCGAAAGCCGAGGACACTCACCGAGGCCCGCTTGGCGGCCTGGTCGCTCCCAAACGTGGTGCTGAAAATCAGCACCCCTGAAGAAATCGCAGTCAGGATGCCGGCAAACTGAATCAGCAGATGGGCGGGTGTCCAGAAAGTGTCGCGGCCAATGGTTGCATGCCAGGAAACATCCCAATAAAGACCTGTCAGGATCGAGCTGGAAGCGGCGACGCAACACCAGATGTACCATGGAATCGCCTGCGATCTAGAAACAGCATAGGCTGAAACGCGCGCTGGGAATTGGGCAGTGATGGCGTTCGACATTTCCAAACTCCTCTCGGTATCACTATCGGTCAAATTCTTATTGGTTCGCGACGATTTCCGGGGCAGCCTCACAACCCCAAAAACCTCTGTTGCCGGAGTTTACCCTGAGCGGCAGCGAAGGGTTCCTCTGTGTTTCAAAGGTTTTGGTCGCGGCTACGTCACGCCATGCTCTCTACGGTTCAATCTTTTGATCTTCCTTCGCGTCCTTGGCGTACTTTGCGGTGGATTCTTTTTGGTTGCACTACGTCACGCTGGCCGATTTCGGAAGAACCACGATACAATTATATGAGCAAAGCTCGTGTTTCGGTACTCGGATTCCTGGTTCGAGGGTTTACGAATGCAACACAGAAGCCAACCCATTGATTTAGTAAGGCGAACGCCCCGGCAGCAGCGCGCCCAAGAAACCGTGGAGATCGTCCTGGAGGCCACAGCTCGGATTTTGGAGCGGAAAGGCAGGGCGGCGCTCAACACCAACTACATTGCCGAAAAGGCCGGCATCAGCGTAGGCACGCTGTACCAGTATTTTCCCAACAAGGAAGCGATCCTGGTGGCCATTGCCCGGCGCGATCTGGCCAGCGATCAGGAATGTGTGATCAAGGCCATGTCGGAACCCTCGAAGGACGGGCAGGCAGGGCTGGTGCGGCTGGCCATCCGGGCGCTGATCACCGCCTTGGGAAGGCGCCGTGAGGTCCGCCAAGCTGCGTTTGACGCCCTGGTAAGCGAAGGATTCGGAAACGAACTGGCGCAGTCGGTGCAGAGGATCGCACAGATGATCGGCGCTGCCAGCAACCGCTTCCTGCCCAGCCGTCCGGACCCCATCTCACCCACCAGCCTGTTCGTGATTACCAGGGCAGTCAGCGGAGTCCTGCGCGCCGCATCCCAGGAACAATCGCCCTTGCTGGGCACCCAGGAATTCGAAGATGAACTGGTGAAGCTGGTACAAACCTACTTCGCTGAGCCCGCTGCTGAGTAATCGGAGGGAATCTCAATGACGGACGAGTGACTGCCTGACTGCCTCAACGGAAGAGGCCCTGCTGCAATATAGATACGGAGGCGTCTCAAGGGCTTTGTGCGACACAGATAGAATACGTCTCATCATATCGTCACCCCAGACTCTGGGCCAAACCTATATCTTACAGGCCGCTCTTCTTCCATTCACCCTCGAAGGACTTGATTCGACCACGCTTCACAAGCTTAAGATGGTCTGCAGATACCTTCTTACTGAGTTCTCCAACCCAACCCGAATCGCGCAGTTTGTCACGGTAGTCGAAGTCGTCTCCATATTCTTCAACTTCTGCGTTAAGATCAACAACCAAATCCCCAACGATTTTGTTGATGCACTCCCGAAAGAGATTTCTCGCCTTCTCGGTTCTCACAAAGCGCCTGGGGTTTTCAAGAATTTCCCTGGCGAGTGGGTCATTCTCTAGGATCACGCGAATGACATATAGGAACATGTAACGCGTGAGTCGGTAACGTGCAAATAGTTGATTCTTGACACTGGGAAGTGTTGCATCAATCGCCTCGACAATCACCTGGCAAAGAACGATACGATCCGCGGTCACCTCCGGGCGCCCGAAGAGATCAGCGTACTTGTCTTCAAACACTTGATATTTTCGGTGCGTTCCCCAAGGCTCTTTCAGGTCGAAAGCCATCAGGTAGAGACCCGCATCTTCGTTTGAGATCACGATCCCAGAACTGGGAGCCTCGCCCCGTTTGATCTCGAACGTATAGACACCATGATATTCCTTCTTGAATTCATTCTGGAGTCTGATTTGCATGGGGTTATTAGACATGAAATCGCGCGGCTTCACGCCATTCTGATTGTTTGAAAACTCCGTTACCTGTTTTGCCAGCGAAGACGCAGGCTCCATTTTGATGAATTTAGTAAGTACACGGAGATTGTCCGTTAAGTGCTCCTTGTTGTCGAAAAGGGCTGTAAGGCTCTGGCACCCATTCACTACAAAATAATCGCTTGCGGAAAGCGTTTCTCCCTTCTTGTCAATGTCCAGTTCGTTCGTAATTACAGTGATGCCGTTGTGAAATAGGGGGAATAGTTTGTGGCTCTTCTTTTCTTTGATACTAGTAACAATATCCTTGTTGACTTGCGTCCGCCCAAGAGGCCCACGCACGTTGTAAGCGAAGATTGATTGATCGGCAATACCCTGTAAGGCAATTAGCTCGGTGGCTCTGATCGGAGCAATGATAGCCTTCGTCTTGGCATCAACCGTATACTCCGTAACGCGGAAACCTCCGATGTCAAACTTAACAGGCTTGTGAATTCTTACGTCACGCTCATCTGAGATATAGCCTGACTCTACCGCTGTCTTGCCAATAAAAGTAATATTTGGATGTGTCTTCAGAAAGCTTGCGCCGTTTTTGTCAATGTCAACATTGGCGAGGAACTCCCCGCGCAGCTCGTGTGTTCCGATCTTGTTAACCAAATCTAAACGCTTGGCGAGGGCCGCTACCTGGGCATTGCCCGCTGATGTGATTAGATTTTGAATTGCTTCAGCGCTCTTGAACTGAGAGAGCGTTCCGGCGAACGCCCGCAATGAAGCATCGCCGATTCGTGTATTGGCTGTTTGGTTGATTTTTGATTGATGCACAGTAATGGTCTTATCATTGTCGTTGACGAAGATACCGTCAACGCCTTTGTCACCTCTCTTGTCGCACACCGAATCGACCGCCTCGAGGCTATCCAGCCGGTAGTAGTTTTCCAAGTACCATATAAGGAATGAAGCGCTCTCTGACCGATTGGGATTGATGTATTCGGGAAACAGTTTGAGCAGTCCAGGATAATCGACGTTGATTTTTCCCACTGACGTCCCCTCTAATTCTGCAACATGCCTAGCGAATTCGCAGTGACCGCCACCGCTGGAAATTCATACTACACCTCCATCAGTGGGTGAGCCAGCTAATTTGACGCACTAAGGAGAACACACCACCGCGAGCGGTGGGAGTCCGGGCGATAGGACGAATCCGATGATTGATGAAAATTATCCAAGTTTCAACTCTTGGGGAAAGTGAAAATACGCAAAAAGATTTGCAGCAGATTGACGCAAGAAAAACCAGCCTTTCCGTTCTCCGTAAGACAATCTCTTGCCTGGAGGATCCATGAACTTTCTTGCGACGCTGGCCTTAGCAGCGATGCTGTCCTTGACGCGCATGAACGCGGCTGCTCAGGGCACCGCCGTCGCGCTGGTCAAGACTCGCGCACCACCAACTCTTCTCTGTCCAAACCGGGCCTCGCCAAACCGGCGCCGGGGATTACCGGCTCACCATACAATCCAACCTCGTCTTTTTGCCGGCGCGAGGCCAGAAGAAGAACGGAGAGACCGACTATGGTCTCACGTCCAGCATTTGCAGGCGTGGCTGGCGGTGCTGGAGCCGGGAGCATGATGGGGCTGCCGAGTTTGCAGGAGCTGGATCAAGCGCCAGGAGGGTGGATCTGGCTGGTGACGAAGGCTACCGACATGCGTTGTGAATTCGACCGGCTGGTGGAGCGGGTGAAGGCGGTAATGGGCCAGGAGCCGTTGAGTGGACATCTGCTTGTGTTCCCGTTCGCGACGAGCAAATCAGACAGGCCAAGAGCGGATCCAACGTATCCAAGAGCTGACTCAGCACGCCCGACGATCTCCATATAGATTGGACGATTAGAGTGCGCCGCGCAATGTTCTATATTAAAAATCGCCAATGACAACGTGGATTCATGTCGATTTCTAAATGGAAAACCTGTCTACAAAAGGACATCCCATAGCCATTAACCGTTTCACAATAATCATTCCGAGTGGAAGTTTTTGTGAAACGATCCGGGCTATTTCTACACTACACAGTAGGAATATTTGAGATTATTTGTAAGTTTTGAAGGAGGAAAGCATTATGCGCCATTTCGCCCGCACGTCATGGTTTCTCAACATTCTCGTTGCGTTGTTCCTATGTGTTGCGACTAGCCGCGCTAGCTTCGCACAGGGGGAATTGTGGGTTGCTGAGTGCCCCGCGTGCGCACAGCACCTGGGTGGAAAAGGCGTCATCGGCCCATTTCCGACCGTCGGGGCATGCAACAAGGCCGTTCTGGACGAGAGGAACCTAGGGTTTATCTTCGGCGGATGCCATCAGGTGTCCCCGTCTTCGGCCTCGCAGATGAGATGGTTGACCCCTGGTGCAGCTGTCATAGGCTCGACTGTTGTATTTGGAGCTGGGAGCGGATTGGCCGGAACCTTTTGGAATAATCCGCAAGGTCAAACGTTCGGGTACGGAGGCGCGGGCTTGGGGGCTGGTACTTTCGGGTTTGCAGCTCTTGCCTTGAATGCTCGCCAAATGTCTCGACCGGCCGTGGTTTTCACTTCGGCCTTGGACTTCGCCGCAATCGGAGCCGGCACAGCCCAAGCCGTTCAATTTAGGCAAGAGTGGGCCAATCCGCAAGCGCCAGCGCCGAACAACAAGTCAATTGTGATTGGTGCCGCCTTCGGGGCGGCTGCTGGGACGATCATTGGTCTGCTTTTGCCCCACAAGACCGGAAATCATGACCACGTAACCAAGGCTGCAGCATCCGACATAATGGCGGATCTTTCTCCAGAGAACCGCAAACGAAGTATCTTTCTCAGAAAACTGCAGAGCACGAACGAACGAGGCTCTCCTGTTGATGCACCACTTACAAATGACATTGGCAATCGCTCGACATACAACTATTTCAAGGTGATCGAACAGTTTAGAGTTGAGGATGAAGAGAACCGACGTTACCAGCCGGGCAATAAAACCTATTGCAATATTTTCGTCTGGGATGTGACACGGGCCATGGGCTTCGAGATACCACATTGGGTGGCAGATGATCGTGGAAACCGTCATGAAATGAGAGTTAATCAACTGGCCGGGTGGTTAAACGAAACGGGGAAAAAGCAAGGGTGGACGCACGTAGACGCACGTATGGCCCAGCAAATGGCGAACGATGGACATCCCAGCATTGCAATATGGGAAAATCCTAACTCGAGTATCTCCGGACATATCGCTGTAATTCGCCCTGGCTCTGTTGGAGACGAAAGAGGTGCTGCCATCTCGCAGGCGGGTCGCCTGGTCCTTGATGCGTCGCATATCGACACGGGCTTTAACGATCCGGACCATGAAAAGCGGGTTCAATATTGGTATCACGAATAATTCATCTGATAAATGAGATCAGTCAATCCACGAGAGCCAGAGTTCCAAGAGCGGAAACCCTGATCTTCCCGGCGGACCAGGGAGATAAACCGCGGCTGAAGCCGTTCGTTATCCTGCACGTCACGGACAGCTGAAGCCGTCCTCTTCTACGGTTGCCACCAGCTTCCTTGCAGTTATTTTTCCTCGCGGTCACGGCACTCGTTATTGACGGGCGGCCGCGACGGGCCGCTGATAGAGTTCAATCGTGTATCCGTCGAGATCTTTCACGAAGTTGGTTCCGTCGACGATGCGGGCGGGGGGATAGCCCGCCGCTGCCACTCGCTCTGCCATCTTGCGGCCGTTCGGAACGACAATGGTGATATTGCCGAACTCCGTGGCGCCCGGTTTAATTTCGCCTT
>DATMNZ010000055.1:0-73306 GCA_035568495.1 Saccharimonadales bacterium (SeqCode) | reverse complement strand
TCCGATATAGTGAGTAATGTTCATGGGGTTCTCCTGTTTGAGATTTCTGAGCCGGCCGCTGGCAGCCGCCGGTCTCAGCAGTGTAATCTTTGGGAGAACCCTTCCTCATAATTCCTATACATTCAAACAGCCTGATCTGCGCAATTGTTTTTTGTGCCAGCAAGTAAAATCCCGATTCTAAACAGGCCAGAGCAGCCCACAGATGACCCCGGCTGACGCTGCAGTCAACACATTTTGCGCAATCGAGAGTCGTACCCCGTCAGGTCGCTTCAACGTGAAAAGCACTGCACGAGTCTACGGGGGTGCGCCAGGATTTTTGCTGTCGCTCTGACAGTTCAGTGACAGCAAAGTCTTGACCGGCAGCGATTCTGTGGTCACACTCAAGGATGAAATGGCTCCGGCCCCAGGGCCGGCAGCCAGCAGCACCGCTCATTGAAAATTGAATGACCGATGGGGCCAGCGCCATACAGCATTCGGCGTTCGGGTCATGGCCTGCCCGAGCGCCAACTTGCAAAAAGAGCTCTCCGTTGCGCAACGAAAATCTCATGGCAACGGGCATCCGCAACGAGTTTTTCTCGAGTTTTCAATGGCTTGCGCGGATGTGCGGATTGAGGCCTGATTTCTAAAACACCTTCTGTATCCGTATATTCACCAGATACGGACTGCCAAACTCTGTCATCTCACCGGCGCGCTTGCCGGCCACCGGCATCATGCGCACGGAGAGTGGCTTGTGCCACTTCACGGCCAGGCTGGCCATATCGGCGATGATGTTTTCCAGGTCGTGTTCTGTCACATCTCCGGGCAGCGGAATCGCGTCGAGGCCCGTACTGCAGACTGAGGAATAGGACATCAAAGAATCGCGGTTGATGGTCCCCGCCTCCCATCGTTGGGCCAGCACCGAGTCTTCGAGCACCGGCAACATCAGTCCGCTATAGCCGGCTTGCTTCACTCTCACCTTGCGCACGGCGCTGGTAATGACCAGTGCGGCCGACAGGCTGCCGGGCGACCCGATGGGGCCGCCAATCAGCGACTCCATGGCGGCGCCAATGGAGATTTCCTTGAGCGGAACGGGCGTCAGGTCGATGCCCTCGTACTTCCAGGCGCTGTGGGCTTCAATGCGATGGGCAATGGACTCCACCTTGGCGGCTTCGCTTTCGAGCGCTGCAGCCAAGCGGTCGCCGGCCGCGGCCAGACCTCCCTGCGCGGAAGCGAATGCCATCTGCGCGATATTGGCTGATTCCATACCGATGGCGAATTGATGGCCGGCGCCGGAAGTGTGTGAGACTGGAAAGAAAGGCGCAATGGCCGGAGGAAACGCGCCCGCGGCGAAACGGAAATTGCCTTCGCTGCGCGCGGTATGGTCTTCAAGATACTTGATCACGCGCGCGGCCGCCCGCGCGGCCTTCCAATGGATTCCCGTATCGTCGGCCACCAGAATGAATCCGTTGACGGTTTCGGTGGTGGCGATGATCTGGGCCAGTAAATTGGCCTGCGCAGGATCGTCGGAGTCTTTCATCATGGCTGCGCCGATATCCGGGGTAAAGCCTTCTTTCTGCGCCAGCCGGTCGTATTCATGGAAGAAGTCAAGCGCCTGTTGCGCGCTGAGACCGCGGGTGATTTCCGGGAAAGGCTGTGTAGTGATGCGGATGGTTTCCACTTCATAGCCGGCATCGACGAATTCCGCCCTTGCTGCCTTGAGCATCTTCAAAGCGTCGGCTACCTGTTCACGATAAGTCTGGCGGTCCATGCGGATGAAGGCGGTGACGGTCCTGATTTTCGGGGCCGCGCCACGCCCCAAACCGGATTGCTGGGCGCAGAGCAACAGCGGCAGAAACAGCGTGGCCATGAGGATGGCCCTCCGCAACGGGCGACGATTTGGCATTTTCCCTCCGGAACGCAGAAACTTGCAACGATCAATATACAAACAAACCCTCTTGCCCGTAATATTCATCTGCCATGACACTGTTGCCATTGCGAGGAACAAAAATGGTCACCCTGGCCCTCAACATTCCGGGGCCGGTAGCGGTGGCCCGCCTGGTTGCGCTGGGAGCGGAGTGTACCAAGGTTGAACCACCGGCCGGAGATCCGCTGCGGCAAGCAGCGCCGGCATATTATGAGTCCCTGAAGGAGGGCCAGACCGTAGTCACACTGGACCTCAAAAAAGACGAAGGGCGGAAGGCACTTGATGAGCGGCTGGCCGTGGCTGATCTCTTCCTTACGTCGTTCCGTCCGTCGGCGCTGGAACGCCTGGGTCTTGACTGGGTACGGCTGCACCGGGATTACCCGCGCCTGTGCGTGGTCAACATCATCGGCTATCCTTCACCGCGCGAGGAGACTCCCGGACACGATCTCAACTATCAGGCCCATTTGGGCCTGCTGCAGCCGCCACACATGCCGATGACGCTGCACGCTGACATGGCCGGGGCCGAACGCGCGGTCAGCACGTCCCTGGCGCTGCTGCTCAACAAAGCGCGTACCGGCCATGTCGACTGCGCCCATGTCTCGCTCTTCCAGGCGATCAGCGATCTTGCCATGCCTCGCACGGTAGGTCTCACCGTTCCCGGCGCAGCCCTAGGTGGCGGTTTTGCGTTCTACTCTCTTTACCAAACCGGCGATGGCTGGATCTCCCTGGGAGCGCTGGAGCCGGTCTTCATCAGCCGCCTGGCCGCGGCCCTGGGTATGACTTCAGCCTTCGGCCAGAAAGACGCACGGCCCGAACTCGAGCGCATCTTCCTGACTCGCAGCGCGGAAGAATGGGAACAATGGGCCGCTGAACACGACCTGCCGATTGCGAAAGTCAAAGACTGAAAAACAATTTCACCGCCAAGGACGCAAAGAGCGCAAAGGAAAAACAGGGGGCCGCAGATTTACGCAGATGAACAACGCGGATCGAGAACTTGTTATTCAGGTTCCTTGGATTGAAATTCCTTCGCGTCCTTAGCGCCCTTTGCGGTTAATGCTCTTACTTTCCGGTGAACGAAGGCTTTCTCCGTTCCACGAACGCCTTCACCCCTTCGGCGAAATCGGGGCCGGAGGCGCAGTCGGCAAAGCTTTCTGTCTCCGCGTCCATTTGCTGGGAGAGTCCCCGATCAAATGATGCAAGCAGCAATGCTTTGGTGTTGGCATACGCATGGGTTGGCCCCGCTGCGAGGCGCGCAGACAGCGCTTTGGTTTCGGCCTCCAGGCTGGCCGGCGGCACCGCCTTGTACGCCAGACCCAGCCGCACGGCTTCTTCAGCGGGAATGCGATCGCCCAGCAAGGCGATCTCTTTGGCGCGTCGCAGACCTACGAGGCGCGGAAGAAAATAGGTTGAAGAGCCGTCCGGTGAGGTCCCCAGGTGGACATAGGCCAGCGTGAAAAAGCTGTCATTGGCAACCAGCACGAAATCACACAGCATGGTCAGGCTGACACCGAAGCCGGCCACCGCCCCATGGACGGCCGCCACCACCGGCACACGCAGGTTGGCCAGCTTTTCGATCAGCGGATGCAGGTTCCCGACGAATTGCTTGAAGGTCGAGCGAAGCTGCTCGGGCGACTGCCCCAGTTGCTGGTGAAACATCTTGATGTCGCCACCCGCCATGAAGGCCGGTCCCGCACCCTTGATCACTACGCACCGGATGCCTGTATCTTTTTCAATCTGTTCAATGGCGTCGGTGAAATCCTGCATCAATTCATCATTGAAAGCATTCAGGCTCTGAGGACGGTTAAGGGTAAGTTCGCAGACTGCGCCTTCTTTTCTCATGAGTACGGTGTTCATGATGGCGAGAATTATAATCTCAACCGGCCCTTCAGTGGATGGTCTTCATCTTGCGCGACATGTAATCCATCAGCAGATATTGGCCGAGGGTCTGGGGCGTGGTGAAGTAGGCTTTGCCGCGGCACATGTGGCTGACCTTCTGCACAAACTGGATCAGTCCATAATCGGAGGCCAGCATGAAGGTGTTGATCATGATGCCGGCGCGCTTGCAGCGGGAAACTTCTTCCAGTGTCTGGGTAACGACCAGGGGATCGAGACCGAAGGCATTCTTGTAGATGCGGCCGTCTTCGAGGGTGAGCGCCGAAGGTTTGCCGTCGGTGATCATGATGATCTGCTTCATGTCTTTCCGCTGGCGCTGCAGGATGCGCTGGGACAGACGCAGGCCTTCGCGGGTGTTGGTGTAGTAGGGGCCGACCTTTACCCGCGCCAACTGCGAAATCGGCAGCTCTTCGGCGGAATCGTGAAACAGCACCAGCGACAGCGAATCCCCCGGATACTGCGTCCTGATCAACTGCGACAGCGCCATGGCCACTTTCTTGGCCGGGGTAAAGCGGTCTTCCCCGTAGAGAATCATGCTGTGCGAGCAATCGAGCATCACCACGGTGGCGCAGGATGATTGGTACTCGCACTGATGCACATGCAAGTCGCGGTACTCAATTTCGAGCGGCAGATGCAGTCCCTCGCGCTGGATGGCCGATGACAGCGTGGCCGTGATGTCGAGATTCAGTGTATCGCCAAACTCATAGGCCTTCGACGCCCCGCTGCTTTCGATGCCGGTGGCCAGATCGCGGGTGTCGTGACGGCCGAAGCTGGAGCGTCCCAGCGACCCCAGCAGGTCACGCAGCGTCTTGTAACCCAGAAAGTCGAGGCCCTTGTCGGTGATCTCGAAGCGCACCTGCGATTGGTTGTCTCCCACCTGCCCGGGCGTGGTTGACTGGCGCGCGCTGTCAAAGGGCTGGTCGACGGAAATAAAATCTTCCTGCTGCATGCGCTGCATCAGTTGATCGACCAACTGGTCAAGCGTGCCTTCCATCTGCATCTGCTCGATTTTTTCCCGCAGTTCGTCGCTGAGAAAATCGCCGCGCTCCAGCGCCTGCTGAATCGCTTCGCGCAGGGCCTCAAGCGAGTGCTCATCCATCTGCTGGAAATACATAGACTCATTCTGAAATCCGGATTCCAGCAGGTAGTCCGACATGGCCGCCAGCAGGTCTTCAAGACTCATCTCGTCGGCCAGGCTAGCTACGTATTTGGAATATTTGGTGTATTTCACGGGTGTCCCTGTTGTTGAATCTTTCTTACTTCTGGCTGCTAGCTGCTGGCGACTGGTATTTGGTATTCGGTACTTGGTACTTGGTATTTGCTGCTTGTTGACGCTAACTCGGCGCTGACAAGTTCCAAATACCAAGTACTAAATACCCTGCTTCCTGGGTCCAGACTGTCCGCTCTCCGACGCTAGCAGCCAGTAGCTAACAGCCAGCAGCTAGTTGTACGGTCTCCGCCCCCGCACTGGCGGCTCTTCCGGTTCGAATTGTTGTTTTTCTGAGCGCTTTTGTTTTTCCGCGCTGAAGACCCGCTCTTCACTGCGGCCGATGCGACGGTGGGCGTGCAGGCCTTCGAGCACAAATTCCGCCGCGGAAACCAGTGTTTCATCCCGTTCTTTTGGTTTGATGCCGAGAGGCGCCAGCTTCTCTGTCAAGCCTTGAATATTTTTGAGGCCCTCCAGGATTTCCTGGGCGCCGGCCGCTTCCGACAGTTTGATTTCTCCACCCAGGTCAAACCACTGCACCACCTGCTGCAGGTTCAGGTCTTTGAAATAATCGTCATAGGTCCGGGCCACCGCCACCCGCACCAGTTCCCGGGCCACAGTGTCGGCGCCCTTCATTTCGCCTTCGTATTCCAATTCAATCTTGCCAGTGATGGAGGGCAGCGCGGCGTAGATGTCGCCAACCCGGGGCACGATGATTTTTTCTGCGTTACGCAGGGCGCGGCGCTCGGCGTTGGAAACCACGTTCTCAAGCACGCTGATAGGCAAACGCTGGCTGACGCCGGAACGCTTGTCAATCTTCTTGTCTTCACGGGCCAGAAATGCAATGCGCTCCACCACTTCACGGACATACCTCGGAACATGCAGTTCCAGGCCGTCACGGCCTGCCCAAGCTTCCTGCTCGGTGATGGCCATGCCTTCTTCCAGGGTCGCCGGATAATGCGTGCGAATCTCCGAACCGATACGGTCTTTGAGCGGGGTTACGATCTTTCCCCGGGCCGTGTAGTCCTCGGGGTTGGCGCTGAAGACCAAAGCGACATCCAGCGGCAGACGTAACGGATATCCCTTAATCTGCACATCGCCTTCCTGCATGATGTTGAACAGGCCGACTTGTATCTTGCCCGCTAAATCGGGCAGCTCATTGATCGCGAAGATCCCGCGATTGGCCCGCGGCAGCAGCCCGTAATGTACAGTCAGCTCGCTCGAAAGATCATGCCCGCCGCGCGCCGCCTTGATTGGGTCAATGTCGCCGATCAGATCGGCAATGGTCACATCGGGAGTGGCCAGCTTTTCCACGTAGCGATCATCGGGCTTGAGATACGCGATGGGCGTCTCGTCTTTCTCGCGGGCCACCAGTTCGCGGCAGCGCCGGCAGATGGGCGCGTAGGGGTTGTCGTGGATCTCGCAACCGGCGATATACGGCGCCTGGGGATCGAGCAGGCTGGTAAGGGCGCGCAGGATGCGGCTCTTGGCCTGTCCCCGCAGCCCCAGCAGGATGAAATTGTGCCGGGACAGCACCGCGTTGATCAATTGCGGCACCACCGTATCCTCATAGCCGACGATGCCCGGAAAAATCATCTCTCCGGTGCGGACTTTAGCGATCAGGTTGTCCCTTAGTTCATCTTTGACTCTACGGGTGCGCAGCTTCGACTCGGAAAAATTACTCTTTCGGAGTTCGCCCAACGTCGCAGGATGGTTCATGCAGGGCCCTCTGCGGCGATTATACGCCGCCTGTTAATGGACATGACCGTTGCCGCCGGCTTTCACCCGCGCGCGCAACGATCTCTCAACTCTCGGTATCGTGGCCTGGTAATACTCGACCAGGGTGGTCACCCGCTGGGTCTCGGTCTTCATTTCCAGCAACGATTGCTTGAAGTCGAGGTCCGTGGGCAGGTCCTGCGCAAGCTGGAAGGAGAGCAGCGGATGATCAGGTTCCACCTGCGGGTCCTGTCCCAGCATTTCAAAAAGCTGCCGATGCAACTGGACCAGGGTCTCCAGTTCCGCCGGCCGGGGAACGCCCGGATCATCATCGAAATAAATGACCTCGCCGCGCAGGAACGACCGCTCCTGGTTTAGCTGGACGATCTCGAAACGCTGACGGCCTTCGGCATGAATATCAAGCCTTCCGTCGTCGTATTTCTTGGAAACATTCACGATGGCCGCGGTGCAGCCTACTTCAGCCAGAGACTCCTGTTTGGCCCGCACCAGGCCAAACAGCCGCTTCTGTTCCAGACATTCACTGATCATTTCCTTGTAGCGAGGCTCAAAGATATGCAGCGGCAAGGGCGCACCCGGAAATAGAACAACATCGAGCGGGAAAATGGGCAGCAAGCTCACTTGGTTATTCTATCCCGCCGATAGGCATTTAGGCACACACATGCAATCAAATCGGCAGGAAGCCCAACGTGTTCTCATTTGCGTCGTACCGGCGCCTGCGGCGCTACTCCTGCTTCTTCGGGTCCGCCGGCAATTCCGGCTGCGGATAATACACCTTGCTGCCGCCGATCTTCTCCACCTCTTCCCGGAAAGTTGTGCCGTAATCTTTCTTTGAATCGGACAGGGCCCATGCCTGCCGCTTGTAGTTCCAACTCTTGGGGTTCAGCCGCTGGGCTTCCTTGAAATGAGGAATGGCTTCGGCCAGGTGGCCGCCCTTATAAAGATGTTCGCCCAGCCCAAACTCGGCGGAAGCCAGAACCATATTCGGGTCCGACGACGCCAGCTTCTCGCGCATGTGCTCTTCGCTCATGGCGTAGATGCTCCGCTCGCCTTTCTCCACCCAGTCTTTGAGGGCGTTGATGTAGGGAGCCGCAGCGATGCCGGTGAATTGCTTGAAGCGGTCATCGACAAAGGCCACTTCGCCCGGCCTTACGATTCTTCCCTTTTCATTGATCCATATCCCGGTGGGCACATTCACCATGTTGTACAGCTTCGAGACCACATGCTTCTCGTCGATCAGGACTGTATACGTGGGATGAGCGGCGGTGATGGCCGGTCCGGCATCTTTGACCCCGCCGGTATCCTGGGCAACGGAGATGATCTCAAAGTTCTTGTCTTTCATTTGCTGATAGAAAGCCTGCCAGCCTGGCAGGTCGAGATGGCACCCTCACCAGGAAGCCCAGGTGACCAGCAGCACCTTCTTTCCGTTGAAATCTGAGAGCGAGTGCAGATTGCCCTGCATGTCGGGCAGCGTGAAATTCGGCGCCTGCAGCGAACTCAGCGTGTCCCGCTGGTCGGCGCGCAGGCCGAAATACCATGTGGCCAGCGCCTCATCGTGGACCACCGGCTGCCGCACCAGCTTGGCGAAGGCCGTCAGGTTAAACCAGTCTTTGCCGGAACTATGGTTTTCGAATTCTGCCTTCCGCCCCGAGGGCAATGGAAAACACAGTTCGTCACGGCAGACACCCTGGGGCTTCAATTCAAAGCGTGTGGCGAGCTTCAGATCGGTCTTGGTTATCCATAACTGGCCTGCCTCTTCACGGGCCGGGCTGATCGGGGTTGCGGCATCGTCATACACGATGATGGCGGTCGAGTCTTTGGCGGCAGCCATCACGGTGACCGCCAGCATGAACTGAAAAATTATGGCAAGGAATCGGGAATGCATAGGTGCTGCCCTCCATCTTACGTTCCGCATTATACCGGGGACCGCTTTCAACAGCCGGCAATGCTTAACAATTATTGACATTTCCCGAAACCGATCGCCGAGCCAAACCAAAGTACAATATCGGGCGCGTGTTCGAGAGACTATGACGCATTGAAAACAGTAGAGTTATGACGAATTCCTGTCTCCTTTTGACAGTGGAAAGCAGAGTTCAACCACCAAAAGCCAAGAAGGAATGCTCCTCCGTAACTTCATGCCGGCGCCAGGGTTTGACTAAAGTATAGGCAGGCCGATTCCACCCTTGACTGACGGGAATATGAACCGCATCCAATGGCAACTCGCACTGTTCGCTGCTGTCGTTTGTACCCAGCTATCGGCACAGTCGATGCTGGCCACCAACAGTTCGCCCACTCCCAGAACGGCCATGCTCACGCCGTCGCCCACAATCCAGCCGGTGATCACGCCCTGCGCCCAGCCGGCGGAGTTGATGGAGATCGGCGATTACACCGGCCCATTCAGTAGTCTGGTCACGGGATTCGCCGGGAAGCTGGAACGTAAGACCGTCCACCCGCCGTCACAGCCATCGCGCGTACACCTCTGTTCTCTGACCGCCCGCGATAAGTTCAGCCTGTTCGCGCGAAACAGCACGGAGCCAGTCAACTTTCTGGGCGCAGGATGGGACGCCGCCTGGGCCCAACTTGATGGTGACGACCAGGCGTTGGGCAAGGGCGCGCTCGGCTACCTGCAACGTTATAACGCCGCGCTCGTGGACAATGTCTCCGGAGAGTTTTTCAATACTTTTCTCTATCCCGCCATCTTTCACCAGGACCCGCGTTACTACCGCCTCGGACAAGGCCCCGTAACTCACCGGCTAGCCCATGCAATGCGCCACGTATTCGTGGCCCACGATGACCAGGGCCATCTGATGTTTAATTATTCGGAATGGATGGGAACCGCCAGTTCCAAGGCGCTTGGCAACCTTTATCATCCTGGAAACGAACGCGGTTTCGGGGAAACCACCCAACGAGTGGGCATGAGCGTCACTTCCGATATGGCCTACGATGTGCTCAAAGAGTTCTGGCCGGAAATCAGCCACAAATTCCGTCTGCCCTTTAAGCGGCATGAACAGGCGGCCGTCCCAACGGCGCCCGCCGCGGTTGTTGCCCAGCCAACGGCGACGATGTAAGTTGGCCTGACCACGCCCAAATAACAGCACTTCAGGTGTCGCAGGAACCATTTCTTCTCAAGCGGATCCGATAGTGGTGGTTTAGGTGGCGCTGGAACCGGTTGTGGCGCCGGCGGATATTTGTCTGTGGTTTCTTGCTCATGGTCTTGACGGAGGCGGAGGCGGAGGTGGTGGTTTGGGTGGTGGGGGAATTGGTTTTGGCATGGGAGGATAGTTCCCAGTTTTCCTAAAAGGATCGCCAGCCATCATGCTGCAGGCACTCCGTGCTGCCGCAAAACATGATCTTCCCATTTCAGTAGCATTCTCTTCTTGTTCGCAATCCACATCCCCGTCTTTGACAGGTCCGCCCCTTTATCATTCAATCTCGCCAGTATTGCAGCCGAGTCATCCGCATACGTTTCGTTCCAAAGAGTTTTGTATTCACCGGCCAGCCGGTTCCACTTGAAGTGAAGGTCGGCACAATCAGCATATTTTTTCGGGTTCTGCATGACGATCGACAGAAAGCTCAGAGCGGCGGTGAGCGCAGTAAGCGCAGGCTTAATCCAGGCATACTCCTTCGGAAGCCAATCGGAAATGAGGGTAACCGTAGCGCCGGAAGCCAGCAATAGCGTCGTCCAAATCAGCGCATTTTGCCAGAGGCTGTACCGTCTTCCCATTTCAGCGAAATACAGGCTACGGGTTTCCGCAGAAATCCACTGCTCCCAAAGATCGTTGATTTGAAAATCGGACAACATAATGCTCTATTATAAACTCTTCTCACAAGCCTCTAATCCTTTTAAAAACTGAACTTCGCCCCGAACTGCAACTGCCGGGGGTTGAACGCCGTCCGCGGCGTTCCGAAGAATGGATTGGGCCCGGTGACACCGTCGCCGAAGCGGACCGGCTTGGCCCCTACGAACACCGGCGCTCCGTACACGGAAAACACTTCATCCACATTGGTGCGGTTGAACAGGTTAAAGGCATCGAGTGAAAGATTGAGCTGGCGTTTTTCCTTGAGGTTGAACGCGCGGGAAAGCCGCACATCCACCGCCTGTAGAGTATCGCCCCGGTAACTGTTGCGTGGCTCTTCGCCTACGCGGTCGGTGACCGGATTGCCGTCGTTATTGGCGTCAAACCCCACGAACTGTGTAAACGGACGCGCCGATTGAAGAGTAACAATGCTGCTCAACTGGAAGTTCCGCAGGAAGGTCTCCTTGGGAGCGTCCACCACGAAGTTGGCCACGAAGCGGTGGCGCGCGTCCTGGTTGGAATTGGCCCGCTCCAGGTTGCGCTGGGCGTTCGATTGGGGCGTGCTTACGAAGGTCACGAAGGTGCCGTCGTCGAGCGTGTGTGAAAGCGTGTAGTTGGCGTTGAGCTGAAAATATTTTCCGGCCTTTTCGATCACCTGCAGCGTGAAGCCGTGGTAGGCCGAATTCCCGGTGGAGTCGGTGAAGTAGAAGATGCCATTGGTGCCCGGCGAGCCGGCAGGCGGCGCCGGGATATTAGGATCGCGAATGGCAAACGCGTAGATATCTTTGTTGGTGCCGGTCACCTTGCCTATCGGCGGCCCCACGTTCAAGTCGATGGGCCTGACCAGTTTGTGTCCGGCCACGAACAGATAACCCAAGCCGATGGTAAGCCCTTTGCCAAGGGTACGATCGATTTCCAGGCTGTTCTGAATGGTATAGGGCGTGCGCAGGTTCGGATCAACCGCGGTGCCGCCTTGGGCGAATCCCGAGTTATTCGGGAACGAGCCGTTGTTGATCAGGTTTTCAAAGGCCGAGGTCAGCAGTGGCGGCGGGACCGTGCCCGGAGGCAACGGCAACGGCGGCACCACAGGGCAACCGGGCAATACGCACGGCGTGGGCAGGAAGAAGCTATTCAGCAGCCAGGTCCCGGTGATCTGGTTGTTTACCCTGGGCAATCCTGCGATGATCGGCGGTCTCTGGGGCGCAGGCACGAAGAAGAACGTCAGATTGTATTTATCTCTGAAGATTCCTGAACCGGCGCGGATCACGGTCTTGGAATCCGGCGCATAGGCCAGACCGAGGCGCGGCTGGAAGTTGTTGTGATCGCCTTTGATGAAGAAACCGAGTCCGGCTTCGACGTCGTAGCGCAAGCCGTAGTTCACGCTCAGTTTGGGCGTCAACCGCCACTGGTCCTGGGCAAAGAAGCCAAAGTAACTGTGGTTCAGATGGACGAAGAAGTTCGGCGCCTGAGAAGGCAGAAAAGCTTGGTTAAACGTCGTGGGGATCGAAGGCGAGGCAGCGTTGGTATTGATCGGCCCCGGGCCTACCGGCGCACCCCAGAAGAATGCCGCCAGACAGGGGGCGGTCAGGCCGACCAACGGCGGCGGACAAGGAGCGGAACCCCAGTTGGCCTTTCCCGAAACCAGCAGATCGTCGAGGCTGGGGAAGATGACGCGCGCCGGCGTGAAGCCCGGCCAGATCACGAAATTCCGGATGAAGTTGCTGTCAAATCCGAATTTGGAATAATGCTTTCCCTTGGTCACCGAGAACGTATCGGAAAACTGGTAGCGGGTCTCATCGTAGCGGTCAAACGCGCCGAAGTTATGGCCCAGCAGCAGCAGATTGGGTACATCCAGATTCGGCTGGCCAGTGACGCCGGTAAAGCCATAGTTGCGGCGGGCCCACTGCATCAGCACGGAATTGACCTTATTTTCGCTGAACTCTGTAGTCAGCGTGCCCACCAGGTCCTGGTCGCGCAGGTCGCCGTTGCGCCCGCTGCTGGGCGCGCCCACGCCACCGCCGTCGAGGGTTTCGCCCACCAGCATGTTCAGGTTGTTGGCGCCCTGTATCGAATAGCGGAGAGAGAGACGGTTCTTGTCGTTGAACTGGTGATCGGCCTTGATAAAGCCGTTATCCACATCAGCGGTCTTGAGAACACTAAGATTTTCCGGGGCCAACCCCAGACTGGTCTTCAGGGCGTTGATGGCCGTGAGGTTGTTCACCAGCAGAGCCGGATAACTCGGCGACTGGGCGCGGCGCTGGCCTTCGTAGTTCACGAAGTAGAACGTTTTATCTTTCTTGATCGCGCCGCCCAGCGTGGCGCCGAACTGGCCCTGGCGCAACGTGTTAAAGCCCGGCTGGGTCAGCAGCGGGGTGGCGTTGAACTTGTTGTTTTCGAGGTAACCGTAAATCGAGCCATGCAGATCGTTGGCGCCGGATTTCGTGACGATGTTGACGATGCCGCCCAGCGCCCGCCCATACTCCGCGGCGAAGCTGTTGTTGACCACGCGGAATTCACTGACCGCGTCCTGTGAGGGTGTCGCCCGCTGGGAGCCGGTGGCGGTGCTGATGTTGTCGGCCCCATCCACGGTAACGCTGTTGTTGAGATCGCGCTGGCCGGCGAACGAAATGCGCGTGACCGATGGATCGGTGAACGTCGACTGCAAGCCAATGCGGCCCGTGGTCACCCCCGGACTGAGCAGCGCAAAATCCGTAAACAACCGCCCGCTGATAGGCAGGGACTGAATCTGCTCGGTAGCAATCACCGAGCTGATTTCCGTGCGGGTCGGTTCGATGACCGGGGCTTCCGTGGAAACTACCACCTGTTCGGTGGCCGCCGCTACCTTCATCGCGATATCCACGGTGGCCGACTGGGCCACGCGTAACACCAATCCTTTCTGCGAGTATTTGGCGAAGCTGGCCGCCTCAGACGAAAACTCATAGGTGCCCGGGGCCACGTTCGTCACAATGTAGTAGCCTTCGCTGTTGGAGGAAGCCGTGTAAGTCTGATTGGTATCCACGTTGCGCAGGGTAATTACGGCCTTCACGACCACACTGCCGGTCTGGTCGCGGACCACGCCATTCAATTGCGCCTGGGCGGCGCCTACTTGGGCCAACAGGGATTGAGAGCCGAGCAGCACGATCAGAACTGCCGCCATCCAATATATGTATATGCGTTGACTACTCTTCATCGCGACTTCCTTTCGAAAGAAGCTGTCATGCCGGGCCTTAAAGGCAGTATGACAGGAGCCTGGTGAATTTCAGTGCTGATGCGGGCTTGCTTCCGCTGGATCAGCGTATCCCTCGTCACAAAAAATCCTACAAATGACCTCCAGCAACAGGACACAGAGACAGAACTCCTGAAGAGCCAAATAAATTCTCTATAAGCAAGATTGAATGTCAAGTTCAAACTTAACGTTATAAGGGTGTTGCCATGGAGTCCTTAAGGAACACCGGCAAGAATGGCGCGGGAACACCTAATTGATTCGCGGAAGGCCGACGATAGGACTCTACTGCGTGATCACCATCTTGGGTGGTTACCTTGGTAATCATATCGTCGGCGCTGGGCTTTGACCGGTCTTCCAATCGCGGCACTTGTGCCCTGACCGGTTGAATTGGTAACGCCGCCAAATAAAGCAGACTGGCATTTCCGATTTCCCGATTACCCGATGTCCAGATGTCCCGATCTACCGGAATTATCTTTCCACCTGGTCACCGTATTTAGACTGCGGCCAGCACTTCGCGACCGCGCCGCATGATGCCGGCAAACTTGGCGACCGGCAACGTATTCAATACGTCATGCTTCGTCAACCAGGCGCGGCGGAGTTGCAACACGCCATAGCACATCTTTTCCATGTGCGACGTGTGGTGGGAATCGGTGTTGATCACAAACTTTACACCCTTGGATTTGGCCAGGCGCAGATGCTGATCGCAAAGATCGAGACGGTCCGGATAGGCATTCTGTTCCATCGCCACCCCGGCTTGGGCAGCCGCCGTAAATACTTTTTCAAAATCGAAGGTGTAGCCCTCACGCCGCAGCAGCAGACGGCCTGTCGGATGTCCAAGGACCGATACGTAAGGGTTGCCGAGAACGCGCAACAGGCGGTCGGTGACCTGCTGAGAATCTTGCTGGAAGTGGGAGTGGATGCTGGCAATCACCAGGTCCATCTGCGCGAGGACGGAATCGGAAAGATCCAGCTCCCCATCCGCCAGGATATCCACTTCAATTCCGGCAAACACGGTAATGCCTTCAATCTTCTTCGCCGCCTTGCGGATCTTCTTGATGTGTTCTTCGGCCCGCTGGTCATCGAGTCCGTTGGCAAAAGCCAGGTTCTTGGAATGGTCGGTGATGGCCATGTATTTATAACCGCGGTCGCGGGCCGCCATGGCCATTTCTTCGATGGTGCATTTACCGTCGGTGGCCACCGTATGCATATGGACATCGCCTTGGACGTCATCCTGTGTAATCAGGTCAGGCAGTCCACCTTCTTCGGCGGCCTCAATCTCGCCCAGATTCTCACGCAACTCCGGCGGAATGTAGGCGAGCCCCAGCTTCTTATAAATCTCTTCTTCCGTCTTGCCCGCAACGCGCTTCTCGTCTTTCATGCTGACCAGACCATATTCGTTCAGGGTGTAGCCCTGCTTGAGGGCGCGCTGGCGTAGCGAAACGTTGTGACTCTTGGAGCCGGTAAAGTACTGCAGGGCCGCGCCGAAAGATTCCGGCGGCAGCAGCCGGACATCCACCTGCATCCCGCTCAGCAATTTGAAGCTGACCTTGTTCTCGCCTTTGGCCAGCACTTCCTTGATTCCGGCAAAGCCCAGAATCTTCTCAATCACCTGGTTGCGCAGCGCTTCGTTGGAACCGCATTTCCCCGTGACCAGCAGGTCGAGATCGCCCACCGTCTCGCGGCCACGGCGCAGCGAACCGGCGGGAGTGATTCTATCCACACCCGGCATTCCGGTGAGCATCTGCGTGATCTGCGCGGCAACCTCGGCGGCCACGTCGATCAGGAAACGTCCGGTCACCTGCCGGTAGCTCTCGATGGCCTTGAGGATTTTCTGTTCCGACTTCTCGCTCTGGCGCGGCAGAGTACGGAGTTGGCCCTCCTTCGCAAGTTTTTCCAGCCCATCAATGTCGCTGACCTGGAACGCGTCCCAGATGAGGGCGATGGTCTTCGGGCCCAGTCCTTGCAGTTTGAGCAGGTCCAGGATGCCGGCGCCGTATTTCATCAACAGTTCCTGATGAAGCTCCAACTTTCCGGAGGTGCATATCTCCCGTATGTTGGCTGCCATGCCCTTGCCGATGCCTGGGATTGCGAGCAGGGCCTTTTCATCCTGATGAATGGCCGCCACCTGCTCCGCCAGACTCTCCAGGGTCTCGGCCGCCCGCCGGTAAGAACGAATCCGAAAGGAATCCGCCCCCTGCACTTCCATCAGGTCGGCCGTCTCGCTGAAGACACTTGCAATGGATTTGTTGTCGGTCTGCACAGGAAGATTTTAGCAAGCAATTAGCAGTTAGCCATTAGCACTTAGCAATTAGCACTCAGCACTCAGCACTCAGCATTCAGCCCTGACGCAGATTGGTAATTGCCAAAATTGGGAATCGGGCAATTGAAACTCAGGTGATATCGATCTCATGGTGATCGGCTTAGTGCCTTGACCGCCTGATTACTACACATTGAATCAGAGAGCATCGCGTCCCACCCTTCGCAAAAAGCGCGAAGGATGGGGCACCCATCCCTGGAAGGTGTTCGATTTTCAATTCCCCGATTACCAAGTTTGGCAATTACCAATCTGCGTCAGGGCTGAATGCTGAGTGCTAATTGCTAATTGCTTTCTTCCAAAAAAATCCCGGCTGTTTTGCCAGCCGGGTGATCGAATGAAACTTGTTAAGGGGAAAGTTAATCAGGCTGTTTGAGTCTGCAGTTTGGTTACGTTTTCAGCCTGTGGGCCTTTTTGGCCCTGGACAATTTCAAACTCGACGTCATCACCCTCTTGCAGGCTCTTGTAGCCTTCCGACTGGATGGCGCTGTAGTGGACAAACACATCGGGACCATCATCCCGGCCGATGAAGCCGAAACCCTTTGCGTTGTTAAACCATTTGACTTTACCTTTATTTCGAGCCACGTTCCTTACTCCACGGACTTGAGCACGCGATCACATGCGCACCTTATGCCCTCTTCTGTTTGATTTAGATTCACTGGGACTTGCCACCTGCATGACGGGGACTCCGTAAGCCCGAAACAAAAACGTCCCCAAACTCCATCGTCTCCATCAATCTTGCTTGCTACTTTGGCTTGAGGATATTTTCCTGCCATTGATCTCTGTTGTCAATTTATGTTTATAATGCAAAAATACGATTTTGCATTACTAATCATTGCAGAAATGATTAGCAAATGCTAATAATTAATTAGGTACACAAAGGCGCCTGAAAACTCACGCCACACTGGATAATTTCTTTTCCAACCAGAGAATCGAAGCCAAAGTTTTGGCATCGATAATGCTCCCCGACATCGCCATCTTCACCGCTTGAGGCAGCGGAAAGAACCGCACCGCGATACGTTCATCTTCTTCGGGATGGGCTGGACCGCTCTGCAAGCCGCGTGCAAGATACACGTGCATGCGCTCATCGAGAAAACCGGGGCTCACGTAAAAGGAAAGGGCGCGCTGCCACTTGCGGGCGGTGTAGCCGGTCTCTTCGAGCAGTTCCCTCTTGGCCGCCGGCAGTGGTTCTTCACCGGGATCAATTCTGCCCGCCGGCAACTCCCACAGGCGCGCGTCCGCTGCGTAGCGGTATTGGCGTTCGAGCAAGACGCTGGGAACGCGTCCGCTGTCATCCACGGCAATCACCACCACCGAGCCGGAATGGCGTATGACATCCCGCCGCGCCCGGACGTTGTCAGGCTCCTGCACGTGATCGGTAAACACGCTGAATACCGGCCCTTTAAAAGCGACCTTGGACGAAACAACACGAGACAGTCTGCTGGCTTTGGGTTTGGTTTTGGTTGGCATGGGAACAATATATAACGGCCCCATGCAGCGCAGGCATCCAGGAATGAGCGCGTGGGTATGTTAAGGATACAGTGGCTCTGGCGGCGTTAGAATGAATTGCGAGCATCCGCTCATGGCGAAAAGACCATCCACCAAAAGGCACCACATTACGCTGATCGGCGCCGGCAATCTGGCCACAGCCATCGGACCGGCGTTGCGTTCCGCCGGCTACAACATCGACGCAGTCGCCGGACGCGCTCTGCCGGCTTCCCGCAAGCGCGCCACTGCCTTGGCCAGAAAGCTGGGTGCTCGCCTCCAACGGCTGGATGAGGTCCAGCCGCTTTCTGGGATTCTCTGGCTCTGCCATACCGACGATGCCCTGTCTGAAACCGCCGCCCTGCTGGCCCGGCGTTCCGGATGGCGGGGAAAGATCGTGCTGCATTCCAGCGGCGCGCTGAGCAGCGATGTGCTCGCTCCGCTGCAGCGGGCGGGCGCGCATGCGGCTTCCGTCCATCCTATGATGACGTTTGTGGCCGGCGTTACGCCGCGTCTCCACGGAGTTCCATTTGGCATCGAAGGCGATCGGGCAGCGGTGGCGGCGGCCCGCAGAATTGTCCGCGATCTGGGCGCGGCGCCCTTCGCAGTCAAAAAAGAAACCAAGGTGCTTTATCACGCGCTGGGCTCTTTTTCTTCGCCGTTGCTGGTAGCCACGCTGGCCACGGCCGAGCGCGTCGGCAGGGCCGCCGGGTTGTCGCACCATCAGGTCCGCAAAATCATCGGGCCCATTCTTCAGCAGACCCTCGACAACTATCTCGAAAAAGGCGCAGCCGCGTCCTTCAGTGGGCCCGTCCGGCGCGGCGATGTATCCACTATCCGGCGCCACTGGAAGGACCTGCAATCGGTGCCCGGCGCCGCCGAAGTCTATCGAGCGCTGGTGCAATCGGCACTGCTGGAGCTACCGGCGAAAAACAAGAAAGAGCTCAAGGGTCTATGGCAAGATCTTAAGTAATAATAGATATCAGCTTCATAGGAGAGTGCATATGAATCAAAAGCAATTCGCTACAGTAAGCGCAGTATTGTTTTTCCTAATCTCAGTATTGCCCGTCTTCGCGCAGGACACCAATAGTAATAACAATGACAAGCCCGGTGAATGGCAGGCGGTAGACCAGGCCCTGGGGCGTTCCGGGCAGATCCAGGGGGATGGCGCATACAAAATCGGATTTCCGCGCAGCGACCTGAAGGTGACGGTCGACGGCGTGGAACTCAAACCCGCACTGGCGCTCGGCGGATGGGTGGCTTTCAGCAAACCCGGCACCGGCTCCATGGTCATGGGCGATCTGGTGCTGGTCGAAGACGAGGTGACCACGGTCATGTCTTCACTAGAGAACAGCGGCATGCAGGTGACGGCCCTCCACAATCACGTACTTCATGAGTCTCCCCGCATCATGTACATGCACATCGGTGGACATGGCGACGCAGTGAAGCTGGCGACCGCGATCCGCGAGGCCGTGGCCTTGACCAAGATTCCCGCTCCCAAGCCGCCGGCCAGCCAGCCGCCGGAGATTGGAATCGACACCGCAGGCATTGAACAGGCGCTGGGATACAAAGGAAAAATCAACGGCGGAGTTTTTCAGATAGGCGTTCCCCGCAGCGAATCGATTACCGAAGGGGGCATGAAGACCCCGAATTCCATGGGCCTCTCGACCGCCCTCAACTTCCAGCCCACCGGCGGCGGTAAGGCTGCGATCACCGGAGATTTTGTCCTCCTGGGCAGCGAGGTGAATCCTGTCATCCAGGCCCTGCGCAGTCATGGAATCGCCGCTACCGCGCTGCACAGCCACATGCTGGACGAGCAACCAAGACTTTTCTTCATGCACTTCTGGGCCAATGATGACGCGGTCACGCTGGCCAAAGGGCTGCGCGCCGCTCTCGACAAAACCAATTCTCAAAAGGGCAAATGACCGAGTCCGGGTGGCGCTTCATTTTTTGGGGCGCCATCTCAATACTGGAGGTTTCAAGAATGCGCTGGAATCGAGAAGCTTTGAGAGGACGCATGAAAGCAACCAGTTTCTTGGTCCTTCTTTTCGCAGGTACGGCCTTCCTGGCGGTGACGGACTTGGTGGTTACGTACAACGATGAAGGCCTTAGTCTATGGCAGCAATGGACAAGCAGCAGCAAGGTCCGTGCGGCTGGCACTCAGGATTCACTCCTGAAGCAAATCGCCACGATTGAGCTGCCTGGTCCTAAGGGTAAGCGCTTTGATTATTTGACCATTGACCCTTCACGGCATCTGCTGCTTTCCACCCACCTGGGCGCGGGCCTGCTGTATGCGATTGACTTGCGCACCAACCATGTGGTGAAGATTTTTGAAGACCTGCCCGGCATCGAAGGCGTTGAATTGGCTCCCGACGTCAACAAGGCCTACACCTCGAACTGGCTGGAAAACAAGATCGGCGTGATCGACCTGGCGCAGATGAAGCTCATCAAGAAACTACCGACCGAGTCGAAGCCCGATGGAATCGCCTACGCTCCGCCATTCCATAAAATATATGTCTCCGACGAGCGCGCCAAAGCCCTGGCCGTGGTGGACGTAATTAAGGATGAGATCATCACCACCATCCATTTCCAGAGTGAGACCGGCAATCCGCGTTACGATCCCGTTTCCCGGCACATTTTTGTCAATCTGCAAGACAAGAACGTAATCGCGGAAATTGATCCGGCGACCGACAAAGAGGTGGCTGAGTACCCGGTGGGCAAATGCCGGGGCAACCACGGCATGGCCCTCGACAGCGAGCATCGCCTCGCTTTTCTTTCCTGCGAAGAGAACGATCTCATGACCGTCTTCCGGCTCGACACCCATGAGCCCATCGCCGATTTTCCGCAGGCCAAAGGCGGGGACGTGATCGCCTTCGACCCAGGTTTGAAACGCATCTATGTCGCCTGCTCCGATGGCGCGATCTCGGTCTTTCAGGAAGATGATCCAACCCATTTTCGAAAACTAGGTGACGTGCCCGTGCAAAAGAAGGTCCACAGTCTGGCCATTGACCTAAGCAATCACCGCGTCTACGCGCCCGAACAAGAAGAGAACGGAATTCCCGCGGCAAAAATCGCAGTCTTCGAAGCGGAGACAGCTCTAGTGCGATGAGCAGGAGGAGAAGCAATTCTGGGAGATCGGGACATCGGGACATCGGAAATAGTGACTGGCTTTTTTGGCGGCATTACCAATTCAACCGGTCACGGTATTAGAGGGAGAATGATGGCAACTCAGACTCCGGCCGAATCCCAAGCTTCTGTGGCCAAATTTGCGCTCTACTTTCTGAAGCTAGGGTGCATCGGCTTCGGCGGCCCCATCGCTCTGGTCGGGTACATGCAGAAGGACCTGGTCGAAGAGCGGAAATGGATCAGCCCCGAGGACTATCTCAACGGCCTGGCCTTTTCCCAACTGGCGCCCGGACCGCTGGCGGCGCAACTGGCGATGTATCTGGGCTTCGTCCGCGCCGGATTCGCGGGCGCGACCATCGTGGGAGCAGCCTTCATTCTGCCTTCGTTCCTGATGGTGCTCGGGATTGGCAAGGCCTACGTTTTCTTCGGCGGGACCCGCATCATTGCGGCACTCTTCTACGGCATCGGGGCAGCCGTCATCGCTATCATTGCGCGCTCGGCGATCAAACTGGTCAAAACGTCGCTGAAGAATGACAAGCTGCTATGGGCGGTGTTCCTGGTCCTCGGGGTTTCAACGGCGGTCACGGAAAAAGAGATCGTCTGGCTGTTTCTCGCCGGAGGGCTTCTGGTGATGATGGCCAGGACAGACTTCTCTGCCTGGAGGCAGTCCACGCAGATGTTTTCTTTCCTGCCTTCTGCCACGGGCATTCTCAACACCAGCGGCCCGCTTTTCATCTTCTTCCTGAAGTCGAGTTTGTTTGTGTTTGGCAGCGGCCTCGCCATCGTGCCATTTCTTCATGGGGGTGTAGTCCAGGAACATCACTGGCTGACCGAAGCCCAGTTTCTCGATGCCGTTGCTGTCGCGATGATCACGCCCGGCCCGGTTGTGATTACCGTCGCTTTCGTCGGCTATCTTGTCTCTGGAACCCTTGGCGCGTGCGCGGCGGCGCTGGGTGTTTTTCTTCCGGTCTATCTCTTCGTGGTCGTCGTTGGCCCGTTCTACAAGCGCTTCTCCGGAAACACGCAGGTCCGCGCCTTCGTCCAGGGAGTGACCGCAGCGGCCACCGGCGCCATTGCCGGAGCAGTGGCCGTGCTCGGCAGGCATTCCATCCAGGACTACTGGACTGCCGGGATTGCGGTGACGACCTTTCTCATTCTCATGAAATGGAAGATTCCGGAGCCGGTCATCATCCTGGCTGCCGGCCTGCTGGGAGTGGCGGTGCGCCTGCGGTAGAGATGCATCTGAGATATTATCTATCGGATGAAACCAAGCCTTGCACGCCGACTTGTGGCCGAACTCGTGGGAACCGCGTTCCTGGTTACCGCGGTGATCGGCTCTGGAGTGATGGCAGACCGTCTTTCTGCCGGCAATGCCGCCATCGCCCTGCTGGCCAACTCAATTGCGACTGGGGCCGCGCTGGTGGCGCTGATTCTGGCCTTCGGCCCAATCTCAGGGGCCCACTTCAATCCTGTGGTCAGCATGTGTGATGCGTTCCTGGGGAAGACTTCGAAGCGCGACTCCGCGTTTTACATGGCCGCGCAATTCCTCGGAGGATTGATGGGAAGCGCTGTTGCGCACCTCATGTTCTCCGAGCCTCTTTATTCACTCTCGCAACACCCGCGTCACGGCGCCAGCCAACTGTTCAGTGAGTTTGTGGCGGTCTTCGGATTGATGGCAATCATTTGGGGGTGCTCAAGCACCCGCGCCAACATGGTTCCCTTTGCGGTGGCGGCTTACATCACCGCGGCCTATTGGTTTACTGCGTCAACGTCCTTTGCCAATCCCGCGGTAACGCTGGCACGCGCATTTTCCAACACCTTCGCGGGAATCCGCCTTCAAGACGTCCCGGCGTTTATCGTAGTGCAATTTGGCGGGGCGCTTGCGGCGACCGTGTTATTTCGCTGGCTACTGCCGGAGCTTGCCAACCAACCCAGGAAGGTCCTTATACCGCGTTCGGCTGAAATCATGGATACAAAGATGCGGACCTACATTTTCGCGTGCGTACACAACGCCGGGCGATCCCAAATGGCCGCTGCTTTTTTCAATCTCTACGCCCAGCCAGGGTGCCAGGCAATTTCAGCAGGAACTGCGCCCGCCAAACAGGTACATCCTGAAGTCGCCATCGTCATGCGGGAGATTGGAATTGATCTCTCGGAGGCAAAGCCGCAATTGCTTACGGCGGAAGTCGCCAGACTGGCCGATGTTCTGGTGACGATGGGTTGCGGTGAGGCCTGCCCCTTTGTCCCTGGATTGCGTGTTGTCGATTGGTTTCTTCCCGATCCAAAAGGAGAGCCGCTGGATACCGTCCGGAAAATCCGCGACCAGATTCACGAGAACGTCAAAGACCTCCTGAAGAACGACTGTGCCGGGTGTTGCTCGCCTTTGGTCGACATACGTTCGGTGTAGCAACAGAGCCATTCGGTAAGCCTTCCGTCGATTGGCCGTCAGTGCCGAAAATGATGCATACATGATGCATACTTGATACAGGGGGTGGGGGTTAGCGACATGGTAACTAGTACTGCGACCAGGAAGTTTAGTGATCCTTGAAAATCTGGTGATCGGGTGATCGGAACGGCGCATCGTTTTTTCGATTCCATTCCTTTATTTCCTGGTCACGATACTAGCACCTTGTGATTGCTACACAATCGGACCAGAGAGCATCGCGTCCCACCCATCTCCGGAGTCTGTTACCGTTTCCCCGATTACGGTACTGGCCCCCATCTGGCCCTCCGAATGGCGGTCCGTTCAGAGCTTTGTCTGACGGCACACCGGTGCTCCCCGCTCCGTTGCGGTTTCAAGTTTTCAAAGATCTGCTATCCAAGCGGCGCCTTGGCGCTCTGGGATGATTATGCGGATGTACACGGGGGCAAGGAAAGTTTTGCTGCCGGTGTGGCAGCAGTCTGGCAGCATCTTGAGGCGGTCACTGCCTTCTTGGCGGATGAGAAGGCAAGGAAAGCCGACAACGAATCCGGTTCGTAAAATAATTCTATATATAGAGGCTGTTTATATGTTAATATTCCTCTATATAGGTATTATTAAGCCATGTCGAAAGCGACCCCGTCATCCAAGGCCCTGCCCGCGATTGCTGTGGACCAGTTGGAAAAGCTGGGGCGGGACATTTCCATTGCCCGCAAGCGCCGCCGTCTGTCATTGGCCGAGATGGCGGAGCGCATGATGGTCAATATCAAGACGGTGCAGCGCCTGGAAAAGGGCGACCCCGCGGTCGGTATTGGAATCGTAACTACAGCGCTATGGGTCCTTGGAATGCACCGGCGGCTTGGCAATCTCGTGGCGCCCGAGACAGACCAGATTGGCCTGCAGGAAGACATCCAGCGTCTGCCACGGGATTTTCGTAAATCCAGAAAGCAGGCGGCGATGACCGATTTCTGAGCGCACCATGGCGAAAACATACGTCTACATCTATCTCAAAGAGGGCCCGGTCCCGGCAGGTCTTCTCGAAACCATGGGCGAAGGCCGCGAGGCGACGGCCCGTTTCCGCTATGGCCGGCGCTATCTGCAAAGGAATGACCGGCTCGCTCTTGATCCGGTGCAGTTGCCCCTGCATGATCTGGATGCCGACCGCGAATATACGACACCAGAAGGCTTTGTCCTCTTTAACGGTATCCGCGATGCCGCGCCCGATGGCTGGGGCCGGCATTTGATGGACCGCGCCGCCGGTGGCCGCCCGGTCTCGGAGTTCGATTATCTTGTTGCCACCGGTGACACTCGGGTTGGAGCACTGGCCTTTGGGCCGAACCTGTCGGGACCGCTACGCATCTGGCCCTGGTCAGAAGAAGATCCCGATGGTGAGGACCTCGATCTGGCCGGCATGCTGGAAGCGGTGCAGGAGTTGGACACCGCCGACGATCTTCCACCGAAGCACCGGCGCTTTCTGGCGCGCGGCTCATCGCTGGGTGGAGCGCGGCCCAAGGGCTCGACCATCTACCAGGGCAAGCAATGGATTGCCAAGTTCGGCCGCGCCAATGATCGTTATCCCATGTGCCGCGCCGAATATCTGGCCATGGCTCTGGCCGGAAAAGTTGGACTCGATGTGCCACGCGTCCGTCTCGAAAGAGTACTCGGACAGGATATTTATCTGGTCGAACGCTTCGACCGGGTACAGGATGACAATAAGATCCGGCGTGTGCCGTTCATCTCGGGCCTCACCATCATTGGCGCACATGAGAGTGAATCATCGAAGCAGAGCTATCGGCGGCTGGCAGAACAGCTCAGACTGTTCGGCACGGCCCCACGCAAGGATGCACGCGAGTTGTGGCAGAGGATGGTGTTCAACATTCTCGTCAACAACAACGATGACCATCTCAGAAACCACGGCTTCCTGTGGGACGGCAAGGGCTGGCGCCTTTCGCCAGCCTACGATATCGTCCCGTTTTCACAGGTCTCCCTGGAACGGGACCTCGCGATTGGAGTTGGAACCAACGGCCGCCGGGCCACGCTGCGAAACGCGTTGAGTGAGATCGCGAGCTTTGGATTGACACCAAGGGAGGCTGTGACCATCGCTCAAGCGATGCAGAAAACAGTAAAGGGAAACTGGGAGAACCTTGCCAAGAAGATTGGGGTTACGGCTGCAGAAATTGAGCGGCTGCGCACTTGTTTTATTGCTTGCGACGAAAAGATAAACCATGAGAAATGAAGGGCCACCAGCGAAGCTTGGCCCCTTTGTCCCTGGATTGCATGTTATTGACTGGTCTGTTCCCGATCCCCAAAAAAGAGAGCCGCGAGATATAGTCCGAAGAATCCTCGACATCTGTGACGGCTGCCTTCAGCGCGATGTCTTTATTCCCAGACGCCTGAAGTTGTTTTTCAGCCTCATCAATAGCTAAGCCTCAATCAGGATTGTTATATAACAATTTTGTTGTATTAATGTTGTCATTTGTGTTATGTTTCTCGTATGAAAGAACTGACCGAAGAGCATTTCAAGAAAGCGCTTGCCGCCGCCGAGGACGAACTCGATGACGTGGAGTGTGAAATTGTCGAAAAAGAGAAGCGCCGGGAAGAATTGCGCCAGGCAATTATCTTGCTTAAGAAGCTGCTTGGCAGAGAAGGCGAGGACGCCGAAGAAGAAGGCAGTCTCACGGATAAGATCATGCTGACACTGCCGCTTTTCCCGGAAAAATTGGGCGTCCAAGAAATTCAAACAGCGATAGGTCTTTACGCGAAAACCGCTCCGAAATTGTCCTCTGTGGCAACGATCCTTAACCGTCTCGCGCGTGAAGGGAAGATTGAACAAGGGCGGACGGCAGATGACAGAGTTGGATACAGCCATCCTGCGCATGTTGTTAGTAAGCGGACCCGGCCCATATCGAAGAAGCCACTCTCTTCTAGGAGCACTAGGCAGATTCCTAAATGACTTTGGTTTTAAATCCAAAGCCCCCAGCGTGGGACGCTGAGGGCGGGAAGGACAGTAGCAATGAGAATCACCGTCAAAGTAACGATCACTGCTCAAGGGTCTACGGTAGAAGTCACCGTAGAGCCACCGGCTTAGATCAGAGCCGTTAGGCAATACTGCCCCGCAATCTGTTGAAGCAGGTTGCGGGGGCAAAGCAACATCTCGGGGTAAACCGAAATGCAAGTCCTCAAACTCATTTTCGGCTTTTTCCCCGCAAAGCTCAAGAGGGAAAAGCCCATGACCTGCCTCAAGTGCCAGCACTCCACCGTCAAGAAATTCGGACGCTATGGGTCGCCAGCGCATCCAGCGTTACCGCTGTATTTCCTGCTCCACGACCTTTTCTGACCCCACACCCGTCCCCACCTTGGGCACCATGCGAATCTCTGAGGAAACGGGCCTCAAGGCCATCCAGTGCTTGATTGAAGGCGACCGATCTGCACCGCGATACCATCCTCAGCCTTTTGGTCCTGGCCGGTGAACGGTGCGCGAAGGTGATCGATTCCAGAATGCGCGGCATCAAGAGCAATTTCATACAGTCGGATGAGATTTGGTGCTTCGTGAATAAGAAGCAAAAACGCTGCCGCAAAGAAGACCCTGCCGAATTCGGTGACGCCTGGGTGTTCGTGGCCATTGATCCCGAAACGAAGCTGGTCCCCCGTGGGCAAGCGTTCTGCCGCCACGACTCAGACGTTCATTGACGATCTTGCCGGACGGCTGGCCAATCGCGTACAGATCACCACGGACGGGTTCCGGTTCTACGTGAACGCGATTGAACAGGCGTTCGGCTCTGAAGTGGACTTCGCGCAACTTGTGAAGCTGTACGGGAATTACGGCCAGCATGACAGCGCGACCAAATACTCCCCGTTCCCCAATCCTGGAGGTTATATCCAAGACCATGCAGGGCACCCTGACGAAGATCATATTTGCACCAGCCATGTCGAGAGACAGAACCTCACCATGCGGATGGCGATGCGTCGCTTCACGAGATTGACAAATGCATTCTCGAAAAAGCTTGATAATTTGAAAGCTGCGTGTGCTCTGCATTTTGCTTATTACAATTTCTGCCGGGGTCACCGGACGATAAGAGTTACGCCCGCCATGGAAGCAGGGATTACGGATCATGTTTGGTCGATTGCTGAACTCATTGGGGCGGCGTAAGATTACCGCCTGAAAGGAAATTGCATGAATGATAACCGCAAGAAACCAAGAACTGCTGTCCTGGCCGCAATTTCACCTTCACAATTGTTCAAGGGGTTGTGATGGATATATTGTTAAAAATCCAACGGGCCGAGAAGCACATCGGTGAACTCCATGGTGTGCTCGGGGCCTTCATTAAATCCAAGCCGTATGTAATCTCCACCGAGTCTAATCCACAGTCGGGAAAATTCCTGTGTGAGGTTAAAGAGGCTAAGGAAATTCCGGCAGAAGTAGCGCTCATTGCCGGAGACGTTCTCCAGAATCTCCGAACTGCGCTGGACTACTTGGCCCACGCCCTTATTCAGGCCAACGGAGGCACCGTCACAAAATATACCTCGTTCCCAATCTTTGATGATCCCACGAAGTACCAAGCCGGATTCATTGGAAAGGTAGAGGGAATGCGGCAAGAGCCAATTGACATCATCAGCGCCATTAAACCATACAAAGGAGGGGATAATGTCCTGTGGCGGCTCCATCGATTGAATAACATTGACAAGCATCGCTTGCTCTTTACCATTGGCACAGCTCTGCGTGGCTTTGTGAAGGGTTCCCCGGGAGGGGAGGATGAGGCATTGCTCCCGATGAAAGTGGGCTACAAATTCACCGTCGATATCCGCGATCCTAAAATACATAAGGATGTAAATCTGTCCTTCGATATAACGCTCAATGAACCTGGGGTTTGTGAAGGTGAACCCATCATATTGGTCCTGAGAAGCAGTATGCAGAGAGTTATCGGAGTGCTTCGAAAGTTCGAGAGTTGGCTGTGATAGCGACAATTATTTTCTCTTGTTGCAATAACACAATAGAAAAGCGGGTGAGGTCACTCATGCCCCACTCCGCGAAATCCCGCCGTCTCCCGCGATTCTGGGCAGCAACACAGTGTTAGGACACGACCAAAGATTTACGGCGCTCCGTCTGAATCCGAACAGCGCCGGTATTCTCCGGCCCGCTGTATCGGCTGTGAATTGAAGGTTGTTAGCGGAGACCTGACCCAAAGCACGTAAGCACGTCTTACGTGGAGCGCCAGAATCTCACGATGCGAATGGGGATGAGGCGTTTTACCCGCCTCACAAATGGATTTTCAAAAAAGATCGACAAGCACCGTCACATGGTCGCGCTGCACTACATGTATTACAACTTCTGCCGTATTCATCAGACTTTACGCTGCACCCCGGCACAGGAATCCGGGCTGAGTGCTCATGTTTGGGAGATCAAAGACCTGACAGCGTTGCTTCCAAAGCAGACCATTGCCAGCTCGAAAACTGAAAAGGAACTTGTGACGAGAGCACTATCCTTACAGACGGTAACGCAGCAATAATCTCCTTGGCGCTACCATCTGCCGTGCGGTTCTCTCTGAGACGCTAATTCTTCCAAAAACCCTTTCAGTGCATCATCGAATTCCGCGCTCTCTATTCGACGATCAAACAGCGCCGAGGCGACCTTCTTGGAAAACAATTCCAATCGAAGCAGATACTGTTCCGCGTTGTATGCAGATGAAACACTACGCACTTCCAGATGTCCGTTTGGCTTCACAATGTATACGTTAGTGTCGCCACCGCAGTCGGTTACATACCGTTTCGCTTGGAGAATTAACAGCACAGCAAGACCGAAAGCTTGATCTGCCGTGTAAGTGTTCGTTTCCGTGACCAAGGGTACGAGGTACCGTAAAAGCGATGTGTCTCCGACCCCGATGTAGTCGAAGCCGCTTATGTTGGCTACAGCCTTGCCTTCAGTGCGAATGAGCCGCATTTCCTGCGGTGTGGCAACGGACACTCCGCAGAGCATATGCAACTGAATTGCGCCCTCTCCGTCAAGGATGTCCATGTCACTGAGTACGTGTTCCACTAGGTTCTGAACATCATCCGCGTGTATGGTGCCCCGCAATTGAGCAAGCCCTTTTTCGAACTTGCCATTAAACATCTTCATCACTATGGGGTTTCCAGCAAACGTGAATGCAATGGCAAGACCTTCTTTGCCGTGCGCGTACAGTTTGCACTCGTAATACTTGTGGTATCCAGGAACGCTGATGAGACTGTCTGCGGCCAGAAGGACACCATCTTCGCATAAGAACCCGATGCCAATGGTCACGGCTTTCCTTTCGGGAAGCCGCCTTGGTCTGGGCTTTACGGGCCAAAGGACAGCAGGTCGCGGCTTCAGGGCTAACATCTTACGCCCCCGCTTTCAGGGCAGGAAGTCCCATCCCGCCGAATCTTGAAGAGGTGATTAGGCTTAGCGTAAGATTGCTCGCCATGAATTGCGTATATTTTGGCTTTTTCTGCTCCGAAGAGTTTATTGCCATTTGGCGTGCTCCAGGGACTTTTAGCACGGGTCTTCCTCCAATCGAGCTTGATGGACCGGTCGTTGTTCGCGATTGTCCGGGGTGCAAAGAGAATCACATTTTTCAACCTTCGGAACGGGCCGTGAAGAAATTTTCTGAACTGCAACTTCTCCATTCATATGAAAAACAAGCCGAGGAATGATTGAGTCGTCAGGGCCGTCCCCGAAAAACATGTCTTCGTCTGGGATGCCTGCCTTTCGCAACTGCTCGCGCAACCTAGAGATACTCACTCAGCACCCCCCTCTGCCTGTGGAAATTGATACTGACCCAGTACCGCATCCTCTTCCGATTGGGTCCATGGATAACGAGCGTGTATACTCTCTACTCACAGAAGGAGCTTCAGCCGAACGCAATTGTTCGAACCAAATCAGGACAGCCTTTCTGGCGCGTTCACTCCAAGTCGATGACGTCTGAAGCGGAGACTGGCAAGATCTATGGACGCTGACGTTGGAAAAGTGACGCAGTTTCTCAACGAACTGCTGCATGGGAATCAAGATGCCGAAGCACGACTGATTCCTTTGGTGTATAGCCAGCTTCGCAAGATCGCAGCTTCCTATCTACGAAAAGAGAATCCCGGCCATTCTTTACAGCCGACAGCGCTGGTGAACGAGGCGTATTTGCGGCTGACCGGAAACGCCGCCCTAGAGTGGAAGAGTCGCGCGCATTTTTTCGCCGTCGCCGCCCAGATCATGAGGAATATTCTGGTGGACCACGCACGCGGCCGAAATGCCTTGAAACGCGGTGGCCCCGGCAAACGGCAAATATCTCTGGAAAACGCTCTGGTCTACTCGGATGAGGAATCGTGGCAGGTACTTGCCGTCCACGAAGCCCTGGAAGAACTGACGCGCTTTGATCCCAGGCAAGGCCGTATCGTTGAACTGCGTTTCTTTGTTGGGTTGAATCTCAGGGAAACAGCCGAAGTGCTTGGCATCTCCACTGCTACGGTCAAACGGGAGTTTTCCCTGGCCCGGTCATGGCTGTACGGCAAACTCACAGATCGGAGAGGCAAGACTAAAGCGAATCGGGGTGCGTGTTGACTCCCGAACGATGGAACCGAATCAAGCCGATCTTTCATCAAGCGGTCGATTTGTCTCAAGCGGAGCGGGGCCCTTTTCTCGCGCACCTGTGCGCGGAAGAACCCAGCCTGCAAGCCGACCTCGAGGAACTGCTGCAACAACATGACGAGATGGACAGGTTCCTCGATCCACAGGAGAGTTTGTCCTCACAGCCGGAGGGAAGCGAGGCTGGTCTTAGCCTTCGCGAAGGTGACGTGGTTGCCGCCCGTTACCGGACCATTCGATTTCTCGGCGCGGGCGGCATGGGCGAGGTTTACGAAGTTGAAGATGCGGAGTTGGGCGGACGGCTGGCCCTGAAAGCGATTCGCGCAGACGTAGATTTCAGTCCTTGGGTGCAGGAGCGCTTCCGCCGCGAAGTCCAATTGTGCCGTCGCATCACGCATCCGGCGATCTGCCGGATCTTTGACATCGGCTATCATCAGACCGCGGAGCGGCAGATTCCGTTTCTCACGATGGAGCTGGTCGAGGGAGAGACGCTGGCGGAGCGGTTGCGCAGCCAGGGCCGTCTACAGCCGGACGAGACACTCTCCATCGCCAGACAACTATGCGAAGGACTCGATGCCGCTCACAGGGCTGGAATTCTGCATCGTGACTTCAAGAGTGGAAACGTCATGCTGATGCAGGCCCACGGGCAAACCCGCGCGGTCATCACCGACTTCGGCCTGGCGAGAGAATTGGGGAAGGTGGGGCCGGCCACGGCCGCGAGCACAGCTTCCGGGATGCTCATCGGAACGCCGCACTCTATGGCGCCGGAGCAGATCGAAGGCGCGGAACTCACGCCTGCCACAGACATTTACGCACTGGGACTAGTCCTCTACGAGATGGTCACTGGGCGGCGGCCCTTCGAAGACAAATCGGCGCAGATCGAGATGTTGAAGCGTCTCTCCGAGGCGCCGCCCGCCCCCTCTACTTTCGCACCCGGTCTCGACCTCCAATGGGATACAGCGATTCTCCGCTGCCTCGAGCGCCGCCCAGAGGCGCGTTTCATTTCGGCGCTGGAGGTAACGGAATTTCTTGAGCTGCCGGCAACTTCAGTGATTCCGACCGGCACGGGACCCGTTTCGAAACCCGCGATCAGCTTCCACCGACAGACGATTCTGGCTATCGCAGGCATCCTGTTGCTGCTATTCATAGGTACCCTCAGAGGACCGTGGTTGCATAACCTCGTCTGGCCTCGCCCGCTGCCCGCCGAAAAGCATATCGCGGTGGTTCCATTCACTGTCAAGGGAACGAATGAGACGGAGCAAGCAACCGCCTACGCGCTGGCTGAATCGCTCAGCGTGAATCTGAATCGGCTCCAGGGAGCCAACGGACCTTTCTGGGTGGTTCCGTGGTCAGAAGAAGTGCTGAAACAATTGCGCGAGAATGTTGGACACGCCGCATCTACGCTGGGCGCCAATGTGCTGGTCACTGGGGAGCTACGGAGAACGAAAGACCGGGTCTGGTTACATGCCCAAATCGAGGATGCCAGCACCTTGAAGATTCTGCGGTCGCAAACCATCGAAATACCCGAAGCCCAGATCGTCACCATTGAAGACCGGCTGCTGGAGCAGGTCTCGTTGATGCTTCAATTGCAACTCCCGCCGGGGGGCCTCCATCGGCTGCCCGTGGATGAAACTTCGGACCCAGGCGCGTACGAATTCTATCAGCAGGGACGGGGCTATCTGCTGCGCTACGATACGGACAATGTCGACCGCGCTATCGTACTGTTTCAAAAGGCGATCGAGAAAGACGCAAATTTTGCCATGGCCTACGCGAATCTTGCTTTCGCCTACGCCTGGAAATTCCATGACACCAAAAACGCCACCTGGATTGCAAAGGCCAGACCGGTTTGCGACCGGGCCATAGAATTAAATGACAACCTGGCCTCGGCCCATCTCGCTATGGGGTTGATTCAACAAGCGGGCGGGGACCGCGACGCAGCCATCCTCGAATTGGACCGGGCAGTGAAACTTGATCCTGCCGATGACGAGGCCAAACATGAGCTCTCCATGGCTTACGAGAATGCCGGAAGACTCCTTCGGGCCGAGATCATTCTTAAGGACGCCCTAAGCCGCCGCCGCTCGTGGATCAACTACACCAATCTGGGATATTTCTATTACCGAAATGCCAGCTATCAGGAGGCGGAACCACTCTTTCGCGCAGCCAAAGATCTGGCGCCAGACAGCGCGTTGGCCCTCTCGAATCTCGGCGCCGTCTACCTGGCGCTGGGTCGATATAAGGAAGCAGAGTCTGTATTGCAGCGGCTTCAGACCATCCAGCCTACGGCTGACATCGATTCCAATCTGGGAACCGCATATCTCTATCAAGGGCGCTACGCGGAAGCCACCACAATGTTCGAAAAGGCGCGCGAGATGCGCCCCGATGACGATAGGATTTGGTGCAATCTAGGAGATGCCTATGCGCTCGCGGGAAATCGCGGGAAAGCGGCATGGGCCTACCAGCAAGCAGTCGCGCGAGTGATGGCCCGGGCCCCGATGAACGCCGAGCCGGGGCTTCTGGCGCTGTATTATGCAAAATTAGGCTTAAGAAGAGAAGCTCTGCATGAATTGGCGAAGGCCGTCAGGTCTTCTGCAAATAGTCCGAATCTGCTATTCAATTCAGTGTTAGTTTACGAAATGGCGGGAGACCGGCAACGGGCCCTGGATGCGCTGCGGTCCGCGTTGCGAGCGGGATTTTCCCCGAGCTCGATTCAAAGCGCGCCGGAGCTGACGGGGCTGAGGCAGGACAAAGCGTACGTAAAAATCGTTGGAGATCGAATTCTGGCGAGCGCGCCGCACCGATAGAAATACGGAGTCCTCTCTTCTCTTCTGGGCCACATGCACACGGTTTATCGCTATATCTGGAGAGGCGATCTTATAAACATAAACGCAACCGGAGGAGCACAGATGGCAACCACCGAATCCGCACCAAAGCCCAGCATTACAACCGTCCCGGCCCTCGTTACAACCGTCATCACAACAACGGTAGTCCTTACGGCAGATTCATCGCCCTCGCAAGCCATCACCGAAGCCACTGCTGCCGTGACGACTTCCGCAAGGGCCGGATCGAATCTGATAAGAATTCCTATCAGACCCGGCGAGAAGCAATCCGACAGGCCAAGCGCTCCGTTAGCAATTGTGCGTCCCGGAGATTTTGTTCAATGGGTGAGCGATGATGCAGACGGAGCGACCTACTATTGTATGTTTCTGGAGTCTCCCTTTGGGGACGGCCCACATCATATGATCCAGTGTCCGCGATCCGGCGACACAACGTCGAGAGCCATGGCAATTGCCCCTCTCGCCGGAGACCCTCGCGAGAACCGTTGCTACCGTTATGGAATATTTGAGTTCCCGCTCGGAGGCCGCATTGAAGAACACGACCCGATCATTATCGTTTCGGGTACTGGGGGACAATAATGCCGGAAGCAATGAAACATTGTGAAATCGACCGGCCGCGATGCTTTTGGTTTAGACATACGCGGCCGGTCCCGGCGAATCAGGTAAAAGCCGGGCCAGGGGTGGACTGTTTTGCCGGCCGCCCCTTGGCCCAAACTCTAATTGCTGTGTTTACTAGGCAGCAGCGGCGCTTTGTGGTGTAGCGCTGCTCGCCGCCGGCGCCGGGCCCCCGCGGCCGGAATCATCTTCGCTGATGGCCATATACTGCGGGTAATACTTGGAGACCCATAGATGGGCCAATGCCGCTTTGTTGATGGTCTTGAGATAGTAGTTGATCGGCACCCCAAGGTCACCAGCCAGGGCTTTGGTCACGTAGTCTTCGAAAGCCGTCATCATTGAATTGATGTCGAGCATCTGGTTGTTTTCGTAATCAATCTCCTTCAGGCCGGTCATCACGCTCTTCACTTGTGACGCCTGTATCTGTACCATGTCGGCGCCTGTCCGGGCGGCCTTCGCCGAGGCGGCAACGGAATCCATATCTGAGGCGGTGGCATTCTGCAGCGTCGCCAGCTTCTGCATCATCTTGTCAGCATCGAAATCAGCGAATTCCCGGACCCCGACCTTCACGGTGTTGGATTTGATTGAGGGAATTGAGCCCATGGTGATCAGGCTGCAATGGGAGCTGATCTGCTGCTGACTCAGCAGGCGCTTCACGTCGTTGGAGAAGGATTCGGACATGCCGAACCCACCCTTGAAGTATTGGACCATGTTCCCAATCTCCATTGTGGTTTGCAGGTTGGAAGCAAGCGAATACATCGCCTGGCTAGCGCGGGTGGTCTCCGTCCGCAAGACATGCACCATTCCCACAAAGCTCGATCCGTAGGTGGCCCCCGAAATCAGCTTGAGCGCAAGCTCGTTGGCCTGTTTGGCGCTGGCGCCCATGACCGAGGAAGCCAGTTGCTCCGGGTGGTCGGTGGAGATGGGATCGCTTGGAAAAGTGGCGTTCCAGGCCCGGATGGCTTTGTCGGGATCGATCACAAAGGGGGCCAGCAACACCGCATCTTTGTGGGTGCATCCTGCCGTGATAACCAGGGTGCCGGCAACATCGTGGTTCTGGTATTGAGACGAAACCTGGGATTGGGCCGCATAACCCAACTCAAGGCTCCCCTTACGGCCGAGAAAGCCGACGGAAGCGGTCACATAGTCCTTGATGGTGGTGGCCGTGTTGGTTGCGCCCTGTTCGTTCTCGTCGTTGGAGAAGTATTGGGCGTCCATCTTGATCGAGTCTGCCGAGAGTGGCATTTTCTTGATCTGGGTTTTGTTGTAGTCAATGGGGCTTTCGATGTGGGCGCTCACCGGCACCGCTGCGCGATCGCCCTTGGCCTTCAGGATGTCCTGTTGCGATTTGATGCTGGCATTGGCGTAGGCCACAGCCGCCTTTGCGACATCGTCACCCAGTTTTGCCGAGGCGGCTATAACCTCCCGGGGATCGATTCCCATGCCAGTTAATTCCTGGATGGTCATATCGATGCTGCGTTTGGACAAGATCAGCGAATTCAACGCTTCCTGGGCGGAATCCGCCGGGGCCGCAGCCGCTGACACGGCCAGAACGGATTTCAGCAAATTGTCGTCAACGAGATTGCCCAGTACCAGCGCGGGATCATAAGGAATGGACAGCATAGAGTTTCTCCTATTTTCTATTTTGGTTTTGCTTTCACTGAGTAAAGCGGAGCAACTCAACCAACTGGCTCAGTATTTTTTTCACACACTTGTTTCACAAGGCCTGCGCTGACATTCAATGCCGACGACACACATCAGTTTTAGAGATGCACGGTCAATCAAATCACTGTAAAGGTGTGGGTTACTGAAAGGCGCCGAATAAAACACCAGGGCCGAGAATCGGCCCTGGATGTGAGGAAGCGTGACGGTCAGGACAGTCAGGCGACAATCTTGTAATATGCCGAGACTTCGGGATGTTTCGTGCAGGTGACTTTTGTCCACCCATTCGCCGGTGATACTGTCTGGAGCTTCCCAATTTCCACTCCGGCTTCCTTTGAAGGGACAATCACTACAAGTAATCGTTGAGCACCTTCATAGGCATCCGACACGGCCCCCGCCACTTTTTCGTGATCCAGGGTCACGCCGGTATCAAAGGCGACGGCACTCTGACCTAGCGCAGCCGCCTTGATCTCTACGATCGTTTTCTCTGAGCCATATATGTTTACAGCGAGCAAGTCAGCTCTGGCGTTAGGGTTAGCGTATATCTTCTCCTCAGTCGTGGCACGCAACTTCGCCCTTGCCGCGTTGTTTAGATACAGACACAGCTCTCCTTGTGCCCAGCGCTCCCATCCGCCTTGCTGCCGGCCCATTCCGACTATGGCGTCCCCTTTAGCTTCGAGCCAAGGCCCGAGTTGTGTTGTGATGAAGGCTGTTGTGCTATTAGCCTGTTGAGGTAGTCCTATCGAATGTGATGCTGCCATTGCGTTGTCTCCTTTTGTATCTGATATGCCTGCTCATCAGTAAGAGCGCAAGCCAAGGAGAATTGAGCTCACGCAAAGATGAACAATGTCTGCCGAAAATGAATCGGCGCGGCCAGCAGCAATACTGTTCACTTAAGGGGGAGAGTGAATCTCGATTGTCAGCATTCCTCTGCCGCCCCTAAAGGGGCTTTGGTCCTATCCTCTCGATTTTCCCAACGCTTACGCGTTGGGCTAACCTCTCGTCGCGCCTCCGGCGCTGGCGTATCTTGCTTTTGGCTGAATTGATCGCCTTAAGTTAACAGTATTGAGGCTAGTACCGTGACCGCGCGATTGTTACACATTCAAATCGGGGAGCATCGCATCCCACCCTTCGCAAAAGGCGCGAAGAGTGGAGCACCCATCTCTGGAAGACCGTTACCGTTTTCACACGGTCACGGCACCAGCGTAGCATCTATTCAACAGCTAGACAGCCATCACTTCCGCTCTCTGGATTCGGGCCGGCGCAGAGGGGCTGGATTTGCCCCAAGATCGCTAGCGCGGCTGTCTAGTCATTTAGTAGACACTGCTCTATCTCTTCAGCCTCACATACCACCCGCGCCAAGGGAAGAGGTCCTTGAGGTCCCGAGAATCAGAGAATCCTGTCCCGCAGCACGCATAATGTATGTCGGTAAAACCATGCTCTTTTAACGAAAAGACAATCGTCCTCAAAGCTGCCGGTTCCGTCACCGTGTAGGAGCCTTCTGCCACCTTGAGGCGATCCGGAGGCGTTACCGTGAAATCAATGGCGAGTGCGCCAGCACGGTATACGTATGGATACGGTGTAGGGACGCTTGCGACCTTTGCTCCATCAATCATTTTCAATTCCACGTCCGTTGCATTTATGGCTTCTCCCAGTTCGATACGATTTGCCAGCGAATCGTCCAGGGCTGCGCCCGGGGGAGCATAAAAAGTAAGCACCATGCCTTCGGGCACGGGGAAAGAACCCAAGGGTTTGCGGCCTACTTTGGCCAGGCGATTCTCGTTAAATCGCCCATGGCCGCTAATGACTTTTCGCGGTGCTATCGCAATTACCGGTGTGCTTGCCGCCATTGTTGTTCTCCTTTGTATTGGATATGCCTGAATATCAGGCCTTTCTCATGGCATGAAAGCGACCGACTCCAGTCAAGGCCCTTTCGGGCAACACTTTCGCGGAGATTGCCCAGGACAGTGTTTTCGCTTTTCTTCCATTCATCAATACGAGCGCAAAGCAGAGAGAAAGTGGCTCATGCGCAAGAGTGAAAGATATCTTCCAAAATGAAGCGACGCAGCCACCACGAATGAGGCAAGCAGAAGGCAAATGGAAAACGCCGCCAGACGTCTTCGTACCCAGACAATCCCTATTGCTCCCGGCAAACAAATCGGGGCCTCCGGCAAGAATGGTGATCTCATTTTCCGGCCGCCTGCGCTTCTATAAACAAGAGAATCGGGCATGAGAGAACAGCGAATACAGAGCATCTTCGTCGAGCAATGCAAAGCGAGAATATTCCAGGTGATTGTGCTGCTTGCAGTGTTCTTTGGCCTGGCCGCAGTCGCACTGGGAATCCAGCACATCGCAACCCAGCGCCGCGCGGTGCGGAACGCACAAAGCATAGCGCGGCGCATTGCCATCGAACAGGCAGCGATCATTTCCGCGAGACTCGAAAAGCTCGCTCCAGCCGCCGAGCGGATCGCCACGGGTCTGAGTTCAGGGACGTTGAACCCTGAGGATGCGCCGGCCCAGATCAAGCGGACCCTGGAAGAAAATCCGGATCTGTTTGAAGTTGGGGTTGCTTACCTTCCTTTTGCCAGAAGGCCGGAAGTCCGGTTGTTCGCGCCTCATATTTCACGAAGCGGTAACGGCACCAGCGGATTTCAACTGGAGGAGCGTTATGACTACACAACTCACGCCTGGTTCAAGGACGGCATTGCCGCCGGCGGACCCCACTGGGGTGAGCCATATTTCGGCGGAGGCACGAAGACGCTGGTGGTCGGTTATACCGTTCCGTTCTATCGCAAGGACGGCGGCGGCAAGGTGTTGCTGGGAGTGGTGAGGATCAACCTGTCGCTGGACCAAATCCACCGGATCATCTCCAGGCTCGGCCTGGGCCAAACCGGGTATGCATTTCTACTCTCGCGCAAGGGCGCGTATCTGTCAGACCCGGTCGAAGACTACATGCGCGAGCAACGCACCATGCTTGATGTGGCCCGCGAGCGGGACGACGAAGGACGGAAGCGGCTGGCCAACAAAGCCCTAGCCGGCCAAGCCGGAGAAGAAGAAGGAAGAAGCGGGGTAACCGGACAGGCCACATGGATGTTCACGGAGCCCATTCCCATATCGGGCTGGTCCTTAGGCACGGTGTTTATGAAGAATGAGATGCTGCTCGAGCCACACGTCCTGCGACGCAGCCTCATCCGGATCGAGTGTTGCTCAATGATGTTCTTCCTGCTGCTGTCGGTGTTTAAGTTCGGGATGGACAGCGACACTGACCGGGGCCTCTGGCGCACGGTCGTGGCAACATCGGTCATCTTGCTGGCTGGAATCTCGGCGATGTGGTGGATGACACTTCACTATCCTGACCGCAACGGCGAGGTTGGCATCCACATTTACGACAGCGCTAACCTGCAAAGAGTCCTGGCAAAGAATGCGAACTCGCCGGAGAATGCGGGACTGCCGCAACAGATAAAGACAGGCATCTTTGTGCGGACCATGCGTTTCGGAACAACCAACGATGTCCTGTTGACGGGAACCATGTGGCAGCGTTACGACAGCAATTTAAAGGAATTTATACCGGGATTCATTATCCCGAATGCGGAAACGCTTGAAGTCAAGGAAGCCTATCGCACGAAGCAGGAGGACCACACTATCATCGGGTGGGATTTCAGGGCCACAGTCCGTGAACCGTTCGAGGGGGCCATCAAATATCCATTTGATCGCGCATTGATCCGGATACGAATAGCTCCGAAGGCGTTTTACAGGAGTGCCGTTCTCGTTCCCGACCTGGAATCCTACCAACTGCTAGTACCGACTTCATTGCCGGGCATGGATAAGTCCCTGGTGCTGCCAGGGTGGAACCTCATTTCCACCTATTTTGTCTATTCTCCGGTCGATGCAGGCAACAAATTTGGCATAGGAGCGGCCCTGGAGCAGGCCGAGCAGCAGGAACTCGGATTCACGATCATAGCCCAACGAAACTTTCTGGATCCGTTCGTTTCGTCGGTATTACCGATCATCGTCGTGGCGTCTTTGCTGTTCGGAATGCTGATTTTGGGGTCCAAGCAATCCGAGAAGATCGCAGCTACCGGTTTCAAGGCGACCGACGTTCTGCGGGCGAGCGTTTCGTTGTTATTCCCGGTGCTGGTTGCACAAGTCAACTTGCGCAGCAAGATAGGATCGAGCACTATTATCTATATTGAGTACTTTTATTTCGTCCTCTATACTGCGATTCTCGGCGTATCGGTAAATGCTCTTTTGTTCACGCTCAAAGGCCACGGGTTTTCAAATTACCGCGATAACATCATTCCTAAGTTAATATTCTGGCCTTCTCTGCTGGGGGCCCTGTTCGGCTTGTCCCTGGCCTTTCTGTACTGATTTCAGCTCTAAGCGGAGTGCGGTCAACTCAAGTGTGGTTGCGCGGGACAGATACTCATATAGGGTTCAAGGGGGTGTAGAGTGCTGACAGCAATATTGACGGCTGGAATTCTGGGCGCGAGCGTCTTGATCACATTGATAGGGCTTTATCTTGTGCGGCGCACGGTGGATGTAGACAAGCTGAAGAGCAACCATGAAGTAGCAGGCGTTATGATCGGTGTCGTGGGAACGATCTATGCCGTTCTTCTGGCATTCGTAGTGGTTGTCGAATGGCAGAAATATGCCGACGCATCCAATGCCGCTGCGACTGAAGCCAACATTCTCGGAGACGTTTCACGCATGGCGGAAAGACTGCCGCCCGTCCAACGGAAGCAGATTTTGACGGAGCTGCGGAACTACGCCCTAGCGGTTTCCAATGACGAATGGCCGATGTTGGCCAAGGGCAAGTCGAGCGATAAGGCAACTAGCCTACTGAACGAGCTTTGGAGAAGTTACGTCATCGACCAGAACCCCCAGATGGCGGCGGAGATTGCGCTCTACGGCGAATCCTTGCGGCGGCTGAATGATCTCAGCGACTGCCGCAGAATTCGAATCAATGCCAGCCACAATGGCTTGCCCCCTATGCTTTGGATGTTGCTAATCGGTGGAGGCGCGGTCACCGTTACATTTACTTATTTTTTTGGCGTCCCACACATACGGGCGCAATTTCTGATGGTTGCTGCGCTTACCGGCGAGATCGCATTCATCTTGCTACTGATCATCTGTTTGGATAACCCTTACAGAGGCGAACTTAAAGTGGATCCAAGCTCCATCCGAGAGCAGGCCGACCACATTGGTGGAAGAATCAACCGGGGAGGGTTCTAGGCCCGCTGATCGCTTTTATACAGTGTGATCTGCGTCACATCTCCCTTGTGATCGGTGGAATTAAACTGTTAAATAGGAGAGAAGCACTTCAAGGAGGCGGCGCTGATGGCCTACAACTTCGAGATCATTGAGGACTGTCTGAAATGCACGTTTCGTGAGCACCGGCTTTTCTGCGACTTGCCCGGCGAGGCCGTGACCAAGTTGCAGTCCATCAAGGCGACTTCGGTGTACCCGAAAGGCGCGATGTTGTGCCTCGAAGGCCAGGCCCCCCGTGGCGTCTATGTGCTATGTACGGGCCGCGCGAAGCTGTCCACCACTTCTTCCGAAGGCAAGACCATCATCTTAAGGATCGCAGAGCCAGGCGAGGTACTGGGGCTGACTGCGGCATTGTCGAACACTCCCTATGAGGCCACGGTTGAGACATTGGAACTGAGCCAGACCAACTTCATTCCGCAAACAGACTTCATCCGCTTTCTACAGGAGTATCCCGACGTGGGCATGAGAGTGGCCCAGCAACTCACCCACAACTGCAAATGCGCATATACCGAGATCAGGTCCCTGGGTCTTTCCAATTCCGTCCCTGAGAAGATAGCCAAGCTCTTGCTGAACTGGGCCGAGCATCCCCTGGATTCGCCGAACAGAAAAAACTCGTCAGAGATTGCCATCCGGGTCACGCTGACACAGGAAGAGATCGCGCAGTTTGCAGGAACATCCCGTGAGACTGTTTCGCGCGTACTCGGAGATTTCAAGAAGAAAGGCTGGTTGAGAATCAAAGGAGCTACGTGGAGCATTCTGAACAAGCAGGCCCTGGAGGAGTTGGTCACGACCTAAGCAGTCACAGTTTCCAGTGACCCCAGTCACATACGCTCCAGGTCGGCATCATCTATAAACATTGCATTCGACGTGCGATTATGACCTCCACCATCGACGTGAAAAACGAACTGTATGCCAATCTCTCCGATGAAGTGCGGCAAGAACTGGCGCAGCACGAACAGCCGTTAGCAGTAGCTCGAGGAAAGAGCCTGGTCCGGTGTGGCGCTCCTTCGGACCAGATCATCATCCTCAACTCCGGATCGGCTGAGATCACTGTTCCGGCCGGGGACAAGACCTTGTCGCTGGGTATTGCCGGGCCAGGCAAAGTCCTCGCGCTGCAGCCCGTTCTTTCCGGGGAACCTTCTCATACCAACGTAACGTGCCTGGAAGACTGCGAAGTCAAGCTGCTATCTAAAGGGGCGTTCCTAGGTGTCTTGCAACGGAACCCCCAAATGTATTTCGCGATTGTTAGGATATTAAGCACGGATCTTACAGCCGCCGACGATGTGATCCGGGGGCATGGGCGCGTATCCAAGTCGAAGATTCACATGGCCGCATGCCACCTGAGATAAAGCGCCTCTCACACCTTCTCTCTTAGAAAGTCCTTATCAGAAAAAGTTGTTCCAATCCTCCCTAGATCGGCCATTTTGAATTTTAATCATTTTAGAAAAGTATTTAGGCGGCTAGTGTGATGGCCATCACACGGGTGTGTGACGTGGGTAACTGCGCCGCTCCGGTAATTGTTTTCTACTCGGTTCCAACATAGGCAACTGAGTTTTATCGGGACGCAAAAGGAGGGAACAATGAAGATTCGAAACCTAGGATTCATTGCATTTCTGCTGTTGGCAGCACTATTTCCGGCGGGAGCATTTGCTATCCCCGCGTTTTCCCGCATGTACCAGACATCCTGCACCACTTGTCACCTGGACTTTCCGAAGCTGAATGACTTCGGCAAGGCCTTCAAAGACGCGGGGTTTCGGTTCCCCAGCGATGACGAAACCTTCATCAAGGTCCCTCCGGTCATGCTGGGCGCAGACGCCCAAAAAGAGCAGTTTCCGCATACGGTGTGGCCGGGCGTGATCCCGGGCTTGCCACCGATCGGTCTGCGGATGAACACCTTCTTCCAGACAACAGGAGGGAACCGGGGCCAATTCAACAGCCTCTCCGCTCCTGGTACGGTGAATCCATTCGTTCCACGCACTGATTTCAGCTCAGGCTTCTTCAGTATCTTTACCGCCGGCAATTTTGGCAGCGACATCGCTTTTTGGGTGGATAACGACTTCAGCGTGGGCGGCGCAAACTCCTCAGGAGGGCTGGGAGACGGGTATCTGCGGTTCGTGAACGTAGGCAGGCTGGTCCGCTTGCCGAAGGATTCGTTGCATTTGCGTGTCGGCCGATTCGAGCTTGACCTGCCCTTCACTCAGGCGCGTTCCTACAATATCAGTCCTTATGACATTTACACGCAGGCCAATATCGGGGCAACGAATCCGGCGTTTGCCGCGCAACAAAATGTCAACAACCACTTCACGCCGGCGGGCGCCGCTAACGGAGTTGAATTCAGCGGTGGCCACATCTATGGCGGCTACCATTATTCCCTTTCCGTGGTTGACCAGAACACCAGCGGCACCACGCAAGCGGCGAACAGCAGCCCATTCTTGCCCTCGCCTACGGGCGGTAACAATGGCGGGGTTGGATTCGCCTCCAATTCGAATTTCAAGGACCTCTATGGGCGCTTCTCGTATCGCTTCAACCTGGAGCGTGATGAGACCAGCCGCAAATCGGTGCAGGCCGCTGGCGCCACTGGGCCGCGCGACCACACCTACTTGAACCTGGGAACCTATTACTTCTACGGGCGTTCGGCGCAGCGCTTCAGCGGCCAAGACCTGACCGGCAGCCCGGCAGTGCTGACCGCACACGAACCGTTCTACCGTGTAGGCGGAGATTTCAGCTTCAACTATCGCACTATCAATCTATTTGGCCTGTTCATGTATGGCCACGATCACAACCTGCTGCCCATCGACAGCACAGGGACACCGGTCCCTCTGCCGATCGGCGGCGTGACGTCAACAACTGTGGGCTTTGTTCGCGGCGGGCCTGCGACTTTTGCCGGCGGATTTATTCAGGCCGACTATCAACCGTTGCCGTGGATGGTCGCGATCATGCGCTGGGACGCGGTCAATTCCGGGCCGGACAAACTCAATGGGTTAATTCAGAGCACAACGCCGCCGTTCTTGCAGCCATTCAACAATACCCGCAACCGCTTCACGCCCGGCGTACAGTTCCTGATCCATGCCAACATCAAGACGTCGTTTGAGTATCAGATCCGGCCGCAGCAGTACGTCACGGTAGTCACCAACCCGCTTACCGGACTGCCGACGGCGGTGCAGCCGTTTCGCACCAATACGGCCGTAGTCGCTTTGGAATTTGTTTACTAATTCAATCAACGTCATCCTAGGAGAAGAGAAATCATGAAGATTAGATGCTTGCTCAGTTTGTCAATTATCACCCTCATGGCGGCGCCGATGTGCCTGGCGGGTTCGATCAAAGGGAAAGTCACACCCGGAAAATCGGTCGTATGGATAGAAGCAGCTCCCGGCGCCAAGCCCGCGGCAGTGGATAAGCACGTGGTCATGGACCAGAAGGGCCTGTTGTTCCAGCCACACTTGCTGGTGGTGCAGGTGGGCACGACCGTGGATTTCCTGAACAGCGACAAGGTGGCCCACAACGTCTTCTGGCCTTCCATCTCCGGGGACAAGAAGAAGAGCCACAACCTCGGCACCTGGCCGACGGGAGAGAAGAAGAGCTTTAAGTTCGAGGAACCCGGCGTGGTTTCGCTGCTCTGCAATGTACACCCCGAAATGTCGGGTTACGTGGTGGTGGTCCCGACTCCGCAATTCGCGGAGACGGCAACCGGCGGCGAATACACCATTGCCAACGTGCCGGACGGCCAGTACACCGTGACCGCATGGCATGAAGGCAAGAAAATCCAGTCGCAGAAGATCACCGTTAGCGGCGCTGCTACCGCCAACTTCACGTTGCAGTAACGCCTGGGTAGGGCGGCGGGCGCTATACCCGCTGCCTTTCCAGTATTCATTCAAGGTCTTTTCTCATGACAAAGCGGCCTGACAAAACGGTGGACCGGCAGTGGCTGAACACCAACTTTCCGTGCATGATGGCGTGTCCGGCGCATACCAACGCGGGGCGTTATGTTGCGCTGATCGCCGAAGGCGGCTTTGAAGAGGCCTACCGATTTGCGCGCGACCCTAATCCGCTGGCGAGCATCTGTGGAAGGGTTTGCGCGCACCCGTGTGAAACCGCCTGCCGCCGGGGCGAGATCGATAAGCCAATCCAGATTCGCGCGTTAAAACGTTTTCTCACCGAGCGTCATGGGCCGGAATCGCGCAATTTCAAGCCCACCGAGACCAGCGAGCAGCCGAAACTTCCATACAAGGTGGCCATCGTGGGCGCCGGCCCGGTCGGGCTTTCCGCCGCGCATGATCTGGCGCTGATGGGCTACTCGGTGACCATCTTTGAAGCTGCCCCGGTGGCCGGCGGCATGCTGTATCTGGGAATTCCCGAGTATCGCCTGCCGCACGCAGTGGTCGAGGCACAGGTGCGGGAAATCCTTTCGATGGGCGACGTTACTCTTAAGCTGAACCAGCGCGCTGGGCGGGACTTCGCCGTCGACGAATTGCGGTCGCAGGGCTTCGACGCCGTATTGATTGCCGTAGGCGCGCATCGCAGCCGCGATCTTCAGATTCCCGGCAACGATCTCGACGGCGTCATCAAAGGCATTGATTTTCTTCTCAACGTAAACCTGGGCTACAAGTTCACCATTGGAAAGAAAGTAGTGGTCATCGGCGGCGGCAACGTAGCCATGGACGTGGCCCGCTCGGCCGCCCGTGAGGTCGTCCGCCAGCATGAGGCACCCACCGATACCTGGGCGCAGAACGTGAGGGCTGTGGCCACCAAAGAAATGATGGATGTCTCGCTTTCGGCCTTACGTCTCGGCGCCAGTGAAGTACACATTGTCTGCATCGAGCGGCGGGACGAAATGCCGGCCGCCATGGAAGAAATCGTCGAAGCCGAGGAAGAGGGCATCACCATTCACGCCGGCTTCGGCCCCCACCGCATCGTGGGCGCGGACGGCAAGGTTGCGTCACTCGAAATGCTCACTACGCAACGCGTCTTCGACGACCAGGGCCGGGTTAATCCCCAATTCGTGGCGGGCAGTGAATCACTCGTCGATTGCGATACGGTGATCCTGGCCATCGGACAAAGCGCCAACCTCGATTTCCTGGCTGGCAGCGGCGTGGCCATCTCGCCGCGCGGCCTGATCACAGTTGAGCCGGGCAACCTCATGACTTCGCAGCCCGGCATTTTCGCAGGAGGCGACTGCGTTTTTGGTCCGCGGCTCATTATCGACAGCGTGGCCGACGGCAAACGGGCGGCGGTGGGTATCGATGAATTCATCCGCAAGCAACCGCACCTTGCTCCCATCATTGAAGTCGAAGTACTCAGCCGGCACCAGATGATTACCGGCTACATGGAAATTTCCCGGCAGGCAGTCCCCATGCTGCCCCTCGACCGGCGCACCGGCATGACCGAAGTAGAAGTTGGTTTCGATGAGCAGACCGCCATGGCGGAAGCACAGCGCTGCCTGCGTTGTTTCATCAACACTGTCTTCGAAGGGACAGAGGTCGACGGCACGGAATGCATTTTGTGCGGAGGCTGCGTGGATGTTTGTCCAGAGCAGTGCCTGCAGCTTGTGCCGCTGGAGCAGTTTGAATTCTCCGAGCCGGTCGTGGCCCATCTCGCGCAAGGCGGGCCGCAATACGAAGTCGAGTTGCGGGGCATTGAGGCGGCCGAGTTGACTGCCGGGGCGGCACTCGGTTCGGTGATGGTCAAGGACGAAACCCGGTGCATCCGCTGCGGGCTCTGCGCTCTCCGTTGCCCGGTGGGCGAAATTCGCATGGAAGCGTTTCATTTTAAGTCGGCTGATCCAACCGGCTTGATTCCCATTCAATCATTTGATTTAAGGAGCGATCAATGAGCGACACACGCCAGGACGCGCCAGTGGCATCTGGCCCTGAAGCCGGCGAAGGCTGCAAGGATTGCAGCCGGAGAAAGTTCTTTTCCCAGCTCGGCCTCGGCTCGCTGGTTTTGGCCGGCGCCGGCAGCGGACTGTTTACCTACGAATACTTCTCTCCCAATGTCTTGTTCGAGGCCTCGCCGGTGGTCAAGGCGGGCAAGCCCGATCAGTTTCCTTCCGACTCGGTTACGCTTGATGCCCGGGCGGGAATTTATGTGGTGAATAGCGATGCCGGGTTTTATGCCCTGGGCGCGATCTGCACTCATCTCGGCTGCCTCACCGCGTGGAAGCCCGATCTTGACCGGGTTGCCTGTCCGTGTCATGGCAGCCAGTTCAACCGCAAGGGCGAGAAGATCGCCGGGCCGGCGCCCGATCCGCTGCCGTGGTATGAAGTTTCACTCAATGATGACGGCTATCTGATGGTTGACCGGTCGAACATTCTGAAAACTCCGAAGTACTTTAAGGTATAAACGATGCCTGACAACATTCAGACAGGGTTACAGCGGCTGCGAGCGACCAGCGCATGGCGCTCGATCTTCCGTAGCGGCGCCGGCGACAGCAATCTGCACAAGGCGCAGGCCGTACAGCAGAATGTCTTCCTGCATCTGTTTTCGGTCAAGGTGCGCTCCCGCGTGCTCGACTTTGGCCCCACGTGGTATCTGGGGGCCTTCACGCTGGTTACCTTTGTTGTTCTGCTGGCCACCGGCATCCTGCTGATGTTCTATTACCATCCGTCAGCGCCCCAGGCCTATGCCGACATGAAGGACCTGCAGTTTGCGGTTTCTTCCGGTGTATTTCTGCGCAACCTGCATCGCTGGTCGGCGCACACCATGGTGTTTCTGGTGTTCGCCCACATGTTCAAAGTGTTTTATCGGGGAGCGTACCGGCCTCCGCGGCAATTCAACTGGGTGATCGGCGTGTTTCTGCTGCTATGCACCTTGTTGCTGAGCTACACCGGCTATCTGTTGCCCTGGGACCAACTGGCGTTCTGGGCGGTCACGGTGGGCTCCAATATCGCCAAAGCCGTGCCCCTCATGGGTGACAAGATACGCTTCCTGATGCTGGGCGGCCATGAGGTCAACGCCAACGCCCTGCTGCGTTTTTACGTGCTGCACTGCGTGATTCTGCCGCTGGCTGCGGTCGTGTTGATCGCCGTCCATTTCTGGCGTATCCGCAAAGATGGCGGACTCTACATTCCGGAAAGGAAGGATGCGTGAGCGATCCCACGAAAATACAAGCTGAACTGCAATCGGACGTGAGAAAAAATCCGCGCCGCATCGCCTTCATTACGCGGCTCACCTCGCCGCATGTGAAGGCCATGGATGAGCCGATGGTGATGACCTATCCGGCAGCCATGGCGCGATTCATCGTCGCGCTGGAAGTGGCTTTCCTGCTGCTGGTGTGGGTGTCTCTGGTCTTCAATGCTCCGCTCGAAGGCCTGGCCGATCCTCTGCACACGCCCAATCCTGCCAAAGCTCCGTGGTACTTTCTGGGCCTGCAGGAGTTGCTCCACTATTTTCCGCCGATGGTCGCCGGGGTGCTGATTCCGGGCATGGTGGTGGGCGCGCTCATCATCATCCCTTATTTCAACATCAACATCGAGGCGGAGAGCATCTGGGCCCGTCCCGAGCGGCGCTCGCTGGCGATGGGCGTTACCGTGGCCTTCATGGTGGTCATCTTCTTATTGTTCGCGCTGCCGCAGTTGGGACACTCGACCGGCGCTGTGAACCATGCGGCCCGCATTCTCGATCTCACCATTCCTTTTGTTCCATCACTTCTGGTGGGTGGGGCGCTGTTGCTGTCATCCCGGTTTTCGCCGCAATCTCCCAGAAGCTTCCAGCGCTGGCTTTTTGCCCGGCCAGTGTATTTCTGGATTATGACCTGGTTTCTGGTCGAGTTGACCGTGCTGACCGCTATCGGCACATTTTTCCGGGGCCCAGGATGGTCATGGGTCTGGCCATGGAGCCTCTGAGATGGCGGACACAGGGATGAACACGGACACGCAAAACGGAAACCCCGGCGCGCTGCGTAGCCGCCCGCTGGCGCGGGAGCTGGCGGTCTTCGGCGGCGTGAGCGTGCTGTTGCTGGTTTCGCTGGCCATTGCGCCGGCCAAGGACTACTTCAGCCAGTGGCGGCATCATCAAAAGGCCTATTTGAAGCTTGCCTCCGGGCGCCAGAGCGGCCCGCTGGTGCGCAACTTTCACAGCGGCATCCGCCAGATATGGGTTGAGAAGTTGGGTGTGGTCGACCGTTGCGAAACCTGCCACCTCAATATGAATGGCGCGCTGGTCGATGCCACGGCCCAGCCGTCCCGACGCCATCCGGTGATGCCGCATCCACTCGATCAGTTCGGATGCGTGATGTGCCATCGCGGCCAGGGTGTAGCCACGACTGCTGAAGAAGCGCACTCGGCCACCGCCGCCTGGGAGCAGCCGTTGCTGCCCGCGCGCTACTCCGATGCCGGATGCGGACAATGCCATCTCGGCCCGCTGCCGGGCGCACCCAAGGTCAACGATGGCCGCCGCCTGTTGTCTTCCCAGGGCTGCACGCACTGCCATCTGGTGCGGCAACCCGACGGCACAGTGGTCAAGCCTGACGACAATCCGCCACCCTTGACGCACATCGCCGAAAAGACCAGCCGCGATTGGATCTTTGCCTGGATCAAGAATCCGCAAGCTTATGCGGCTTCAGCCACCATGCCGAACTTCCAGTTCAACGACCAGGATGCCGCCGATATCGCCACGTTCCTGATTTCGCAGAGTACGCCCTCGACCAAGAGGCAGGAAATACTGCACACCCCACCGGCCACCGTGCCGAGCGCCGCTACCGACAGCGCCAGTCTTTATGGAAGTCTGTTCTGCTCTTCCTGCCACGCCGCGCAGAATGCGGCCGGCAATCTTGTAGGCGGCAACTTCGGGCCGGAGCTGACCCGGATTGGGAACAAGGTCACGCCCCAATGGCTTGGTCGATGGCTGCGGAATCCTCACGATTACGAACCTTCCACGCGCATGCCCCATTACCGGCTCGACGATAAGCAAGTGGCCCTGCTTTCCAGCTACCTGCTAGGCAAGACCGATAGCGATTTCGCCGTCACCTTACATGCGCCGCCTGGCGAGAAAGACAGCGTTACCCACGGACGCAAGCTGGTGCTGGAATATGGCTGTGCCGCTTGCCACCAGATCAACGGCGTCAATCCGCCGCAGAATTTCGGCCCCGATCTTTCCCTGGCCGGCAACAAGCCGTTGTCACAAGTGGTCTTTGCTCCCGGCGTCGCGGAAAATCTGCCCGCTTATATCTCGGCCAAGGTACACGATCCGCGCTCCTTCGGCACGGGATTGAAGATGCCAAAATTCAGCCTTACCGATACGCAGATTGAATCGCTGACCACGGCGCTGCTGGCGCAAACCGATCGCGCGGACCATCTGCCGGGCGATCTTCTGATCCCCGCTCCCCGCCCTACGAACTATCAGCCCGGAGGCGAGGCCGGAAGGCTCATGGAAGACCTGCATTGCCTGAGCTGCCACACCATCCATGGACACGGCGGTGACATGGCGCCCGACCTGAGCTTTGAAGGCAGCGCCGTGCAACGGGCATGGCTCGAAGACTTCATGAAGAACCCAAACACGCTACGCCCGGCGCTCATCCGGCGTATGCCGAAATTTAATCTCAGCAGCGCTGAAATTAAGACCCTCTCCGATTATTTGCTATCGGCTTATCAGGCCCCTGGCTTTGACGCGCAGGCGCTCGATACGCGCGCCCTGAACACCGAGGCGGCGGCTCGCGGCCGGCAATTGTTCTATTCGAAATACAATTGCCAGTCATGCCACATCGTTGACTACAAGACGGACAAAGGCTATGTGGGGCCGGCGCTGGCAGGCGCCGGCCTGCGGCTAACCCCAGTGTGGACCTATAAATGGCTCAAGGACCCAAATTCCTTGCGGCCGGGAACGGTCATGCCCAACCAGAATCTCAGAGACGATGAAGCCCGCGACCTGACCGCGTTTCTGATGACGCTCAAGGCTCGCACCACCGGAGGAGGAAAATGAAGCCGCTCAGCATTCTCTGCCTCGCCTGGCTGCTGCTCACCGCCGGATGTTCCCGGCATTCCACCGGCGCCACCGCCCCCGTGCCCGAAGCAAAAGGCACGCAGATCGTGGAGGTCAGCGGCGGCAAGCAGATTACCAGCACGGGCTCTTTCCTTCCACAGCCGGTGGTGGTGCAGGTCAACGGCGCTGATGGCAACCGTGTGGCCAAAGCGCTGGTGACTTTCCGTGGCGCAGGGGCGCAGTTCACGCCGCAACAGGCGCTCACCGATTCCAGCGGTCAGGTCACCGTCAATGTTCAACTGGGCGCCGAACCACGCGGGTATCAGATTTTAGCTGACACCCTTAAGCCGGATGGCGGCACCGCCACCCTCGCCTTGCGGGCCGTGGCCTTGGGCTACCAGCAGAGGTTGGGCAGGGAAGTGAATGACCAATATTGCATTCGCTGCCATGACCCGGAATCGACGCCCGAGCGCGCCTCGAACTTCGACAATCTTTCACCGGCCCCGCACGCCTTCACGGATGGGTCGTTTCTCAACAATTTCTCCGATGCCAGCCTGCTAACCATTACCACACGGGGCGGAGTCGCCCAGGCGAAGTCGCCCGCTATGCCGCCTTTTGGAGGAACTCTAACGGAGAAGCAAGTCAAGGCTGTTGTGGCTTATATAAGGGCGGTCGCCGATCCGCCCTATCAATCGCCAGGAGTGAAATATGGTGAATAACCGTCTGTTCCATTGCTGTGTGCTGGTACTTGGCCTGCAACTGAGTTGTGGAGCGCAACTGCTCTCTGTCACGAAGATCAAGGACCCTTACAGCCAGTCGCTGCAGCAGAAGTATGCTGGTCCGCTGCAACAGCTCAGCGGCGATGCCGCCGGCATTCACTTTCCGTTTCCTTTTTATTTCAGCCAGACGCTGGATGTTGACGAAGTTAAGCAGAAGCAGATGGCCCAGGGATCGATCCACTTTGATCGTTTCAATGGGCAGGAAATCCTGCAGATCACCGGAAATTATTACGCTTCGTATTCCGCCACCGCCATGAGCGCCGGCCTGCGCGCCCGCCAGACGTTCCAGGAAGTGGTGTTGCCGCTGTTGAAGCTCTCGGTCGCCGACCTCGACCGGTCCATTCCATTTGATGCTTACGCGTTCGAAATCGCCCACCATGTGCGCAAGAAGGTCTACAACGTCAATACCGAAGGGCCGGAAAACGTAGTGTTTGTCTTCTCGCGCGGCATGGGAGAGAAGCTGGCCAAGGCCAAAGGCGATGACGTGGAATCGCAGCAGGCGGCGCTGCTGGAAAGCGACATATGGGTCAACGGCGAGCCCATCACCTTATGGTTGGTGGGCGACGATGCCCCGGTGGATGTCAAGCAGCACCATCTGGCCCGCTACAGCAAAGACGCCTCCACTGTCGCCCATGAACCGACCGAACGCGGAAGCCTGGTGAATCCTAGGTATCTGCCGTCCTCGGAACTGCTGGACACCATCGCCACGAATGCCAAGGCGGGGCACGATACCTCGCCCGCCAGACTGCTCAACCTACAGCGTGAACATCAGCCAATCATCGACCGCATAACCAAAGAAATGACGCCGTCAGCAAAGCTGGTCGATTATGCTCCGCCATCGTTCATAGCGTTTCACGGCGGCGTTTATCTGCAGATGAACGTGGCCACCGAACTGGAGCAACCGGCAGGCACGTCACAATACAAGATCGCGGCCCTGGCTTTTGATCAGCATATTTCTCATTTACTGCGTCCGGTAACCAAATATTTCAATGACAAAGCGAACTTCGAAGGTGTGGATTTCAGCACCACGGTACACCAGCAAGCCCAGCCCAACAGCGTAGCGGTGGAGTTTATCTTTCCCATGAGCGCCGTGCAGTGCTATGCCAAGTACGACTGCTCCGGACAAGAGCTGATCAACCGTGGCCTGGTGCTTATTAACGGTGAGCGCGTGACATTGGATTTGATCCGAGCGGAGAGTGACGGGAAGTAAGGGATGGGAGACGGTTGTTGGGTAAGCGTTGTTGGTGAAGAAGTAGTTGGTATTTGGTACTTAGTATTCGTTTGGCAATAGCCCTCAGCATTTAGCCACAAACATCAACGCTGTCGATGTTGACGGCTGAATGCTGAGTGCTGAATGCTGAGTGCCAACTGCTACTGGCTAATTGCTAATTGCCAACTGCCATTTGCCCCGCCGCGAGTGTGACCTGCATCACAGATTCGGCGTGGATCCTGGCCTAAGCTGGTGGCCATGAATACGGAATTCGATCTTAATAAGCGTCCTTTGGTAGTGATTTGGGAGACAACGCAATCCTGCGATCTGGCTTGCTTTCATTGTCGCGCCAGCGCCCAGTCCCGGCACCATCCACTGGAAATGTCCACGGAAGAAGGCGAGAATCTCATTGATGAAATGACCGAGCTGAAGCCGCCGATTTTCATCTTCACCGGAGGTGATCCGCTCAAACGGCCCGATATCTATCATCTGGTGCGCTATGCGGCGGAGCGCGGTCTGCATCCGGCCATGACTCCCAGCGTGACGCCGCTGCTTACGCGGACGGCCATTGGTGAATTAAAGAAGGCAGGTTTATCGCGCCTGGCGGTGAGTCTCGATGGCTCCGTGCCCGCACTTCATGACGTGTTCCGGGGCGTGCCCGGCTCCTATGCTCGAACGCTGGAAGCCATCCACTGGGCGAACGAAGCGCAACTGCCTATCCAGGTCAATACCAGCGTGACCACTCGCAACCTCGCGGATTTAGAAGACATGGCGAACCTGCTCAAGAATTTAAAAATCGTCCTGTGGAGCGTCTTCTTCCTGATTCCCATCGGTCGTGGCCAGATGAAAGATTTACCTTCGGGGGAAGAGTTCGAAGCGGCTTTCGCCAAGCTGTATCGTTTTGCCGGGGAATTTCCGTTCAAGATCAAAACCACCGAAGCCCAGCACTACCGCCGATTCATTTTGCAACAACGCCGCCATGCGGGCGAAGTGAAGATGATCAAGCCCGCTATTGACGGCATGGAACAAGGTGGTCCGGGCCTGCTGCCGATCAATGACGGCAAAGGCTTTGTGTTTGTCTCTCACATCGGGGAAGTGTACCCCAGCGGATTTCTGCCGATTTCCGGTGGCAGCCTACGGCGCAAAAGTCTCACCGAGATCTACCAGAACTCCGAGTTGTTCCGCTCGCTGCGCGATACCGGCAACCTGAAAGGCAAGTGCGGGAAATGCGAGTACCGCGAAATCTGCGGAGGCTCACGCGCCCGCGCTTACGCCATGACCGGCGACTTGTTTGCCGAAGAACCCTGCTGCGTGTTTCAACCCGCGGCTGTACAGCAATAGCATGAAATAAGGTCACCAAAAACAATCCACCGCAAAGCACGCTAAGGGCGCGAAGGAAGACCAAAAGATTGAACCGCAGAGATCGCAGGGGGCGCAGGGGGCGCAGAGAAAAACAAAGGCTTGGGGTATGCATACCACCCAAAGGGGACGTAACCTCACGTCCCCCTTCGTTCTCTGCGAACCGCCTGGCCAAGCTGGGCCATCCAGTAAGGGCCCAGTTCAGGTAGTTGCGGTGCGCAGCAGGTCGGCTTCTTCGCGCTTTCTCTTTGTCTCCTTGGAGAGATAGCTTCCATTCTCGAATACTGTCTTCAGGTTGTGCAGGTCTTGATCGAGAATGTCGCCGGCATCGGCGCCCAGCAGGTCGGCGAAGAACCGCCCAAGGATGCCCGCAGGCGGCCGGTAGAACATGCGTATCTGTACATGGGTGGAGGCGTCGTAGTCGGGATGGAACCTGACGATGCCGAAGTTCCCGACCGAAGAACCCGGCAGGCTCTTCCACTCAACCAGGGTATTGGGAACGGCGCGGGTGATTACGCCCTGCCAGCCCACCGGCAGGCCGGCTGGTCCGTTGATGGTCCAGCGATAGAGGTTTTCACCCAGGCGCTCGATGTTGGCTACGTGCGATAGGACTTGGGGGTAATTTTCAGGATTGGCCCAGAAATCATAGAGATCGGAAATCGGCGCGTTGATCTTGATGCTTCTCTCAATCTCAAAACCGGCGCTATCTTCGCTGAAGGCCAGGGTGGCGGCGAGGTTATGACGCATGGTGCTGCTGACGATCATACCTGCGCCCAGGGCGGTCACCGCCTTCCTGGCGGCGCCCTTGTCGACGCGTGTCATACCGTAGAGAGCCAGACCGGCGCCGGCTGCGCCGATGGCCAAGCGTTTGGTGGGGCCCCAGTTGAGCCGGGCTTCTCTGCGGGCCTGGCGCATCCGGTCCTCATGCTGTACGGGACCATTGGCCAGCGGGGAATTCGGACCATCGGGAGCGAAAAGCTCAAGATGATCTTGGACTTCCCTGACGCCAGCCACGGCGCTGATTGCATGCAGCAGCTCCGTGGCTTCTTCGTTGAGCACCGGTCCCCATACGGTGACCACGCCGTGGTCGCAAAGCACGCGGACCCTGCGGGCGTGGCTGGTCATGCGCCCTATACGGGACCGCACACGTTCTTCGACCACACGGTCGCTGACTTCACCGGGATGGAGGTGGGAACGCAGGTGGGCGGAGATCCCGGAAAATTGATTGCGCAGATCGCGGATGGAACTCTCGCCTGCGGTCTTGGCCTTGTCGAGAACGTTATCAGCAGCGCGGGCGAAGCCGGCACGGCGCTTGGCCCCGTGCTTCGGATCGGCGAAATAAAAAGCGGCCGCTGCTGCGCCCAATCCGCTCAGTAGCATCCATGTAGAGATTTTCTTGTTTGCCATGACTCGTCCTCCCTATTGCTAACCTATCATTCTGAAGGCCCGGGCCCCCATCGGGCTGTGAGCGCTGTCACACAGCCCGGTGGGCCGAGGGTTACCACATGCTGCGAATAGTCAGCACGGCAGCCGTGGCAGAACGTACGACCTCGTATGTCACTCCACTGCGGAAGTGGGTGCTGGAGGGTTCGTTACGAGGCAGACCGAGAACGATCAAGTCGATGGATTTTTCCTCCGCCAGCCTGACAATGCGCTCGGCCGGCTGGCCTTCAGACACCAGGAATTCGACTTCATACTTGCCCACGGTTTCCCGCGGCACCAGGTCGCGCAACTGATTGCGCGCTACGATGCTGTCGCTGACGAGTTCCGCATGGGTGCGCTTGGATACCGGCAGAACATTCAGGAAGGTGGCCCGGGCATGGTATTCCTGCGCGAACGAAAGAGCATACGGTGCGGCATACTCGGACGGTTTTGACAGATCGGTGGCAAACAGGATGCGCTTAATGTTGAGTTCGGACTTGGTCTGCGGTAACACTGCGGGGCCTACGGTCAGTACCGGGCAGGTAGCGGTGCGGAAGATGGCTTCTGCGGTAGATCCGAGCAACAGCCTCTGTAGGCCGCGCCGTCCGTGGGTGCCCATCACGATCAAGTCGATGCCATGCTCTTCGATCCAACGGGGCACGGACTTCTCGATATCGGCGATGGTGGTAAGGGCGTTGTAGGCCAGGCCGGAATCCTTGACCAAGTCGATCAGTTCTTTTTTCTTTTCGGCCTCCATTTGCCGAAGGATGTCGGGCGCTACGGGCGATTCAAGCTCAGTGGGCAGGTAGGGAGTGACGGCATGAGCAGGAAAGATATGTGCGTCATAGTGTCGCGCCAGTGCAAGCGCGAATGACAGCGCGGCGCGCGTCTCTTTGCTGAAATCAGTCAGAAACAGAATATTCTTGAATGCGATGCATGTGGTGCTCTCAAGGACGTTCATCATGGTTTCCTTTCTCGGCCACCCGTCGGGCGTTGGCCGTAAGCGAATCGAATGCCGATGAATCCATCCAAGATTGCCCTACCCGGAAACGAAAAGATGTGACGCTAGTCACAATGGGGTGTGACAACAACCACCCGCCGCCCGTAGCTGGCGCGCCTTAGCCGACTATTTCAAAGCTTTTTACTCAACCCCCGGAGAGACGATTCAGAACTTCGGCATCGACCTCAGTTTCTTGCTATCGTACCGGAGGGGACGACACCCGAGATATCCTGACGTGGAACCCGCCAACGTGGAAATGGTTCTCGATTCCAGCGTAGTAATCTCCGCCGAGCGCAACGGAAGAAGTGTCCGGAGAACTCTGGAGCGAGCCGGAGGCCCAGGGAATTCGCTGTGCGTTTGAGAATTTCTTTATCGGGGTGACTGCGCTTAGAGGAAACGAGCCTCAATCGTCAACATTCTTGCTGTCATCAGCAAAGGGCATTTTTTTAGGGCGCTGCGCTGCGTGCCTGCCTCCGGCAGGAAGGAAGTCGTTCGTCCTGCACCCTACCCAGCCCTTAGAACATGAGCAAGAATCGATTTGAATATTTTTACGCAATTTTGCAGCCAGAAATTTCGCGCCACAATTCGATATGAGCGATTGCCAGTACCTCGGGATACATATTGCATCACCCCGGAATTGGCAAAATCGATTCTTGCTCACGTTCTTAGGCGCTCCATCCCGCGCAAAAACGCGTGACGGAGCGCCACGGGCTGGGCTAAAAAATTCCACGCCTCCAACGCTGGCGTGCCGCTTGGTTTGCAGCGTCAATCTCCTAAGCAAACAGTATTGCGCTTAGCCTGGGTATTCAGTGGTCACGTCAAACGTGCGTCACTTTCAAAGCATACCTGCTTGCAGGTGATTCAACTGTTTTTTCGACCCTGAACAGTATTGCGGTTAGCGGTCACTTACTGATTTCTGATTCCCGCTTCTTCCCCAAGACTATACCAACGGCTCAAAAGCAAACTGGCACCCAGAGCGGCGGCCGTACACGTAAGGGTAAGTTTGAGTCCCACACGCGTGGCCATGCCTCCCCAGATGAGGCTGCCGAGCGCCAGACCGCCATGAAGGGCGAGCACGTAGAGCGAGATCATGCGGGCGCGCACCCAGGCTGGAGCGGTGATCTGGGCTACGAAGTTGAGGCTGGCAAGATTGCAGATCCAGGCCAGTCCGGCGGCGGCCGCCAGCAGGGCGAAGACTGCCAAGGTCTGCGTGCGGACCATAAAGAACATGGCCAGAGCGAAGATGCAGGTGGCGGCCTTGACCACCGAATCATGAGACCATCGTCCGCGAATCAAGGAGAGAATTCCTGCGCCAGCTAGAGCGCCCAGGCCAAAGCAGGCCAGAATCGCGCCGTATCCTTGGGCCCCGAAGCCCATCGCCATCAGCGGCGCCATGGCCCAGTAAGCGCTGGACAGCAGGGAGAATGCCAGGGTGCGAACCAGCACCGCCCTCATGCGCCGGTCCTGCCGCGCATAACGGATGCCATCGCCGATGGCCTGAGCAAGAGAACCGGCGCGGGCAGGGAACAAACGCTCCACCGGCTTCCAGTGATACAGAAAGAGAATCACGCCAAAGAATGAAATTGCATTCAGCAGAAAGGCCACACCGCTGCCGGCGGTCGCGATCACCAGTCCGCCAAGGGCCGGGCCTACGGCGCGGGCAATGTTAAAGGCAGCGGAATTCAGGGCCACGGCTGACGCCAGCTTGGGCGCGGGCACCAGATCGGGAGTGAGAGCCTGCCACGCCGGATCATTCATATTCGCGCCGACACCCAGCAGAAAGGTGAAGACCACCAGCAGATGCGGGGTCATGGCGCCGGTCACCGTAAGAATCCCAAGAATGCCGCTGGCCGCGACCATCGAGCTCTGCGTGAGCAGCAGAAACTTGCGGCGGTCCACCAGGTCGGCGAGCGCACCGGCGGGCAGCGCGATCAGAAAAACCGGGAGACTCAGTGCCACCTGCACCAGCGCCACCCATATGGGCGAACGGTTGAGCGAAGTCATCAGCCATCCGGTGGCGACATTTTGCATCCAGCTTCCGGTGTAGGAAATAACGGCCGCAATCCATAGGCTGCGGAACAACGGTTCACGCAGCGGCGCCCATGCGGAAGGGCGTCGTGGAGCGAGTTGCACCGGAGCGGCACTCTGTATGGGGCCAGCGGCCCCCGGGGTTGATGTACCCGGAGTTGATAGGAAAGACATGAAAATTTATTGGACTGGTTCCGCCACAGATTCGTGAGCAGCGGGCAGCCCAAAGGGCCATTCTTTGCGCCGCCACGAACGGAAAAAGAAGACCACCAGGCCCGCGGCCACAATCACCAGCGCGTAGCGGATTTCTTTGACAAAGTTTGGCCGTTCGAACACCACATAGAGAAACCCGGCTGCAGCCAACACCGCCGGAATGGGATATAGGTACATGCGGAAGGGCCGGGGGAAATCCGGACGGCGGGCGCGCAGCAGAAACAATCCCAATATCTGCATCAGGAACTGCACCATGATGCGGATGACCACCAGGGCGGCAATGACATCCTGCAGGCGGAACAGGCAGAAAATCGCTGCGAAAAAACCCAGGGTCAGCAACGAGACATGGGGGAAGTGGTGTTGCGGGTGGAGCCGCGCAAAGCGGCGGAAGTAGTTGCCATCCACGGCCGCCGCATAGGGCACGCGAGAGTAGCCGAGCATCAGCGAGAAAACCGAGGCGAAGGCGGTCCAGATAATGAGCACGGCGGCGATCTTCCCTGCCAGTGGACCAAACGTCCGCTGCAGCAGGGTCGAGGCCACATAGAAATGGGATTCCGATGTGGCCGTCTGGTTAAGCTCCTGCCACGGAATCACGCCCAGAATGCTGATGTTCATCACGATGTAAATGGCGGCCACCAATAGGATGGAATAGATCAGCGCCCGAGGGATGGTCCTTTCCGGAGCGCGCACCTCCGCCCCCAGAAAGCAGATGTTGTAGTAGCCCCAATAGTCGTAAGTAGCCACCAGCAGAGCCGCGCCTAGCCCCAGCGCAAAGCTCCGGTTAAGGTCGAAGGCATGGGCAGGAAAGCTGAAGGCGCGCGCGGCGCTGAAGTGGCTGAGGCCCGCCGCGATCACCAGCAGCACGGTGGCCATGACGCCCACCCATAGAAACTTCGACATGCGAGCGACGATGGCGATGCGGCGGTACAGCAACAAGACTGCCAGGACGCAAGTACCCATGGCCACGAACGTCCCACCGGTGACCAGTACCCGCATCTCAAATTTGCCCAGCAGCGGAAGCAACCTACTAAAAGTGTGATTGACGAACTCGCGGTCCAATCCCGGCCAGAGATAGGCGGCATAGCGGGCTACGCCGATGCACCCCGAGGCGATGGAAAGCGGCGCGCTGAAGATGAGCTGCCACACAAAAAGAAACGACATCAAGCGGCCCAGAGTCGCGGCCCCGTAGCTTTCCTTCAAGTACTGGTACGAGCCCCCGGCCCGGGGCAGGGCCGCGCCCAGTTCCGCCCACACCAACCCATCGCAGATGGCCAGGAACGCGCCCACGACCCAGCCGATCATGGCCTGCGGCCCGCCCATGGCGTGAACGATCAGCGGGATCGTAATGAATGGCCCCACGCCGATCATATCGATCATATTCAGCGCTGTGGCTTCGCGCAGGCCAATGTCGCGGTCGAGATTTGCTGTGGCCTGCATTTAGATCGATCCTGCAAAGAATTCACCACGGAGGCACGGAGCCACGGAGCCACGACCGAAAGCAATTAGCCACGAATTAACGCGAATCAACACGAATAAGAGTGGGGTTGTCGTTACTTCTGGAATTATCGCGATCCCCGAAGATTCTCGCGGATAGCAATAGGAAGGCTCGGAGAAAACCAACTGGCTTTTTACCGCTGCTGTTCGCAGAGGTGTGCTTGCACTTGAATGGTTTCTGAAGGCGGAGCTTCTCATTTCTTTGCTTCACCATGTCCGGCGCTTAGCAGGTTGGTGAACAGGCGAATCGGCCCCGGGACTCCTGCCGGTAGCTGCCGGAAGAATGCATAGGAGGAATAGATATATAGTCCCTTCCCTACGGGGGCGATCAGCAGGCAGCCCTTCTGTGGGCCTTCTCCGGGATCATGTGTTGAAAGCAGCGGCTTAAAGTGCTCATCCCAGTGCGACATGCAGTATAGGCTGCGCTCCTGCACCCAGCCGTCGAAGTCCTTGGCCGAGATCTTATTAGGATAGGAAAAGACCTGATCGTCCGGGGCCAGAACCTCCACCGGCATCTCTTCGACCGATACACGCTCACTGCTCAGCGTAGCCGGATACGGAGTGTAATGGCCTTCATTGAACGCGCCGACACCCTGGTTATATTGCACGATCAGCGTTCCGCCGCGGTTGGCAAAATCCAGCAGGCGGCGGTTCTGCTCGCGCAGGTCGGTGCGCACATCGTAGGCGCGTATGCCTACGATAATTGTGCCGTAGCGGCCAAGATCGCCGCCGGCCAGTTCCTGCGGCGTAATCATGCTGACATCTACGCCGACGCTCTTCAGAACGGAAGCAATCTCGTCCCCCGCGCCCATGAGATAACCAACTTTGAGCGCGGACGCCAGCTTGACGTCAACCGCCTGCACATTCTGGGTGGCGGGATGATATGCGTAGAACGAATCAAGGTCCGGCCGGGTCAGCACCTTGAATCCCTCGGCGTATTCACGGCCGTTGACTTCAGCCTTGGCCGTGACTTGGTATGTGCCCTCGCGGAGATTCTGCGGCGTGATCTGGAAGGCATAGCTGTTCACGTCGCCATCGTGATCGAGATCGACAGCCAGAAACTCGGGCTCTACCTTCCATCCATTGGGGATGGCCAGCCGCAGCTTGCCATGGATCGCCCCTTGCACGTTGCTGCGCACGTTGACATCAATCTGCGTCTTCCCTGCCCCGGTGGTGGAAACCACGACCACGGGAGTTTCGAGCAACACCGAAACCGGCGGGCCGACGGCCAGCGGACGCTCCGATTGCCCGGCCACTGGATCTACAAACTTGATTCGGGCCACCGCCTGGGCGCTGCTGCTTCCGCCGGGGGCCGAAAAGCTGGCGCCGGCATGCACCGGATACGGCGGAAACGGCAGAGTTACCAGCCGGGCATCGCTGAGCGTATACACAGTCTCAGTCTGTGGATCATGGCGGGTGAAGTAAGCCTTGGTCGATTGAGCGCCATCGGGCACATGCACCTGAAAGCGGACATAGGCATTGTCTCCGGCTTTCAGTTCGGGCGTTTCTGATTTCACCACCGTGCTGGTCCAGCCCTCGGGCATCTCCAGTTGTATTTCGCGGGGCGTAACCGCAAGCCTGCCCCGGTTGTACAAGCGGGCGGTCAGGGTAAACGTCTGCCCCGGTACGGCCAGCGAGAAAGTCTGCTCCAATCGCGGGAAGTACGAAGGACCGGGCGGCGGGCCCGGTGGATCGGCTGTGACTTCGAAATAGACACCCAATGCCTCATTGGCTGCGTTCGCGAACTGCTCTTGCTTGGTACGCAACGACGGCAGCAAGCGGGCCTTGGCCATGGCTGAGAGTTGCGAGCTTTCCACCTGCCCAATCAGTTGGCGGGTTGCCGCCAGGCCGGCCAGCAGCGGAGCGGCGCAGGCCGAAGTATCTTGCAGTGAAAACGCCCTGGCCGCTTCTTCCACATGCTTGGCCATCACCGTCAGCGCCGGACGCAGGAACGGCACTTTGGCTTCCTCATCGCCGGCGCGCGCCGCCAGACCGGGCAGAGTGGTGTCGATGCCGTCGAAGAAATCAGTCTCATGTTTACCGGCCGCCTTGGGAGGCAACACCGAATCCGCCAGTTTGTAATAGTCAAGACGATTGCCGGGCGACACGCGGAATCCGCCGGTGCCTTGGGAGGTCTGGTGGGCCAGCCCTTCGAGAGCATACTGTGCGTAAGACATGCCGAGGACCGGGCTGTAAGTCCCAGTGTTGATCATCAGGTCGTTATCTTCGGAAGCCGCCGCCGGGTCCCGCAACCGGGCGATGTTACCGTGGTAGAACTTCTTCGCCTGCCAGGGCAATAGACCTTCCTTGATCTGCTCGGGGAAGCGATTCGGGTCCGCAGCGGCCCGGAAAGCCTCACGGGTCAGGACTCCCGAAGCTTCGTGGTTGCCGTGTCCATCGCGCTTGGTGCCTGAAAACCGCGAGGTAATCACGTCGGGCCGGAAGGTACGGATGGCCCGCACCATGTCGGCCAGGGCCACATCGTGCCCGTGCCATTTGTTGAACGTTTCTTCCGCGGTCTTCGAAAAACCAAAATCCACGACCGTGCTGAAGCGCTGCTCAACGCCATAGTACTTATCGGCCTGCAACAGCTCCAGAGTGCGCAGGATTCCCAGATCGTCGGAGCTTTCGGCGCCGAACTTGTTCTGGCCGCCTTCCCCGCGGGTCACCGTGAACAGCTCGATGGTGACACCGTTGCCCCGCGCTTCCAGGGTCATCATGCCGCCGTCTTCGTCATCCGGATGCGCGACCGTATGCATCATGCGCGCCGTGGTATGCAGCTTGGTCAGAAGCTGGTAGAGCCGCAGTGCGCCCGTATCCTCAGGCAACGGACGGGTGTCAGACCGCAGGCCCGAAACAGACAGTAAGACGATACTTGTACAGCAGAGCGCTCGCCGAAGGTACTGAAATCGCATGGGAAGTATTCTCGCCGTTGGACGGCTGAAGAGGCAAATCATGGGGCTGGGTACAGCGACCGGGAGACTATGTAATCTTCGTAGATCGGGTAATCGAGGCATCGGGACATCGGGGAATCGGGGAATCGGAAATGCCAGCTTGCTTTCTCTAGCGGCATTACCAATTCAACTGGTCACGGCTATTGAAATCATTAAAATCAACGGAAAATAACCAATTTCTATGACGATTGCAAGACAAAATTCTAAATTTCATTTAACAAAGAACAAGCGATCTTCGTGCGCACACCAAACTTACAGGTTACCTAGGTGATCTTATGGTCAGGCACCATTGTGCAGTATTGTCCTTGTAGAACTCGATTCTGAAATGGTTACGCCGAATAGGGCCGGAGAACTGGCCTTCGGAAAAATGCAAGGAGACCACACCATGAATACGCTCTCCCAATCTCAACAGAACGGCGCCGGCTTGCCGGCGCCGGCTGCCCTCGTACCGTCGGACTATGATCTCCAGGTGCCTGGAAGCCAGGAAGTGGCCTTGAGCGAAGTGATGTATGCGGACGAGGCCCAAGACGCTCTTCGTCATCCAATCACGCTGGCCGAACCCGGCTCGGCGCCGGCGCTCCAAACCGACAGCTTGCCCGGCGTCTATGCGCAGGCGGGTGTGCCTGTCCCGGGCCACGGCTTTACGATTCTGAAGGTCGCTGACATGCTAGGCAGCTCCCACCTTCGCTCTCTTTCGCTGGAAGCCAAGCGCGCCGCAATACTGATGGCCTTAGAGGCCAACAACGTTCAAGTCAACGACGTGATCGAGGACGCGGCGCGGCGCGACCTGGCCCTGAATCAATACGAAGCCCGGCAGCAGAAGACCTTCCAGGATTTCAAAACCTGGAAACTGCAGCAGAACCAGGAAATCCAGGCTGAAATTGACCTGCTGGTCGAGGCCTGCCGCTCACGCATCGAGACCAACGACAAAGAAGTCGCCCATGAAAAGGCGAGGCTGGACGAATGGCGCGGACAAAAACGCGAAGAGGAAAAGCGCATTCGCTCCGCCAGTTCTCACTTTGTCAGCGGCGGCGATGACCAGCCTTCCGTCGTCGCGGAACCAGTCCTGGGTGTGGTGGTGGCCCCCCAGCCTGAAGTAGCGCCCACAAAGGCAAAGCCGGTGGAAGCGCGGGCCCCGGAAAGCCCGGCTGTGACCAATGGCAAAGGAACTCCGGCGCGCACGCCTGCGTCCGAAAACGGCGGTAAACGCGCGTCGCTGTGGAAGCGTTAATCAGCCGCTCGGCGTGACGATAACTGTGTTTGAGATTGCCGGCTTTTTAGACGTAACAAGTTACGTCTCTGCCTTGGTTTAAGGAAGACGGGCAAATCTTTCAGGTGGCTTCCGGTGCTTCGTTGTCTGCTCGTAAGAGTAGGCGTACTTGATCAGCGCGGGTTCAGTAAAGAGTCTTCCTAGAAACGTCAGCCCCGCGGGCAGCGGACCGTGGGTGGACCCCATGGGCACGGTGATCGCCGGAAAGCCGGTCTGCGGCGACAGAATCTGGCTATTGTCACCGGCCGGACTCTGCATGTCGCCTACTTTTCTAGGAGCATTGCTCCATGTAGGGTAAACGATCGCGTCCACCTTCTCCTGGTCCATGGCGGACAGAAGGGCGTTGCGGAAAGCCACCTTGCGTTCGTTGTGATAGACGTCGAGACAGGGCGCGGCATTGGTTCCAGCGGAAGCCTTAGGACCAATCGCAGCCTTCAGCCGGGCCTCGATGTAAGGCATATACAGGCCGGAAGCAACGATTTCCGCCAGGTCCTTGTAACGGGCGTTCCGGGCATGGGCCGCCAGGTAGCTGTTCACATCCGCCTGGAAGTCACCGCACCATAGGTTCTCAGTGAGTTTGTCGAAATCCGGGACCACGAAGGGGTCGATGATTTCAGCGCCCTGCGCTTTCAAGTCCTGAATCGCCTTCTCTGCCAGGGCCTTCACTTCCGGATCAGTCGTTGGCGCATCTATATATTTTCTGAAGACGGCAATGCGCGCTCCGCGCAGGCCGTTCTTGTCGAGAAACTGGGTGTAGCTTCTGGGTATCTTCCCTTCCGAAAGTTTGGTGATAGGGTCGGCGGGATCATACCCGGCAACGGCTTCCAACACTCGAGCGGCATCTTCGACGGTCCTCGCCATCGGTCCGCCCATATCATTTCCCAAGTACAGCGGGATGATACCGTCACGGCTGGTCAGGCCCATAGTCGGACGGATTCCCACCAGACTATTGTGGGAGGACGGCCCCCGGATGGAATTGCCCGTATCCGTACCCAAACCCACCTCGCCCAGGTTGGCCGCTACCGCAGCCGCTGTCCCACCGCTGGAGCCGGCGGGCACGCGCTCCAAGTCGTAAGGGTTGCGGGTAATGCCGCCGATTGAACTCACGGTGACATAGGGGTTGAAGGCCCACTCCGCCATGTTCGATTTGGCCAGAACAATGCCGCCGGCCTCACGGATCTTCCGCACCATGAAAGCATCTTCGCCGGGCACAAAGCCCTTCATCGCCAGCGAGCCGCCCGTGGTTTGCAGGTCATAGGTGTCGTAATTGTCTTTCACGATCACGGCAATCCCGTGCAACGGACGCAGCTTGCCGGTGCGCTTGAATTCCCGGTCGAGCTTGTCGGCTTCCGCCAGGGCATTGGGATTAATCACCACAATAGCATTCAGCCCGCTAGACTGGTCGTAGGCGGCAATGCGTTTCAGATAACCTTCCACGAGCTGATGGCAGGTCACCTTACCCGCGCGAATGGCCGCATGGGTCTTGGCAATCGAAGTCTCGGTAAGCTCAAACTGGCGGTTACTTTGCGCTGCCAGGTGGCTGCACAGCATAATAAGGACAATAGCGAACATTGGCCGGTAAGGGTATTTGGCAAGGCTCAATTGGAATGGCTCCTTCGCATCGCTGGTGGAACAGTATATCCGCAATGAGGCTTCGCAGAGCGGACAGCGCAGTTCCGCAAACGCGGGTCATGTACAAACGGTTTACGCTCCGCCCCGCCGTCTGGTTGCGAGGCGCCGATGGGGCCACGTATGATGCAGCGCAGGTTGAAACTTGGTTTCCGTGCCCCCATGCGTCTCATGAGATCTTCAACCCGGCCCAACATTTTGCTTCCTCTTGTGCTGCTTTTGGGCTTTGCTGTGGCGCTTCCGGCGCAACAACCGCCGGAACCGTCACCGTTCGACCATCTGCCATTTGAACAATGGGTGCGCGAAGGGCCACGCGAGCAGGTCCCGTGGGAAACGCGGGCCACCTACCTGGGCCTTTCCGGCCACCAGAGGTTAATGGCCGACATCGAAGTGCGCGTGGGCATTTCCGCGCTGCTGCAACGCCCGCGCCAAGGCCAGATGTTGCTGCTGCTCAAGGTGACGGACAGCGCTGGCAATGAGTTCCGCAACTTTGAGAGCCTGGAACTGGACGAAGTCAATACGTCTGAAAAGGAAGCAAAACACGAGTCCATCCATTTTTCCTGGAAGGCCTTCTTTTTGCCCGGTGAGTACCGGATCACCACTGCGCTCTATCACAGCGCTACGGGTGAACATAACGTCTCTGAAAAAAAACTGCGGGTCCCGGCCTTCAACAAAGACCGTCTGCCGGATGTCTGGCGCAACCTGCCGGCCGTGGAGTTCTGGTCCCCCATCAAGAAAGACGACCTCGATTTGATCTTTCGTCCCGACATCGAGGGCCGGCTCTACCTGCCGCTGGTCACCCGGCGTCCTCTCCAGGTCGAGGTGCTGGCGGATTTTGCCGTATCGGACATTTTCCACGGTTCGCATTATGCCTATAACCGTTACCTGGCAGCGGCCCTGCCCACGCTCAAGACTCTGAGCCAGATCGAGGTGCGCAGCGGCACGTTGGATATCGCGGTGCTCGATCTTGCCCGGCAGCGCGTGGCCTTCCAGCAACAGGAGATCAAAGAGCTGGATTGGGCGAACCTGAAAAAAGCGCTGGCCGAGAATGAGGCCTCGGTCGTCTCGATAAGCGCGCTGCGCGCCAAGCATCCGGGGCCGGTGCTCTTTCGCGAAGAGCTGATGCGCCGCATCAGCACCCCTGGATCCAACACCAGCCAGGCGGGGCCAACGCCCTTGCGGGTATTCATCCTGATGAGCAGCCCCCTCGGACTATATTCATTCGACGGCTTGAAATCCGCCCGGCTGCCGGAAGAGTGCTCCTGTGTTATCTACTATCTAGAATACGACTCCTCGCGCCGCCCAGGATTCTTCAGCGCCATTGGCCACGTAAAGAGGATGCTGCTTCCACAGCATGTGCATGCCTTCTCCGCCTATTCTTCCCAGGGAGTCCACCACGCACTGGCCACCATTCTGCGGGAAGTCGCGGAGACGGCGGAGAGATGAGCGGTTGGCAAGGCCAAACAGCAATCGCCAGTGCTCGGGCTCTCGCCATCGAGATCATCTCGCCCGGTATCGTGGCTGAATGAAAGAAATGGGCCGCAAACCCATTCGGGGCGCGGCCTGATGCATCTCTGCTATGATTCTCAATAGGACAATCAATATGCCGAACGCGTCAGACAAAACCGAAATTGCCAGAAAGCTCGCTGGCGCTCACCGGGAAATCGAACCGGGGATCAGCCGGATTGTTCGTGTCATCGCTGATCGAGAGCAGGATGCGGGTGAACCGGTGAAGCTTCTGGAGGTCAACCCAGACACCTCTCCGTCGGGCATTGTCCCTGTCGCGTTCAGCGCCGATCCGCCGCAGATTCCTTTTCCATCGGTAGTGATCGAAGTAACGGAAGGGGAGTTTCAAAAGATTCGTGCTGGGAGTTTGTCCCTGCCCAAGGGCTGGCGCCTCGGCGATGAGATCTATCCAGCGACGGCTTGAACATGGCGAGTTGGAGTGAGGCATTCGCGGCACAGGCCCGTTCGGACCTTGATGCCTATGATTTTCTGACAGCCAGCACGCTGCCCAGTAGTCACCGGTTGCACTACCTACAGATGTGGTTGGAGAAGCTCTGCAAGGCGTATTTGTGGATGCCTGAATCCGGCGCTGATGAATTGCGAACGAAGCATAATGTTGTTGCAAAAGTATTGCCCCGCCTCGTCTCCGAGCACTGGCGGCGCATCGGTGGGGAAAGGCGAGATATCGCCTCAATTCGAGAATTGTGCCGGGAAATAGACCTCCTTCACCCGCAGGTTGATGACAACGGTCGAAGACCAGACAACGTTGAATATCCGTGGGCAGGCAATTCTGGCATCACGGAAGTCCCGGCCCGCTGGAAGTTTTCACTTGCCAGCCGGCTGCACTCCAACCCCGGTCGACTCCTCCTTAAAGCTGCTGTCAGTCTTACTCGTAACCCCGCTGAGTTCATCCGATAATTCCGGCGATTTTGGCAATCATGGCAATCCACTTTGCGGCCGGCATACGTTATTCTCTGTAACCAGGCTCTGCACCCAGCTTGCCAACACCCTGCAACTTACGCGATAATAACGACTTGCCCGTAATTAACGGGTTTTCAAGCAGGAAAGGACAACCAAGTTTTGTGCTGATGATTCGATTGGCGCGCATTGGCGCGCGCAAGCAACCCTATTATCGTGTAGTTGTGATCGACAAGGAGCGCGCTCGTAATGGGCGTTCGGTGGAAGTTGTGGGTTTGTACAACCCGCGCACCAACCCCGCGACGATCGATTTCAAGCGTGACCGTATTGACTATTGGGTTTCCAAGGGAGCACAGCTCTCCGATACGGTCAGACGGCTGCTCGCCAAGGCGCCAGCCCCAACCGGCACGGCGGCCTAAGTCAGCCCTCCGGTCTTCCTGGAAAACTGACTGAATGCGACACCGGCCCCAGCAAGGTAAGAGGACGGTACTATGACAGAACCGGGTGGAGATATGCGCACACTGGTTGAACAGATTGCGCAGGCATTGGTGGATGCTCCCGAGCATGTGCAGGTGAGCGCGGTAGAAAGTGAGCAGTCCACAGTATTGGAGCTGCGCGTGGCGGCCGGTGACTTGGGGAAAGTCATTGGCAAGCAAGGGCGGACCGCCAAGTCCATCCGAACGCTTCTGGGCGCGGCCAGCATGAAGCTGAAAAAACGCTACACGCTGGAAATCATTGAATAACTCCGGCTTCGCCAATGTTCATGCGTGACGATATCAACCCCGGTCCGGCGGCCACCCCCGCTGGCTCCGGCGATTACGTCACCATTGCCAAGGTGACTAAGACACAAGGACGCAAAGGCGAGGTCACGGCCTTTCTTTTTACGGACTTTCCCGAGCGCTTTGCCTCGCGAAGACATCTGCTGGCCCTCGATCGGCGAAACCAGCGGCGCGAACTGCACCTGGAAGACCACTGGTTCCATAAGGGCCAGGCGGTGCTGAAGTTCGCGGGCATCGATTCGATCAGTGACGCTGAAGCGCTGGTGGGCTGCGAGATCCAGGTGCCCCTGAGCGAGCGCGCGGTCCTGGAATCGGGCACGGTCTACGTGAGCGACCTGATCGGCTGCGCGGCCTTTGACGATGGCCGGGAGTTCGGCAAGATCAAAGATGTCCAGTTTGGAAGCGGTGAAGCGCCACTGCTGGTCATCCGGGGCGAGAAGGAATACCTGGTGCCCTTTGTCGCCGAGTACGTGGAAAAGATCGCTCTGGAGCAGAAACGGGTCGAGATGAAACTGCCTCAGGGTATGCTCGAACTGGATGCGCCGCTGGACCGGGAAGAGCGTGAACAGCAGCAGAAAAAGTCAGACTGATGCCGCCGATGAAGTTCGAACTGGTAACAATTTTTCCGGACTTTTTCCGCGGGCCGCTGGATTACGGAATCGTGCGCCGGGCGCGCGAAGCCGGGCTGATTGAAATTGCAGTCCACGATCTGCGGGTTTTTACCGCGGACCGGCACAAGACGGTTGATGACCGTCCGTTCGGCGGAGGCGAGGGCATGGTGATGATGCCCGGACCGATTTTTGAATGTGTCGAATCGCTGGGTATGGCGCCGCGTGAGCAGCGGATGTCCAAGACGGAAGTACGCGAGACGGTCATCCTGTTGTCACCCCAGGGCCGCCTGTTCAACCAGGGCATGGCCCGGCAACTGGCGCAGATGGAACGTATCGTGCTTCTGTGTGGGCGCTACGAAGGCGTGGACGAGCGGGTAGCAGCGGACCTCGCTGATCAGGAAGTTTCGATCGGCGACTATGTGCTGAGCGGCGGTGAACTGGCGGCTGCCATTATTGTGGATGCGGCCACCCGGCTGATACCCGGCGCGCTGGGCAACGAAGCTTCAGCGCATCAGGAAAGTTTTACCGAAGCGCAGAAAGCGGCTAAAGAAGGGCCGGACAGCACGTGCAGTTCCGGTGGATTGCTGGATTATCCGCACTATACCCGGCCGGCGGAATTTCGCGGCCTGGGCGTTCCGGAAGTGCTGATGGGCGGCAATCACGAGCAGATTCGCCGCTGGCGCCGGCAGGAAGCGCTCCGCAAGACCTGGCGTAACCGCCCTGACTTGCTGGAAAAGCAGCCGTTAAGCGCAGAGGACAAAAAGTTTCTCGCCGGATTGGCGAGGGAAAAAGATTTCAAATTTTAAATTTGAAATTTCAAATTTCAAATCTTGCAAGTCGGCTTGCAAGTCAAGAAGGTAAAACTCATGTCACAGCATCCGATCATGGAAAGACTAGCGGCCAAGCTGAAGCGCACCGACCTGCCGGTGATCAAGCCGGGCGACAGCGTCCGCGTGCAGGTCAAGATCAAGGAAGGCGACAAAGAACGTGTGCAGGCGTTTGAAGGCACCGTCATCGGTCTGCGCAGAGGCCCGCAGGGCAGCTTCACGGTCCGCAAGGTCAGCTTCGGCCAGGGCGTGGAGCGCATCTTCCCTTTCAACTCCAAGGTGGTCGATAAGATTGAGGTCGTCCGCTCCAACCAGGTGCGCCGCGCCAAACTGTTCTACCTGCGCGGATTAAAGGGCAAAGCCGCCCGCCTGCGCGAAGTCGACCATCGCCTGGCAGCCGCCAAAGCCGCCGAGGCAAAAAGCTAGCGGCTTTCTGATTCCCCTCTAAGGAAGCGCTGTCATTCCGAACCGCGAAGCGGGAGGAAGCGACTGCGTCAATCCCTAGGTAAAACCAACATCCCCGCGCGGCAAAGAGTATCACGTCCCACCCTTCGCAAAATGCGCGAAGAGTGGGGCACCCATCGATGAAACCGAGAACGCATTGCCAGAGATGTAGCATAACGAGTGGACAAACAAAACCTTTGAAACACAGAGGAACAGAGGTAGCAGAGGATTTTGGGTTGTGAATGCGGCTTCAGAATCGCCGTGAACCGCAAACGTTATGATTTGAGTTTCGCGGTCTGCGACAATTCCTGAAGCCGGATCAAACAACCCCAGAAACCTCTGTTGCCTCTGTTCCTCTGTGTTTCAAAGGTTTTGCTCGCACTGCATCGCGCTGTCCTTCAAGATTCATCGCACGTACCGCCCGGTCTGGCGATAGAATTCTCTATCCAGCAAATGCCTGCCTCACGCACATCGACGGGGAAGAAGCGCAAGACTTCTCTCACACCGCTAAACCCCGGCACCGGACGGCCCTATTCGCCGCAGACGCTCAAGATGCGGCTGCTCAAGGGCCTGAAGTGTACTACAAAATATGAAAAGCGGGCGTGGACTTCCGGCGCGCGGCTGGTGGCTGGCGTCGATGAAGTCGGACGCGGCTGCATCTTCGGCCCGGTGGTTGCTGCGGCCGTGATTCTTGAACCGGAATTCCGCATCCGGGGATTGCGCGATTCCAAGCTCATCGGCCAAGAGACACGGGAAGAACTCGCGGAAAAAATCCGGGGCCACGCCATTGCCTGGGCCGTGGCCGCCGTGGATGTGGCCCGCATCGACCAGCTCAACATCTACCACGCTTCCCTGCTGGCCATGCGCGAGGCCGTATCTCAACTGTCCCCAGCGGCCGACCACCTGCTGGTGGATGCAGTGCGCATCGACTGGAACTGTCCACAGACGAACATCATCCATGGCGATGCGCTTTCAGCTTCCATCGCCGCCGCTTCGATCATCGCCAAAGTGGCGCGCGATGAGATGATGCGCCGCTGGGACCCGGTGTATCCGCAATATGATCTGGCTTCCAACAAAGGCTACCAGTCGCCCAAGCACCTGGCCGCCCTGCAGCAACACGGCCCAACGCCGTTGCACCGGTTGTCATTTGCTCCGGTGTGGAAGGAGACGGTGAGGCAGGGGGAACTCTTCGAGGAATTGCCATAATTGCCAGAATCGCCGGAATTGCCAAAATTTGGTAGAGCCGACAAGCATTTCAATTGCCCGATTACCCGATTTTGGCAATTACCAATTCCTCCTCACTCTGCACCGTAAACGAGGCACCACCCCCGTTGACCCTTCCATACTCCAAAGCTAAACTTTGACGAGGCTGTTGTGCTTGCCTGATTCTGTCTTTCATTCTGAATCCTGGAGACGCTTCAACCAATGAGTACAACTGCCGCTGTTTTCCCAACCCCGGTCGCCGAAATGCAGCGCATTGCCAACCGTCTGCGCATCGACATCGTAGAGATGATCGGCGCAGCCGGCAACGGGCATCCCGGTGGATCGCTCTCAGAAGTCGAACTCCTGATTGCCCTGTACTTCCGCGTACTCCGGCACAATCCCAAAGATCCGCAGTGGGCCGGCCGCGACCGCTTTCTGCTTTCCAAAGGCCATGGCTGCCCGGCGCTGTACGCAGTGCTCGCGGAGTCGGGCTACATCGAGCGCCCGGTCCTGGGCACGCTGCGCAAGCTGGGTTCGCCTCTGCAGGGGCATCCGGATAGGCGCTTCCTGCCCGTCCTGGAAGCCAACACCGGCTCGCTGGGCCAGGGAATCTCCGTAGGCATCGGGATGGCGTTGGCTGCCAGACTTGACCACAAGGATTACCACACCTTTGT
>DATMNZ010000054.1:0-20465 GCA_035568495.1 Saccharimonadales bacterium (SeqCode) | reverse complement strand
TCCGATATAGTGAGTAATGTTCATGGGGTTCTCCTGTTTGAGATTTCTGAGCCGGCCGCTGGCAGCCGCCGGTCTCAGCAGTGTAATCTTTGGGAGAACCCTTCCTCATAATTCCTATACATTCAAACAGCCTGATCTGCGTATGATTATTTATTGTTCCGCACCCATTCAGAACAGCGCGAACTGGCAGCGAATAATGCATCGCCTCCTTCGCGACACACAGTGAGTCTACCCACTTCAAGATAAATCGCGCAGTTCAGGAGCCTGTCCTCCTTTTCCATCTACCATTTTGAGGCTGTTGCAACCCTTGATGACGACGTACTCCGCGCGACGAAGACCTTAAAAGGGAACGAAATTGGCACCATTATCCTCGGGGGTCACCCCAATCCGGCCATGTGTACGTTCAGGCCAGGGCCGGAGCCGCCAAGATGATTTCCGTGCTTGTGCCGATCACCACAATCGGTCACCCGTGCAACTGCGAGGCCGGACCGTGGACCGCCCAGATTTAGATGAATTTCCGTTGGCCGGATTTTAGGTGACCCTCATTGGCCGGATCGCAGATGACCACTGAGGTTATTGACAACAGTTGTATAATGTTGTATATGTATGTACATGGTAGATGATTCTTTAATGACTGTGGGCGATGCGGCAGAGTATCTAGGTGTCTCAACCCAAACGCTTCGGCGCTGGGACAGTTCGGGAAAGCTTACATCTTTCCGCCGACCGGCGAGTAAATACCGTTATTACCGCTTGGCGGACCTGGAGCCTTTCCGCACGACGCTCTTGGCCGCGCCTCCAGATAGCGAGAACATCGGCGAACTCTTCCAAACGGCACACGCCGACATTGAAGCCAACGACCTGCTGCGCGAACCTCAGAGGGAAGCGCACCGACACGCGCGCGAGCACTTCGTCACCCGTACCGAGCCTGCAATACTTCAAATCCCGGTGGGCGCAGGCAAAACCGGCGTCATGGCTACGCTTCCCTTTGGCATCGCAAAGGGGCGTGTACTTATCATCACGCCGAACTTGACCATTCTGAAGGGTGTCGCTGCCGCACTCGACATTACGACTCCAAACTGCTTCTGGCGCGCAAGGAAGATTCTCAAATCCTTCGGAAGTGGCCCGTACCGGGCCATCCTAAATGGCCGGAATGCCAATATTCACGACTGCATCCGCAGTCACTTTGTCGTCACAAACATCCAGCAGCTCGCAAGTTCGGCCGATCGCTGGCTGCCGCAGTTTCCTGACGGCTTCTTCGACATGATTCTAGTGGATGAGGGCCATCACAACGTGGCGGATAGCTGGCGTAAGGTCTTCGCCCGGTTTCCCGACGCCAAGGTGATTAGCTTGACGGCCACACCGTTTCGCACTGATGGTGAGCCTCTCGTGGGGATGCCGATCTACCGGTATTCTTACGCATCTGCGATGGTGACCGGCTACATCAAGCGCCTTCATGCGATCAATGTCGCTCCCCAGGAGATACAGTTCACTTACCGTAACGACCAGCACCGCCATACACTCGAAGAGATATTGGTGCTGCGCGAGGAAGCGTGGTTCCGCCGGGGGGTTGCGCTTGCGCCCGAGTGCAACCAGCATGTCGTGGAGGCCAGCATCCGCCGATGCTTAATGATGCGCGAACAGAATGGCTTCCATCACCAGATCATCGCGGTTGCCTGTTCCGTCGATCATTCCCGCCAGGTACGAGCGCTGTACGAGAAGTTCGGTTTCCGCGCGGCTGAGATCCATAGCGACATGCCAGAAGAAGAACGCGAGATTGTTCTCAATGCCCTGAGCGACAATCGTCTCGACTGCGTGGTCCAGGTTGCGATGCTGGGCGAAGGATTCGACCACCCGCGCCTCAGTGTGGCGGCCATCTTCCGCCCGTTCCGCAGCCTGTCAGCCTATATCCAATTCATCGGTCGCATCATGCGCGTAAACTACGAGACCGATCCACAGCACACGGACAACGAGGGGTTCATTGTGTCTCACGTCGGGTTGAACAATGACGCCCGCTGGAAGGATTTTCGCGAACTGGAGTTGGCCGATCAGCAAATGTTCCACCACTTGCTAACGTCTATGAGCACCGACCCGGAGTTTCCCAGCACTGCTGGAACAGGCAGGGGAACTGCACACAGATTCGACACCGGGATGAACGTGGTGGACGAGATCGTCAGCCACTTCATTACCCAGTCCTTTCTTGACCCCACGGACGACCGCGTCCTGGAGACAATCTTGAACCAGCCCATTCCTGGAACTCCGCTAAAAATGCGCGATCTCACGGATCCGCAGACCCTTCGTGACAAGCTCCTGCAGGCACAGCAGCAGCTTGCCAAGCAGGAGCCTCAAGAATTTGTGGCGCAGCCGCAGGACGAACGCGTCGCGATGCAGAGACGCTTGGACGAACGCAGCCGTGCTGTGGCGAATCGACTGCTTACTGATCTCGGTCTCGGGCGCGCCGGTCGCAATCTCGGCAAAGTATCCCAAGACGTTCGCGGGAAGGCCAACCGTGATGGGCTCATCATTTTGATGAACATTGCCGTCAATTCGTATATAGACATCCCGGAAGGACGCCGAAAAGATGCAACGTTTGAGAAGCTTAAGGATGCTTACGACCATCTGGATACCATCGGCGATGGTCTCGTCCAGCATCTCCGAGAGCAGCTAAAGCGCTAAAGCAGCAGAGGAGCGGGAGGTAGCACGAATGGCAGTAGTCAGAGATGTGATTACGCATGTAGTGGTGGAGTTGGCTTCCGGGAAACGAATCTGTCATCACAACCGGAAGCGGCACAGCGTCATTGCGGGTAACAAATGCCTTGCAGTCTACGAGCATGCAGGTGGCAGGAAAAACTACTGCCGGCCCTGTGCGATGGACATCCTGGCGAAGGCAAGAGAGAAACTGCTGGCTTTAGAGCAACAAGTTCAAAGCTAGATTTGAACGGTACGCCGCTCAGTCAGCCCAAAGCCGGTTTAGTGGGCTAGGGCTCGGCGACCACTACGTCGACAGATACACGAGTTACCCGGTACTGGATCACTGTCCCTGGGTGCGCCAATCCTGGATCAAAGAGGGCCAGATTCATTCCGTCGCTAACAGAACTTCGATAGATCACGCCCACGTATCCGCATTTCTTAATGAATTCACAAAGATATTGGCTCGGGGTGTAATCGATTGCGGCAGACTGAGGCAAAACCGGCCTCGTCAACTCGTCGCCAAGACGTTCGAGGAACGGTAGGTCGCTTCTCATCTTGCTGATATCCCCGGAGTCCTCGAGCAGGAAGGGAGAAACCATCTTCCTCGGCCTCCGCAGATCGACCAGTTTCAAGTTATCAAGCGTTCTGAAGTCAGCGACGCACACAATTTCACCTGTATGCGGACGAATTTCAGATATGGCGGTGGCATTCGTTGACCCAAGATAAAGATAAGGGATACCTGCTGGATTTGCTCGGCCGTGCGATGCAACTCTATTCGGTGGAGCTCCCATTTCACCCACGAGGAATGACGCATCCCCAGTCTGAATTCGCGCACGGTACCATAAACCGGGAATCTCCCCCGCATCCACGGTGAGTGATGACAAGAGAAGTTCGAGCCGCACAAGATCAATATTTGCTTCAGGAAAGAAGCGGTTATGATGCATCAGTTCCTCACGCAGCTTCTCCCACTCGCTCAGACGGTCAGCCTCAATGTCGCTCACGGGTGAGAACATCTGACCAACAACATCGCCATCGTCGAGGATTTCAGCAAGCAGGTCTTTCGCACGAGAGTCGTCCATCCGTGGATGTTCGAACATGCTCCAATCTTCGCGAAACCACTCAACGAGAAGCTTGCCTTCCGCGTCTCTTCGGTATGCACTTATCAAAAGCTCGAAATACTCGGCTAGCTGCGAAGGGGGCAATACCGCGATGTTTTCCGAGCTGCAATATGAGCATCGTCCGACTTCAAGCGAACGTAATGGGATTATGTTTTTACGAAGGCCCCGGTCACCAAAACACTCTGCGCAACAGTTCATGCAGATTAGACCGTTACTTTGAAGTAATCAGCTAATGTCTCGATGTGATGGTTCATCGAGAGTTTCTTGACATAGCCTAGTCCGGGAAAGTGCCCTTGTTCGTGGAGCATGCGAAACTCCTTGACAGCGTTGGTCTCAAGCACCTTTGATCCAGGAGCGTTGAGTACACCCATCATTTCGGCAAGCGCTTCAGCGAATTTGCCAGCTGGATCCATTGGAGTGTCCTGCCGTTCTGATTTGAAGTGATAAATCAGCATGGAATCATCTTGTTCAGGATCGATAAATGTCAAATGGATTGCGATCGCATAGGCGGGGCCACCGCTCTCATTGTAGTCATCGCCCACCATCAAAAAATCACCAAACCCATCCATTCCTTCATCAACAAAAGTAGCATGAAGATCCGAAAAAGGTTCAACAGACTCATATTCTCTGTTCTTCTTCCGTTGAAAACCATCTCTTAGCAAGACTCTACGCATATTCTTAAAATGCTTTTGATATAGCTTTCCGCAGTATCGTTCAATGAAAATATGCGCCTGACCCTTCGTTGGAGTTCCCAACTTCTCGCTGAGGGATTTTGCATCGCTAAATCCTACGTGGATAGGCACAGGAGTGTGGTTGGCATGCGCTTCGTAATATGCCAGGGCATCATCTGGTGTCATGTTTGGTTTGAGAAGGATACCTGCTGAGATACCTGGCACTTTCAAAAACTTTTCTCTTAAAAGCTCTGACAGGGGCTCGCCTGCGCCAGATAGATCACCGTGGTGCGGGTTCACAATAACGATTGCACGTCCATTTACCGCGACAATCGCATTGAGTGTTTTTTCCAAGCCGCTCAAGGTTTCTTTTACCGGTTCGATAATCGGACAAAAGCCGGCTGCCTTCAAAAGCGGGGCGAGGTCCCTTATTGTTATCAACTCATATTGCTTGCCGCGAAAGTAGGGATGGTACATACGTTAAGCCCATGCCATCGCGTCTTCCAAGCGAGTGTTCACCGCGCCGACGAGACGCGTGTGATCCAGTTTGCGGAGCGGAACCGATAAAGCCGCTGTTTGAAGCGAATGTGGAAGCTGAGCCACTAAATCTCTAAGCGGTAATAGATTGCGTGTCTTTCTTAGCACCTGCACCATACCGTCGTGGGCTGTTCGTGAATCTAGCTTGATGAATAGGTCTCGAAGAACAGAATTCATCTCGGTATTAGGCACTACGGGGATCGACACTCCTCGCGACAGTAGTATCAAGCGCGCTTCCTCAGTCCGGATGGAATCGAAGATCACGGAAGGGGATGTGCGCTCCGGGCGGTCTGCAGCCTCTCGCAACGTCGAAATTTGATAGCGGCTATTGAGGCGCAAAACTCCAACGTCTTCTGGTACTGAGCCGACCACTGCGTCAACGTGACTTTCAGCAGCAATGACATAGACTCGCGCAAATGCCCTTGTGTAGGCAGCCATTTGCCGCTGAAGCCTGGTCAACGAGTCGCGTTCGGATTTGACCTCATAAGCAGTGGCTGTGCCATTCAGGATCACAAGATCGGCTTTACATTCACCGACGCGGAACTCTGTTAGCATCGACGCTGTGTTGAGAGAATGTTTACCAAGGAGGATCTTGTGCGTGAGCGCCGCTTTGTAAATGTATTCATGTCGGTGGCCTTCACGCTTCAGCAGTGTGAAAGCTGTCTCAAAAAGGTTATACACGTACGCGGACATCCCGAGAGAGTGAAGCAAAAGGGGCTCACGAGCCAACCTCGCGAAAAGCGGCGACCTTCCTCTTCGGGCCATTTCCCGAATCACACTAGAAGAAAATAGCCGAGAAACCATGGCCAAATCCGTCATTTTTTCTGTATCGGTCACGCGAATCATGATCGCCTCGCCTTGGTTGATTTTAAAACAACCCGTCCCAAGTTCCTATGGAAATCAGCCAGCGTAACCGGTGTTCAGATTGATACTCCCAATCGCCATGCGGACAGCAAACATTCAGACAAGATCCGGAATCCGGATCTTGTATTGTACAGGCTAGGGTAATTGTTGCGCATTGCTCCCGCATGACGGGCATTCCGGAATGAACGCCTCGATATTCGCCCGATAAATGGCAGGACTCTATCGGGACTGCCCCGCATGAGAAATGTGGGGCTGGGCAATTGTGGTGTGATCGGGTAGTTGTTGCGGTTCACATTGCCCGTAATGGCCACCAAACCAGAAGTTAAGCACAGACGGAACAGGAAGAACCAAGTCCGAGGGTATTGTTGCCCACTCGGACGCACGGCTTATGCGCCCGCCGAATCTCCACCCAACAAAATATTGAACGTCCACTTTCAACCCAAACTAAGCTAACGCTCATGCAAGTTACTTCCTAGCCGTTCTCGCAATCTCCGGCTTGCGGGCAACGGCGGGCGGGGCGGCATTAGCGCGCTTCTGCGACGGCAACTGAAAGCCCGGCAGGATGGTGGTATCACCGCTTCCCTTTTCCGCCTCTTTGGTGACTGTAAACTTCCAGACGACATCCTGGCTGGTGCAATGATTAGCCAAGTCGCAGATGCCAGCTTTCAGGCGGGCAGTATAGGTTTCTCCGCCTTTGAGCAGAATCTGGCCGGGAAAGAGGCCCCAGGCGCCGTCGCCGATCTGATCGACCCAGGCCGGGACTGCGGCGCCATGGGAATCGACCAGGGTGAAGTTGCGGGAATCGAGACCGCGTACGGGCTGGGAAAAGAAGAGTTTCGGGACTGCGTCCTGATAGACCTGCGTGGCGCCGGGCGCGGGATAGGTCCCTACGCGGGGGGCCGCCAGATCGGTCTTGCCGCCATCCACGTAGATCAGCCAGTTACGCGCCACCATGGGCACCGGCGGCGCGCCTTCTACGACCGCAGGCTCTGTTGAAGGCGTACGGCCATCGCACAACCCACCTAGGACGCAGGGCTGCAATACGAAGTCGCTATTGGTGTCGGCCATGTTTCCCAGGAAATGCAGGGCGACGATGGCCTCGACCGACTGGTAGTACACGGCGGCGCTCACGGCGATCGGGCCTTGCGTCCCGGCGGGAATTACGACGCTATAGCGGTCGATGTTGTTTTCGTATTCCGGCCGTCCGCGGGGCTTGAAGCGGGTATCGCGCAGGAAGGAGTCGTCAAAGAAGTCGCCGTTGTGGTTCCTGTCTTCAAATTGCGGCAGGGCTTCGTGATTGTCTTTGTCGATTACCTTTCCGCTTTTGTCAATCGGCAGGCCGGCTTTGTTGGTGACCAGATTGAGGGGCGCAGCATAAGGCAGGTCCAGCGTGGGGCAACCATTGCCCAGGGACGCTACGGCCTTGAATTGCATGGAATACGGGTCCGCCGATCCTCCGGGAATCTCCCATTTGCATCCGGGGAAGTTCGGATCGATCATTTCTTCGGTGGTAAGGTTCCCTACGCCGACCGAAGTACGGTTCCATACTTTGTCGTGGATCTCCAGCTCCTTGCCGGTGGCCAGGTCGTAGGCGTGAACGGCCAGCCAGGCGGTGCGGCCCTCGGGAAATCCAGTGGGGAAATTGTGGCCGCTGCCGGTGTTGGCAATATGGATGGCGATGGGCACGGAGCTATTGGCGGCCGCCTTGGCTGGGCCGTGAACATCCATGCTCAGCACATGCCGCAGGCGGTCCCAGGCCAAGCGGGCCTGTTGGGCGAATGCGCCTTTTCTTTCCGTATGGGTCCAGAAGCCGCGCGAGTAGGGGCTCTTTTCGTCCGCAGAAGAGAAGCTGAATGCTGAAAGCTCGGGATACGGGGCGACATTGCCACTCTGGTCAACGTCTTTGCCGATCAAGCGGGTCACATAGGCATTGCCACCGACGAAATGGTGGGTAAAGAAAGGATGAGGCGATCCGCCTTCGTTGGCGACACGATCAATCGGAGGCGGCAATGGCTGGCCGTCTTTATATAGGGTCTGCGCTGTGCCCGGCTGGCCGTAATCCTGCTGCATGTGACAGCTCTGGCAATCGCGCTTGAAATTGGGATCGAAGTTGGAGTTGCCCGGCCTATCCGCATAAGAGCTGTTGGCCCACTCGGTGTAGGTACGCTCGATGGGGAATCCACCCACCCACTTGCCGACGGAGTTCTTGATAGGCAAGGCGTTGGTGACGTCATGGCAGGCTGCGCACATCTCAGCCCTGACAATCAGAGCCTGGTGATAGCCCTTATGTTTTGACGGATCCATCTGCTGGAAATCGATGTTCTGTTTGAATATTCCGCTGGTGTAATTGTCTTTTGCCGGGACGGGCGGATTGGCAGCCAGCGGGCCAAAGCGTTCGGGGAAGCTGATGGCATGAGGCGATAGCCGGTACGAGCCCGCGCCAATGGCATAACCAAGGTTCAATTTGGCGGAATCAGGGACCCCGAAAATATCCTGCTTTCCCTTCTCAAGCAGGTCAGAGCGTGCCCCGGTTCCCGGTGTTGGAACATAGGCGCTTTGACTGCTCAGGAAGGTATGAAACGGAGTATCGCGGGTCTCGGCGTTGGTGTGGCACACGGCGCAGATGACGCCGCTCTTACCGGATTCGGTGTTGCGATATTGTGAGTCGAGCGTGGCAAAGGCCAGGCCGGTACCGTTGTCGGCGGTAGGGTTGAAGTTGGGGTCGCCGGGCGCATCCTCGTGGCCGTGCTTGTCGAAAGTCACGTTCTTGAACGGGACGTTATCCACGTAGTCGGTGGGCATGTGGCAGCGCGAGCAGAAGAAATCGAGCAACGAACCGGAATGCGAAACTTTATATTTCTGCGTGCCAATGTCAAAGGTGGAGGAGCACTCGCCTTTGTTGGCAAACGGGTTCGGGGATGATTTGGGTGTTCCGTCCGGCGGCTGGGGATTATCGCAATCGCCATTGGCCGATGTGGCCCGAGCGAGCGATAGGAAGGCCGCACGCCACACCGGATCACGCCAGGCGTTCGACATCATCGATCCGTTCCATTCATCAAAGATCTTCTGGTGGCAGGTCTGGCACTGGCCGGGGCTATCTTCCTGGGCCCAATGTTCATGGTAGGGCGGCGGAAAATGCTGGGCTTCGGCCAGCACATAGGGCGCAGCTTCGGGAAGGCGGTTGGGAATATCATTGAGCGCGCTCTGGCTGTGAGGATGGTAGACCAACGCGCTCACCGCCAGCATGGTGAACACCGTAACGCTTAATTTAACGACCCTAAGATTGCCATTGATCATGACGCCACTCCGTGCTCTGAATCTCTAAAATTATATCGATAAGCGCCGCTCAGCCTAAACCGCCGGCGCATGCTTTTGGCCGTTCGAAGCACCCCGTACATTTCCAGGCGAATCGTTAACTCTGATCCACTACCCCGCTCACGAATGCGCCTGGTTCAATCGCTCATAGGCGAGAATCGGATCATTCAGCGGCACCAGGGGCGACTGGCGCAGGCTGCGGGTAAATACCAGGTACATCAGGGCCATGTAGCCGGCGGCAATCGCCAGTTCCAAGAGGCCGGCGTTCGGTGCTGTCGACTTCTCGGGCATGATCAGCAAATAGAGATCGAGCCAGTGGCCGGCCAGCAGCAACAAGCAGACGTTCCTGAGCCGCTTGGGGTTCTGCTTGGACGGTATCGACGCCAACGAAAGAAACGGAATGATCCAGTTGATGATCACGTTCAGCGCGAACAGATAAATCCAATGACTATTGGTGCGCTTCAAGTAGTGGCTGATTTCATCGGGAATGTTGCCGTACCAGATCAGCAGGTACTGGCAGGTCCAGATATAGGCCCAAAAAATCGTGAAGGCGAAAAGCATTTTGCCCAGGTCGTGCAACTGCCGGGGTGTGACAAAGTTGCGCAGCAGCGGACTGTCTTTGAGCAATACAACCGCCAGGGTGATGCCCGCAATCCCTTGCACGAAGGTCCCGGCAAAGACATACACAGCGAACATGGTGCTAAACCACCCGGGATCGAGCGAGATCAGCCAATCGAAGGCAGCGACGCTAATCGTCACTGCAAACACTATGACGAAGATCACCGAGTAGCTGGTCATCTTGCGGTGCAGGGCCAGGCTCAATTCCGGATGACGGTCCTGACGCCAGGACGTCCGGCGGAAGAGCCAGGCGAATGCGATCCAGGCAACGAAGACCCCAGCCATGCGGGCAAATACCCACGGCCCTTGCAGATAGCTGGCATTGCCTGCGCCCGTCGGATTGTGGGCGAATGCGCCCTGATGACTCCACGGATAGAGAGTGTGCCAGCCGAAATAGAGCACCAGCATCAGCACCGCGGCGATCGGCAATGCCGGCATAAAGGCTTCGGGAATCCGGCGCAGACCCGCCGACCAGCGCGCGCCCGTGAGCCGCTGGGTGGCAAGAAAGAAGACTGCGGAAAGAGAGAGCGAGGTGAAATAGAACCCATTCAGCAGCAGGCTGGGCCAGGCACGTTCGGGCGACGCCATCACGCCGTACACGGCCGCGGCCGCCCCCAGGACTACCAAGCCTGTGGCAATGGCGAAGCCCCGTGGAGAACTTCCCGGCGCATTCTGATTATCGTTCATCGTGTCTCTCGCATTTCTCCGTGGGCGCCAGGGGCCGCATTCTCGCCGGTTTTATTTTGCAAGGTAGTGTGGACATAAGTCACGATTTTCCAGCGCTCATCGGCACTCAGTTGCGCGGAATAAGAAGGCATTTTGCCCGTTCCCAGGGTAATCACGTAGAAAATCCGCCCCTGAGGAAACTCCATCAACCGCGCCGACTGATACGCCGGGGGTGGAGGAATCTTGCTGGAAATAGGGCCATCGCCTTTGCCTTCGGGTCCGTGACACACCTGGCAATAGGTCCGAAAGAGCTGCTTCCCCTCTTCCAAGGTCTTAGGGTTTGGGGTATAGGGATTCCGCAGTTCAACCCCGGCGCGCACCGCTTCCGGATCGCCGGCGCCATAATAAAAAGGCCGATAGCCTCTCGGTATTGTGCCGGCCACCGGACGCTGGAGCGTAAGTCCATCTCTGGTCACCGGATTGGGAGCAAATGCCTTGTACGCCGGATCGCGGACCATGTCGGGCATGTACTCGAAAGCCCGCTTTTCGGAGCTGGCGCAACCTGCCGCCAGCGTCATGGCCACGGCGCCGGCCGCGGCACCCAGCCAGCGTTTCATCGTGATACTGTTCACAGCTTGGCCTCCTGCTCGCCCACGCTCAGGGCGCCGCTTTGTTTCATGATCTCCGCCAACTTCCGCGCATCAAACGCCGTCTCGCGGATCCGGAATGCGATCGCAAATTTATCATTGGTCACGCCCTCGGCCACCAGCAGGGGCTTCTTGCCCGGATACAGCCGCGCCCGTAGGAACAGCGCCGCAACCGTGGAAAGACCTCCCAGAAGCACCGTAAGCTCAAACGAGATGGGAATAAACGCCAGAGTAGAGTTATCGGGCTTGCCGCCGACGTTGATGGGCCAGTCGAGCACCGAAGCGTAGAACTGCAGGGTCAGGGCCAGAGTCACACCCGTGAGGCCCACGCAAAACGTGACCCATGGCAGACGGCTGGGACGCACGTGCATGGCCTCATCCAGCCCATGGACCGGATAGGGAGTAAAAACGTCGTAGATCCGGTACTTTTCAGCTTGCGCGGCGTTCACCGCCTTCAGCAGGCTAACGGGATCGGAGAAGGTGGCGACTACCAGATTATTAGGCACGAATCACCTCTTTATTCTGCTCACCGCCGACGCCATGCGCCATCTTGTGGTCCACCGTGTGCGACGCTACGTTTTTGATTTCCCACATGGCAATCATGGGAAGCACACGGATGAAGAGCAGGAACAGGGTAAAGAAAAGCCCGAAGCTGCCCACCAGAATACCGATATCGACCTTGGTGGGATAAAACATGCCCCATCCCGAAGGCAGAAATGCGCGGTGCAGCGAAACCACGATGATCACGAAGCGTTCAAACCACATTCCGATATTGATCAGGATCGAAACGATGAACAGGAACCAGACGGTGGTGCGCGCTTTTTTGGTCCATAGGAAGTGCGGGGTAATGACGTTGCAAAGGACCATCAGGTAAAAACACCAGGCGTAGGGGCCGGTGGCGCGATTGATGAAGTGGGCCCGCTCGTAGATGTTGCCGCTGTACCAGGCGCTGAAAAACTCGGTGGCGTAGGCATAGCTCACGATCATGCCGGTGAGCATGGTCACCTTGGCCATTTTGTCGAGATGGCGAACCGTGATGTAGCGCTCCAGATGCATGGTCTGGCGGGTGATGATGAGCAGCGTCATCACCATGCCGAAGCCGGAATAGATCGCGCCGGCGACAAAGTACGGCGGGAAAATGGTGGTGTGCCAGCCGGGCAGCAGCGAAGTCGCAAAATCCATGCTCACGATGGAGTGGACGGAGAGCACCAGCGGGGTGGCCAAGCCGGCCAGAATCAGGCTGGTGATTTCATAGCGCGACCACGTGCGGTGCGAGCCATTCCAGCCGAGGCTCAGTAGGCCAAAAATGAACTTCTTGATTTTGCCTTGGGCGCGGTCGCGCAAGGTGGCCAGATCGGGCACCAGGCCGAGGTACCAGAAGACCAGGGAAATTGTTCCGTAGGTGCTGATGGCGACTACGTCCCACACCAGGGGCGAGCGGAAGTTCACCCACAACGGCCCGCGCTGGTTGGGGAAATAAGGAAAGATGAAGTGGGCAAGCCAGGGCCGGCCCATGTGGATGCCCGGAAACATGGCCGCGCAGGCGACCGCGAACAGGGTCATGGCTTCGGCCGAGCGGTTGATCGAAGTGCGCCATTGCTGCCGGAACAAAAGAAGGATGGCGGAAATCAAAGTGCCGGCGTGGCCGATGCCGATCCAGAAAACGAAGTTGGTGATGTCGAAGGCCCATCCGACACTGTTGTTGAGGCCCCACACTCCGATCCCGTTGGCGATCAGATAGGTGACCATTCCACCCAGATTGAGCAAAGCGGCAAACGCAATGCCAAAGCAGATCCACCAACCCTTCCCCGGACGGGCCTCCATGGGATGGGCAATATCGTCGGTAATCTGCGCCAAGGAAGGACCTCCATCCACCCATACGGGCGGAGGGAGTACCTGCAATTCAGGCTTCTCCAAGTGGAGCGGTTCAGCGGTCATGGTCGAGCTGCTCATCCGGGCCTAGCTCCTCTCCATCGGATTTCTGACTTTCTTGAGATAACCGACGTTGGGCCGCGTTCCCAGGTCTTCAAGCACCTGGTAATTTCTCTGGCTGCGCTGCAACTGAGAAACGCGGCTATTGGGATCTTTCAGGTCGCCAAACACAATCGCCTGTGTCGGGCACGACTGCTGGCATGCGGTCTGTATATCGCCATCGGCCAGCGGGCGGCCACCCTGCAAGGCAAGGTTTTTGCCCAATTGGATCCGCTGCACGCACATGCTGCACTTTTCCATGACGCCGCGGGAGCGCACCACCACATCGGGGTTCAGCACCATGCGGCCCAGCGGGCTTTCCATGTTGAAATCAAATTTGGGATTGTCGGTGTAGTTGTACCAGTTGAAACGGCGCACCTTATAAGGACAGTTGTTGGCGCAGTACCGCGTTCCGATGCAGCGGTTATACACCTGGGCGTTGAGCCCCTCGGAGCTGGTGGTCGTGGCCAACACCGGGCAAACCGTTTCGCAGGGCGCGTTCTGGCAGTGCTGGCACATCATGGGCTGGTGGACGCTGACCGGGTTCTCAGCAGGCCCGGAGTAGTATTGGTCGATGCGTATCCAGTGCATGATGCGGATGCGCTCGATCTGGTCCTTGCCCACCACCGGCACGTTGTTTTCCGCCTGGCAGGCAATCACACAGGCGGAACAACCGTTACAGGCGTTCATATCGATGGCCATGCCCCAGGAATGCTCACCCTGTAAGCGCTCGGCCCACAGCGTGGGAAGGGCTTCAGGTTTTTCCGATTCTTTCTCCAGCTCATCCAGGGAAGTTTCCAGGACGATAGGGCGGCCTTCCATGGAGAAATGCGTTTGGGTGCTGGCCAGCGGCTTCTTTCCTCCGGTGCTGGCCAGGCTGGCGTTGACGGCCGATAAGCGCCGTTGCCCGGCGGCCAGCGCCGTCAATGGAAATACGTTGACACCCACGTTCTCCGCCACCTTGCCGGCGGCTGTCCGGCCATAGCCAAGGGCGATGGAAATGGTCCGGCCTTCCTGGCCGGGCTGAATGAAGACCGGCAGCTCAACCTGTTTTTCTCCTGCCTTGAGCGCGACTACGTCGCCATTCTCGAGCTTGAGTTGGGCCGCAAGAGCGGGCGCAATCGCCGCATAATTGCTCCACGTAACCTTGCTGATCGGGTCGGGCAGTTCCTGCAGCCATGGATTATTGGCCTGGCGTCCATCGCGGAGGGCCACACTCTCGTAGAAGTGCAGTTCGTAGGAATTGGAATTTCCCTGGGGGGCAGCTTTCGCGCTCTGGGTAATTTTGTTGGCCGCCTCTTGCCAGCCGCCATGAATCGGCCCAGGAGCCGCGCCGCCGGCGGAAGCCAGTGTGACGACACCGCGTTGCAGCGACTGGTCCCAGAAAACCTCAAAGCTTGGTAGCTCCTTCTGCCGGGGGAAAATGTCTTTGCGCCAGTATTCACGCAGATATGTGTAGTAATTGGACTGCTCGCCTTCCCGGCCCATCCAGCGCAACAGGCTATCCTGCGCCGCACGGGTTTCGAACAGGGGAGCAATCAGAGGCTGGGCCAGACTGAAATTGGATTCTACCGGCTCAGCATCACCCCAGGCTTCGAGAAAATGATGGTCGGGGCAGATGGCATTTACCAGGGCGCCGGTTTCATCGGACCGGTCATTCAAGGAAACTGAGAGCGCAACTTTCTTGAGACCAGCGGCGAAGGCTTGCGAATCCGGATAGTCGTAGACCGGGTTTACACCGTAGAGGACGAGAACGCCGACATGTCCCAGGGCCATCTCCTCCACCAGTTGCGCCACGGCCGCATCATCGCCGTTGCGCTGCCGCGAAGGCCGCGCCAAGTCGATGGTCTTGCCGATGTTTCCTAAGAGCGCGTTGATCGCATTCACGACCATCTGCACCGCGACCTCATTGGAGCCGCTGACCACCAACGACTCACCGCGATGCTTCCATAGCGCTTCAGCTACGGCATCGAGTCTGGCCGAATCAACCGGGTCGGCGCTCTGATCCGGACCGGACGTTCCCGCTTTGTGCGCGATTCGCCGCAGCAACGCGATGGCCGTGGCGCCCAGTTGCGACGGGGCCACCGGCACACGAACATCGGCATTGCTGCCGGTCACCGACATTCCCGGTTCAAACTGGATGTGCAGCGCCGCGTTCTTTTCCGGTTTGCGGGAAGACGCATACTGGCGCGCAAACTCGACCGGCGAGAGCCATGTGCCGAGAAAATCGGCATCCAGGCCAACGATTACCTTGGCTTTATCAAAGGAATAATGAGGAACCGCCGCCTGCCCAAACGATTCCTTGTTGGCCTGGCGCATGGCGCTCAGCGAGACAGGATCGTATTCCACATGGCGGAAGCGAGGATTGCTGCGGCCCCACTCGGCAACAATAGCGCGCGTGGAAGGGCTGGTCATGGTGCCGGAGAGCAGCACCACGCTTTTCTGGGCCGTCTGCGCGTCGTTCAATGCCTGCAGTATGTGCCCATCGATTTCGTTCCAGGTGGCGCTTTTGCCCTGCCAGAGGGGCCCTTTGAGGCGCCCGTCATCGTAGAGCGAGAGCACCGTCGCCTGTCCGCCGGCGCAGGTACCGCCGCCGAACAGACTCGATTCGGCGTTGCCGTCGATCTTGATCGGCCGCCCGTCCCGCTGTTTCACCAGCAGACTGCACGAGGAAGCACATCCGCGGCAGGTCGTCGCATAGTAGTTCGACACACCGGGAACGATCTGATCGGAACCAACCAGCAGAGGAACGGCATGCTGCACCGGCGCCCGGCACCCGGAGAGTCCGGCGGCCGCGAGGCTGAAACCCATGAGCGCTAGAAAATCGCGGCGGGTGGTTTCCGCGCGCGGGCCGCTGGTTGCGCCTCCCGGAAGCCCTCCGGGAAATTCGCCGGTGACGCGAGGACCGTTCTGCAGTTCGTCCACGCTCTTCCAGTAGACCGGCGGTCCGCCGATTTGCACCAGAAGGTCCTTGGAACTCTTGCATGAACGCCCGGCAGGCGTTGTCTCCCCATGATGGTCCATTTTTTCTCCGTGCCTCCGATTCGCCCTATGAACGTCGTTCCTATTTACACTGGATCGATAATCAGTAATGACAACTGGCGCAGTCCAGGCCCGCTGCCGGTTTCTGTCTCTGCTTAAGGTCGGCGGAGACACGCTCGAATTCCGTCACCCCTACCTTCGCGTGTTCGCGATGACATTGCAGGCACCAACCCATGGTGAGCGGCGCAAACTGCTCGATTTTTTCCATGTGTTCAACCGGCCCGTGGCAGCGCTGGCAAGCCACACCCGAAAGAACATGCTGACTGTGGTTGAAGTACACAAAATCCGGCAGGTTGTGGACTTTCACCCAGGTGATGGGCCGCTGCTGCTGGACGTACTCCTTGAGCTTCTCAATCTCCACCGTTTGCTTTTCCATAATGTTGTGGCAGTTCATGCACACGCTGGCCGGCGGAATGCCGGCATGACGGCTGGTACGCGCCGCGGAATGACAGTACAGACAAGGAATCTGATTGTCACCCGCGTGAACTTTGTGAGGAAAAGCAATGGGCTGCTTGGGCGAATAGCTCTGGTGTATGCCTATCTTCGAAAACTGCCAGACGCCCGCGCCTCCGGCAAGGCCCAAGCCAATTACTGTCAGAAATATCAACTGTAATCGCATCGAGTGTCAGTCCTCTTCCGGCCAGATACGGCCCGCAGGATTATTTTTCCGCACCCAATCGCCTGCCATGCGCTCGGCCGCTGCAAACGGACGTCCGAACAGTTCAAGGCCACGATGCAGTCCCAGGACCAACACCGACGAAAGGCGCGTGCCGGGCAGAATCGCCAGGGCCGCAAAGGCTGAAAATACATGGAGCCGCACCAGGAAAGGCAGCCCATAGATAAAGGTGGGCGCCGGGTTTCCTCGAAACAGCGACAACACATAGGGAGTCAAGGTAATCGTTCCCCACATCGAGCCCCAGCGTTCGCCTACGGCAATCGCCAGTCCGGAAAAGATACCGATGAACAGCAGCGCGAGAAATACGGTGTCACTGAGCTCGGTGACGGCCGAGCGTCCGGTGCGGCGCAGGTTTTGCCACATCACCGCGGCCCAGCCCACGAGGGCCACAATCCCCGCTACCAAGGCGGCGCCTTCGAGCAGATAGAGACGGGCGGTACTGCTGTCCCAGGAGAGAATGCTGCGCGGGAATACCAGCCCGGCAAGGTGCAGCAAGAACAGCGCCAGCAAGCTTAAGCACCAGGCCTTGCCGCCAGCCAGGGCGGCAACTGCCTCTCCGGCTTGCGCGGTCATGGCCTCAGGCTCGCGGCGCGCCAGAATGTAGCGCACCAGCGTTCCGGCAATCAGCAGCGCCACTGCCACATAAGGGAATGTCGAGAAGAGAAAACTCGAGGTCATTACTGGTTTCCTTTCGCCATTCCGGGAGCGCTGCCGGCCAGCGACTCTTGGTACAGAAAGGCCTTGATGGCAAATGACTCATGGGTCGTCATGTAGTGGTCCGAGCTTCCTGTATCCCATTCAGAACAGGGATGGCGCAGAAACGAGGTCAAGGCCACATCCCGGTATCTCGTGTAAACCGATGAGAGTTCCGGCCCCATGGTGCCACCCCGCATTCCACCGCTCTGCACACGATGGCAAGTGACGCAGCCTTGTGCGCCGTACTTGAAGCGGGTCTCGCCATAGAACAACTTCTTACCGGCTTCCAACTCGGCGGCGGTGGCTGTAGAGGCGAGGCGTTCATCGGGCGGCTTGATGTCGGGGCCGCCAATGCTTATGTAATAAAGGATGTCGGTAATATCCTGCTCGGAGAGGTCTGTCCAATCAGGCATGCGCTGCTGTTTGAATTGCGCAAAAAGGGCGGTGGCGATGGGATCGCCGGATTTAATCACGGCGGACGACTGATGAATGAACTTCAGCAGCCATTCATGTTTGCGCCGGTCGTTGACGCCCTTCAAGTCGGGCCCCACCTTAACGCCCTTGCCGTAAGTGTGGCACGCGCTGCACCGTTGCTTGAAGGTGAGCTCAGCTTTGGGTGAAAACTTCACTGCGCCGCCGTCGTTATCGTCGTTAGCGGCGGCCTTGCCCGGTAATGCAATTGCCAGCAGCGCCAGCGGCGCGGCCAACCATCGGATCAAGAGAATGCGAAGCCGGATATCTGATGTCATCGTCCGTCTAAACTCCTTCTCCTCCTTCAAAGTCCGTTCCTGGGGGACCGTCAGGCCCATAGGCCCGGCGCCCTCAATTCTGCAGCTAACCTCTAAACAGCCATGTCGTCTATTGAGTTACGAGATAAGAAGTGCCTGGCGGAGCAATCGTCTGCGGGCCAAAATCCTGCCGCCTTCCGGTTTTCCGGGGAACAGGCATCGGGGCCGGCAATCAATCCCGATTCACCGACTTCTCAAGGGCCATACCTGCGTGCTGGTGCGAACGCATCGAAAGATCACTATCCGTCTTACTCACGCAATCGAAACCCGACGCTTCAGAGAGCGCCCAAAAAACAAAATGGCCCAGAGATTCTTAAATCTCTGAGCCAAATTTTTAATAAAAACCGGGTTTCGTTCAGGCCGGTAGAAAAAAAATCAGGGCTCACTTCTTATGACAGCATCAGACTATATACAAAGGAAAATCCGTTGTCAATCGGAAGTCTCGACGCCCTGCGGCGCAAAAAAGCCTGATACTGAAACCGGGCCCACTTTGGAGTACGATGGAGACAACGGTTTGCCCAGAGAGTCCCGCTCGTGGGAGGTCCCAGTCCCTAAAGCATGTCATAAGGAGGCAGAGCCCACCCATGAGCAAGTTTTTTGTCATCCTGGTGGAAGATTTAGGCGACGAGGATTTCAAGTTTTTTGGGGACCCTGACCGGTTTCTCGCCAATACGGAAATTGAGCTGCCCACGGAGTGCGAGATTCGCGGATGCGCGGAAATCTCAGCAGATGAAGCCCTGAAGATTTCTGTGCGCAGCCTCGGACGCAATTCGCGGTCCTTGGGATCGATTCGCGGCTAAAGGCTTGTTGTCCGCGCGGCTGCCATGCGCTAGACCTTCAGCTTCAGGCGGCCTTTGTTCTCTTCCAGAAAGGCGCGCAGCGTGTCGGCCTGGTCGAGCAGCCGTATCCATTGCTCGTAATAGAGCGTCACCGGAAACCTTCCCAATCCGTAGACACTCACACCGCCCTTCTCGCCGACGCGAAACTCCAGCGACCCGGTGCGGCGTCCGCTTTGCTTCTCCAGTTCGGCGAGCTTGGCTTTCAGTTCATCATAAGTTGGCTCTGTCATGTTTTCCTCTGGAACCAATTTTATCGCACGACGGGCGATGCAGGCACGCTCGCGCTTCTTCAGAGGTGCAATCAAAAGTGCGAGTCGCTATGCGAGGAAATTCTTCGGTGTCATGGCCCGGCATGTCCCGTTCCGGCGCGTTCTTTGCGCCGGAACGGGACATGCCGGATCAACAGAAGAGAACGACGGAAGAGCCGCCAAAGGCGACGGCAGCCACGGGGCAAGATTAGGCCGGCCTGCGTACCCCACCTGGCGGCTGCAGCCGCGAGAGTTCCAGTAGCGCGATGCAACGCGCATCCTCTTTACGCATCGCTTCCAGCCGGGTAATAACCTCGGTGGATCCTTCACGCTGGATGATGCAATGCCACAGGGCATGGACGGGACTGGCGTGAGGAACGATCTCCGCACGAAATGGTGCTTGCGCGATTCTCATAAATACTCCTTTTCTCGCACGCCGATCAGTCTTGACTTGGATTTATGCCTCGATTCTAAGTGCGGCTGGAATTCCTGAATGTTAAATGCACGTTAAAAACATGGGTCGCGGGGGGCTAATCTGTGGAAATGGTGGCAGAAATGCCTTCAATACTCAGAAGGCCTACAACCCGTACGGAGAACGGGGCCCTAGAAGGCCGGACTACGGTAGGAAGCTTAGCGTTCAGCCGTTTCTTTACCGCTTGTGCCACGAAGGGGATTGAAGACCTCGATAGCCGGGAAGTGCTTTTCGTTATCGGTGACAAGAATGCAATCGTTTAACTGGGCAATGGCGGCAATGACCATGTCGAATGCACTCCTCGGGCGGCCGGCAGCACTGCCCGCTGCCATGAGACTGCCCCAAATGAGTGCGGCGCATCCATATATCCGGTACTCAATGGAAAAACAAGGCCCAACGCTCTGGACGCGTTGTGAACTGTTCTGCTCAATCTGTCGGCGCATGAGCCGGTTCTTGCATTCTCGAACCGCAGAGTACACGGTGATCTGACGCAGTCTCGACGGATACTCTGTAAGTCGTTGAGGGATATGGTGGCCAGGATCGTGGTAAGAGTCAAACGTTTCAATCCCCTCCTCATCGGGGAACGTGCGTCAACATTGGGTCGTAGAG